>CAJUIA010000022.1 GCA_910586485.1 uncultured Acetatifactor sp.
CTATTCTCCCATACTTCTTCATATCAGTCGAGGTACGCACTATCTACCGTTTACGGTTCAGAAGGGCTCCATCATTGCTCTGGATGATTACATAGCAAAGGATAAGGTTGACCTTAGTAAGTATGCGGGTGCTACCGATCAGGTGCTTGTGGACGGCAAGCTGTATGAGCTGCCTTTCAGAAATGACTTTTGGGTGCTCTATTATAATAAGGACCTGTTTGACAAAAAAGGCATTGCTTATCCCACCAACGACATGACATGGGATGAGTATGATCTGCTGGCAAGGCAGATGACGGATACCACCTTTGGCTCTCAGGTATACGGCGGACATTACCATACCTGGAGAAGCTGTGTGGGACTGATGTCGGTTCTGGACGGACAGCATACCATTCTGGACGGAAATTATGATTTTATGAAGCCTTATTATGAGATGGTTCTGGCACAGGAAGCCGACGGCGTTGTTAGAAAGTACAGCGACTTAAAGACGGAGGGTCTTCACTATTCCGCAGCGTTCTCCGGCGGAGACGTGGCGATGATGAATCAGGGCTCCTGGTTTATCGCTACCCTGATCAGCAATATTAAGAGCGGTGAGTATGATTCCAGTCTCTGCGGTAACTGGGGCATTGTGAAATATCCTCATGCTGAGGGAGTGGAAGCCGGCTCCACTTTAGGTACGATCACCGGGCTTTCCGTGACCACCGCCTCCGATACCCCCGATGCGGCATGGGAGTTCGTGAAGTGGGTCAGCGGTGAGGAAGGTGCGGCGGTTATGGCTTCCAGTGGTAACTTCCCTGCCATCATGACGGATGAGGTAAAGAAAGCGATTACTTCCCTGGAGGGCTTCCCCCAGGATGAGGCCAGCAAGGCGGCTCTGGATGTTTCCAACCTTTACCTTGAGGTTCCCTATGCGCCTAACGTATCTGAGATCAACTCCATTCTGGATTCCTATCACGGCTCTATCATGACCGGTGAAATGAGTCTGGATGATGCGATTAAGGCTATGAATGACGAGGTATCAAAGGTTCAGAAGTAAGGATTGCAGGCACTTTTGCAAGATGTATCACAGGGGCCGCCTGACGCGGTCCCTGTTTTAACAACTCCCCTTTGGAAAGGAGAAAAATCATATGCCTAAGATGGATGCAGCACAGAGGGCCGTCAAGGTTGACGGCCTGCAAAGTGAACTGACACAGCTGATCGTGGCAGTGAGAACAGAAAACGATAAAAAAGAAAAGCGCAGGAAGCTGGCGAGGATCGGGGCCTTAAACAGGAAGATCGACAAGATCAAGGCCGGCAGGATCATCAGCCGGGAGACCAAGAGAGATTTGATCGCCTATTCCTTTATTGCTCCCAATTTTATTGGATTCTGTGTATTTACCCTGATTCCCATTGTGTTTGCCTTTGCGCTGGCCTTTTTAAAATGGGACGGCAGCAATCCCATTGAGTGGGCCGGCATCAGTAATTTTTCCAGGCTTGCAGGAGATACCTTTTTTAAGGCGGCACTGAAAAATACCGTTATTTATTGTCTGGGTACGGTGCCCCTTACCATGATAGCTTCCCTGGCGCTGGCCATCGTATTGAATCAGAAGGTAAAAGGAAGAGGGATCTTTCGGACGCTGGCCTTTTTCCCCTATGTGGCTTCCCTGGTAGCCATTACTGCGGTGTGGAAGATGCTGTTTCACCCCTCCAGGGGCCCCATTAACAGCATGCTGCTCAATCATTTCGGCGTGGAGCAGGGCAGTCTGCCCCAGTGGTTTACCGGAGGGCTGGTATTATTATCAATGATCCTGTTCAGTGTCTGGAAATACATGGGCTACTACATGGTGATCTATCTGGCGGGACTTCAGGGGATTTCTGCGGAGCTGTATGAGGCGGCAAGCCTGGATGGTGCAGGCACCTGGGCAAAGTTTAGGTATGTAACCTGGCCCCAGCTTTCCTCCACTACCTTCTTTGTGGTAGTTATGCTGACCATCAACTGTTTTAAGGTTTATGACATTGCTGTCATGTTGGCCGGCGGCGGGAGCGGAGAGCTGACCTTATCCTCCACGGTGCTGGTATACTACATATATCAAAAGGCTTTTATTGACTGGGATCTGGGCTATTCCAGCTCCATCGCCATGGTGCTGTTTGTGATGGTGCTGGCGGTAACGATCATCCAGTTCTGGGGGCAGGCAAGGAAGGAGAGGGCGTAAGCTTATGATATTATCCTTAAAGGTAATAGATAAATTTGACAATACTGTCTGTGTCAGCAGCGGTGAGGATTTTGCGGATTTGGTATGTATGCACACTTATCAGGAAGGCGACAGAATCGAGCTAACGTCCTCGGAGAAGAATTGTTACCTCAACTGGCAGGTGGATGATGCGCTGGGCGCGGCTTTCGTCTACATTACGGAAACTACCGTATCCTATACCGTTCCTTTTGGGGAGAAGCGGATCAGCTGTTCTCCCAAGATTTTCAGTGGAGACAGGCATTACCTGTACGTAGAGGCGGCTAGGCCGGACGAGATTGCCGCATATCGGAATCTGGCCTTAAATCCTGCGGACCAGCACTGCGATGTGCCATGTTATCCTCATGCCACGGCGAATGTGGAGACAAGGGGAGAGTCGGTGTTTGCGGCGAAAAATGCCATCGACGGCGTGAGAGCCAATCTGTCCCACGGGCAATGGCCCTACCAGTCCTGGGGTATCAACAGACAGGACGATGCGGTGATGAGGGTAGACTTTGGAAGAAGAATCAGAACGGGCAGGGTGGTGCTTTATATCCGGGCAGATTTTCCCCATGATAACTGGTGGACCAGGGTGACCTTAAGCTTTTCCGACGGCAGCAGTCAGGAGTTTCCTCTGGAAAAGTCCGTCCGGGGGCAGGCGCTTGTCTTTTCGGAGAGGGAAATCACATGGATTGAGCTGGGCAGCCTGATCAAGGCAGATGATCCCTCGCCCTTTCCGGCGCTGAGCCAGATCGAGGTGTACGGGACCAATGTGATATAAAAAGGAGGAGCAATATGAAATCGGCACATACAAAGGCAGTTGTGGGTAAAGTAGTCGTTTATATGATTCTGATTTTGATTGCCGTGGTCATGGTGATTCCCTTCCTGTGGATGCTTTCGGCATCTATTAAGAGCGACCGGGAGGTATTTCAGATGAATCCCTTTGTGTGGATTCCGGAGGCACCAAGATGGAGCAATTATTCCAATATCTGGACGAAAATTCCTTTTGCCCGGTTTGTGGGGAATACGGTATTTCTCACGGTGGTAGTTACGCTTTTGCAGCTGTTGACCAGCAGTTTTGCGGCATATTCCTTTGCAAAACTGAATTTCAGGCATAAAAACGGACTGTTCCTGGCTTATATCGCCACCATCGCCATGCCCTGGCAGGTATATATGGTGCCGCAGTTTATCATGATGCGGAAGATGGGCTTAAATGACAAGCTGACGGCCATCATCTGTCTTCAGGCATTTTCGGCTTTCGGCGTGTTCATGATGAAGCAGTTTTATGAGGGGATACCGGACGATCTGTGCGAGGCGGCCAGAATAGACGGCATGAGCGAATACAGGATTTATGCCAGTATCATGCTGCCCCTGTCAAAGCCGGCGCTGTCAACCCTGACCATATTTACCTTTGTGGCTACCTGGAACGATTATCTGGGGCCCTGATCTATTTAAAGTCCCAGAACAAAAAGACCATTCAGCTGGGTCTGAAAATGTTTATCAGCCAATATTCTTCGGATTATGGTTTAATTATGGCAGGATCTGTGTTATCATTAATACCGGTACTGGTTGTATTCCTGATTCTGCAAAAGTATTTTGTGGAGGGCGTTGCGTCTTCCGGCTTAAAAGGTTAGCGTGAGACGATCATGGGAGGTAAAGGGATGGGCATTACATTTGAAGGGTATCCGGAAATTACCGGAGCGGAGATAAGGGAGGCACTGGATTTCTGTAACAGGCAGATACTTCATGTGCTGCCGGAATTTACCGACAAATTTCAGCAGGCCTACAGCGAGAACGGTTTTTACCCGCCTGTAGAGAACCGCGACTGGACCACGGGCTTTTGGACGGGGGAGATCTGGCTTTCTTACGAGTTTTCCGGCGATCAACGGCTGAAGGCGGCAGCAGAGGTGCAGGTCCATGATTTTTTGAACCGAATTGACAATAAGCTTGCAGTGGACCACCACGATATGGGCTTTTTGTATTCTCCCTCCTGCGTGGCGGCCTATAAGCTCACCGGAAATAAGGAGGGCAGGGAGGCGGCCATCAAGGCGGCGGATCAGCTGATCTCAAGATTTCATCCCGTAGGCGAGTTTATTCAGGCCTGGGGAGCCATGGACGAACCGGGCAATTACCGGCTGATTATTGACTGTCTGTTGAATCTTCCTCTGCTTTATTGGGCATCGGAGGAAACGGGGGATGAAAAATACAGGGATATTGCAGAAAAGCATATCCATACGGCGGTAGCCAACGTAATCAGAGAAGACTATTCCACCTGGCATACCTTTTTCTTTGATAGGAAGACCGGCGCGCCGGACCATGGGGCGACCTGTCAGGGCTATCGGGACGGCTCCGCCTGGGCCAGAGGGCAGGCATGGGGCGTATACGGGCTGGCACTGGCCTATAAGTACACGGGGCGGAAGGAGTACATTGAGCTGTTCCGCAGGGTGACGGAATATTTTCTGGAGCATCTGCCGGGAGATCTGGTGCCTTATTGGGATCTGGAGTTTAACGACGGAGATGATCAGCCAAGAGATTCCTCATCAGCCTCCATCGCGGTCTGCGGTATGCTGGAGATGAGCAAGTATCTTGGGGTCGAAGAGGCGGAGCATTACAGGAAGCTGGCCCTCAGGATCATGAAGTCCCTGTATGACAATTATGCGGTAAAGGACTTTGCGGTTTCCAACGGCCTGGTGCTGCACAGTACCTATTCAAATCATTCGCCCTATAATACCTGTGATCACAGGGGAGTGGACGAGTGTAATGCCTGGGGCGATTACTTCTATATGGAAGCGCTGACCAGATTGAGCAAGGATTGGGTGTTATATTGGTAAAGCTTTCAAAGCCATACCTTCAGCAGGAGGGTATGGCTTTTTGATAAAAATAAGGTTGATTTTAAGTCGAAATTACATTATTATTATATTTGAAAACTACTTAGAGGGATAGGGGTGCATATGTCCCGGAACGGAGGCAAAATGGCGGATTTCCTGCAGAGCGGTCTGGTGTTTACCAATGAAAATTGTATCGGATGTAATAAGTGTATTTCGAGCTGTCCCGTGCTGGCGGCTAACGTGGCGGCTGACTGTGGAGACGGGCAGAAAATATATGTGGACGGCACGAAGTGCGTAGGCTGCGGAGCCTGCTTTGATTCCTGCGAGCATAATGCCAGGGAGTTCAGAGACGATACGGAACAATTTTTTGCGGACCTGGCGGCTGGAGAAAGGATTTCCGTTTTGTGGGCGCCTGCATTTGCAGCCAATTATCCGGGTCAGTACAGGCAGATTCTGGGCGGACTGAAAAAATCAGGGGTGAACAGGATCATCAGCGTCAGCTTCGGCGCCGACATTACCACCTGGGGATATGTGAAGTATATATCGGAGCATCATTTTACGGGAGGCATTTCTCAGCCTTGCCCGGCCATTGTTAATTATATTGAGCATTATATTCCGGAATTAATCCCCAAGCTGGTACCGGTCCACAGCCCTATGATGTGTGCGGCGATCTATGCGAAAAAGTATCTGCATCTGACGGACAGGCTGGCGTTTATCAGTCCCTGTATCGCAAAGAAATCGGAGATAGATGATCCAAATACATATGGATATGTGAATTATAATGTAACCTTTGATCATTTGGCCAAATATGCAAAAAAGCATCATATCATGGCGGAGCCTGCCCCTGATGAGATCGAGTACGGACTGGGTTCCATCTATCCCATGCCCGGCGGGTTAAAGGAAAATGTGTACTGGTTCTGCGGGGAGGATGTGTTTATCCGCCAGATTGAGGGCGAAAAGCATGCCTATCATTTCCTGGAGGACTATAAAGAAAGAGTTCTGCACAACAAAGACCTTCCTTTTATGGTGGATGCCTTAAACTGTGCCCAGGGCTGTATATATGGAACGGGCATCGAGGAAGACAAGGCGAAGGGGGACGATATTTTATATGAGCTTCAGCGGATCAGGGAAGCCAGCAAGAGCGGGAGCAAAAGGAGCGCATGGGCCAGGGGCGGGACACCGGCAAAGCGGCTGAAAAATTTAAACAGACAGTTTTCGCAGCTTGATTTAAAGGATTTTATCCGCGAATATACCGACAAATCTGCCGGAAATAAGCTGAGAGTTCCCGGAGAAGGGGAGCTGGACGATATTTTCAAGGATATGAACAAGGATACAAAGCTGAAAAGGGAAATCAACTGCAGTGCCTGCGGCTACAGCACCTGCAGGGAAATGGCTGCGGCTATTTATAACGAGTGTAACAACAAGGGCAGCTGCATCCATTATGTGAAGGATCTTGCCGAGGAAGAAAAGGCCACTGCAGAGCTGCTGTCTGCCGAGATGGAGGAGCAAAACAGAAAGGTCAGTGAGCAGAGTGAACGAATTGCATCTATGGTAGCGGGGGCCAACGATCAGTTTTCATCCCTCAAGGATTCCATTGCGGAGATGACCTGTGGAAATACCAGCAATGCCGAAGAGACCAGCAATATCAGTATGGCCATGGGTGACGTGGTGGCCTTCTGCGAGGGCATGAAGGATTCCTTTGCCAGGATCAACGGGCTTTTGGTGCAGCTAGGAGAAAATAACGAAAACATTACCTCCGTTGCCTCCCAGACAAATCTGCTTTCCCTGAACGCATCCATCGAGGCGGCCAGGGCCGGAGAGGCGGGCAGGGGCTTTGCCGTAGTGGCGTCCGAGATTAAAAACTTAAGCGAGTCCAGCCGCAGTACGGCGCAGGACAGTCAGCGCAACAAGGAAGAGATTGTGACGGCCATGGACGCCTTGAGCGGCGAGGCCGAAAAGCTGATGCAGATTGTGGACGAGGTAAACGGAAGAATCACTACCCTGGCAGCCAGCACAGAGGAAATTGCTGCATCTACGGATATGGTGAACGAGATCACGAACGATTTGAAGGAGAAATTTGACACGATAGCAAGGACCTGAACAGGCAGCTGTGTGTGCCAGGTTATCCGGGAAGCTGAATGATGAAAAAGGCGGAAAAATAATGAAAAAGCAAGGCAGGAACAGGATCGGGACACTGGTTTTTATAATGCTGTTGGCAATGGGACTCCTGACAGGCTGTGGAAAAGACCAGGAAACCGCGAATATCCGCGTAGGCTCCCTGAAGGGGCCCACCTCCATGGGTATCCTGTTTTTAATGGACAGGGCAGAAAAGGGAGAAACAGAGGATACCTATGAGTTTCGAATGACTACCGGAGCAGATGAGCTTCTGCCGCTGATGGTAAAGGGAGAGCTGGACATAGCCCTGATTCCTGCCAATTTGGCAGCAGTCCTGTATCAGAGGACGGAGGGCGGGATCGTGGTGATCGACATCAATACCCTGGGGGTACTCAGCATTGTTACAGGGTCTTCAGAGGTGAAGAGCATTGCGGACCTGAAGGGGAGGACGATCTACCTGACGGGGAAGGGAACCACGCCGGAGGCGTCGCTTAGGTATGTGCTGGCGGCAAACGGACTTACGGAAGCCGATTATACGCTGGAATTTAAAGCCGAGGCGGCAGAGGTGGCGGCTGTTCTGGCAGAGGATCCGGAGGGGATCGGGCTGCTTCCCCAGCCCTTTGTCACCGCAGCGCTGATGCAGAATCAGGAGCTGAAAATTGCACTGGATATAAACGAAGAGTGGATGCGGGTGGAAAACGAATTGAAGGGAGGCAGCTCTAACGGCATGGTCACGGGGGTTACCGTGGTCAGGCGGGCGTTTCTGGAGGAACATCCTGAGGCGGTGGAGGCATTTTTGGAGGAACATGCCCTCAGTGTGGATGCCGTAAATAAGGATGCTCAGACAGGAGCGGTGCTGGCTGTCACGGCGGGCATCGTGGCGAAGGAGGCCGTTGCCGAAAAAGCCATTCCCCAGTGTCATATTACCTGCATCACAGGGGAAGAAATGAAGGCGGATTTATCCGCTTATCTTAAGGTGCTTGCGGATTTTGACAAGTCGCTGGTGGGCGAACAGCTGCCGGGAGAGGATTTTTACCGATGAACAGGTATGTAAAAAAGGGGCTGATCCTTCTTTTTTGGCTGGGGGTGTGGACGCTGCTTGCTTTGGCGGTGAACAACCGGATACTGGCGGTAACGCCGTTTCAGACGGCAGACAGACTCTTGGATTTGCTGCAGGAAAGGAATTTCTGGCTTTGTGTGGGAGGGAGTCTTCTGCGTATCGGGTCGGGCTTTCTGGCAGGCTTTTGCACGGCGCTGCTTTTGGCAGGGGCAGCCAGGCGCCTGCCCTTTCTGGAAGAGCTGCTGAAGCCTGTGATGAAACTGATTGTGGCGGTCCCGGTGGCATCCTTTGTGGTCCTGCTGCTGATTTGGCGGGGATCCTCCTTTCTGGCGGCGGCAGTCTGCTTCCTGGTGGTGTTACCCTGTATTTATACCAATGCGCTGGAGGGGTTGAAGGCCACAGATCATAAGCTGCTGGAGATGGCACGGGTTTTCCGGCTTCCCCTCCGCAGCCGTTTTTTTTATATTTATTGCCCGGCCTTAAAGCCCTTTCTCTACAGCGGGATGAAGCTTGCCCTGGGGATGTGCTGGAAGTCAGGAGTGGCGGCGGAGGTCATTGGCACACCGGAGCATTCTATTGGCGGCGGACTCTATTTATCTAAGGTGTATCTGGATACGGCAGGGGTGTTTGCCTGGAGCGCCGTCGTCATTTTTTTAAGTGTTTTGTTTGAAAAGCTGGTTTTGAGGCTGACAGAGCTTTTTCTTTCATGGCAGCCTGCCTGCCGCGCTCCGGAGCAAAGGAAAGAGAGAGGCAGGGATATTACGCTGGAGGCCGTGACAAAGAGCTTCGGAGAGACAAAGGCGCTTTCCGCACTGACGGCCGTTTACCGGGCGGGGGAGGTCTGTTATCTGCGAAGCCCTTCGGGCAGCGGAAAGACCACCCTGCTGCATGTCCTTGCCGGGCTGCTGAAGCCGGACGAAGGACGGGTTATGGCGCCGGAGACTGTGAGTGTCATGTTTCAGGAGGACAGGCTGTGTGAGGATTACGACGCCATAAAAAACGTGGAGCTGGTCTGCGGGGACAGGAGCCGTGCCGCCGGGGCCCTGGCCGAGCTGCTGGAGGCGGATGCGCTGGGAAAGCCCTGCAGCCGGCTGAGCGGCGGCATGAAGCGCCGGGTGGCGCTTGTCCGCGCTCTGGAGGCGGACGCCGCATATGTACTTTTGGATGAACCCTTCAGCGGAATGGACGACGAGACCCGAAGCCGGGCGGAAGAATATATCCGCCGCAGGCAGAAGGGCAGGACGCTTATCATCGCCACACACATCTAAGCTTTACGCGGCCCGGCCGGCTTCATAAAGCATGAAAAGGGGGCCTGCATAAATTTGGAAGGAATTTTTATGTATAATTTCACGACGAAAGCATTGTACTTTTGACCTGAAAGTGATAAAATAATTATGCTGTTTCTATTTTTACGTATGGAAACAGCTATAAAACAAAAGAGAGGGTATGGGGAATATGGAGGGAAAAAGAAGAAAGATTAGCGTTCGGGTGATGTTGATTGCCATGATTGCTCTGCCGGCATTGGTGATTTCGGTAGTGCTGATGTTTTATGCAAGATTTTCGCTGACCAGCGGGCTGAATACGGAGGCGCTGCAGGGCTTAAGCATGCTGGCGCAGTCCCTTAAGGCTTCCTATGCTGCGATGGACGGGGACTGGTATCTGGATGAAAATGAGCAGCTTTGGAAGGGAGATGAAAACCTCACCGCCCAGATTGATGAGATTGACGCCTTTGTTGCGGGCAATGAAGCGGATGTAACCATTTGTTATGGCAAGACCAGAAGGTTAACCTCTTTAAGAGACAGCAAAACAGGGGAACGTATTTTGGGCACTGATATTTCTGACGAGGTCTGGTCAACGATACAAAATGGTAATGAATATGAGACCACGGATATAGTAATTAATGGTTTGGAATATGTGGCTGTTTATATTCCTCTGGAAGATAATTCCGGCAAGGTCATCGGCGTTGTATTTGCAGGCATGCCGCTGACGGATGTGAAGGAGTTTATTAATTCCAAGGTGGGCGCCTTTATCGGCATCAGTGTTGCCATGCTGATTATCGCGTGTGTATTGGGAATTTTTGAAGCCTTTCATATAGCCAACGCCATTGTGAAGGCTAAGAATGTGGTGGAGGTTCTGGCCTCCGGCGATCTGGGCGTCAATGTAGATACAAAGATATTAGGACGTCCCGACGAGATCGGAGATATGGCAAGAGCGGTCAAAGAACTGAAGGATGAGCTGAATAAGATTGTGGGTAATCTGCAGAAGTCCGCAAACACCTTGTTTGAGGCAGGAAACGGACTGGAGGACATGGCAAAGCAGTGCAGCAACACTACGGATGACGTGAGCCGTGCCGTGGAGGAAATTTCCAAGGGCGCCGTATCCCAGGCGGAAGAGATTCAAAACGCTTCCAGCGAGATCGTGGCCATGGGCGAAGTAATAGAAGAGATTGTTGATAATGTAAGCAACCTGACTGAGGCTTCCGATGCCATGAGCAGGGCGGGAAATACCTCTACGGAAACCATGCTGAACTTAAGCGCATCCAATGACCGTACCGCGAGCGCCATCGGCAACATCGGCAATCAGATCCGTCTTACCGACGAATCTATCAAACAGATCAGTATGGCTACAGAGCTGATTACTTCCATTGCGTCTCAGACGAATCTGTTGTCCCTGAACGCTTCTATCGAATCGGCGAGAGCGGGAGAGGCCGGGAGAGGGTTTGCGGTGGTTGCTACCGAGATCCAGAAGCTGGCAGTTCAATCCAACGATGCCGCAGTGGAAATTCAACAGATCATCGGTAATCTGATCAGCGAGTCCCAGAAGACCATGGATGAGATGAGGGAAGCGGAAGTCCTGATGCGTGAGCAGCAGGAGAAGCTGAACGATACAAAGGAAAAGTTCGGAGAGGTAAGTACCGGAATTGATGTTTCCAGAGAAGGCACTCAGCAGATTCGCGTTTGTGCGGATTCCTGCAACAGTGCAAGAGCTTCGGTGATAGATGTGATTTCCAACCTGTCCGCAATTTCCGAGGAAAATGCAGCTTCCGCCGAAGAAACCACGGCATCCATGCAGGAGTTGAACGCTACGATCAATCTGCTGTCTGAGGAAGCAACAAAGCTGAAGGATCTTTCCGTAGCACTGAATGAGGAAATGAAGTTCTTTAAGATGTAGTCAGGGGAATAGGGATGAAAATAGAGCGTATAGACGAAAAAACAGTGAAATGCTTTTTGTCAAATGAAGAGCTGGAAGAGTACGAAATTGACTATAAGGATTTTGTTATGCGCAGTGATAAGGCCAGAGAAGTGGTGCAGGAGATCATTGAGCAGGCCGCGGAGGAAGTGGGGTACACGCCTCCCAAGTTTGCCTTTGATCTGCAGATTATGATGGTGGCGGATCAGGGCCTTGTGCTTACATTTTCGGATAAGGATCCGGATTTAAATGACAGTAATCAGTTGATTGAGTGCTTGAAGGAAATGAAGCGCATTTTGCAAAGGACCAGAGAGGCTGCGGAGCAGATACCGTCTCAGAAAGAAGGGGAGGCAAAGGCGGCTTCCCGGCCGGAGGAAGCTGTCTTCGTATTTTCCAGTCTGTCCAATGTAATGGGTTATGCAGCCGCACTTCCCGGTAATCTGCGGATAGAAAGTACACTGTATGAATGGGAAGGGCTCTATTATCTACATTTGCAAAAAGGTCATGCCGCCTATGAGCGGTACAGCAGGGCCTGCATTCAGGCATTGGAATTTTCGGCGCTGTATGCGGCGGAGGAAACCAGGATCCTGCAGCTGAAGGAACACGGCAGCTGCCTGATCCCAGAAAAGGCGGTTAAAAAGCTGAGAAGATAGTGTGAAGTGTGAAGAGAAGTTCTAAGGTTCGCAGCACAAAGCCGGCTTCACCGGCTTGGCTGCTTCACCAAGAACTTTTAAGTCCGCTATGCGGACTTTTCTCACACCGAAGAATGCCTAAAGTACGGCATTCTTCACAGGCCAACTTGTTGGCCGTGGGATTACTCAAATTGGGAGTTATACAGCCGGTGATAAAAGCCCTGCTTTTCCATCAGCTCCGAATGAGTTCCCTGTTCCACAATATTGCCGCCATTTACTACCAGGATCAAATCCGCGTTTTGAATGGTGGACAGCCGGTGGGCAATGACGAAGCAGGTCTTGTCCTTCATCAGCTCACGCATGGCTGACTGGATCCGGCGTTCCGTGCCGGTGTCTACGTTTGAGGTTGCCTCGTCCAAAATCAGCATCCTTGCGTCATACAGCATGGCCCTGGCAATGGTCAGCATCTGCTTCTGGCCCTTGGAAATATTGCCGCCGTCTTCGCTGATTACAGTGTCATAGCCCTTCGGCAGCTGCATAATATAATGATGTATTCGAGCAGCCTTGGCCGCAGCCACCACCTCGTCTCTGGTGGCATTTTCTTTGCCGTAGGCAATATTTTCGTAAATGGTGCCGTTAAAAAGCCAGGTATCCTGCAAAACCATGGCATAAGCCCGTCGCAGGCTTTCCCTGGTCAGGGAGCGGATTTCCTGTCCGTCCACCATTATCTCTCCGGCATTCACGTCATAAAAACGCATCAAAAGATTGATAATCGTTGTTTTTCCGGCTCCTGTAGGACCTACGATTGCAATCAGTTTTCCGGCATCCGCCTTTAAATTAAAATTCTGCAGGATGATTTTTTCAGGCACATATCCAAAGGATACATTTTTGATTTCCACATTTCCCTGTACATTTGCAAGTTTTCCTGCATTTTCGACATCTTTCGCCTCTTCCGTCTCATCCAGTAGTCGGAAGACCCTTTCTGCCGCAGCCAAGGCGGAATAAATCTCATTGATGATGTTTGCAATCTCGTTGATGGGACCGGAAAATTTCCGGGAGTACAGTACAAAGGAGGAAATTTGGGCAAGGCTTACAAGGTCCTTTAAATATAGGATGGAGCCGAACATGCCCAGCAGGGCCAGGCCCAGATTGTTGATGGAGTTCATGGTGGGGCCGATGGTCATGCCGTAATGGTTTGCCAGGTAAAAGGCTTCGGAGGCTTCCTGATTAATGCTCTCAAATTTATTCAGGACGGCATCTTCCCTTGCGTAGGCCTGGATGGTTTTCTGGCCGGAGAACATTTCCTCCACGTAGCCGTTCATCTTACCGTAAGCCGCCGAGCGCCTGGCAAAAAGAGGCCGGGTCTTTTTCCCCATGTAGCGAGTGTAAAAAATGGACAGGGGAATGGTAATCAGTACCATCAGCGACAGGAGCGGGCTGATCAGCAGCATCATGAACAGGGAGCCCGCAACGGTGATCAGGCTGGTCATGATTTGTACAATGTCCGTGGAAATACTGGTGCTGAGTACGTCGATGTCGTAAGACACGCGGCTGATGATGTCACCTGCGGCATTGCGGTCAAAATAGTTTACAGGCAGCTTCATCAGCTTGTAAAATACATCTGAGCGCATTTGCCGGGCAATATTTCGGCCCACCTTCATCATCAGAAAATTGATGAGCAGGGTCAGGACGGAAGAGCTTATGTAAAAGAGCAGCATTTGTCCTGCATCATACCAGACCTTTTCAAAATTTACCTTTCCTGCTCCCGCGGCGGCTTCATTGATTGCCCGCCCGGCCAGGGAAGGCCCCACCAGCGCCAGCAGATTGCTGGCAATACACATAAGGGCGATAAAAATCATTAAGACCCTGAAGCGGGTGACGTAACGCCAGATGCGTAAAAGGGTGCCTTTGGCGTCGCGGGGCTTTTCTTTTTTGGTATCTCGCTGTCCTTTGGGCGGCATGTTATTCTCCTCCTTAACTCATCTGCGCCTTACAGATGTCCCGATAAACGGGGCAGTGTTCCATCAGGTGAGCATGATTTCCGTATCCGATGATCCGGCCTTCCTCCAGCACCAGAATGTTTGTCAGATTCATGATGGAGCTGACCCTCTGGGCTACCATAATCAGCGTAGTGCCGCTTAAGTCCTGCTGTATGGATTTTCGCAGGGCGGCATCCGTCCTGTAATCCAGGGCGCTGGAGGAATCGTCCAGGATCAGGATCTCCGGGCTGTCTGCCACGGCTCTGGCAATGAATGTCCGCTGCTTCTGACCGCCGCTTAAGTTTGCACCCTTGATGTCCGCCAGATATTGATATTTTCCCTCAAGCCCTTCTATAAAAGAGGCCAAATTTGCGGTTTCTGCGGCGTGGGCAGCCTGAGCCTCGGACAGCTCCCGCCAGAAGCAGATATTCTGCAGCATGGTATCGTTAAAAATCGTATCGTTTTGGAACGCTACGCCGAATTTTTGGCGAAGCTTATCTTTTTCGTAGGTGCGCACGTCCCTGCCGTCTATGTAAATACAGCCTTCATTACAGTCATAAAAGCGCATCAGCAGATTTAAGATGGTGGTTTTTCCGCTTCCTGTGGCGCCGATGATTCCTAAGGATTCTCCGCGGCCGATCTGAAAGCTGATTTCGGACAGGCATTTTTCCGGCGCTTCGTCTGCAAATTTCCCGGTGGTTTGGTTTTCGGAGACCGCATGATAGGCAAAGCTTACATGATCGAATAAAATATGAGCATCGGTATGCAGGCGGTCTTCCTCTCGGAAGGGAAGAACCGGCTGATCGTTTTCCGCTTCCAGGATCAGGCGAATGCGGTCTGCGGAAGCAGTGGCCTTGGACATCATCATGAAGATGCGGTTTAAACCCATGACGCCCTGCAGAATCATGTTAAAATAAGTCAAAAAAGCAAGAATGACGCCGGGGGCGATGATGCCGCTGTTGACCCGTCGGGCGCCTACAATAACCACCAGAGTCAGCCCGATGTTTAAAAAAAGCTGCATGATGGGCCCCGGCATGGCCATGGTCACGCCGGCTCTTAAATCCACTTCGGTCATAAGGCGGTTTGCTTCGTCAAAGCGTCTTTTTTCGTATTCTTCCTTGGAGAGTGCCTTGACGACCCGGATGCCCGTGATATTTTCCCGCATAACCCGGACAATGCTGTCCACGCCCCGCTGTACCTTATCATACAGAGGGATGCCGTGCCGTGTTACGGCGTAGATAATAACGCCCAGCACCGGCACCATGATACAGAGAATGCTTGAAAGCGCCCAGTCCATAGTCATGGTGACAACAATGCCGCCCAACAGCAGGATGGGGGCACGAATGCCCATGGCCTGCATAGAGACAATGAAATTTTGCACATTGTAGGAATCGGAGGTCATGCGCGAGGTCAGGGAGGGTAGGCCAAAACGGTCAAACTGAGCGCCGGACAGATTGACCGTTTTTTGAAACAGGTCATAGCGCAGGGTGCGGATACAGTCGCGTCCGGTAGCGGCGGCCCGGTGATTGGCCTGAATATTTAAAGTGCGCACCAAAAAAGCGGCGCCGATCATGGCCAGGCCCCAGGCAAATACCATGAGGACCTTTTTGGTGGGCACCACATCATCAATAATATGCTCCAGAATATAGGGAATTGTCAGCTCTCCCAGCGCGGCCAGCGTCTTTAAGGACACGCCGCAGCCAATGCGTTTCCAGTGTTTTTTCATATAATGAAGTATCAGGTGCATGATTCTCCGGTCCTTTCTGCTTTCCTCTTTTGCTGCCAGCTCAGGGCTGCCCTTTCTTTCACGTAAGCAGTTCTTTATATTATATCGGCATGTTTGTGGATCGTCAAGGGACGCAGGCCTGCTGTTAGGATAAACTTATAAACAGATATACTAAGCGGCACCATCTCTGGTGCCGCGTAAAAATATAAAGAGATTTAATGGAGCTGTGTGTACATTTATGGTAAAATAAAAGGGATGAGCAATTAACAAATCGGGATATGTGACGCTGCGCGGCCCAAAGCTCCCGCAGTTTTGATGCCGCTTACGCGGCGGAATGAGAGGAAATATGAAGGATGTGAATCAAATAATCATAAATGCAGTTATCGAAAAAGCCGAGAAGGTTTGTCCTGATTCGCTGGCATTGATTGGAATATATGGCTCGGCTGCCACAGGAGACGAGTATGAAAAATCAGATCTGGATTTGCTCATACTGATTCAGGACGATGAGGGCTGGCAGCTTGGCACGGGCTTTATCCTGGACGACAGTAAAGTGGGCTATGACATATATTGTACAAACTGGAGCGGACTTAAATATGATGCTTCCTGCCATCATGCTCAAATTTCCAAATTGATGGACTCCAAAATCGTGTATGTTAAAAATCAGGAAGCTTATGAGGAACTGTGTAAATTAAGAGAACAGGCCCAACTGTTACTGGCAGGTGAGGAACGTTTCCAAAGAGTGAGGGAATTGATGGACAAAGCGAAGATTTCCTATGCAAATGCTTGTTTACATGAGGAATCCGGGCAGGTACGCCTGGACGCATATGGGGTAATTTGTTACCTGGCGGATGCAGTTATGCTTTTTCACGGAAGATATTTTAAACGCGGCACCAAAAGAATGCTTGAAGAATTAGCGGCCTTACCCGTTGAAGCGGCCTTTATTGACAGCTTAAAGCATATCGCTTCAAGTAAAGATATTTTGGAGATAAGAGCTTTATTAAAGCGCCTTCTTTTATATGCGGAAGGGCACCTGAAGCAGGAGAAAGAGAAGAAAAAGCCTTCCGAAGGTCTTTGCGGCACTTATGAAGAAATGTATTCAAACTGGAGAAACAAGGTAGAAGAAGCGGCCGGAAAAAATGATGTTTTTGCAGCTTTCATGAATATGTGCAGTCTGCATTATATGTTTGCGGAGATTTCAGCTGAGGCTGCTATAGGAACTTATAATATCATGGAAGCGTATAACCCTGATTGTTTAGAGAACAACGTCAGTCTATTTGACGCGTGCTTACAAAAATATGAGGCCGTATATAAAGCAGCAGGAATAGCAATTAAGCGTTATTCTGATGTGGATGAGTTTGCTGCAGATTATTCAGGAAATCCGGCAGCTGGGTGAGGTACAGATCGTAACAGACAGTATGTAGTTTCGGCATTTCACTTGACAGTATAAAATTTCGGCTATATTATAATAATATATAAAAACTGCCGAAAGGGGCACGCGCATGGAGTACATTAGCCGCCATATGGAAAACAGAATAACAGAGCTTAGCAGATCCTGCCCGGCTATTCTGCTGACCGGCCCCAGACAGACAGGAAAAACTACCATGATGCGCGCTCTTGCGCAAAAGGAGAATATTGAGCGTGAATATGTTTCCCTGGACGATTTGAGTACCCGTGATATGGCAAAGAACGATCCGGCTCTTTTTCTGCAAATTCATAAGCCGCCGGTTTTGATTGACGAAGTACAGTATGCACCGGAGCTTTTTACCTATATTAAAATTCACGTTGACGAGCATCATGAGCCAGGAGCCTTCTGGCTGACAGGCTCGCAGATTTTCCGGCTTATGCGTGGGGTGCAGGAGTCGCTGGCAGGAAGGGTGGCACTGGTTCATATGCCGCCGCTGTCGCAGAGGGAGCTGATTGGCGCGCCCTGTGTTCCTTTTAACGCAGATCTGAATATGCTGCTTGGCCAGAGTAAAGGCATCCGGCCTGTGGCGGCGCCGGAGCTGTATGAGCGCATCTGGAGAGGCTCCATGCCGGGGATTGCAGGTAGTTGTTATGCGGACCGGAATATCTATTATTCCTCTTACCTTTCCACTTATATAGAGCGTGATGTGCGGGAGCTTTCCGGAAATATAGACGCTCTGAAATTTAACAAGTTTATTACTTCTGCTGCTGCAAGATGTTCTCAGCTTTTAAATTATAAAGCGCTTGCGGATGATGCGGATATTGACATGGCTGCGGCAAAGGACTGGATCAATATTCTGGAGACATTGGGGATTATTTTCCTTCTGCATCCCTATTCTAATAATGTTTTAAAACGAACGATTAAAACGCCGAAGCTGTATTTTTATGATACGGGGCTTGTATGCTTTCTGACAAAGTGGTCTTCTCCGGAAGTTGCGGAAAGCGGGGCCATGAGCGGCGCACTGCTTGAAAATTATGCGGTGTCCGAAATTATGAAGGGGTATCATAATGCAGGGCTTGCACCATACCTGTATTTTTACCGCGATCGTGACGCAAAGGAAATTGATGTTATTTTGGAGGGTGACGGCTGCCTTTATCCTTTGGAGATCAAAAAAACGGCGATGCCGGATAAAAGAATCATCAGGAATTTTGGGGTGATTGATAAGGCGCCGCTGCAGGTCGGAACGGGAGCAATCTTGTGTCTGGCGGAGCAGATCGGCGCTATCGACAGAAATAATCTGATCGTGCCGATCTGGATGATATAGGGGTACTTACCTCGATGAATATCCGATCCGGAGTTTGTGTTGAAAACCGCTTGACAAATACCTGATACCTGCACTACAATTAGCCCATAGTTAAAGACAGTGAAGAGGGTTAGTACAGGCTTGAAAGCATTCAGAGAGAGGGCGTGGCGGCGCGGCCGTGCAGAGCATGGCGGCGGATGCGGCTGAGAGGCCTTTATGCGGAAGAGTCCGGAACCTGCCTCGGAGTCTCGTATGAAATGTAAGTATTGCCGGGAAGCAATGTACGGATTTGAGTTATGTCGAATTTGTGAGACATAAAACCGTCAGGAAGGGATGCAGACATGAAATACGGCGTAAGCCGGCGTTAGCGGCAGATGAGATGGATGCTTATGTATCAATCAGGGTGGTACCGCCGAGTTTTCGGTCCCTACAGGGGCTGGAAGCCCGGCGTTTTTATATGCAAATTTTCCTGCAGGCGGAAATGATTTGCATATGGAAACGGTAGAATAATTCAATAAGCCGTTTGCGCGGCGGAAGGCGAGGTATATGGTAATGGGAAAAGATGGAAAAGACACGGCTGACAAAATGGTGCAGGAGATTACCTCCATGGAGGTGGATTTTGCCCAGTGGTACACGGATGTGGTGAAGAAGGCAGAGCTTTGCGACTACACGTCGGTCAAGGGTTGTATGGTGATCAAGCCTGCAGGGTATGCGATTTGGGAGCTGATGCAGAAGCAGATGGATGCCATGTTCAAGGAAACGGGAGTGGAAAATGTATATCTTCCCATGTTCATTCCGGAATCTCTGCTGGAAAAGGAAAAGGACCATGTGGAGGGCTTTGCGCCGGAGGTGGCCTGGGTGACCCACGGCGGATTACAGCCTTTGCAGGAGAGACTCTGCGTTCGGCCTACATCGGAAACCTTATTCTGCGATTTTTATAAAAATGACATTCACTCCTACAGGGATCTGCCAAAGGTTTATAACCAGTGGTGTTCCGTGGTCCGCTGGGAGAAGGAGACCAGGCCGTTCCTGCGTTCCAGGGAGTTTTTATGGCAGGAAGGCCATACCGCCCATGCCACTGCCGAAGAGGCGGAAGCGCGGACCATTCAGATGCTGGATCTGTATGCAGAATTTTGTGAAAAGGTGCTGGCCATTCCTGTAATCAAGGGTCAGAAGACCGAGAAGGAAAAGTTTGCCGGAGCCCAAGCTACTTATAGCATCGAGGCCCTGATGCACGATGGGAAGGCCTTACAGTCCGCCACCAGCCATAACTTTGGCGACGGCTTTGCCAGAGCCTTTGGCGTGCAGTTTGCGGATAAGGACAATACCTTAAAATATGTGTATCAGACCTCCTGGGGAGCGACTACCCGCCTGATCGGTGCGCTTATCATGGTCCATGGGGACAACGAAGGGCTGGTGCTGCCGCCCAGGGTAGCGCCTGTGCAGGTGTGTATTATTCCCATTCAGCAGAAAAAGGAGGGTGTTCTGGATAAGGCATATGAGCTCCGCGACAGGCTGAAGGGGCAGTTCCGGGTGAAGGTGGACGACAGTGAAAAGTCACCGGGCTATAAGTTTGCCGAGGCGGAGATGAGAGGATACCCGATCCGGGTGGAGATCGGTCCCAGGGATATAGAGGCCGGTAAGTGCGTGATCTGCAGACGTGACACCAGAGAGAAGATGGAGGTCAGCCTGGAAGCATTGGAAGAAACGGTTGGCAGCCTGCTTGAGAGGATCCAGCGGGAGATGCTGGAGAGAGCCGAAAAGCATATGGCAGAGCATACCTACACCGCTGCTGACATGAATGAATTTGAGCGCCTGTTTAACGAAAAATCCGGCTTTGTGAAAGCCATGTGGTGCGGTGAGCAGGAATGCGAGGACAGGATTAAGGAAAAGCTAAGTGTCACCAGCCGCAACATTCCCTTTGTACAGGAGCATATTGCGGATACCTGTGTCTGCTGCGGAAAACCTGCCAAAAAGATGGTATACTGGGGGAGAGCTTACTAGTGTGGAAAGAAGTTCTAATGCTCACGCCATAAGACGTTTCGCAAAGAACTTCTAAGTTCCACACAGAAAAACGCCAAAATAGGGCGTTTTTCACAGGTGGAGGGAGGATATATGATATATAAAACATTTCCGATTTTTATGCCGGGTTCGCTTCCGGCGGCAAGGCTTACCGTTTATATTCAGGAGCATTATGAGGAAATCGGCATTGACAACCGTCCTCTGGTGTTAATCTGTCCGGGGGGAGCTTATGCCTACACTTCCCCCAGGGAAGGCGAGGCGCTTGCCATGCAGTTTCTGGCCTTTGGCTGTCATGCGGCGGTGCTTTATTATTCCTGCGCTCCGGCCAGATACCCCGTGGCATTGACGGAGGCGGCGTATGCCATGAGCTTGATCCGTCAGCACGCAGAGGAATGGTATGTGGATCCCAAGGGTGTGATTATCCTGGGCTGTTCAGCCGGCGGGCACCTGGCGGCCAGCCTGGGTACGTTGTGGCAGGAGGATTTTCTTTCTCAGGCAATGGGGCTTGCCGGGGAGGATCGGAGGCTGCTCCGCCCGGACGGTATGATACTCTGCTATCCTGTGATTACTGCGGGCAAGTTTGCACACAGAGGCTCCTTTGAAAATCTGCTGGGCCCGGAGGAAGGAGCGGAAGTACGTCTGGAGGATGCAGGCAGCCTTTTGTCAGGCCTTTCGCTGGAAACAAGAGTGACAAAAGAAACGCCGCCGGCCTTTATCTGGCATACCTTTACGGATGGAGCGGTACCGGTGGAAAACTCCTTGCTGCTGATCAGCGCACTGCGCGAGGCAGGAGTTTCCACGGAGTTTCATATGTATCCGGTGGGCGGACATGGCTTAAGCCTTGCCAACCATCTAACCGGGCATCGGGACGGCAGCGCCCTGCAGGCGGAATGTACTTCCTGGATTTCACTGGCGCGTACCTGGATCGAGAGCAGATACATGCGGGTTTAAAGGCGGATGACCGAAAGGATGAAGGAAACATAAAGCTCGAAAAGGAAGATTGTTAATGAATTATATTGTATTGGATCTGGAGTGGAATCAAAGCAAAACCGACACGGAGAAATCGCCGGAGCTTGCCTTTGAAATCATTGAGATAGGGGCTGTTATGTTGAATGACACGTGTGTCATGATACATGAATTTAACCGTCTTGTAAAGCCGGAGGTATATAAGGAGATGAATCAGGTCACAAGCAGACTGGTTCATCTTGAAATGCAGGAGCTTCAGCGGGGGGATCCTTTTCCAAGGGTGGCAGAGGATTTTCTACAGTGGTGTGGATCGGAGGAATATCTTTTTTGCACATGGGGGGCAATGGATCTTACAGAGCTTCAGAGGAATATGCAGTTTTACAATATGACACCGATGTCGGACGGGCCGATAGCTTTTTTGGATGTGCAGAAGCTGTTCAGCCTTGCTTATGAAGACGGAAAATCAAGACGTGCCCTGGAGTATGCTGTGGACAAGCTGGGAATTGAAAAGGATATACCCTTTCACAGAGCTTTTGGCGATGCCTATTATACTGCCAAGCTTTTAAAGGTAATTGCCAGGCAGCATGGGGAGGTCATGGGATATTTATCCTATGACGTTTTTCATCTGCCCCAAAGCAGGGAGCAGGAAATCAGAGCCCGGTTTGAAAATTATACAAAATACATTTCCAGAGAGTTTGAGAGCAGGGAGGATGCGTTTCGCGACGGGGAAGTAACGTCCAGCAAATGCTATCTCTGTCACAAAAATCTGAAAAAGAAGGTGAAATGGTTTACGCCGAACGGACGGCATTATTATTGTGTGGCCTATTGCGAAAAGCACGGGTATCTGAAGGCAAAGATCAGAGTCCGCAAATCAGGGGAAGGCAGAGTCTATATCGTAAAGACCACCAAGTTTATATTCCCGGAGGACGCGGCCCGGCTGAAAAACCGCAGCGTGCTGGTAAAAAGACAGAATGCGCGGCAGAAGCACACTAATAATCATAATCCCGAAATCGGTTAGGCCGCTTGGGTCTTTTCCTTCTTCTGCGTCTTTTAAAACGTCTGCCGCCGAAGGAAAACTGGAAATTTTTTAACAGTGCCCGGACCAGGCACAGGATCAGGAAGGCGGCGCCGAGTACAACGGGTATGATTAATACGCGCATAATATTGATGAAAATTACGGATTTAGGGCTGTTTTTGTCTGCCGCAGTATCTTCACTGCTGTCACGCGGCGTGTCAAAGACATGCTGCTCCGATTCGTCTTCTACAAAGTCAACCCGTACCGAGCCGATCTTTACGCCGTGATAAGTGTAGGTAATTACGGCGGCCTGATCGGCGTCCTCTGTTTGATAGTTAATGGTAGACTCGGTGTCGTCAAAGGTGGCGGTCCTGGGCATAACAACGTAATCGTCTTTATTCAGGGCCAACAGCGGCCTGGAGCTGCCGAATATATCGGTGCCGCCGTAAAATGCACGGGAATCGTCTATATTATATTTTGTCTCCGTCTGAGAAACGTTTACCTTGACAAAATTGCTGAAGCCATAGTTGAATAAAGAGATGGTATCTTCATACTGCATGGGGGATTCATCCCTTAACACCACGCAGATCAGACGCATACCGTCTTTTTCTGCGCAGGATACAAGACAGTATCTTGCAGAGCTGGTATATCCGGTCTTACAGCCTACCAGATTTTCATAAGCGTATGTACCGCCAGGAATAAGCTGCATGTTATTATTTTCCAGCTTTGTCTCCGGAATGGTATCTGAAGCCGGTATTTCCAGCCGCCTTGTCATGGTAATTTTACACAGCATTTCATTGGCAAAAAAAGCGCGGCCGATCATGGCCAGGTCATAAGCGGTAGTATAATGGTTTTCGTCAGGAAGACCGTTTGGGTTTGCAAAATTTGAATTCAGACAGCCCAGCTCCCTTGCCCGCTCATTCATCATTTCGGCGAAAACGCTCCAGTCGGTAGTATCTGTGATATGCTCTGCCACGGCAAAGGACACCTCATTTGCCGAACGGATCAGGATGGCATTCAGGCATTGCTCCATGGTCAGCTCCTGCCCCACGTCCATGGCAATGTGATTGCTGTCTCTGGGTGTGTCAAAAACGGCGTCATGGGAAAAGGTGACCATTTCGTCCAGAGAACATTGTTCCGCGGCAATCAGGGTGGTCAGGATCTTAGTGGTGCTGGCAGGGTATTCTTTTTGATGGATATTTTTGGAGTAAAGTATGGTCCCGGTATCGACCTCCATGAGGATGGCGGATTCTGCGGTTACTACGGGGCCTGTGGGCCAGTTGGGCACCGCGTTGGACTGGACGGCCATGGCGCGCTGAGCGGCTATGCGGTCATCCATGGTCACAGGATCCGCAAGAGCAGTGATTCCCTGTGAGAGGAACAGGCTGCAGGCACAAACAAGGCCGGTAAACAAAGCAGTATATCGTTTTTTATTTCTTTTTATATTAAAAGAGGTCATAATGGCTATTCCCTTCGCACAAACAATTCGTAAAAGTATTATAGCAGAGATTACTCTGCTTTGCCAGATAGGTTTTATTATTTTGGCCTCTTTCCTTTTTGGTATTTCTAAGGTATAATTTTCCTGTGGGGTGAAACCCTGATGTTCGGAGGAACGCTATGAGATTGAAAAATATTACAGGCTCCAGGGAAGTCGTCGCCGGGAGCCCTTATGTTGTGCAGGAAGCAATGCAGCAATCCTGTCCGGGAACATGGGACAGGATCTTTGGCAATAAAGCTCCGATTTATATTGAGATCGGTATGGGAAAAGGTAAATTTATACATACTATGGCTAAGGAGCATCCGGAGCTTCATTTTGTGGGAATTGAAAAATATTCCAGCGTTCTGTTAAGAGCGCTTCAGAAGATGGAGCAGGAAGAACTGCCAAACCTGAAGTTTTTACGGATGGATGCGGAAAATGTGGACAAGGTCTTCGGACCTGGAGAGGTTGACCGGATCTATCTGAATTTTTCAGATCCCTGGCCCAAAGACCGACATGCTAAAAGAAGGCTTCCCTCAAGGGAGTTTCTGGCCCGTTATGCCCGTATCCTAAAACAGGGCGGCCGGCTGGAGTTTAAAACAGATAACAGGTCGCTGTTTGATTTTGCTGTGGAAGAGATGGAAGCCGCCGGCTGGAAGGCGGATGTAATCACCTATGATCTGCACGGGGATGCACGGCTGATGGAGGGAAACGTGATGACAGAGTATGAAGAGAAATTTTCTGCTCTGGGGAATCCCATCTGTAAGTATATTATAACCCCATAAATAATGTTAGGAGAAGCGCTAATAGTTCAGACATCCTGTAGCGGAGTTGCAGGTGACAGAACTGTTGCTCTAACTGCCTGCGGAATGCCTACGGAATGGGGATTAGTGTGATTGATGGAGGAAGAGACGGACATGGAAACGGAAACAAAAGGCCAAATAAAAAAGGCGGCGGTTATTTATGAGGGGAAAAGATGCTTGTTCAGTATTCTGGGCGCGTTTCTTTATGCGTTGGGAATCAATCTCTTTATGGTGCCCTCCGGGCTTTACACCGGCGGGCTGATGGGGATTTGCCAGGTGATCCGTACGCTGCTGGCAAAGCTGCTTCAGCTTGATTTCAGCAATTTTGACATAGCCGGTATTATTTATTATATCATGAATATTCCCATTTTTATCGTAGCCTTTGCCAGAATCGGACGGGCCTTCTTTGCAAAGACGGTGCTGGCCGTATCTGCCATGACTCTCTTTATGTCCGTGATTCCTGTGGGCGCAGTGGTGGAGGACGTGATGGCATCCTGCGTGGTGGGAGGAATTATCTCCGGCGCAGGAGTGGGGATTATGCTTCGCATGGGTTCCTCCGGAGGCGGTATGGACGTGATCGGCGTGCTGCTGACCAAGTGGAAGCGGGATTTCAGCGTGGGAAAGGTAAGTTTGTTTGTAAATCTGGCGCTGTATGGCACCTGCCTTTTCCTGTTTGACGTGGACGTGGTGCTTTATTCCGTTATTTATGCCGCGGTATATTCCGTGGCCATGGATCGGATGCACACCCAGAATATCAATGTGGAGGTTAATGTGATCACCAAGGCGGACACTACGGCCCTGGAGAAGGAGGTCTTTCATGAGGTGGGAAGGGGAATTACCAAATGGTCCGCTCTGGGTGCATACACCTATGACCGTTCCCATGTGCTTTATATCCTGCTTTCCAAGTATGAGGTAAACCGGCTGAAAAGCATTATCCACAAGCATGACCCCAATGCGTTTATCGTGGTAAACGAAGGGGTCAGCGTGGACGGAAATTATTTAAAGAAGCTGTAAACGGGATTCCTTATCCTGCAGGGCAGCGGCTATAAAGCCCTTAAACAGGGGATGAGGCCTGTTGGGGCGGGACTTTAATTCCGGGTGTCCCTGGGTGGCTACATAGAAGGGGTAGTCCGTAATTTCGCACATTTCTACAATACGTCCATCGGGGGAGGTGCCGGAAAGGCGCAGCCCCTTTTCGCTTAAAGCGCTGCGGTAGTCGTTGTTCACCTCGTAACGGTGGCGGTGCCTCTCATAAATAGTTTCCTCACCGTAAAGCGCAAAGGCTTTTGAGCCTTTGTCCAGCACGCAGGGATATGCGCCCAGCCGCAGGGTGCCGCCGATGTCCTCCACGCCGTTCTGATCCGGCATCAGGGCAATCACGGGATGGGTGGTATTGGGGTCCAGCTCGATGCTGTGAGCATCGTTATAGCCCAGCACATTCCGGGCATATTCCACAATGGTGAGCTGCATTCCCAGACACAGGCCCAGCAGGGGCTTTTTATGAGTGCGGGCATAATGAATTGCCAGAATTTTGCCCTCGATGCCGCGGGAGCCAAAGCCGCCGGGAATCAGGATGCCGTTTACGTCGGACAGAAGCTCGTCCACATTTTCGGGAGTTACCGTCTCGGAGTCAATCCATTTGATATGAACGGTGGTGCGGTTGCCGATGCCGCCGTGTTTTAATGCCTCCACCACGCTGATGTAAGCGTCGTGCAGGGCCACGTATTTTCCCACTAATGCAATCTGCACTTCATTTAAGGGATGCTTTAAGTCTTCCACCATTTTTTCCCAGTCCTTTAAATCCGGCTCCGGGCAGTCTAAGCCCAGACATTCACAGACCGCCTGGGCAAGATGCTCTTTTTCCATGGCCAGAGGCGCTTCGTAAAGATATTCCACATCCAGATTCTGCAGCACCCTGCTGCTGGGCACATTGCAGAACAGGGCAATCTTATCCTTGATGCCCTGATCCAGGGGATGCTCGCTGCGGCAGACAATGATGTCCGGCTGGATCCCCATTCCCTGCAGGTCCTTGACGCTGGCCTGGGTGGGCTTTGTCTTCAGCTCCTGCGAGGCATTCAGATAAGGAATCAGAGTTACATGAATCAAAACAGCGTTTTCATGCCCGACATCATGCTGAAACTGGCGGATGGACTCCAGGAAGGGCTGGCTTTCAATGTCACCCACGGTGCCGCCTACCTCGATGATGGCAATGCGGGTGTCGGGATCGGTGAAATTCCGATAAAACCGGCTCTTAATCTCGTTGGTGATGTGGGGAATAACCTGCACGGTGCCGCCGCCGTAGTCTCCCCGCCGTTCCTTCTGTAATACGGACCAGTAGACCTTTCCGGTGGTTACGTTGGAATTTTTGTCAAGACTTTCGTCAATAAACCGTTCGTAATGCCCCAGGTCCAGATCCGTCTCCGCGCCGTCGTCAGTGACAAACACTTCCCCGTGCTGGATGGGATTCATGGTGCCGGGATCAATATTGATGTACGGATCAAATTTCTGCATGGTCACCTTAAAGCCCCTGGCCTTCAGCAGTCTTCCCAGGGATGCGGCGGTGATTCCCTTCCCTAAGCCGGAGACAACGCCGCCGGTTACAAAAACATATTTTACTGCCATATCCTCCTCTTTTCTGCATTGCCCTAAGATAATGCCTGTGCCGGGCAGTGCGGGGGCACAGGCAGCTTTGCCTATCATTTTCTTAATATCGTTTTTTCGTGGTCTGGACGGGCTCGCTTGTAAGGTCCACGCCCAATCTTTTGTAGATCTTGATGTCTACCTCGGAAAGCATTACCGAGGTGTGTACCTGGCATCCCTTCAAATTGGGAAGCTGCTCCAGGGCGCGTCGGGCAGTGACGTCTGTGGCAGCGGCAAGGGAAAGCGCGATCAGCACCTCGTCTGTGTGCAGTCTGGGATTTTTCCCGCCAAGATAACGCACCTTTAAATCCTGGATGGGTTCAATGGCATCGGGCTGAATCAGCTTTTGGTCATGGTCGATGCCGGCCAGGTGCTTCAGGGCGTTCAATAAAAGAGCAGCGGAAGCGCCCAGAAAGTCGGAGGTTTTGGAGGTAATGATTTCCCCGTCAGGCAGCTCGATGGCGGCGGTGGGAACGCCCAGCTTTTCCGCCCGCTGTTTGCATGCAAGGGTCACATGCCTGTCATCAGTGGAGATCTTGGCCTGCTTCATGAGCAGTTCAATTTTGTATACCTCGTTATCGGAAGCCTCGTCCCGAATTACTTTATTTAAAGTGGCGTAATATCGTCGTATGATTTCCATGTTGGAGGCATGGCAGCAGACGTCGTCATCAACAATGCAGTTTCCTGCCATGTTTACACCCATGTCCGTGGGAGACTTATAGGGGTTGCTTCCGTAAATTCCTTCAAAAATAGCGTTTAAAACGGGAAAAATTTCTATATCCCGGTTATAGTTTACGGCTGTTTCCCCATAGGCCTCCAAATGAAAGGGATCAATCATGTTTACATCATTTAAGTCCGCCGTTGCCGCTTCGTAAGCAAGATTGATGGGATGCTTTAAGGGGATGTTCCATATGGGGAAGGTTTCAAATTTTGCGTAGCCTGCCTTGATTCCCCGGAGGTTATCATGATAGAGCTGGGAGAGGCAGGTGGCCATTTTTCCGCTGCCGGGGCCGGGGGCGGTAATCACCACCAGAGGCCTTGTGGTTTCTATGTACTCGTTTCTTCCGTAGCCGTTTTCGCTGACAATCAACGGCACGTTGGCAGGGTAGCCTTCGATGGTATAGTGGAGGTATACCTTAATGTTTTTCTTTTCCAGCTTGGCCTTGAACTGGTCCGCGCTGTTCTGGCCGGAATAGTGGGTGATGACCACACTGCCCACATAGAGGCCCTTTTGCAGGAATTCCTCCCGAAGGCGCAGCACGTCCACATCATAGGTGATCCCCAAATCGCCCCTGACCTTGTTTTTTTCTATGTCCGCGGCACTGATTACGATCACAATCTCTGCGCAGTCGGAAAGCTGCATCAGCATTTGCAGCTTGGAATCGGGAGAAAAGCCGGGAAGGACGCGGGAAGCATGATAATCGTCAAAAAGCTTGCCGCCGAATTCCAAATAGAGCTTGTCCCCGAATTGACCAATACGTTCCATGATGTGCTTGGATTGCAGTTTTAAGTATTTTTCGTTGTCAAAACCGATCTTCATTTTTCTATTGTTCCTTTTTTCCTCGCTTATGCGTTCATCATATCACAAAAAGGCTGCGGTTGGAACAACAAAGTTTAGAATTCTTTCACATTTATGCTATTGATTTATCGACTGTCTATCTCTATAATAAAATAAGTTCTGCGGAAACCCGGCAGTACTGTTGCATTTGCAGAAAACAGAAATGGAGTTACTATGGACAATCAAATGAATCAATATGACAGCGGAAACCGTGGCGGGACGCCCGGCGGCGGTAATAATAACGGAAACGGCGGAAACAACAGGAACGAGCCTCCGAAGTGGCCGGGGATTGTGACCCTGCTGCTGGTAGGGCTGACGGTTATTTTGATGGTGGTATTTTTTACCAACTTTTTTTTCGGAAGCAGTCTGGAGGGAGAAGAGGTTTCCTATACTCAGTTCCTTCAATATATTGAGGATGGCGTTGTTGAGAATGTTGAGGTGCGTTCCACAGGAGAGGTTTATTTCAGCCTGAAGCGGGATGAAACCCAGGAGAACGGGGGAAACAGGTATCCGGGGATGGTGCCTGGCTTTACATTTTCCGGCTCCCTGCAGGGAGTTTCAAGAAAATACTGCACAATGCTTATGGAGGATGCAGGAACGCTGACGGCACGCCTGGAGGAACACGGAATTGACGGACACTATGTTCCACACAAGAATTCCACCATTTTGGATATTCTGATTACCATCGTGCTTCCCATCCTGCTGATGTGGCTGCTGCTAAGCCTGATGTTCAGAAAAATGGGCGGAGCAGGCGGGCCCATGGGTGTAGGCAAAAATAATGCAAAGGTTTATGTACAAAAGGAAACAGGAGTTACCTTTAAGGATGTAGCCGGCGAGGATGAAGCCAAGGAATCCCTGGTGGAGGTGGTGGATTTCCTTCATAATCCGGGAAAGTATTCCAAGATTGGCGCAAAGCTGCCCAAGGGAGCGCTGCTGGTGGGGCCTCCTGGAACGGGAAAGACATTATTGGCAAAGGCTGTGGCAGGCGAGGCGCACGTTCCCTTTTTCTCCCTGACAGGTTCGGATTTTATCGAGCTGTACGTGGGCGTGGGTGCCAGTCGTGTGCGTGATCTGTTTAAGGAAGCAAATAAAAACGCGCCCTGCATTATTTTTATAGACGAGATTGATGCCATCGGCAGAAGCCGTGATTCTAAATACGGCGGCGGTAACGAAGAGCGGGAGCAGACCTTGAATCAGCTGTTGTCGGAAATGGACGGCTTTGATACCTCCAAGGGTATTCTTGTGCTGGGAGCCACCAACCGCCCGGAGATTCTGGATAAGGCGTTGCTGCGTCCCGGACGGTTCGACAGAAGGATCATTGTGGATAAGCCGGATTTAAAAGGGCGAGTAGAGATCCTGAAGGTGCATGCGAAGGATGTAAAGATGGATGAGACGGTGGATTTGGATGCCATTGCCCTGGCAACCAGCGGCGCGGTGGGCTCCGATCTGGCCAATATGATTAACGAGGCGGCCATCAATGCGGTAAAGGAAGGCAGAGAGTATGTCTGCCAGAAGGATCTGTTTAATGCGGTTGAGGTGGTGCTGGTAGGCAAGGAAAAGAAGGACCGCATCATGAGCAAGGAAGAGCGCAGAATCGTATCCTATCATGAGGTGGGGCACGCATTGATCAGCGCTTTGCAGAAAAATTCCGAGCCGGTGCAGAAGATTACCATTGTTCCCCGCACCATGGGTGCTCTTGGATATGTGATGCACGTGCCGGAGGAAGAAAAGTATCTGAATACCGAGGCAGAGCTCAGGGATATGCTGGTAAGCCTGGTGGGCGGGCGTGCCGCAGAGGAAGTAGTGTTTGATACGGTGACTACAGGAGCGGCAAACGATATTGAAAAGGCAACGGACATTGCCCGGAATATGGTAACCCGTTACGGCATGAGCAAGAAGTTCGGGCTTGTAGGGCTGGCAACGGTGGAAAGTCAGTACCTGGAAGGAAGAACAGAGTTAAACTGCAGTGATGAAACGGCTGCGCAGATAGATGCGGAGGTTGTTGAAATTTTAAGAGTCAGCTATGAAAAGGCCCTTTCGCTGCTTCGGGAAAACCGTGACGTGATGGATAAGCTGGCGGAATTCCTGATTGAAAAAGAAACCATAACAGGTAAGGAATTTATGGAGATTTACCGCCGGGAGAAGGGAATTCCTGAGCCGGAGGATAAGAAATCTGAGGAAAAGAAACCTGAAGATGAGAAGCCTGAGAACAGCCGGCAGGAAGGCAATCAGCAGACAGATTCAATGGCGGATGCCGGGGCGGAGCCTGTTCGGGAGCCCGCCATTGAAATGCCGGGGCCGGTAGCGGTTCCGGAGCCGATCAGGACGCCTTCGCCGGAGCAGTCTCCATCTCCGCAGCCGGAGAGTGACGCCTCCGAAGCAGACCAATCTACGGCTTCAGGCCCGGCAGGCCGTTTTTCCAATGGCAGGATAGACTGATTATTTTAGAAATCGGTTCCCTTCTTCGGGAGGGGACCGATTTATATCGTCGTGCGCCCGACGGCGCACGTTTTGCAATGTACGTATTCAACGATGACTCATAGATTGTCTTGCAGGACGGAGTATATTTTATGTTTAATTTTGAAGAAGAGCTGAAAAAGCTTCCGAAGGAGCCCGGAGTCTATATTATGAGGGATGACAGAGATGTCATATTGTATGTTGGCAAAGCTGTCAATCTGCATAATCGTGTGCGCTCTTATTTCAGGGATAATATTGGCAGGGGACCTGCCATTGACAAGATGGTAACACTGATTGCAAGATTTGAGTATATTGTTACGGATTCGGAGCTGGAGGCCCTGGTTCTGGAAAACAATCTCATTAAGGAAAATTCTCCTAAATATAATACGCTTCTAAAAGATGATAAGACTTATCCTTATATCAAGGTTACGGTGGGAGAAGACTATCCCCGCATTCTTTTTTCACGTACCATGAAAAAGGACAAATCCCGGTATTTCGGACCTTATACCAGCGCGGCGGCTGTGCGGGACACCATTGATCTTTTGAGCAAGCTGTACTGTCTGCGGACCTGTAACCGCAGTCTGCCCAGAGATATTGGCTTAGAGCGGCCCTGCCTGAATTACCATATCAAGCAGTGTATGGCGCCCTGCAGCGGTTACGTGGACAAGGAGCAATATCGGGAGCAGGTTTCCAGAGCGCTGGAGTTTTTAAACGGTAATTATAATGTGATCTTAAAGGAGCTGGAGGGAAAGATGAAGGCTGCCGCCGAAAAGCTGGATTTTGAGGGGGCGGCCGGATTTCGTGATCTTTATAACAGTGTGAAGCAGGTTTCCCAGAAGCAGAAAATGACAGATAATGTGGGAGAGGATAAGGATATTATTGCTTTGCACCAGGAGGCGTCAGAGGCGGTGGTACAGGTGTTTTTTGTCAGGGATGGCAAGCTGATCGGCAGGGAACACTATTATATGACAAATGTGTCGGAATATGGCGAGGATGTGTCAGAGAGCATGTCAGAGGGTGAAACAGAGGCGATTGCGGGAACTGTAGAGGCTGATGGGGCATCTGCTTCTGCCTCCAGAGCAAAAGCGGAAATACTGGAAAATTTTGTGAAGCAGTTTTATGCCGGTACCCCCTTTATTCCCCGTGAGCTGATGCTGCAGTATGAGATCGGGGACAGGGAGCTGATTGAAAAATGGCTGTCGGAGCGTAAAGGCGGCAGAGTCCATATTCGTGTGCCGAAAATTGGCTCCAAGGAAAGGCTGGTGGAGCTGGCGGCCCAGAATGCCAGACATATTCTGGAGCAGGACAGAGAAAGGCTGAAACGGGAGGAAGGGCGTACCATCGGCGCAGTAAAGGAAATTGCAAATATCCTGGGACTGGATCGTATTGAACGCATGGAGGCCTTTGATATTTCCAATATCAACGGATTTGAGAATGTGGGCTCCATGGTGGTGTTTGAAAAGGGAAAGCCGAAGCCCAGCGATTATCGCAAATTCCGGATTAAAACGGTGTCGGGCCCCGATGATTATGCCTGTATGCGGGAGGTGCTTACAAGGAGGTTTACCCATGGCATGGAAGAGAGGGAGGAACTGGAAGAGAAAAAGCTCGACAATACGTATGGCAGTTTTACCAGGTTTCCGGAGCTTCTTATGATGGACGGCGGCCGGGGTCAGGTAAATATAGCGCTCTCCGTGTTGAACGAGCTGGGGATCAATATCCCGGTCTGCGGGATGGTAAAGGATGACAACCACCGCACAAGGGGATTGTATTTTAACAATGTGGAGCTGCCCATAGACACTCATTCCGAGGGCTTTAAGCTGATTACAAGGGTTCAGGACGAGGCGCACCGCTTTGCCATTGAATACCATCGCTCTCTGCGGGGCAAGGCCCAGGTGAAATCCGTACTGGACGAGATTCCCGGTGTGGGGCCGGCCAGGAGGAAGGCATTGATGCGCCATTTTAAGTCCATAGAGGATATTAAGAGGGCCTCGCTGGAGGAATTATCGGAGATTCCGGAGCTGAACAGAAAGGCGGCGGAAGAGATACACCGCTTTTTTGCGGGGCAGACAGGCGGCTGAAAAATAAATCGGGAAAACTTCACATAAAGGTCAAAATGTGGTAAACTGATAAAGAACAATTTAAGAAAGAAACAAAGGAGGCTTTCATGGAGTATGTTACACTGACCCGTTTGATCGAGAAGATGAAGCTGGTGAATCTGACGCCGGAGCTTGAAGTCAAGGGGATCAAGCTCAGACAGCCGGACATCAACCGTCCGGCCCTGCAGATGACGGGATATTTAAAGCATTTTGACTCGTCGCGTCTTCAAATTATAGGATTTGTAGAGCACAGCTATTTCAGTGAGCTGGAGGAAAGCCGGAAGCGGGAAGTCTGCGACGAACTGATGGGGTATGATATTCCTGCCTTTGTATTTTGTAGAGAGCTGCAGCCGGATCCCGTGTTTCTGGAAGAGTCCATTGCCCATCAGATTCCCATCCTTTCTACAAAAAAGACCACGTCTTCCTTTATGGCGGAGTCCATCAGATGGCTGAATGTGAAGCTTGCTCCCTGCATCTCCGTTCACGGGGTGCTGGTGGATGTATACGGCGAGGGAGTTCTGATTACCGGGGAAAGCGGGATCGGCAAGTCGGAGGCAGCCCTGGAGCTGGTGAAGAGGGGACACCGTCTGGTGACAGACGATGTGGTGGAGCTGCGGAAGGTCAGCGATGATACGTTGATCGGTTCTGCACCGGATGTGACGAAGCATTTGATTGAGCTGCGGGGCATCGGTATTGTGGACATTAAAGCGCTGTTCGGAGCCAGCTCCGTCAAGGACACATCAAATATTGATCTGGTGATTCGTCTGGAGGACTGGGACAGGGATAAGGAGTATGACAGGCTGGGACTGGAGGAAAACTATATAGAGTATCTGGGCAATAAAATTGTATGTCATAACATTCCCATTCGACCGGGGCGTAACCTGGCGGTTATATGCGAATCCGCCGCCGTGAATCATCGACAGAAGAAGATGGGATATAACGCCGCTCAGGAGCTTTATTCCAGAGTGCAGCATTCTCTGGCAAAAAAGCGGGAAGAGGAAGACGACGAATAGAAAACAAAGCCGGAAGACGGACAGGAAAGACAAGCCGGCGAGAGAAACAGGGCGCGGACTGCGCGGAAGGAGAGGAAAATATGGGTAATTATGCGTTTGGGGTAGACATAGGAGGAACAACGGTCAAGATTGGTTTGTTTGACAGAGAGGGCAATCTTCTGGATAAGTGGGAGATTCCCACCAACACGGAAAATAAAGGTATTTCCATTCTGCCGGATGTAGCGAAGAGCATTTTAGCAAAAATGGAGGAAAAGGGGATTGCAGAGCAGGACGTGGCCGGCATCGGTGTGGGTGCTCCGGGAACCGTTAACGAGGACGGAACGTTAATCGGCGGGGCCGTGAATATTGGCTGGGATGCTTTTAACATACCCGATGTCATGCAGGCATATATTAAAGTACCGGTAAAGGCCGCCAATGATGCCAACGCGGCGGCTTATGGCGAGATGTGGCAGGGCGGCGGTAAGGGCTATGAAAACATGGTGGCAGTAACTCTGGGAACTGGCGTGGGCGGCGGCATTATCGTAAATGGGCGGCTGCTGACGGGATCTGTGGGAGCAGGCGGGGAAATCGGCCATATGCACATGCAGGATGGTGAAACAGAAGAGTGCGGCTGTAAGAATAAGGGCTGTCTGGAGCAGTATGCTTCCGCTACCGGCATTGTACGGCTGGCCAGAAGACGTCTGCAGAAGGATGACACGCCAAGCGTGCTGCGTGAGGGTACGCTTTCCGCAAAGAGTGTTTTTGACGGGGTGAAGGCAGGAGACCAGGTGGCCATCCAGATTGCGGAACAGTTTGGCGAGTATTTGGGCAAGGGGCTGGCGTTGGTTGCCGACGTGGTAAACCCGGAGATCTTTGTGATCGGAGGCGGAGTTTCCAAGGCAGGAGAGATTTTGCTCACTTTTGTGGAGCCTAATTTTCATAAATATGTGTTCCCGATGTGTAAAAATGCAAAATTTGCTTTGGCAAAGCTGGGAAATGATGCCGGTATTTATGGAACGGCAGGGTTAATACTGAGATAGGACGGCTAAAAAATGATCAGTGAGGCAGTAATTCGTGCGTTGAGCAGATTTGTACCGCAAGAGAACATACGCCTGCAGGAGCCAATGGCAGGCCACACTACCTTTCGCATAGGAGGACCTGCCGATTGCTTCGTGCAGATAGAAAATAAAGAACAGCTTATCAATGTGCAAAGATATTTGAGACAGGTGGAAATCCCCTTTTTTGTTTTGGGGAACGGCAGTAATCTGCTTGTAAGCGATAAGGGTTACCGGGGAGTGCTCCTGCAGGTCGGGCAAAAGATGAGCCGGATTACGGTGGAGGGCAATGTGATTACGGCTCAGGCAGGAGCTTCCATGTCGCAGATAGCAAGAGCCGCGCTGGAGCATGGCCTGACGGGGCTGGAATTTGCCTCCGGCATACCGGGGACCATCGGCGGAGGCGTCGTGATGAATGCCGGGGCTTATGACGGCGAACTCAGCGGGATAGTTATTCAGGTTAATGTAGTGAATGGTGAAGGCGAGTACATGGAGCTGGAAAATGATTCCATGGAGTTTGGTTATCGTACCAGCATTATCAGAAACAATCCCTTTACGGTGACCGAAGTGCTTTTGAAGCTGGAAAAGGGCGACAGGGAACAGATCAAAGCTAAAATGGAGGACCTGGCAGCCAGAAGGCGGGAAAAGCAGCCACTGGAATATCCCAGCGCAGGCAGCACCTTTAAGCGGCCCAAGGGATATTTTGCAGGAAAATTGATAATGGATGCAGGCTTAAGGGGCTTTCAGATCGGAGGGGCGAGAGTATCCGAAAAGCACTGCGGATTTATTGTCAATATGGGAAACGCTACGGCCGAGGATGTTCGGGATGTTATCAGCGAGGTGCGGGAGCGGGTAAAAGAAAGGTTTCGGGTAGACCTGGAGCCGGAGATTCTATTTCTGGGCTTTGATAAGGCGAAACTTTCAAATGTTGATTAGAATGTGCGCTTTGGCACACAAAGGGGTGTAGTGTGAAAGGCGAAAAGATTTTCTAAGGCGTCAAAGATCGCCGCCAAAGAAAATCTAAGTTTCGTCTCGAAGAACGCAAGGACAGCGTTCTTCCTGGAACTTTAGTTCCATGGGAAGGGGTGTACGGATGAGATTTGTAATTGTGACGGGGATGAGCGGCTCAGGTAAAAGTACGGCGCTGAAAATGCTGGAGGATGCAGGGTTTTATTGTGTTGATAACCTGCCTATTTCTCTTATGGAAAAGTTTGTAGAGCTGATTTCCACACCGAACAGCGAGATCAGCAAGGTGGCGCTGGGGCTGGATGTGCGTACGGATCAATCCTTTGAGGATACCACCAGGATATTAGCCCAGCTGAAGGAAAAAGGGTATAATTTTGAAATATTGTTTATGGACACCGATGAGAATGTCCTGATTAAGAGATACAAGGAGACAAGGCGCATTCATCCCCTTGCGCTGGAGGGCAGGGTGGAGGACGGAGTCAGGCGTGAACGGGAGGTCTTAAAAAATATCCGACAGAGCGCGGATTATGTTATAGACACCACCAACCTTCTCACAAGGGAGCTGAAGGAAGAGCTGGATCGCATTTTTGTGGAAAACGGGGAGTACAACAGCCTGATGATAACCGTGATGTCTTTTGGCTTCAAGTACGGCATTCCGGCGGACGCAGATTTAGTGTTTGATGTTCGTTTTCTGCCGAATCCCTTTTATATTGAAGAATTGAAGCATAAGACGGGAAATGACAGGGAGATACAGGATTTTGTAATGGCGCATCAGGAGTCGGAAGAATTTATGAATAAGTTGACGGATATGATCCGCTTTCTGATTCCTAATTATGTTAAGGAAGGAAAATACCGGCTAGTGATAGCCATCGGCTGTACCGGCGGTAAGCACCGCAGCGTTACCCTTGCAAATGAGTTGTACAAGCGTATGAAGGATAAGGGCAATTACGGGATGAAGCTTTATCATCGTGATATAACAGCCGGAAACTTTTAGGCGGAATGAGAGGAACCATGTCGTTTTCCAGCAGGGTGAAGGATGAACTGGCAAAGCAGATCAGTATGGCAAGGCACTGCCAGATTGCGGAATTGGCGGCAATCATGAGTTTTTGCGGCCAGTACGGGAGAGATTCAGGGGGAAATTATACCATCGGATTTCAGACCGAAAATGAAGCGGTCGTAAGAAAAGGCTTTACATTATTGAAAAAAACTTATAATATGGATAGTGGCGTTGCTTTAAGCGCCGGGGAGATGCAGGGCATTTTACGAAAGCTGGGCTGGCCGGAGGAACCGGTAAGCCGTCTGGTTATCAAAAATGCCTGCTGCAAAAGAGCGTTTCTGCGAGGGGCTTTCCTAAGCGCAGGCTCCATGAGTGATCCTGCCAAAAGCTATCATTTGGAATTTGCATGTACCGATGAAAGAAAGGCCAGGCAGCTTAAGGAGGTAATGGCAGGTTTTGGAATAGAGTCAAAGATTATCCTTCGTAAAAAATATCATGTGGTCTACCTGAAAGAGGGGGAGGGCATCGTGGACCTGCTGAATGTCTGCGGGGCGCCGGTATCTCTCATGCACATGGAAAATCTCCGTATTCTGAAGGAGATGAGAAATTCCGTAAACAGAAGGGTGAACTGCGAGACGGCAAATATTGCCAAAACCGTAAATGCCGCTTCCAGACAGGTAGATGCAATAGAATTTTTGAGGGAGCATTACGGTTTTAAGAATCTTCCCCAAGCATTGCGGGAGATGGCGGAGATTCGGCTGGAGAATCCGGACGCCTCCTTAAAGGAGCTGGGAGAGTATTTCAATCCGCCTATTGGGAAGTCCGGAGTGAATCACAGGCTGCGCAAGCTTGGTGAGCTTGCCGAAAAAGTGAAAGAAGACGTTCTTAAAAAGGGAGGAGAATATTATGATAAAAAGAGACATTCAGATCAATCTGGAGAGCGGGCTGGAGGCAAGGCCCATAGCGCTGCTGGTGCAGGAAGCCAGTAAGTATGAAAGCAGTATTTACATTCAGTCGGGCGACAGGAGAGTGAATGCCAAGAGCATTATGGGAATGATGAGTCTGGGACTGGATAACGGCGAGCAGCTGGAGGTTTCTGCCGAGGGGGCAGACGAACAGGCTGCCGTTGCGGGAATCGAGAATTTCCTGGAAGGAAGAAAAGGCGCTTAAAGGAGAGCTTATGGGCAAAAAGCTTCTTTTTGTGTATAATCCTAAGGCGGGGAAGGCACAGATCAGGTCGAAGCTGGCAGATATATTGGACGTATTTGCGGCCAGAGAGTATGACATAACTATATTCCCCACAAGAAAGCATGATGATGCCAGACAGATTGTGGAACGATGTGCAAAGGACTATGAGCTGATCGTGTGCAGCGGCGGTGACGGCACTCTGGACGAGGTGGTTACGGGGATGATGCAGAACGGTTTCCGCGTGCCCATCGGTTACATTCCTGCGGGAAGCACCAATGACTTTGGCGGCAGCCTTTTGCTGCCAAAGAACATGATCCGGGCAGCGGAGGTCATTGTAAACGGCAGGAATTTTGCCTGTGATGTGGGATCCTTTAATGAAGACATATTTGTCTATATTGCCGCATTTGGCCTGTTTACGGATGTATCCTATGAAACGAAGCAGGATGTTAAAAATGTTCTGGGCCATATGGCATATCTGTTGGAAGGAATGAACAGGCTGTCCGCTATAAAATCCTATGCCATGAAGGTGACCTGCGGCGATAAAGTAATAGAGGATGATTTTATCTTTGGAATGATTACAAATTCTCTGTCTGTAGGCGGTTTTAAAAATATTACCGGCAAAAACGTAAAGCTGGATGACGGCGTGTTTGAGGTCACGCTGATCAAAAAGCCCAGAAATCCTGTGGAATTGAGCAGCATCATGGTTTCTCTGCTGAATCGGAATATTGACAGCAGCTATATGTATTGTTTCCGTACGGCGGAGCTGACTCTGGAGTCAAAGAATTCTGTAACCTGGACGCTGGACGGAGAAAACGGCGGCGCTCACAATAAGGTAAAAATCAGGAATATCTGTAAAGGAATTGATATAAGGGTAAAAGCATGATATAATAGATAAGCGACGAATGCAGGACTGGATGAAAAAGTGTGCGTTGCTGTTTACAGAAGAAAGCACTCTATAACGAGCTTTATGGTAATACTATATATAAAACGGAGGTAACAAACATGTTAGTTTCTGCAACGGAAATGCTGAAAAAAGCAAAGGCAGGCCACTATGCGGTAGGCCAGTTCAACATCAACAACTTGGAGTGGACAAAGGCGATTCTTTTGACTGCTCAGGAGTTGAACTCTCCCGTTATCCTTGGCGTATCCGAGGGCGCGGGCAAGTATATGGGCGGCTATGATGTGGTGGTCGGCATGGTGAACGGATTAATCAAGGATCAGAACATCACCGTTCCCGTAGCGCTGCATCTGGATCACGGCAGCTATGAGCACTGCTACAAGTGTATGGAGGCAGGCTTCTCGTCCGTTATGTTTGACGGTTCCCATTACCCCATTGAAGAGAATGTGGACAAGACAAAGGAGCTGGTTGCGGCCGCTCACGCAAAGGGAATTTCCATTGAAGCGGAGGTTGGCTCTATCGGCGGCGAGGAAGACGGCGTTGTGGGCATGGGCGAGTGCGCTGATCCTGACGAGTGCAAGCAGATTGCTGATCTGGGCGTTGATTTCCTGGCAGCAGGCATCGGCAATATTCACGGTAAGTATCCTGCAAACTGGAAAGGACTTTCCTTCGAGACGCTGGATGCTGTACAGCAGAAGACCGGTGAGATGCCCCTGGTGCTTCACGGAGGCACTGGCATTCCCGCAGATATGATTAAGAAGGCGATCACTCTGGGCGTTGCCAAGATCAACGTAAATACCGAGTGTCAGCTGTCCTTTGCTGCTGCTACCCGTAAGTACATCGAGGAAGGCAAGGATCAGGAGGGCAAAGGATTTGATCCCCGCAAGCTGTTAGCTCCCGGCTTTGAGGCCATTAAGGCTACCGTAAAAGAGAAGATGGAGCTGTTTGGCTCCGTTGGCAAGGCTTAAGGTTTTTATGCGGAAACCGCTGTCCGGTCAAAAGATCGGGTGGCGGTTTTTTTAAGAGGTTGTTTTGTAAAACGAAAAGGGGAACACATTATGAGCAAATTATGGTATGAACAGCCCGCGAAAGAATGGGAGGAAGCGCTGCCCATCGGCAACGGCAGGCTGGGGGCCATGGTATATGGCGGAACGGACAGGGAGCAGATCCAGGTGAACGAGGAAAGCATGTGGTACGGGGGAAAGGCAGACAGGATCAACCCGGACTTTAAGGCCAATCTGCCCTTGATTCGCAAATATTTGGATGAGGGACAGATTGCAAAGGCGGAGCGGCTGATGGACCAGTCCATGTCCGGCTGTCCGGACAGTATGCACCCCTATCAGACCTTGGGGGAGATCAGATTTACCTTTTACGGCGTAGATAAAGACGGCGTTACAAATTATAGCCGAAGTCTGGATTTGGACAGGGCAATGACACTGACGGAGTTTCAGGCAGGGGATACCCTATACCGCAGGGAAATCTTTGCCTCTTATCCGGCTGACTGCATGATTATGCGCCTTACGGCGGAGGGGCCGGGCACAGTGGACTTTACTGCCAGGCTGCGTCGGGGTAAATTCTTTGACGGCGTGGGTCGGTCAGGCGAAATCGGCATTGAACTATATGGAAATCTGGGCCGGGGCGGATATGAATTTTCCATGGGGCTGTATGCGAAAGCCATGGGCGGCGGCAGGGTGTCCGTTCTTGGAGAGTGCTTGAACGTGGAAGGGGCCAAAGAGGTCATTTTATATTTTACCGCGGATACCACTTATCATTATCCGGCAGAAGAGCTGAACGCCTTGACAGAAAGTCTTTTACAGGAACGGCTGGCAAGGGGAGACGGCCGGCTGGCAGAGCGGAAGGATACAGAGGACTGTTTGCTTACAGAGCAGAAGGCAGGGGACAGACTGCTTACAGAGCGAAAGGCCAAAGGAGACGGTTTGTCCGTAGATCGAAAATACGCTTTCGAGCTGCAGCCGCAGGACTTCTCCGGGCCTGGAGCACTGCATTTTCTGCATCTGGCAGAGAGAGCGGATCTTCCGGAATATGAGAGACAGGAATATCGGATTCAGGCGGCACTGCAGGCGCTTCTGCATACAGGAATGAAGCGTCGGATCGAAAAGGCGCTGGGAAAGGACTGGCAGGAGCTGTTATCGGAGCATGAAACGGATTATCGTGCCCTATATGGCCGCTTTGTGTTTGAGCTGGCGGGCAGTGAAGCCTTTGATGCCCTGCCCACGGACAGGCGGCTGGAGCAGGCGAAGGAGGGGAATGCAGACGTAGGTTTAAGTAAGCTGCTCTTTGACTTCGGAAGGTATTTAACTGTCAGCTGCAGCCGGGCAGGTGGGCTTCCCGCCACCCTGCAGGGGCTTTGGAACAGGGACTTTACGCCCCCCTGGGACAGCAAGTATACCATCAACATCAATGCGGAAATGAATTACTGGCATGTGGAGAGCTGCAACCTGTCTGAATGCCATATGCCGTTGTTTGATCTTTTGGAGAAGGTACAAAAGAACGGCAGGCGTACGGCGCGGGAAATGTACGGCTGCAGAGGCTTTGTGGCCCATCATAACACGGACATCCACGGGGATTCTGCACCTCAGGACATCTGGTATCCCGGCTCTTATTGGACCATGGGAGGGGCCTGGCTGGCTACCCACCTCTGGATTCACTATCAATATACCCTGGAGGAAGCCTTTTTAAAGAGGGCATTTCCCGTTTTGGCGGAGGCATCTCTGTTCTTTGTGGATTTTCTGATTGAGAGAAACGGTTATTTGGTGACCAGCCCTTCCGTGTCTCCGGAAAATTCCTACAGGCTGCCAAATGGAGAGAGGGGGGCCTGCTGCGTAGGCGCCACCATGGATAATCAGATTCTGCGGCATCTGTTTACGGCCTGTCTGGGGGCCTGGGAAGCTCTGGGGAAGAAGCCGCCGGAGGGTTGTGAGATTCCGGAGGTAGAAAGTATTCCTGAATTAATGGAGCAGATTAGTACCTGCAGGGATAAGCTGATGCCTACGAGGATCAGTGACAGCGGCAGGATTATGGAATGGCAGCAGGATTATGAAGAGGTTGCGCCGGGCCATCGTCATATTTCTCATCTGTATGGGCTTTATCCTGGAGGGGAGATTACCGCGGACGGGACACCAGAGCTGGCGGCAGCGGCTCGGAAGACTTTAGAGTTTAGGCTTTCTCACGGAGGCGGCCACACGGGCTGGAGCAGAGCCTGGATCATGAATCATTATGCCAGCCTGCAGGACGGGGAAAAGACCTATCAAAATATTGAAAAGATGCTGGGACAGTCTACTTATCCCAATCTGTTTGACCGGCATCCGCCCTTTCAGATAGACGGTAACTTTGGAGCCTGCGCGGCAATGTGCGGTATGCTGGCCCAGAGTAACGAAAAGCGAGTGGTGCTGCTTCCTGCGCTGCCGAAGGCCTGGAATACGGGCTCCGTCAAGGGGCTGCGGCTGGCAGGAAACGCGGAGCTGGAGATGCACTGGCATCAGGGGCAGCTGACAAAGGCGGTAATCACGGCACAAAAAGATTATGACACAACTGTCATTTGCGGAACGGAGCATATTGCCGTAAAACTGCAGGCAGGACAAAGCTGGCAGCAAGAGTTTTAGAGCTTTCCTCAGTTCCCTTCATCCAGATAAAGCTGAACACGGCGGTGAATAAGGTCTGCGGTATCTTCGGGTGTCTTATGGTCTGAGTACATGGCCAGCAATTCCTCATAGAGAATATTGTAAACCTGAAGAGAATCCCGCGGAGCCGCCGTACAGCTTTCCAGGAAGGCTTCCATGCGGTGAAGAGGCGTGGCCCCGTCCGCAAATACGGTCATGGGCATCCCCCAGTAAATGGGGCTGCCGGAAGCGTCCCAGAGCAATTCGTCATCTGGGTTCTTTTTCAATACACTCAGATTATTCATTTCCTTCGCCTGAAGCTCTTCTCCCAGGAGTGTTTTCAGGAAGCAGGCCGCCGCTTCACGGTTTGGTATATTGGCATTTACCACCAGGATACCGTCCGTTACCAGATAATTGCCGTTGGCCCCCTCCGTGGGGTAACCGATCATCCGGCCGCCTTCCGCCTCCAGGCGGGTAAAAAATTCATTATAATAGGACTCGTGGTCAGAATGGAAACGGATCATGTGGGTCCCGTCATCAAACCAGCCTTCGGATTCGGGAATGGCATCATGTATATCCGTTTGCGTAACCTTCAGCAAACGAAGGAACAGCTCGCCGTTAAAATAACTTTTTGCGGCAGAGCAGTCGATCAGCACAGAATCCCCAAGACTGCGTTTTATCAGCTCAAGAACTGTCATCGGCGGGGCAGTGTAATTACCGTTCATGGCGTCAGGACTATAGAAGGCTCCTTTTAAACGGCCGTTCTCCATCAGAGTAACCACATCCTCCAGGCGCCAGCTGCCCTCCGGCCAGGTATCTGCTGCTATTACCAGCGATTCTGCCTCAACCGACGCCGGCATTCCCATAAGCCGTCCGTCTATGGTTCCCAGCTCCAGCGCTCCGGTCAGAAGCTTTTTCCGAAGCTCTTCGGGAATGAACTCTTCGATATTCAACAGTAGCCCTTTTTCCGCCAGCAGGTACAAATCCTCCTGAGATACGAACAGCAGGTCCGGTCCCTGCCCCTGAGAAAGCTGGGCAAAGACCCTGTCCCGGTCCTCCTGGGCGGAAGCGTCTTCATATTGATAACGAAAATTAGGATTTTCCAGAGAGGCCAGAGTGGTGCAGCTGATAATGGTTTCGCTGGAGGCCATATAGCCCCTGGCCGTGAGATCCGTTACCCGGACAATCCCCTTCGGCTCCGGTTTCTGCGTCGTCAAAGTGGTGAGCCAGTCGCTGGAGCTTTTCGAGCCTGTTTTTGTCAGCCGGAGGACAGGCGGCTGCCCTTCCCGCAGCGCCAGCAGGGTTTGAAACCGTATGTCGATTGCCATGGCAGCCAGGTCGAAAACCTGAAATCCCTGGCCGTTTCTGACATTCCAGACGGCAATGCTGTCTGCCTCGCCTGCCTGATAGCGATAATATATTTCATCCCCCAGCATACCGTAAATCCGGGCGATAAAGGGAGAAGAGGCCTCCATTTTTGCCAGGGAGCACATTTTTTTGCTTTCCGCGTCTGCCCACAGAAATTCGTAGCTTTTCACGGAGCCGTCATAGACGGGGAGAACCAGCTCTCCGTCCGGGGTGCGCAGAGTGTCTGCCCACTGCTGATTTACGTTCCCTTGATGGCTTAACAGGAGCCATCCGCTTTGATCAAACAGGTAAAATGCGCCGCCGGATTCCCTGCGTATTTGTACGCCGATATTGCCTTTTCCGTCACAGCAAAAGTCCATAAACTGCACACGGGGAAAACCTGTCATTTGGTCCTGCTCGATTTCCATTTGCGGATAGAGAGCCAGAAAGTCCAGCGCATAAACCTCGCCGGCAAGATTCGTATAGATGATCTGGTCTGCAGTCTGACGGAAGGTTTCGTCCCCATTCTGTTCGTAGCTCTGCCAGCGGAACGCATAATGATCCCGGTCAATAAAATCCACACCGCTCAGAAGATAGCCGTATGCACCGCTTAGACCAATATCCGTCAGAGAAAATTGCTTCACCGTATATTCCATACTGGCGGTGTCGCAGATTTCAAGGATATAATTATCCTCCGCTTCACCGGTTTCCTGCCTTTGATTCAGGGACCAGAACAATTCCCCCCATACGCCATGATCCAGACAGGTTATGTTTTCTGTTTCGGAGGAAGCGCCGAAATCCCAGGGCACATATTCTCCGGCCCAGAGAGGGGACTCTGCCACTTCCGGCGGAGCAAAGCTTTTTGCTGTCCATTGTAGGGAGTCTGGTCCGGATTCCGGTGCTGATTCGGTTCCGCTGTCCGCCTGAGAGGGCGGATCGGCCTGCCGGCCGCAGCCGGAAAGTATTGTCAATGCCAGCAGATACAGCAGAGCTTTCATGTTTTTTTTCATGGCGGCATTCCTCCGGTAATAATTATGATCTAAATTATTATTTCCAATAATCAAGGCTGTTGCAGTATTTACTGGAATGGAACTCCTTAATATGACTACCTCTCCAAATGATTCCATGGCCGTTGGGGCATTCCATACATACATCATCTTCAGAATAGCTGATGTTACATGTTTCTGATTTTAGCTGGCCGTTTTCGGAATATTCCACGACATGTGATGAACTCCCGTGTGATACATTCATGCCATGCTCCACACATTTCCCGCAAATACCACATGCGGCTACGATCCAGGGAGGCCCTGCCAATGCGGTCATACCTGCTGCCAGAAAAGTCAGCAATGCTACGTACAATATAAGAGTTCTTTTTTTCTTCATGTGTACGCCCTCCTTTGAAATTATATTGTACTATGATGATAGCAAAAGACGGGGTAAAAGTAAAGCTAATAAATGAAAACTTGAAAGTTTGGCGTATTACTTGCAACAACGGCAGGAAAGAGATAGAATAAAAATCAGACAATCGCGAACAGAGCGGAGGGAAAATTAATGTACACGCAATCCTTAAACAGTGAGCTCAATCAATGGACCTTATACAGTGAAGGAGCGGAAGAGGGCCTTCCGGCAAAGGTGCCGGGGAGCGTCTATCAGGCCCTTTTGGACAATGGCAGGATGGAGGATCCTTATTACCGGGATAACGAGCTGAAGGCCCTGGCGCTGATGGACCGGGATTATACATATGTGACCAAATTCCGGCCGTCGGAAGAATTGAAGGACTTGGAAGAGGTTCTGCTGCGGTTTGAGGGGATTGACACGGTGGCGGATATTTATTTAAACGACCGCCTGCTGGATTCTGTATGCAACATGCACAGGACCTTTGAGTATTCCGTGAAGGAGCTGTTAAGAGAGGGCCCCAACGAGTTAAAGGTGGTTCTGCATTCTCCCACGCGGTACATACAGGAGGCCTATGAAAAGCGCTTTATTGACGGCAGTTCCGATGCCATGCGGGGCTTTCCCTATCTGAGAAAGGCTCATTGCATGTTCGGCTGGGACTGGGGCCCCCGCCTGCCGGATGCGGGAATCTGGCGGAGGGTGTCGCTGATCGGATATAATACTGCCAGGCTGGACGGAGTCTATATCACACAGGAACATGTGCAGGGACAGGTAAACCTAAAGCTGCGGGTGGACGTGGCCAGGCTTGGGGAAGAGAGAATTTTGTCCTTTGGCAGGGATGACAAAAAAATGACGGAGTTGTCATGTACGATAAAGGTGACAGGACCTGACGGGAAACTGTATGAGTCGGAGTCAACACCTGTGCCGGAAAAGGTCTATGCACTGAAAGCAAAATCTGTTCCGGAAAAACTGCATGAGCCGAAAGCAGCGCCTGTACTGGAAGAGGGGTATGTGTCCGGACATTGCGGGAAAAGCTCCGGCCGGGAAAAAGCCTTCAGCGGAGCCCTGACCATACCTGAGCCACAGCTCTGGTGGCCTGCGGGATACGGAGAGCAGCCCCTTTATCAGGTGGAGGTAATCCTGGAGCAGGACGGAATGATTTTAGACACCTGGAAGAAAAAAATCGGCCTGCGTACTCTGACCGTGCATATTGAAAAGGACGAATACGGGGAGACCTTTGCCCATGAGGTCAACGGTGTGCAGATCTTTGCCATGGGCGCGGATTATATTCCTGAGGATAATATCCTGCCACGGGTAACGCCGGAGCGCACCAGAGAACTGCTGGAACAGGCAAAGGCGGCGCATTTTAACTGCATTCGCGTTTGGGGCGGCGGGTATTATCCCGGCGACGATTTCTGGGATGCCTGCGACGAGCTGGGGCTCATCGTCTGGCAGGACTTTATGTTTGCCTGCGCGGTGTATGATTTAACAGAGGAATTTGAGGAAAATATTACGGCGGAATTTATTGACAATGTAAAGCGCATCCGCCATCATGCCAGCCTGGCCCTGTGGTGCGGGAATAACGAGATGGAATCCTTTGTGGAGAGCGGTCTTTGGGTCAGCAGGCAGCAGGAGCGGGCGGATTATATCAAGATGTATGAGTATATTATCCCCAAGGTGTTAAAGGAGCATGATCCGGGCACCTTTTACTGGCCCTCCAGTCCTTCCTCCGGGGGCAGCTTTGATTATCCCAACGATCCCAACCGTGGCGATACGCACTATTGGGACGTATGGCATGGGAATAAACCCATCACGGAATATCGGAAATTCTTTTTCCGTTATGTATCGGAATTCGGATTCCAGTCCTTCCCACTGTCAAAAACGGTGGAAACCTTTACGGAGCCGGAGGACAGAAATATTTTTTCCTATGTGATGGAAAAGCACCAGCGCAACAGTGCGGCAAACGGCAAGATTATGAATTATATGGAGCAGACCTATCTTTATCCGTTAAGCTTTGACGGCATCCTCTATGCTTCCCAGCTCCTGCAGGCGGAGGCGCTGCGGTATGGGGTGGAGCATTTTCGCCGGAACAGAGGCCGCTGTATGGGCACCATCATCTGGCAGCTCAATGACTGCTGGCCGGTGGCAAGCTGGGCTGCGATTGATTATTGTGGGAGATGGAAGGCGGCCCAGTATTTCGCAAAGCGGTTTTTTGCACCCGTTCTGCTTTCCTGCGAAGAGGAAGGAATCCTCACCCAGGACACCAATCCCAATGCCCAGCCCTATGAGGTGAAAAAGTCCATTCGCCTGAATGTGTCCAACGAGACAATGCAGGAGAGACGGCTGCAGGTGGAGTGGAATCTGCGGAATAATCGGGGAGATATTTTAAGAGGCGGAAGCACGGAGGTGACGGTTCCGGCCCTGTCTGCAGTCTGGCTGGCAAAGGAAGACTGCATGGACGCGGAGCTGTATGAAAATTATGTAAGCTATGAATGCCGGGAGGCGGAACAGCCTTTGTCCGCGGGCACGGTTCTATTCTGCCCGCCCAAGCATTTTTGTTTTGCGGACCCTGAACTAACCGTTCAGGTGGAGGGGGATGAGCTGGTGATAACGGCCAAGGCTTATGCTAAATCCGTGGAAATTCAAAATCAAAATCAGGACCTGCTGCTTGAGGACAATTATTTTGATATGAACGGGGGAAGCAGGAGGGTAAAAATTCTAAAGGGTAAACCTGAAGGCTTGACAGTCAAAAGCGTGTATGATATTGGAAGGTAGAGCCGTGCAGTAAGCGGCAGGGATACCGACAGGCGTGAAAATGGAAAAAGGTCCCCGGAAAAGGGAGGATGCCAAGGAACTAGGTTCCTTGGCATTTATTATGAAAAAGTTATTTAGTAAACAGCAATTTCGATTGGCTCATCGCTTGCTTTATCTTATGATCCTAGTATAGGATAAGAAAATGTCTAAAGAATGATAATAAATTTAAAAAAACTTGAATGAATTGTAAATAAAATATGAACAACAAATATGCCGCATCGGTTCGGCCTCGGATGCTTGCGCGCTTGTACAGATAAGGGTTATCTGTTATAATAATAGGAAAATTGCGGGCGTGATTTTTTACAGACGATCGAAAGGGTATAAACATATGATGAGACGAATGAGAATGGTGGCAGTCTGCATGGTACTGGCAATGGCGGCGGCACTGACAGGCTGCGGGGAGGGCGGGAAATCGCCCCTTGATCCTAAAAATCCTGTGACGGTAGAGGTTTGGAACTATTATAACGGAGATCAGCTCACAGCCTTTGACGGACTAGTGAAGGAGTTTAACGAGACGGTGGGCAAAGAGAAAGGAATTATCGTTAAGAGCAGCAGTCAGGGCTCGGTCAATGATTTGGAGACAAACGTAATGGCTTCTCTGAAGGGAGAGGTAGGAGCAGCAGAAATGCCGAATATTTTTATGGCCTACGCGGATACGGCGTATGCGGCGGATCAGCTGGGGGGCATAGCGGATCTAAGGGGGTATCTCACCAATGAAGAGATTTCCACGTACATAGACAGTTATATTGAAGAAGGGGATTTCAGCGGCAAGGGGGAGATTAAAATATTTCCCATGGCAAAGTCCACGGAGGTGCTGGTGTTGAACAAGACCGACTGGGATGTCTTTGCGGCGGAGACGGGCGCTTCCTATGATGATCTTGCGGATCTGGAGAGTCTGGTGAGGACTGCAAAGGCTTATTATGAATGGACGGATGCTAAAACACCGGATATAGCAGGAGACGGTAAGGCCCTTTATGGCAGGGATGCTATGGCGAATTATATGCTGATCGGCAGTATGCAGCTGGGGACGGAAATTTTCCGGGTGGCAGACGGAAAAATGAAGCTGGACTTTGATAAAGCTACGGTCAGAAAGCTGTGGGATAATTATTATATTCCCTTTGTGAAGGGATATTTTGCGGCTACAGGACGTTTTCGCAGCGACGATATAAAAATTGGAAATGTCATTGCCTATGTGGGTTCATCCTCCAGCACGACTTTTTTCCCGGATACCGTGAATAAGAGCGATGAGGAAAGTTATCCTATTGAGATGGAGGTGCTTCCATGCCCAGGCTTTGCAGACGGAGCTGCTTACGCAGTGCAGCAGGGCGCAGGCATGGCTGTGGCAGCAGGCAGTGAGGCGGAGGTTTACGCTTCAGTGGAGTTTTTAAAATGGTTTACTGCAGATGAGCAGAACATTGCCTTTTCTGTCCGCTCCGGTTACCTGCCGGTGAAGAGGACGGCCAACGACAAGGCTGCAATTACAGACAGCGGCGTGGAGATCAGTCAGAAGATGGGAAAGACGCTGAATGTGGCGGTGGATATGGTAAACAATCATACCACCTATACCACAAGGGCCTTTGAAAACGGCGCCAAGGCCCGCAGTATTTTAGAGTATGCCATGAGTGACCGCGCAGTGGAGGATCGTGCGGTGGTGGCGGAACGGCTTGCATCAGGCCAAAGCCTGGAAGAGGCGGCAGCCGAATTTTGTACCGACGCATGTTTTGAGGCCTGGTACGAGGAAACGCTTAAGAAGCTTCAGGAATATGAGGGGTGAGACCACGCACCTGACAAAGGAGGAAAGGGTCTGTGAAAAAGAGGGGGAAAAGCATATTCCGAGAGCTGCTGATACCGCTTTTGAGCGTGCTTGCGCTGGAAATGATATTTATGCTGGGAGCTCTTTTGTTCGGCGGCGTAATCGGGAAATTGAATGAGAATGCTACGGATATGCTTGCCCAGCAGACGGAAAACAGAGGAAATTATCTGTTAAATGAAATGATTGACAGCTGGTCCGGTCTGGAAATACTGTCTGACGAGATTGACGGAGTGGTACAGGAGCTGCTTGATAATGGTGTGCTTACACTGGAAGATTTAAATAAAAAAAGCGACGGCTGCCTGGAAGTGCTTAAAGAGATTACGCCGGAGCTGATTGATACTATGTATAATAAAAAAATCTCTGGTATTTTTGTGGTATTCTGCACTGACGGCCCGGAGGACGCCGCGTCAGATACCCTGCAGGGGGTATACCTCAGGGATCTGGACCCCACCTCAACGCCCTCAGAAAGAAACGCGGACCTGCTTTGGGAGCGGGCTCCGGCGGATCTAGTCAGATCCGGTTATATTGCTACGGACACGGGCTGGCAGCCTAATTATGCCAAGCAGGCCGACAGGGAGCAGGCCTTTTTTCAAAAGCCCTATCAGGCTGCCTGGGCGGATCAGCGGGAGCTGAGGGAAAAGGAGTTTGGCTATTGGACGACGGAAGCCTACAGTCTGGACGGGGATGATCGTGAGGCCATTGCTTATTCCGTGCCATTGATTCTGGAGGACGGAAGCGTTTACGGCGTGCTGGGAATCGAGCTGCTGACAGACTATGTATGCTCTCTTCTGCCGAATGGGGAGCTTTTGGATAATAATCAGGGTTCTTACCTGCTTGCCAAAGCGAACGGAGAAGGAAAGGAGCTGACGCCTATCCTGATTTCCGGTGATACTTTAAGTCTGCAGGATGTGGAGCAGATGCAGTTTAGTCTGACGGAAAACGGGGCTGCGGAAAATGCGGCAGGAAGCTATTACGGAGCAGCTAAGCGCCTGGTAATATACAGCAATAACGCGCCCTTTGACGCAGACAAGTGGTATCTTCTGGGGATTGCTCCCAGACAGAGCCTCTTTGCTTTTTCCAGACAGATACAGCGGCTGCTGCTGATCATGGCCGTGTTGACCTTCAGCGTCGGGCTGGTGGGCATATTGTCTGCCAGTTATCGTATTTCCAGGCCCATCAAGAAGCTGTCAGCAGAGGTAGAGAAGGCACAGTCGGATAATTGCCTGCCGGATTTAACCGCTACGGGCATTCAAGAGATTGATAAGTTTGCGGAATCCATTTCCAGACTGGGCCGGGAGGTGGTGGAGTCCTCTACCCGCTTTTTAAGTATTATGGATATGGTGAGCGTGGAGCTGGCGGGGTATGAGCTGCAGCAGGATGTTGACAGCGTTTTCGTGACGGACAATTATTTTCCGCTGCTGGGAATGGATGAGGTAAATGTCGAACACCTGTCGCCAAAGGATTTTCTGGCTCTGCAGGAAAAGCTGTATCAAACACTTGAGCATACTTCAGGGGAGGACGGCAGTGTGGTTTTCAGCGTTCCCCAGCCTGACGGCAGCATACGTTACCTGCGTTCAGAGCATACGAAAGGAAACGGGCGGCAGGTAGGTGTGATTGAGGATGTTACAGCTTCCACTCTGGAAAAGCTGCAGATCGAGCATGAAAGAGACAGTGATAATCTGACAAAGCTGTTTGCAAGAAGAGGGTTTAAGCGTGAGGCCGACCGACTGTTCCTGAAGCCGGAGGCATTAAAGCATGCAGGCCTTTTGATGATAGATCTGGATAACCTGAAGACCACGAATGACCGTTTTGGCCATAACTTCGGGGATCTTTACATACAGACGGCGGGGAAATGCTTTGTGGAAAACACGCCGGAGAAAACTTTGTGCGCTCGGATGTCTGGTGACGAGTTTATTCTGCTGTTTTACGGGTATGACAGCAGGGACGTAATCAGGGAAAAGGTGGCGGCTCTTTATCGGGCCATTTATGAGATGGAATTTGTACTGCCTAATGGTGACAACATGGGACTGAGTGCTTCCGGCGGTATCGCATGGTATCCGGAAGACAGCGTAGACTTATCGGAACTGATGAAATATGCTGATTTTGCCATGTATCAGGTAAAGCAGTCCCATAAGGGGCGGTATAAGGAATTTGAGCCGGAGGTATATCAAAGCCATCTGCTCCGAAATCAGAGCAAGCTGGAATTTCACCATATGCTGGCCAACGGGGGTGTAAATTATTTCTTTCAGCCGATTTTTGAGAGCAGCAACGGAAAGGTATATGCTTATGAAGCGCTGATGCGGGTTAATTATCCTGCGCTGCGTTCTCCGGAGACAGTAATCTCTCTTGCGAAGGAAGAAGGACATATGCACGACATCGAACGGATTACGATGTTTCGTGCTACGGAGTGCTTCTGCGGACTGCTGGAGCGGGGGGCGGTGCCACCGGATGCGCTGCTGTTTATCAATTCCATTGCCAATGAGTCCATGACGGATGAGGAAGAAAAGCAGTATCATGAAAAGTTCCGGGAGATTCAGGACCGTATCGTGATAGAAATTACGGAGGCGGAGCACATGGATATGGAGCTGATCCGGAAGAAGAGCAGAGTAGAGGATTTTTCCGGCATGTTTGCACTGGATGACTACGGAAGCGGATACAACAGCGAAATCAATCTCCTGGAATTGAAGCCCCGGTTTGTCAAGGTGGACATCAGCATTGTGCGGAGTATTGATAAGGATGCCAACAAACAGCAGATTGTCAGAAATATTGTAGAGTATGGTCATAAAAGGGGAATGCTGATTATAGCCGAAGGTCTGGAAACGGAGGAAGAACTGAAAAAAACGCTGGAACTGGGTGTGGATCTGCTCCAGGGCTATTTTCTGGCAAGACCGGGTGAGACGCCGCCGCCCATCAGTGAAGAAGCGTTGCGCGTGATCAGGGAATGGAGTAGAAAAGATTGATTAGACAGGAAGGATGCAGGGATTTATCCATGAGATGATCCCTGTATTTTTAAATTTTATGGGCTTAAAAATACGAAAATTCAAAATTAACGCATTTTCTGACAAAATTAGCATGTTGGTGTGAAATGAAAAAGTGGTACAATAGTATACAGCTATAGACAAAATTGCGGAAGGATGCTTATGAGGATTGCGATTTGCGACGACTGTATGAAGGATGCCGTACTTTTGAAGAGATTTCTGGGAGGACATGAGGCCAGTGTGTACCTTGATACGGCCAGTCTTCTTGCGGATATGAAGGATAAGAATATTAAGTTTGATTTATATCTGCTGGATATATTTATGGAAAAGTCCATGGACGGAATTGAATTGGCGAAAAGGCTTCGAAAGATCCAGGAGGAAGCCGTCATCTGTTTTGTTTCCACCAGCAATGATTTTTACAGAGAGGCATATGACCTTTATGCAGTTCAGTATTTATTGAAGCCTGTACAAGAGGCGGAGGTGAAGAAGCTGCTGGCCAGAGTGGCCAGGAGCCTTATGGCCGGCCGCCAGCAGAAGCTTTCGATTCAGTCCAGAGGGCGGACAGAAAGTATACCTTATGTAAAAGTTTTATATGTCAGCAGCAGGGAGCATACTCTTTCCATTTTCTGCACGGACGGGGCGGTTCTGGAGTGTAAGGGTAAGCTGGGGGAGCTGGCGGCACAGGTGTGCGGGGATACCTTTCTGCGCTGTCATCAGAGCTTTATCGTCAATATGAATCATGTGGAAAACCTGATTGGTACCGACTTAATTGTTGGAGGCGCACTGATCCCCGTATCCAGACGTTACATTTCCGAAGTGAAAAGAAGGTATCAGGAGATACTGTTTGAGGGGGTGGATTGATGACACTGCTGCGGGATTTATCCGTCTTGTGGTCGCTGTTTCATATATTGATTCTGTTTATGCTGTTGTATCGCTCCCGCTATTCTCGAAAGAAGACGATACTGCTTACGGGAATTACCATGGGAGCGCTGATTGTACTGAACATGGTGGGGCTGATTATTTATGGCGCAGAAACCATGGGACAGGTCTTTATACTGACCTGCACCCTGCCAAGTCTGCTGGTCTTCTGGCTGATTTCAAGGGACAGGAACGGAAGGTTTTTCTTTACCTTCTGCCTGGCGGATACAGTTGCCTTGTGGATTATTGTAGTGACAAATGTGGTAGATTTTTACTTTGGCGGGCAGCAGTACATATTGATGTTTATCGGCAGATTGTTGCTGTTTCCGCTGGCGGAATGGGGAGCGGTCCGCCGTCTGAGAAAGCCTTATCTGGAGCTGCAGGAAGCGGTGCCGAAGGGCTGGGGAATTTTTGCGGGGATGACGGCGCTGTATTACCTTCTGCTGGCCGTAAAATCCAATTTTCCCGTGGTTATTACCCAAAGGCCTCAGGAGCTGCCGGCTTATCTGTTGATTTTAATACTGATGCCCCTGACATATGCCGTGATTTTCGCCGCTCTTTATCGGCAGCTTTTGCTTTACAGGAAACGACAGAGCGAGCGGATTCTGCAGGAGCAGAAGCTTACGCTGGAGGCCAGGCTTGAGAATCAGCAGTACATCAGGAAAGTGAAGCATGATATGAAGGGACATGCGGTCACCCTTTCCGGTCTGCTTGCCGCAGGGAAGATTGACGAGGCCCAAGCGTACCTAAAGGGCGTGGGAGTACAGATGGATACCTTGTCTGGCCAGTTCTGCGCCAATCCATATATCAATGCGGTATTTGTTCACTATGTGAGAAAATTCGAGGAAATAGAGGCGGAATGCAGGCTGGATCTGCAGGTGGGGCAGGAAGAGCTGCCTTATATGGAGCTGTGTCAGATATTGTCCAACGGTCTGGAAAACGCCTGGGACGCTTTAAGAAAGCTGGAGCCGGGAAACCGGGAGGTTTCCGTACAGATGAAGTATAACCGGGGTCATCTGCTGATTCGGATCAGAAATAAGTGCCGGGAGGATCTGCATGTGGAAAAGGGGATCATACCTGCCACGGAAAAGGGCGGAAATGATCATGGCTTTGGACTTGTGACGATAAAAGAGGCGGCGGAGCAGCTGGAGGGGGAGATGTTCTGCTATACGGAGAACGGAAGCTTTGTGCTGGATGTGGCCGTATCCTGTCTGGCATTTGCAAAAATGTCATAGCATGAATTCCTGTAAAAGGAATGCCCTGCTTTTGGGACTTTTATGTGATTTTAGTGGAGGGAAAACCGGTGAAATATCTGCTTCTGAAGGATGCGAGGAAGATCAGACGGGTTGCCGTGCAGGACATTGTATGCTGCGAGGCACAGAAAAAGCAGCAATATGTTTACATGGCGGACGGAACCCGGCTGATTCAGCATGAGACCATGGCAAGGCTTTATGAGATGCTGTCCGGCTGTCCCGCGTTTGTAAAGGTGGGTGCGGCCTGGCTTGTTAATCTTGAGCATGTGGAGAGCCTGAGCGCCAGAGAGATCGAGCTGGACAGCGGCAGAAAAATCTATCTGCCCAGGGGAGCATATCAGGCGTTGCGGGAGCAGTATTTTGACTACTATTGTGAGGAATGGAGGAACTTACCGTGAACATTGAGAAGAAGCAAAACGGAACAGAGATTACGCTGCTGCTGGCGGGGCGGCTGGATACTACCACGGCGCCTCAGCTTGAGATGACGATTCAGGAAAGCCTGGAGGGGACGGAAAGATTGATTCTGGATTTTAAGGATCTGGAGTATCTTTCCTCCGCAGGTCTCAGAGTGTTGCTATCAGCCCACAAAGCGATCATGAAACAGGGCGGGGATATGAGAATTCGTCATGTCAACGAGGTGATTCATGACGTGTTTGAAATCACGGGCTTTATGGATGTGCTTCATATAGAGCAGATTGCGAGGTAATATGAAAGAATTGACCATTGAAGCGATGCCGGAGAAGATTCCCGTCATTACGGCATTTGTGGACGAACAGCTGGAGCAGCTGGATTGTCCTGCAAGAGCACAGGCCCAGATTGATATTGCCATTGACGAATTGTTCAGCAATATTGTTCATTATGCCTATCATCCGGAAATTGGATGGGCTACGGTGCGGGTGGAGGTAGTGGAAGAACCTCTCTCGGTGGTAATCACCTTTATTGATCAGGGAGTGCCTTATGATCCTCTGGCAAAGCTGGACCCAGATGTGACTCTGTCTGCGGAAGAGCGCGAGGTGGGCGGACTGGGCATTTATATCGTGAAGAAGAGTATGGACGAAATCACTTATGAGTATAAAGAAGGCCGGAATATTTTGCGGATCCGCAAAGAACTGCAGAGGTAAAATATCCGGGGAGCCGTTAAAGGACAGCAGGCGGCAAAGGGGTATATGGGGATGGAACAGAATAGTTTTCAGGACCTTTACAGGGAGATCGTAACGAACCTGCTGGAGGGGGTCATGGTAATCAGCATGAACGGCAGGATTACCATGCTCAATCCGGCGGCGGAGCATATGCTGGGCTTGACCCAGGAGGATATTGGCGATTCCTTCATCAATATATTCCTGACCAGGGAGGGCACGGATGATTTTAACGAGGTAATACTGGATACGATTTATGAAAAAGAAAAAGTAAGCGACATGCCGGTAAATTACGTGTTGGAGGGGAAGATCCGTAATCTGTCCCTGACTACCAGTTATATCCAAAGCGGCGGGGAAAAATCGGTGGTGGTGGTCATAGATGATGTGACGGAGCTGAACGAGCTCCGAGATGCGCGGACGGCGCTGGACCGGATCCGCAAGCTGAACAAGGAGTACGAGAAGGCGAAAAATGAGGCCGTGATGGCAAATGAGGCCAAAAGCCTGTTCCTTTCCAATATGTCCCATGAGATCAGGACACCCATCAATGCGGTGCTGGGCATGAATGAAATGATCCTGCGGGAGTGCCGGGATGAACAGCTTTTAACCTATGCGGCCAATATTCGAAGCTCCGGCAAGACCCTGCTTTTTCTGATTAATGACATTCTGGATCTATCCAAAATTGAATCCGGGAAAATGGAGATCATTGAGGTGGAATATGAACCGGCCGTTCTGATCATGGATTTGTGGAACATGATATTTTTGCGGGCGCGGGAAAAGGATTTGAGTATTCATTTTTCGTTGGATGAGACGCTGCCCAGAGTGCTTTATGGGGATGATGTGAGGATCAAGCAAGTAGTGACCAATCTGCTGACCAATGCCGTGAAGTATACGCCGGGGGGCGGCATAGAGCTTTACATGGCTTATGAAAGAAAGGGGCCGGAGCAGATATGCCTGATCATCTCCGTGAAGGATACGGGCATGGGCATTAAGCAGGAGGATATGGGAAAGCTGTTCGAGAGCTTTCAGAGGCTGGACGAAGAGCAGAATCGGCATATTGAGGGGACGGGGCTGGGCATGAATATCACCATGTCTCTGCTGAAGCTGATGGACGGGGAAATGAAGGTGGAAAGCGAATACGGGAAGGGTTCCGTCTTTACCGTTACCATTCCGCAGAAAATAATATGTGACGAGCCTACAGGGGATTTTGAATCCATTCGCAGCCGGCAGGAGCAGGGGCGGTCAGAGTATCGGCAGGCCTTTGAAGCGCCCGAAGCAAGGGTGCTGGTGGTGGACGATAATACCATGAACCTCACGGTGTTTACATCTCTTCTGAAGCGCACCCGCATACAGATCGACACCGCAGCTTCCGGAAGGGCCTGCCTTGAGCTGGTGAAAAAGCAGAAATATCATATCATTTTTATGGATCATATGATGCCGGAGATGGACGGAATTGAGACGTTTCATGAGATTCGCAAGCTGGAGGATTTCCCGAATCAGGATACGCCAGTGATTGTTCTTACGGCTAACGCGGTATCGGGAGCCAGGGGGGGATACATGAAGGAAGGCTTTGCAGATTTTCTGACAAAGCCCATTGACGGGGATGTTTTGGAGCAGACCGTGGCGGAATACCTTCCGCAGGAGCTGATCCGGAAGCGGGAGGACGCTGTTGGGGAGAAGGAAGCCGGATTGGCAGGCATTTCCGGGAGGGCAGAGGGTGCCTCGGCAGGCGTTTCCGGCGGAGCGAATGGGGAAGCGTACTTTCTGGAATATGGCATATCTCTGAAAAACGGTTTGTCCCATGCGTTGAATGACATGGAGACTTATCTGGATCTGGCTGCTCTGTTTCTGAAGGAGCGGGAGAAGCAGGAAACCATGGCTGAATTTCTGGCGAAGGAGGATATGAAAAATTATGCTGTTTTGGTTCATGGTCTGAAGGGCAATGCCAGGACGCTGGGGGCGGACAGGATGGCGGATATGGCTTATGAGCATGAGATGAAAAGCAAGGCAGGAGACGCGGCCTGGGTAAAATCTCATTGGGAAGAGCTGCTGACGCTTTGGGAACATACCCTGGAAGGCTTTCGGGAGCTTTGTGGTTCAAAGGCTCAGAAGGATACCTCCGGAGAGCAGGAGGACACCCCCGGAGGTCAGAATGACACTTCAGGAGGGCAGGAGGATGCCGCCGAATCAACAGGGGCGGAAAATGCAGGAGCGGATGGCACTGCTGATGCGGCTGTCCGGGAGGTACTGCGGCTGACGCAGGAGGACCTGGAGCAGGCAGCCCTGCTTTTGGATGACTTTGAGACGGAGCAGGTCATTGAGCGGCTGAAGGCATGGCTTGGCAGTCCGCTGGAGCGGGAAATGTATGAGCGGGTTAAAAACGTACTTACCGCCTTGGAGGATGAGTTTGACGAGGATAAGGCAATCGGATTACTAAGGGAAGGCTGATAAAGCCAACGCTTTTCTGAGATAAAGGAGGATAAGGAATATGGCATTCGGAGAAAAGAAAAAGATTGTAGCGGTGGACGACAGCGCCATTGTGTTGAAAATGCTGGGCAAAATTTTGGGAACAAAATATGAACTGCACTGCTTTGCAGGCGGCGGACGGGCATTGGAGTTTTTGAAAACAAGAACTCCGGACCTGATTATTCTGGATATTGACATGCCTGAAATCGACGGCTATGAGATGCTGCGGCTGATTCGGGAATATGAACACCTGGCGCAGGTGCCGGTAATCTTTCTCACCTCCAACAATGATAAAAATTATGTGCTGAAGGCCGTGGCGGGAGGCGCAAAGGATTATGTTATCAAGCCCATCGACGAAGAGCTGCTGATGGGAAAGGTCCGCGCGCAGCTTGGGGAGACGGGCGGAAACATCTACGGCAGGAACAGGTGAGCGCTATTTATGCCTGCATTGGTTTTATGTATTCTACGCAGAGCATGGTGATGTCGTCGAATTGAGGCGCATTGCCCACAAAAGCGTCTATATCCGCCTTTACGGCGGGAAGAAGTTCGGCAGGCGTCATTGCGGTATTTTTCGCAAGAATGTCTGCCAGTCTTTTTGTGCCATAAAGCTCTTTGGCTTCGTTGGTAGCCTCCGTTACACCGTCTGTATACTGAAAAATTTTATCTCCGGGAGCAAGCTGCATACTGCCGCTTTTATATTTCATATGCTCCATTCCAGCCAGCACGAATCCGGGCCGCAGCTTATAAGGCTCGTAGATGCCGCCGGATTTTGCGATGAAGGGAGTTTCGTGCCCTGCATTGACAAAACGGAATTCTCCGGTCACAAGGTCCAGCACACCCTCAAAGGCAGTGATGAACAGGCCCTCGCTGTTGGATTCGCAAAGGAGATCGTTGACCTCCGAGAATACGTCGCCCAGGTCCGTTCCCGGCTTTGTGTGGTCCTTGATCAGCGTTTTGCCGATCACCATAAACAGGGCGGCAGGAACGCCCTTGCCGGAAACGTCCGCCACTACGATTGCCAGGTGCTTTTCGTCCACCATGAAAAAGTCATAAAAGTCCCCGCCCACTTCCTTTGCCGGATTCATGGAGGCATTGATGTCAAATTCTGTCCGGTCGGAAAAAGCCGGGAAGATACGGGGCAGCATATCGGCCTGAATATGAGTGGCCACATCCAGCTCGGTAGAAATCCGCTGTCTTTCTTCGCTGTCTTTGATCTGCCGCTCCAGAAGCCGTCTGGTCCGTCCGGCCATCATGGTGCAGATAGAAGAAAGCCCCAGAAGAATCAGCGCTCTCGGCACCACGTAAAAAATGGTGGCATAATGCAGCATATCGCCAGTGACCGTCCTGATTCCGACCACATCATGCTCTGCCAGCAGGTTCAGATCGCCTTCACCGAAGTACATGCCGATATAAACAGAGGCGGAAAAAAGAATCCAGGAGGCCAGGAGGGTAAGCCGGGTCAGCTTTTGGGAATAGTAATGACAGCTTAACAAAAGGGGCAGTGCCCAGGCCAGAACGCCGTGCTTGGGCATGGCAGAGGACAGGATAAAGACACCCAGAGTGACGCAGAAAATCGTAACATATTTAACCCAGCCGGGCTTGCCGCCCGTTATTTTGTAGACGGGGGCAGGCAGCAAAAAGGACAGGATCAGCAGGGGCATGGCAACGTCCATAATTCTGTGTGGGACAATGAAAATGCCGATCATGTTTAAGAGCCAGGCAAGCACGCCTACAATGGCACAGACAATCAGACACCTGGCCGCGTACTGGTTAGCCTCCATTTCATTTTCCAGGATCGCGGCCAGCTCCGGCTCCATATTTTTATCAAGATGTTTCGTATCTTTATGTTTTTTCAAGGGTATGCCTCCGCTGTATAAGGAAATGATTGGTAAAATATGATACATACAATATAAGAGTCATTTTTATTATACCAAACGAAGACATCAATGCCTACGGATCAAAGCTGCAAAGAATTCCCTGAAAAATGCGATCTGTACCCTCAGACCTTCTCCGGCTCCGGATACTCTGCGCCGAAGCAGTCCACGGTAACGCTCGCCATCACCTGAGGCTCCGTGGGTCTGTCGTTCCAGTCGGTTTTTGTATCGGCGATTTTATTCACCACTTCCATACCTTCGATTACTTTCCCAAACGCCGCATAAGCGCCGTCCAAATGGGGGCTTGTCTTGTGCATAATGAAAAACTGGCTGCCGGCGGAATTGGGATTCTGCGCTCGTGCCATGGAGAGTACACCTTCCGTGTGCTTTAAGGGATTGTCAAAACCGTTTTGAGAAAATTCACCTTTGATGCTGTAGCCGGGATCACCCATGCCTGTTCCTTCCGGGCATCCTCCCTGGATCATAAAGCCCTTGATGACCCGGTGGAAGATCAACCCGTCATAAAAACCTTTGTTGATCAGACTGATGAAATTGTTTACGGAATTGGGAGCAATCTCCGGGTAAAGCTCTGCCTTGATTACGTCTCCGTTTTTCATGGTAACAGTTACAATAGGATTTTGTGCCATAATAGTTGTCCTTTCCTGCAAAAAGAGTATAATCCCGAGTTTGACACTTGTGAAATCAAAAAGTGGCTACAAACCCAGTAG
>CAJUIA010000023.1 GCA_910586485.1 uncultured Acetatifactor sp.
ACTACTGGGTTTGTAGCCACTTTTTGATTTCACAAGTGTCAAACTCGGGATTTTAGCACGCTGCCTCCGCTTTGTCAAACACTAACCTACGCCGAAACTCCGTAAATCTGTACCAAACTCCGAAAATTTCGAAACGTAACAGCGTACCATAAAATTATAAATTCCTTGACAAATGATTCAGATATGATATGATGTAGACAAAGCATAACAATTCTCATGTAAAGATCAGTCAAATCCATTTTCTGTTTTTCGAAAAGTCTATGCTTTTAATTCACTCAATTCAATTTAAAGGCAGGAGACATTTCGCAAAACACACCGGGTTGATGGAATATTTCTCTCCTGCTGAAAACAGGAGGACAAATGAAAAACAATCCGGCAAGTATTATTTCTTTAAAGTACGACGACATGTTTCACGAGGTCTTTGCCTGTGAAACTGTCAGAAGGCAGTTCCTAAGTGATGTCCTGGAAATCCCCCTGGACAGCATCCGGTCGGCAGGGCTTGTATCCCCCAGGCTGTGGAAGCGGCACCGCCGTCAGAAACTGGGGATTCTGGATATTGCGCTGGAACTGAACGACGACACAAAAATCAACGTGGAGCTGCAGATCAGGATGCAGCAGCAATGGGTGAAAAGGCAGCTCTTTTATCTGGCGAAGATGTATGACGAAGACCTGTTAATCGGCCAGAATTACAGCCGGCTTAAGAAATGTATCAGCATCAGCATTCTGGATTTTAAACTGTTGGAAAGTGAAAGCTGCCATTCTGTGTACCGGCTGCGGGACGAAAAGGGCAAAGAGCTGACCGATCTGTGGGAGCTGCACATCATCGAGCTTAAGAAAGGTCTGCCGGGAGACAGGCTGGACGACTGGATCCGGCTGTTTCACGCAGAAAGTAAGGAGGAATTGGAGATGCTGGCGACAAAAAACAAAGGTCTGGCGGAGGCGGTGGAGATCATGAAACGGATGAGTCTGGGGAAGACACTGCGGTATTATTATGAGGCACATTTAAAAGCGGTCCGGGACCGTTATGGCGAGGATGCTTACGTCAGGGATCAGGGAAAGTCAGAGGGCATTGCCCTGGGAAGGGCAGAGGGCATTGCCCTTGGAAAAGCAGAAGGTATCGCCCTTGGAAAAGCAGAAGGTATCGCCCTTGGAAAAGCAGAGGATATTCTGCAACTGCTGGAGGATCTGGGTGAAGTACCGGAGCCGCTCAAGAAACGAATTCAGGAAGAAACGGACCTGCAGGTACTGAGTAGATGGCTGAAAGCCGCCGCTAAAGCGGAAACCATTACCGAATTCAAAAAGCAGGTTAAAAATTTCACCAAAAAGCAGACTGCAGACAATGGACTGAAGAATTCAGGAAAGGGCTGAAAAAATCATGCCGGAATTACCCGAAGTTGAAACCGTCAAAAGAGTACTGGAACCCCAGATTCAGGGACTTACCATCACAAAGGTTACTGTAAAGCGCCCTGAAATCACCGCTTATCCCAATGCCGGGGAATTCTGCCGCCTGGTGACCGGGCAGACTATTTCCCACATGGAACGGCGGGGAAAATTTTTGATCATACATTTGCGCAGCCATGACCGGATTATCCTTCACCTGCGCATGACTGGCTGTCTGCTGCTTGCACCTGCAGATTTTCCGGAAGAAGCTCATACTCACATTATTTTCAGCCTCAGCAGCTCCCCTGAGGAACTGCCAGGCTCGGATAACGCGCCTGCCTCTGAAAATGTGTCTGTTTCGAATAACCTGCCTGCTCCAGAGCTTCGTTTCTCCGACATGCGCCGCTTCGGACGTTTCTGGCTGATTCGAGAAAACGAAGAGGATATATACAGCGGAATCGGAAATCTTGGTATCGAGCCATTTGATGATAAACTTACACCGGCATATCTGGCGGCCCGCCTGGGAAAGCGCAGGAAGACCATAAAAGAATGCCTGCTGGACCAAAGTGTAATTGCAGGAATCGGCAATATCTATTCCGACGAAATTCTCTTTACTGCCGGAATCTGCCCCACACGTCCGGCGAATAGTTTAAAGCCGGCGGAATGGAAGCGAATCGCAGCCGCCGTGCCGGAACGTCTCGCCTTTTTCGTCGAAAAAAATCAAATTACACCGGAAGATTACCTGCAGACAAAGGGCCGAGATTACCGTAACACTCCGTTTCTACAGGTGTATGGCAGGGGCGGCCGGCCCTGCTCTGTCTGCGGAGGCAATCTGCGCCGCATCGTTGTGGGCGGCAGGAGCAGTGTATACTGCCCGGACTGTCAGAACGACATCTGCACCTAAACCTGTTTTTGGAAATTTTTCTCATCCTCTCATTTTCCCGGCGCTTTAGAGAAAATTACAGGAGCTCCCTGCGAATACCGGAATAAATACATATAATATACAGACAATAAAAGAAATCATTTCAGAACGGAGGTATAACGATATGTGTACGGCAGCGGCATTTCAAAATCAGGATTTTTATTTTGGCAGAAATCTGGATCTGGACTATTCTTATCATGAGGAAATAACCATCACACCCAGGAATTATCCCTTCCGTTTTCGATATGCAGAAACGCTTTCCCAGCATTATGCCATGATCGGCATGGCCTATGTTGCGGACGATTATCCCCTTTACTATGAAGCCACCAACGAGGCAGGTCTTAGCATGGCGGGCTTAAATTTCCCTGGAAATGCAGATTACAAATCCTTCCGGGAAGGAATGGACAATATTGCCTCCTTTGAGCTTATCCCCTGGATCTTAGGCCAGTGCGCCACCATCCTTCGGGCAAAGGAGCTGCTGTCCCGCTTAAATCCGGTGTCTCTCGCCTTCAGCGAGGCGCTTCCGCCTGCATCCCTGCACTGGATCATCTCCGGCAGGGACGGCAGCATTACGGTGGAATCCGTAAAGGAAGGCTTGAAGGTTTATGACAACCCGATCGGACTTTTAACTAATAATCCGCCCTTCGACTACCATATGACCAATTTGAGCAACTATATGGCCCTGTCTGCCAATCCGCCCATCAACAATTTCTGCCACAATCTCACCCTGGAGCCATACTGCCGGGGCATGGGCGCCATGGGGCTTCCGGGGGACCTGTCCTCCGCCTCACGCTTTGTAAAAGCGGCCTTTACCCTGCTAAATTCCCGCTGCGGCACCTCGGAAGCAGAAAACGTAAGCCAGTTCTTCCATATTTTAAAAAGCGTGGAACAGCAGCGGGGCTGCGTTGACATAGGGGACGGATTGTATGAGGTTACTATTTACTCCTGCTGCTGCAATGCAGATAAGGGCATTTATTACTACACTACCTATGACAACAGCCAGATCACAGCCGTGGATATGAACAAAGAACATCTGGACGGCCGTGACCTGATTTCTTATCCGGTGCTGTGGGAGCAGAATATTTTATGGCAGAATTAACATATGCCGAATACTGCTCCCGGCGGAGATTCAGTGCTGGATCTTTGCCCCGCCTCCGGACATGGCTCTGCCAAGCAGCGGGCCAAGGTATTTTGCCGCCAGGGGTATCAGCTGATGGTCATGATTTGTAACCACCCTTGTATCTCCGGAAAAAAGGATCGTGTGCTCTTCCTCCGGCGTGGATGCTTTCCACTGTGGGATAGCATCATTGTTGGGATCACCCGTATGGGCAAAAGCCATCACACTCCGGAAAATCTGCTCTTCCAGCTTTTCTACACCGGGCATCTGCGTATTCGGCACCAGCTCCGCATTGTGGAAGAAATAGGGAATGTCACTGCAGTGCCAGGCCACGCAGCCGCCGTCAATCCGGAAATCCTGCTCAAACAGGTAGCTCCAGGTGCATTGGTTCACGCTGCTACGCAGACGGATATAGCTGATTTCCGGCTGCCGGAAAATAAAGTCCAGAGACAGCAGATCCACAGGGTTGCGGTCCGGATACGCACTCTCAAATAATGGCAGCATCTCACCTGCCGCCTCCTGCCCCAGCGCCGAGGTCACGGCCTGCACGCCGTCCTCTCTGCTCATTTTACTGCGATCCTGCCTGGCCGACATAAATGCGGCAAACTCTCCAAATACCGATCCTATCATCAGCGGGATATGTGCCGTCTCTCTGCGAAAGCCGTTTGCCACAGGCTCTCCGGCGTAATATGCGTTGGGATGAGGACAGCCGCCCACATATTTCCCCTGAGGCCCCAGAATATCCCGTGCCTTTTTATAGCTCTCCGCCAGCCGGGCATAAGGCACTGTCTCCAGCTCCTTGACAGACTTTATCCCCAGTTCCTTCATCATGGCCTCCGCCAGTTCCCTGCCGCTTCCCGTGGCATCCGCCAGCATCGGTCCGATGACCCCGCTCATATTAATCCCTTTGGCAAATAAGCCGTCCGCCGCCGGAGACTGTAACAGCGTGGTCACCTTGGCACCGCCGCCGGACTGTCCGAATACCGTCACATTGTCCGGATCGCCGCCAAAAGCCTCTATATTTCGCTTCACCCAGGCAAGGGCAGCTATTATATCATCCGTACCCGCATTGCCGGAATTGGCGTATTCCTCACCGAAATCGGACAGGTCGCAGTACCCCAGCACATTGAGCCTGTGGTTTATGGAAACCACTACCACCTGCCCCTGAAGGCTCATGTTTTCCCCTTCATAAACCACCTGCTCAATGGAAGAGCCGGCTTCAAAACCGCCGCCGTGGAGCCATACCATGACCGGCCGCTTCTCGCCGTCACAGCCGGGCGTCCATATATTCAGATTCTGACAGTCCTCGTCCATCACCCAATAGCGATGGGGAACCCGAATCTCCCCCTGAGGCTTTCCCAAATCCAGAAGCGGACAGACATAACCATAGCTTGAAGCATCCAGCACGCCCTCCCAGGCATCCACCGGCTCCGGTGCATGAAAGCGCCTGGCCCTGGCGTAAGGAATGCCCTTAAAAATGTAAAGCCCTCTCCAGCCATACCCCTTCACCTTCCCCCGATCCGTGGTAACCACAGTATTCTCACTATATTCAAACTGCTGTGCCATCCTCTTCTCCCCCTTCATTCTTATCTGTTCCTCAGCCGCATACACTGCTCAAACCCAAACCTGCTGCATTTCTCCTTTTATCATACGAAACCGGCGCCCGGCTGTCAACTGACCGTATAGGCAATATAGGTCAGGTGGTCCCCCAGTCTTTCCAGATTGGATACAAGGTTGATAAAAACGCCGCTGCTTTCAGGTTTGCAGATTCCCGCGTTCAGCCGCTCGATATGTCCGTCAATCAGCCGCTTGCGAAAGCCGTCAATCTCGTCCTCAATCCTGTCGGCCTTTGCCAGAAGGGACACATCCTTTTCAGAAATAATCTGCTTGGTAAGGCTGTACAGCTCTTCCACCTTTTGAACCATCTCACCTATTTCACGCCTGACACTCCCGGAAAAATCAAGATTATGTTTCATGGTGCTTCGGGTATATTTTATAAAATTGTCGGCTATCTCTGCAATCCTCATAATATCGCCCACATTGCTATGGATATTGGAGATGCTTTTTTCATGGATCACCTGCTTGCTCTGGGCAGAAAGGCGAATCAGATAATTAACGATGCCATGATATACCTCGTCAGCCCTGTCGATCTGCTCCTGGGCCGGCTCCAGCAGAGATTGATCCTTTTTGTCGAAAGCCTGATAAGCGGTACGAAAAGCCCCCATGGCCTCCTCCGCCAAAAGAATTGTCTCTTTTTCCAGCTGGGAAATGGCCAGAGACGGCGAAGTAAGCATTCTCTCGTCCAGGCAGGTATCGGCTTTGCCGGCCTTTTTCGTTTTCCTTTCCTGAATCAACGCCTCGGATACTTTTACAAACATTCCGCAAAACGGCAGGAAAAGCAACGTACAAATCACATTGAAAAAGGTATGGAACATGGCAATCTGTGTGGCGGCGGAATCAAACCACCTCTGAAAGGTCATTTGTGAGAAACCGGGCCAAAGGATAAGTAATATAAAGAATATTACCGAACCAAGCGTATTAAACAGCAGATGAATCAAACCTGCCCGCTTTGCGTTGGCCCCTGCAGTAAAAGAGGACATGAGCGCAGTGACACAGGAACCAATATTTGTTCCCAGAATTATGTAAAGGACCTCGTTTCCGCCTGTACCGATGGTCAGCCCAGCCACGGACATGGCAATAATGATGGATGTGGTGGCAGAGCTGGACTGCACCAGCGCTGTAAGCAGGATTCCGATGATGAACAGCAAAAAAGGATTCTTCACATGCTCAAACAGCACCTGTATCATATCCCGGCTGCCCTTCATGGCGTCAGACATTAAGGAAAGCCCAATAAAGATCAGCCCCAGTCCGGCAAAGATCAGTCCTGCTCTCCTGAAGCTTTCCTTCCTGCAGACCATATACATCATAATCCCCGCAAAAACACAAACCTGAATATAAGTGGTAACAGGAAATGCGCTGAGCGCAGCAATCTGTGCGGTGACGGTTGTACCGATGTTCGCGCCCATAATCATTGCCGCCGCCTGATACAGATTTACAATGCCCACGTTTACAAAGCCCACGATCAGTACCGTGGTGACACCGGAGCTTTGAATCAGCGCGGTAGCTCCCATGCCGATTGCAACATTGGGCAGCTTTTTATCGGCGGTTTTCCCAAACAGGCTTTTTATTTTTCCCGTGGCCAGCTGTTCGATATTGGAGGTAAGCAGATGGACCCCTACCAAAAACACTCCCGTTCCCGCCAACAGCCTGACTACAAACATGGTAATCTCGGCAATATTCATTTCCCCTCCATTCCGAAGCGTTTTACGCCGATAAGGCTGGCAAAATATCTGATTTTTCTTTTGCCTGATAAGATTTGTGACGCTTCGGCACAAACCATACTTGTAATTTATTACAGTATTGCCAGGAAATACAGCCCGTATCCTGCCAGCAGTAAGATGCCCTGCCAGCGCTTCAGTTTTTTATCCTTTACACAGAACAAAATCAGCAGCAATGCTGCTGCCCCGGAGACGATACTGTCAAAGCGAAAGCCTTCCGCAAACGCCACCGGATGAATCAGGGCGGAAATTCCCACTACAAACAGGATGTTAAAGATGTTACTGCCCACAATGTTTCCGATGGCAATATCCGGCTTCCCCTTTTTCGCAGCCGTAACGGAGGTTACAAGTTCGGGAAGGGACGTACCAAGAGCTACAATGGTAAGCCCGATCAAGCGCTGGCTCATTCCAAGTTTCGCAGCAATTTCGCTGGCGGCATCCACCGCCAGGCTACTTCCTGCTACGGTCATGACCAATCCCAAAATACACAGCAAAATTAACTGCCAGACATTCCTGACCTGCTTGTTTGCATCTTCTTTTTCATTTTCTTTTCTGTTTTTCCTGGCCTGAGCAAACAAATAAACAAGATACACCCCAAACAGAACCACCTGTATCATCCCGTCCAAAAGTCCGATCTCACCATCAAGCCCCTGCAGAAGCAGCAATATACTGACTCCAGTAAGAAAGGGAAGTTCACACCTGATCGTGTTCTTTTCCACAGCCAGCGGGATGATAACCGCAGAAAGACCAAGTATAATCAAAATATTGAGAATGTTACTTCCTACAACATTCCCGATCGTAATCTCCGCGTTTCCCTTGATTACGGCAGAAATACTGACCGCTGCTTCCGGCATGCTGGTGCCCATTGCTACTACGGTAAGACCGATCACCAGCTGGGGGATTCCAAGTCCGGCGGCAAGCCCGCCGGCTCCGTCCACAAACAAATCCGCACCCTTTACCAGCAGGGCAAGCCCTGCTGCCAAAACCAGAGACCAAAAAATAATTTCCATAAAAGTACCCCTTTCTAAGATTTTCCGGCAAAGTATAAAAAGCGAGACATTACCGCTTTTGTAACAGTAAAGTCTCGCCATTTCATTACAAAGCCGGATCCTGAAAGGATCGTACTGACGGCAGAGTAAACACGGAATCCATCCGTGCCAGCTACTCCCTTTATGATTCCAGTATACAGTTTTTGGAATTTTTGTCAAATACTATTTGGACAAGGACGGCTGCCGCGGGTGCCATCACAAATACGCCCGCAGATCCTTCACCAGTGTTTCCTCTGCCTCCGCCACCTGTTTTGCAAGCTTTTTGACCTTATCCTCGGCCGCCGGATATTGGTTGATATAGCGGTAAATGCTTTTGATCCCCATATTGCAGCCGTCCGTCACCAGCTCGGCCACAGTGCTGTCCGGGCCTTCATCATCCAGCTTCATATTGGTCTTCATCTTGGACATCACCTTTGCCATCATGGCCGGCTCCTTCCCCGTATCATGATACTCCTTTAAATAATCATGGGTGGTATTGCCCAGCCGTGTATGAGTCTCCTTGCTCTTTGCCAGCAAATTGCGCAGAGAATCCTCCTGCACATGCTCCATCACATCGTCTAAGGTGGACACTCCCATCTTGATCCCCGCGTTACACTCCCGCAAGAGCTTAATTGTATCATCTTCCATAAAATACCTCCATTTCGAGAACGTTTACATTAGAGGAATTAACTCCCTTGCAGATAAGTATCTCCCGACAGAGGGTATTTCAAACGTGCCGCCGCGGCTGTCATCAGCCAATTTATGGATTTAAGAGCAGCTTCGCCACCCGCTCTCCGATCTCCGCGGTCCGCACACCTGTAATTTCTTCGGACGGTATCACCTCCAGTATCTCCAGACGGATTTTTGTACGCCGCCAGGGATAATGCTTATGAATTAAATTTGTTCCATGCAGCGCTGCCACCACCACAGGCGCCTTTGCCATCTGGGCAATCTTAAATACTCCGTTATGGAAAGGCAGCAGACCATTTTCCGGCGTCCTGTTCCTGGTGCCCTCTGGATAAACCCCCACAGAAGCCTCATTCCGTTTGATCAAATCTGCGGCCTTCATCAGTGTCCGCACGGACTCCTTGGGATCCTTTCTGTCTATCTCCAGAAACGCACACTTACGGATCATCCTCCCAAACAAGGGCACCCTAAAATTTTCCTTTTTAGACACGAACGCCATATTGTTTTTCCGCAGCAGATACCAGGTGATGATCGGATCAAAGTTGGAGCAATGATTGCTCACCAGTAAAAAGCGCTGATCCCAAGGCACCTTTTCCGCTCCCTCCAGCCGGATTTTCAACCGGGCCAGGATGAAACTGCAGAAGGCCGCGCTGTTCAAAACCCTGAAATAAAACCGGTCACAATGATCGTATTCCTTTTTCGGATCCACCAGCAGATCACACACCAGCAGAAACAAAATGTAAATAAGAGCCATCCCCAGCAGCACCGCTATAATTCCCAGCAAAATCCAAACTGCTTTTATCATACTAACCTCCATGTCGCGGCCCTGCCGCGACTGAAATACTATCGGCCGATCCTCAGAACCGTCACCGAATATTCCGGCACCGTGTAATTAAACTGCTCCGTAATATCGGAAAGCTCAGAAATTCTAAGCGTTACCGCCTCTTCCCGGCCCAAAATATTATCATTGGTCAGACTGTCTCCCGCCGCCTGCTCCACTGCCGCGGTATCCGCAAGCGCCCCCGTACCTGCTATGTCTAGGGCAAAGGTCCTGGCCTGGCCGGTCACATTTACCAGCTTGATAATAATATCTCCGGTATCGTCGGTGCTTACCACCTGATAGCTTTCGTAACGTTTCTTTTCGCTGATATTGTAGTCTATGTATAATTCGTCGTCAATATAGCACTTTACATTACTTTCCGTCACCACCAGCTTCAGCTGATACTCCTGCCCGTTCTTGATCACACAATCCCTCACCGTTCCGGAAACCCGGTCCGACTTTGCGCCGTCACTGACCTGCTGTAAACAGGACACCGTATTATTCCAGCCGCCGATATTCCAGAAATAATTGTTGTCTGTATCCTGTACCGCGAAGGGGATCAAAAAGCCCTCTGAGCCCCCGTCCTTTCTGGCGGTGACGGTCAAGGTATAATTTTTCCAGTCCGCGCTGCCAAAATAAGCGGCGGTACCAGTATTGGCATAGCGTGCGGTGTTGGTGCTGGAATTGCTCTGGATCAGCCTGCCCTCTTCCGTTTTCCACCTGCCGTCAGACACATTGATCCAGTTCTCCGTGAAATCGTCCTCGCTGAAGTCATCCGCTCCCAGGACCTCTCCCGTTTCATTGTCAATCACCTGCAAATCGGAAAATGCTGCTCTGGTGTTCCAGGTGCCCAGGCCCACGGCCCCGTGCAGGCCCTCCGCCGGCTCTTCCGCCCCGGTAAGCTCTGAGGACAGCAGGATGGTCCCCGCATTTCTCGAAAAAATCTGCTGGATATAATAGTTAATGGAAGGCGTGACCTGATGATTGTTAAACCAGATCAGGTCCGGCGCCCAGTGCGTAGCCGTAATATTGCCAAAAAGCGGGGCATAAGCCGCCATCACCACTATATCTCCGTTGCGCTCCAGCCCCGTCATATACGCGGCCTCCGCAAGCGCTGCCCTTAAGGTATTGGACTGAGCCGCATATTCCCCTAAAAACACCTTCATCCCGCCTCCGAAGCGAGTATCCGTCATGGAAGCAACGTCTCTGCTGTAATTTGCCTCGTCATAGTAATCCGTATGCTCCAGAAACCAGTCAGGCGCATTATAATAATGATGGTCAATGGCCCCTGCAAATTCATCCACCGTCAGCTCAGGGTGCTCCGCAAGATAACGGGACGCTTCCCTGTAGGCCGCCATGTAATCCGCGCCGCTGTCGCCGTCGTCCACCCCCGCCGTAAACATCAGCTCAATGTCCCCATACATTTCCGGATTTTCCTGCCTCGCCTGGGCAAAGGCCTCCACAAAAGCCTCATAATGGGCAAAGAAATCCGCTCCCCACTGCTCATTGCCGATACCTATGTATTTCAGAGCAAAAGGCTCTTCATGGCCCATGGCCGCGCGGACCTTTCCCCATTTGGTATCCGCTCCGCCCCGGCAGAATTCCACCAGATCCAGGGCGTCCTGAATATACTCCTGAAATTCCGGTGTTCCCACCGCCTTTCCCCTGCCGTTGCTCTGCCCCTGACAGCACAGCCCGCAGTTGACCACAGGCACGCCCACCGCACCTAAATCCTCCGCCAGCAGAAAAAACTCATAAAATCCCAGTCCATAGCTCATATACGAGGGATAACGGTCGCTGGAGGTATTTTCATTGGTCCAGATATTCTGCCCCTGTTTTCTGGCTGCCAGGTCCCCGTAAGTGCCGTTGAAATACAGGGGCTCTCCCTCCCGGTCCACGCCGATGGAATCCTTCCAGTCATAGGCCAGCTCCAGGCTCACACCCTCCACCACACAGCCTCCGGGAAACCGCAGGAATTTGGGCTGCAGGACCTCCAGCTTCTCCGCCAGATCCGCACGCAGTCCGTTTTCTCTACCCTTGTAAGTGTCTGTGGGAAACAGGGAAACCATGTCCACCGCCGCGCTGCCGGACCCGATAGTCAGCTGCAGCTCCACGTTCTGGTAAGCCGAGCGCACAGGCTCCAGCAGGACCTGATATTGTTGCCATTCCCCGGTCAGCCCGGAAACTGCCGCCTCGCACAGACTTTCCCCGTCCTCGGTAATCGCCAGCCGCAGCTCCCCGTCATAGCCCTCCAGTCCCTTTGCCCACACGGAACAGCGGTAGCTCTTGCCGGATTCCACCGCCATGCCTTCCAAAAAACCTCTGTTTGCAATTCCTGCCAGCGTATCCGGGACACTGTTGGTCAGTACCATGTAATTTGGATTATTACAATTTAATGCCCCCCTCCGGGTCATCAGTCACCACATTTGCCGCAATCTCTCCCACATCCCGCCAGGCATGTTTTTCGTTTCCCTGGGCCAAAGAGGTAAACTCAAAGGATCGGTTCTGCACCATTTCCGCATACAGACCCCCATCTGCGGCAAAATTGATGTCCTCAAAAAAGATCCCGTAAAGCATGCCGCTGATCTCATGGACCTCTTCATCTGCCTGAATTTTCAGGCCATAATGCGCCCGGTCCGGATCATAGGCCGCAAGCTGCCCCGGCTCCCCGTAAAGTACCGGCTCCGCCGGAGCATCTGTTTCCGCATTATCCTTCCCGTTTTCCGCGGAGTTCCCGGTACTCCCCGCCGGAGCATCTGTTTCCGCACCGTCCTTACCGCCCTCCGCAGGGTTCCCGGTACTCCCCGCCGGAACGTCAGCCCCTTCCCCCGGAGTGCTGCAGCCCGTCACGGCCAGCGTAACCGCACAGAGCAGACTGCATGAAATCTGTAAATAACGTTTTATTCCACCAAACATAATTTATCTCCCTCCCTCAAATATGCAAACTGTTTTCTATAATTCCCTGTTCCAATCGTAATTGTGAAAAATATTGAAAAGAAGATAAGAAACTGATCTAAATAAGCGTCTCCTTTGATCTCCAATGTGATGTCTTCATGCCGACAAAATGAGTAATTGCACATTTTTTCGGAATCAGTATATCATTTGCCAATAGCCTATGTCAATCAAATGAAAATTTCAGTATTTTACCCGGCCCTGCCTTGTGGTAGAATAACCTTATTCATGACAGGAAACGGCCAAATGGCCATCCATGCACATCCTTAAATAGGTAAAAGGAGAACTTTCATGCCAAATGCGTCTAAAATTATGATTGTGGATGACGAGCCGGATATTGCCGAGCTGCTTGAAAAAGCTTTAAACATCGAAGGATTTCACAATATTATAAAAGCCGGTACGGGAACCGCCGCAATCAATACCTGCCGGGAATCCAGGCCGGATGTGATGATTCTGGACGTCATGCTGCCGGATCTTGACGGCTATGAGGTCTGCCGGCAAATCAGACAGTTTTCCCACTGTCCGATTCTGTTTCTTTCCTCCAAAAATGACGAGCTGGATAAAATACTGGGCCTGGCCGTCGGCGGCGACGATTATGTCACCAAGCCCTTCAGCCCCAAAGAAGTTGCATACAGGGTCAGGGCACAGCTTCGGCGAATGAAATACCGTCAGGAGCCTGGGGATACCAGAGCTTCGTCAGAAATCGTGATCGGCCCGCTCCTGATTGATACGGAAGGGTGCCGGGTACTCTTAAACGGCAGGGATCTGGAGCTGACCGCCAGAGAGTTTGAAATTCTGCAGTACCTGGCGGAAAACAGGGGGCGCGTGATCAGCCGCGAACGTTTATACGAAGCCATTTGGAAGGAAGACAGCTTCGGCTGCGATAATACCGTTATGGTCCACATCCGTCATCTGCGTGAAAAACTGGAACAAGACCCTGCCAGTCCCCAATATCTGATTACAATGAAAGGCTTAGGTTATAAGCTGGTTAATCCGTATGAAAAGTAAAAAAAATTTTAACCCTTTTTTCAGAATGCTTCTGCTGTTGTCAGCTGTCATTTTGGCCTGTATGGCAGCGGCAATCGGCCTGTTTTATTATGTGTTTTCCATCCCGGAGCCGGAGGGAATGAGCATCGCCGCCTGGCCTCAGGTCTTTACGGACAGCTTTGCCTCCTGGGTAACCTGTGAAAATGGAGAACTGTCCATAGAGCAGATCGGCCTGGAGCGGCTGGACAAATATGGTTTATGGATTCAATTCCTCGACGAATCGGGACGGGAAATCTTTGCTCACAATAAGCCGGCGGATTACCCTGACCGGTATACCGCTTCCTGGCTGTTGTCCCTTGGCGTCCGCCAATATGAAAACGGGTATACACTGTTTGCAGGCAGCCTTACCGACTCCCGGCCGCCCTGCAGCTATATCATCGGCTTCCCTTATGATATTGGAAAATATATGCTTTACTACAACGGCAGCAGAGTTTCAAGGCTTTCTCCGGTAGCAAGAGGAATCGTTTTTTCTACTTTGGGTATCCTCATCGTCTCCGTACTTGCTTACGGCTTTTGGCTTTCCCGAAGGCTTTCGGAAATTACGGACGGCATCAAAAGTATTTCTCTGCGTTCCTATAAGCCCCTGAGGGAGCAGGGAATGTTTCGGGACGTCTATTGCGCCCTGAATAAAACGGATCAGGAAATCCGCCGCGCCGATCAGATCAGCACCGAAACGGAAACAAAACGTCGAGAATGGATTGCAAATATTACCCACGATTTGAAAACACCCCTGTCCCCCGTGAAGGGCTATGCGGAAATCCTTGCCGACGGCTCTGCTCCGAATCTGGAAGCCGTGCAGGAATATGCCGGTATCATCTTAAAAAACGTTAATCACGCGGAGCGGCTGATAAACGATTTGAAGCTTACTTATCAGCTGGAATCCGGCTTCATGCCCTTTCATCCCACAGAGGTACAAATTACACGCTATGTCAAAGAATGGATCATAGATATTGTCAATGATCCTGCATTTGCCGATCGTGAAATTACCTTTGAGAGCAGACAGGCGGAGCTTACTGTCAGCCTTGATCCCGACCTGTTCCGGCGGGCCATGACCAATCTGGTTTCAAACGCTCTGATCCACAATCCCCCCGGCACGAAGGTGGATGTGATGCTTGACGTAACCGAAGGAAATGAACTGCTTCTGACCGTTTGCGATAACGGAAAGGGATTAAGCAAGTCGGAGCAGGCGGGATTGTTCGAGCGCTATTATCGGGGGACAAATACAAAAGAAAAACCGGAGGGCAGCGGCCTGGGTCTGGCCATCGCAAATCAGATCGTAATTCTTCATGGCGGCAGAATCACCGTAAAGAGCTTTCAAAAAGCCGGAACGGAATTCACCGTTCATATTCCCCTTGATAACGCCACCAGTTCTCCCACTGATTCCGGAAATTAAGGTTAAATTAAGACAGAAAAAAGGTCAGCCTAAGACGGGCGGTTTATGCTGTAAAGCATGGGCCGCCCTGTTTGTCATTTCGTAAAGGATTACAGAAGACACGGTTTTCCCGGTTTCACAAGCAGCGCCAGGGCCCATGGAAAAGGAGGATTTGATATGCAGCTGCAATTACAAAACCTGTGCAGACAGTATGGAACAAAATGCGCCGTCAATCACGTAAACGCCAATCTGTCTCCGGGCGTATACGGCCTGTTGGGGGCAAACGGCGCCGGTAAGACAACGCTTATGAGAATGATCTGCGGTGTCCTGAAGCCCACCTCCGGCAGTATTCGCCTGGACGGAAAGCCCATTGATGAGCTTGGAGAACAATACTATTCCCGCCTGGGCTATATGCCTCAGGATTTCGGCTTTTACCCGGATTTTACCGCCTGGGAATTCATGCTCTATATGGCGGCGGTAAAGGGACTTGACAGAAAGACGGCTAAGGACCGGACGGAACGGCTTCTTCATTTGGTAAACCTGCAGGAAGCCGCGGGCAAAAAGATAAAGTCCTATTCCGGCGGCATGAAGCAGCGCTTAGGGATCGCACAGGCGGAGCTGAACCACCCTTCCATACTGATCCTGGACGAACCCACCGCCGGGCTTGATCCCAAGGAGCGGATCCGCTTCCGCAATCTGATCTCGGATTTTGCCAGGGAAAAAATTGTCATTCTCTCCACCCATATTGTGTCGGATGTCTCCTATATTGCCGACTACATTTTAATGATGAAGGGCGGGCAGTTCCTGCTTGGCGAGCCAATGAACACCGTCACGGACCACATCAGAGGAAAAGTATGGGAGCTTCTGGCCGACAATCGAGAGATTGGGGAATACAGCCGCCGCTTTGCGGTTGTCAACCTGCATCATGAAAATGATATGGTACGCCTGCGCATAATCAGCGATGCGCCGCCGGCCCCGGACGCTCGTCCCGCAGAGCCCAGCCTGGAGGATTTATTCCTGTACCACTTTGGAGAAAACGCGCAAAACGAAAGGAGCGATGACAATGTTGACAAAATATGAATTTTTAAAGATTCTGCGGAAAAAATCTACCCTGATTGTGATGGCGGTCAGCCTTCTTTTAACCGGCTTTTTATTCGGACTGCCCATCCTGCAGTTTCAGACCTATTCGCAAGACGGCGTCATCAAGGGAGGCGCCGGCATTGCTTATGAAAAAAGCAATATCAGGAATTATCCGTCACGCTTACGGAGGAATATGTGGAAAAAACCATCCGGGAATACCAAAAGCTTTTTGAAAATCCGGATAACGTGGGCTACGACGGAAACGAGAAATTTATTATTGGCGGCGCATACTGGAATGACGTCGCCCCCAAAGAAAATCTGCTGAACATAATTGCATCCGTATATGATTCTCCGGGGGAAAGCTCCGGCCTCAATAAACTGCCTGCGCTTGATTTGACTGACGGCCCCATGTTCTATCAAACAGCAGGCGAAAAAAAAGAGGCGCTGCTGAACATGCCTTCCAGAGACCTTTCCGACAAACAAAAAAATTACTGGCGCAGCAAAAGCAGCAAGGTGGAAACACCCCTGCAATACGGTTATCATAAGGGCTGGGAAATCATAATCAACAGCTTTGAACTGCTGATGTTTGCGCTGCTGGCCGTCTGCATTACAATAGCGCCGGTTTTCTCCGGCGAATATCAGGCCCGCACGGACGCGGTAATTCTCTCCGGCAAATACGGCAAAACCAAACTGGCTACGGCCAAAATCACGGCGTCTGTGCTGTTCGGCACTCTTGCCTTTACGCTCCATGTCCTTGTGGCTCTGGGACTGACCCTTGGGGCCTTTGGAACAGAAGGCTGGAACCTGCCCCTGCAGATCGCAGGCGCTGCAATTCCCTACCCGTTTACCTTCCTGCAGGCTGTAGTGATTGGTCTTGGCGCCGTTTATCTGGTGCTGCTGGCCATGATCGGCCTGACCCTGCTGCTGTCTGCGAAAATGAAAAGCCCTTACCTGGTGCTGACCGTACTCCTGCCGGTGCTTTTCCTCCCGCTGTTCCTTTCACCGAACGGAACCGGCGGCGCATACAACCTGACCCTGTTTCTGCTCCCTTACCGCGCGGTGATGCCGGAGTTTGATAAATATATCTCCTATCAGGCAGGCGGACTGGTCCTGGATGCCCTTACCATGCGGGTAATCCTGTATACCGTACTGACGGCAGTTCTACTGCCTCTTGCAAAGCTAAGCTTTCGGAGGCATCAGGCTGTATGATGCCTCGTGGAACAGGTCATAATACAGATTCTCCAGAATCATGATCTCATCCTGCATCTCCACGCCCGTCATCCTGCCCTCCCTTCTGCCGGCCTCAAAATATTCCTTAAGCGCTTTCAGATCACCACGAAGCAGGAGCTGCCCGTGATTCATAAACAGGATTTCCTTTGCAATCGTAGCAATATCTTCAATAATATGAGTTGCCAGCAGCACGATCCTGTCACCTGACAGCTCCCCAATCAGCTTCCGCATATTAATTCGCTCCATGGGGTCTAAGCCTGCCGTAGGCTCGTCTAAAATAATCAAAGAAGGATCGCCCAGCAGCGCCTGTGCCAGCAAGGCTCTTTGCAGCATTCCGCCGGAAAGAGCCTTCATTCTTTTATGCTGATGCTGCTCCAGATTCAATCGCCTAAGCAGCTCGTCGATTGCATCTTCCTGTTCCTTTCCCGGTACTTCTTTCAAATCCGCCATATAATATAAAAATTCCCTGACCCGCAGCTCCGGGTAAATACTCTGCTGCTGGGGCTTGAAGCCCAGCACTCCCCGGTATGCGGCTCCCTCCCCGCCGATCTCCCGGCCGTTCCAAAGGATCCTTCCGCTGTCCGGAATCCGGTTTGTGACAAGCAGTGAGATCAGGGTACTCTTTCCCGCTCCGTTCGGCCCTAACAGCCCGTATACCCCCGGCGTCAGCTCCAGATTCATATCTTTGATCACCTGGGTTTTCCCGTATCCAAAGGTTACATGTTCCAGCGCCAGCTTCATCGGCGTTTCACCTCTTTTCTTAAAATTCCAAGAGCCGCTCCCACACACAACACTGTCTGAAACAGGACCGACAGTATGCTTCCGATTTCTCCGCGGCTGACCATCAGCAGAAAAATATCCCCCTGTAAAAAAGCATTCATGAAATATCCGCTCATCAAAGAAAATCCGCTCATCAAAAGCAGACAGGGAAGCACCAGAAGGATTCCACACAGCAAAACCGCCTTCAGATAATCTCTGCAGCAATACAGCAGCGCCTGTGCAAGCAGCACCGCCAATGCCGTCCCCAGCAGGCGTAATACAAAAATGAGTACCAGACAGCCCGCTATACTGCTGCCCGACAATAAGCCTTTAAACTGACTGATATTTCCTGCCGCCTGGGTCATTCCATAGCTTCCGAACTGCCTGAGAATCACTGCCGTATCTTCCGCACAAATGCTTCCGAAGATCAGGACCGCAAGCAGGAAATATACGACATACTGTGTCCGCAGCGCCCTGCCTCTCCCTCCCCTGGCGGTACGCACCAGCTCATCTGCCCCGCCGCCAAGCTCGATCCAGGACAAATAAGGCAGCAATATTGTCATCAACAGAATGCCCAGAAAGACGCCCGTGCGACCCGATTCATTTTCTTTCAGTCCCAACAGGTAAAGGTAACCCGTCTCATATAAAAAGACGCCGCCTTCCTCCCGTACCCGTGTATACTGCTGCTCCACCAGGTCAAACGCTGACTTTTTCGTCATCTCACTCTCAATATAATTCAGCAGAAGCGCCTGATCTCCCCCATGCAGAATCAATTCATTACGAAATGCCTCCAGGTTACGGAATCTTTCCCTCTCCTGCAAGATCATCTGCTCCTTATCCGGAGTCAGCGGACCGTTTAATTCCGCCATATAGTCCCGGTAAAACTGCTCCTGCTGTGTCAGCCTCTTTCCGTCCGAATAAAAGCAGACAGCGGCACAGATCAGGATTACCGCCAGGACCGGCAGCAGCATCCTGTAAGAAAGCAGGATCTTCCGCAATTCCACCCAAAACAGACTTTTCCGCAGCGATCGGCTGCTCCCTGCTCGTACTCTTCTCTCCTGTTCCTTATGCTGGCTTTGCTTCCGGCATTGCCGCTTTTCTTTTTCTGCACCCGCCTGACCTTTTGCAAACCTTATCCCAACTCTGCCTTTTTTAACTTTGGTATAAAAAACACTGCCCGCCGCAAAGGACACAAGCGCCAGCGCCCCCATGAATATCCCTGCCAACAGCAGCTCGGATACTGGTCTGCCAAAAACGGAAACCTGCCTGTATCGGATAAGCAGTCCTGAGGAATCTGTCAGTTTTACCGGGTTAAAACAGGTAAGCCATCCGAGACTGTCGTTAATATTTGCCGTCCGCTCCCACACCACGCACAACAGGCTTACTGCCGCCGTAATTTCCAGAAAAGGCAGCATTTTCCGCACCAGACAGGCAACGACCGACAAAACAAGCATAAAAATGTAGAAAGCCAATCCCTTGAAAATAACTGTCAGTAAAATTGCAGTACCTACACACAGGCTATGACTGCACATCTCAAATTCCGCAACAGACTGAATCGGCGCACTCCATACCACATCCCCCAGCCGGCGCATATGCCAGAACAGCAGCATACCCTCGTATATCAGGACCGTAAGCATTGTAAATCCCCAAAGCACCCCTGCCTTATTTGCATAAAAACGCCCTCTGCCGCCCTTTGTGGAAGCAGTCAGCGCCACATATCCCTTTTCTCTTTCTTCCACATACAGTAAAAACACCACCACCATCAAAAACAGGAAAATAAAACAGTCCATCACCCGATTTTTCAAAAATTCCCGTGCCGCCGTATTGGGCTGCCATAAATTTATTACCACGTTCAGCCCGGCATAATCCTTCCTGGCCTTTTCCCTGGTCCGTATTACATAATCATCCCCACTGAAAAAGGAAATGCCGGACAAGCCTCCGCCCCCCTGCCGTATTTCCTCCATGCGCTTGTCGTATTGCAGAAGCAGGCAGACTTCATCCAATACGCAGCGGTACCTCGCCCGTTCTTCCCATAATTCTCTGAAGGTCAGATCCTCCGGCGTAATGTTCCCATATCCCAGAGACATTAGTACCGCTGCCGCTTCCTCCCTGCTAAGAATCCCCATCCGGTAATTCTGCCAGGCTTCCAGGGCCTCTAGCGCTGCTCCGGCTTTTTCTTCCAGGTACTCCGCCGCCTCTGGCAGCGCCTTGCCCCTGCAGCTTTCCGCCGCCTCCAGATACTGCTCCGCACTGCAGCCTTGTTTCTCAAAGGATTGCTCCAGCACCAGCCCGCTTACCAAAAGCCCCAGCACCGGAAAGGCAAAAAAGCACAGCAGTACCCAGCCTTTCCCGGCAATTCGCTTCCCCTCAAGCCACATCAACCTTTTGTTTGTATTCATGCAGCGTGCCTCCTTTGCAAGCCAAAACCTGTGGCGCGGTCAATTCATTTCAAGCAAATGAAACTCGTAATTTCCGGTTTCGAAATCTTTCTGCTCCATAGAATAAAGCACGCCCCGATTGCCGATGCTGCCGTTAAAGTACAGCGCATCTCCTGCCGCGCCGTAATAAGAAGTCACCTTCCCATCGGGATCCGCAAAGCTTTCTGTCTCCTTAAAATCCTCCAAAATCCGGAATTGTGAGGTCCGCGGAAGGTCACTTACCAGATAACCCGTACTAAAAGGTTTCACCTGCCAATACGCAGCATCCCCGGAATAAGTATACAGCGTATCCGCCAATTCCTTCCCCTCATACCGCAGAATGCTGTCGCCCAGTCGCAGGACAAAGCTCTCCCCTTCGGCCTCTAAAAGCGTAAGCTCTGCCCCTGCTTCTTCAAGCAGCAGCTCTGTCTCTCCCGTCTGCCTGTCTGTGCGATATAAAAGTGGAGTATAGACGATGCTGTCCCACTCGATTCCCTGCAATTCCCCGGTGTTAAAATCCAAATAGTCATTGACATCAATATCACATGCCGTATACTGCGTATAAAGATAACGCTCCGTCAGCAGAAAATTCGAAACATTTGAAATCAGATAACCTGTATCAACATTTGGGAAATTCTCAATTTCTCCGCTTTTTAAATCAAAAGCATATAATCCCTGGCTGCTTTTATCCTGCTCAAAATCCCATTTATCGCCGATAAAATACAATTTTCCCTCATAAATCTGCATGGAAAAAACCAAAGGAAAAATCTCCGCCTCTCCCAGCAGCTGCCTGTTTTCCCCGTAACGGTTTGCTCTCTGAATTCTGGTGTGAGTATTGTCGGATTGGATCAAATACAGATCGTCATCATAATAAAAAGCAGTCAACAGGTTTTCCACATATGCGCTGCAGCTTTTATCACGATGAGAGCAGCCTGCTTGGTTGCACAGGTATACCTTACTGTCAGATTCTCTGCTGTAAAACTGCAGATAATTATATTCGTCCACTCGCAGGATTCCCGCCGGGGATATGGTCCAGCTGCCAAAAATCTCCGTAGTTTCTCCCTCTGCCGCTTCTTTTCCGTTTCCGCAGCCCGAAAAAAGTCCCATTGCCAAAAGCAGTAATACACCTGCCATCTTCTTTTCCACCATATCCTTACCCTCTGTCTTTCTTCTGCCTTCTTTCCCGCCAGGCTGTAACGGCTTCCGCATTTATTTCCACGAATAAACATTAATTACCGGGGCGCTTTGCATTTACTGCCGCGATCAGATCCTGATACCCAGCCTCCAACAGCCGTGTATGTACCTCTTCCAGCCTCTTGGCCGTGTCCTTCCCATAATAGCCGATAAACACCGCGCGGTTTTCTTCTATAATCTGTCTGCAGACTGCTTCCTTTTCGGACAGCTCCGGATCCCCGGAAAGATCATAGGGCATTGTCACGCCAAGGCCCAGAGAAGCATTCCTGTTCATATCGGCAATTTCCTCTGTGTACCAGTCTCCCCAGCCACCAACGGGCCAGAAACGTAGATCGTCTTTGAAGCCAAGACCCATGGCAAATCCATAGGCGTAACCGTTCTTAAGTATATCACCCTCCCAAATGTAATGTTCTCCCTCAATCCCCTGGCATAACAACAGCCTGATCTCCGAATCCAAAAAAAGAATCCGCAGGAACTGCATACATTCTTCCGGATATGCTGTCTGTGCAGAAACCACTGCCGTTTCCTGATTCAGAAAATCCCGATTCGAAATATATACGGGCTGCCTGGGAACATAATATTTTGTAATCGTCGCCCCCTTCTCACTTTCATCAGTCGCTTCACTGAAATTTAAGGATCCCAGCCATGAATTTCGATTTCTGTCATCCAGCTGAAACAGTCGATACGGGTACCGGCTGCTGCCGGTCTCATCCTTAATATCCTGATTGCCATCTTCCCGCAGCTGCTTCAGCAGATAGGGGAAATAGTCCAAAAATCCCTGTTCCCGCCATTCCCCAAGCTGCTCATAAAAGGTCATTGCATCCTTTTGTGCCCAAAGATCCACCGCTTCCCAATCACTGCCATCATGACGGACCGCTATGATGCCCCCGTAATTTTCCATACCCAGCATGGAAAGCATCAGCGCATCCTCCATCCGCTCCACTTCTATCGGAAGCACTCCCTTCTCAAGCAGGGACGGAAACAAATCCTCCAGCTCCGCCGGATCGCCGGAAAAATCCGACATGTCAATGGAAAGCTGCTCTGTCAGCTGAGGCGTATATAAATAGACACATCGGTTCGTCGCAATGGGATTCATGGGAATCCCATAAACTCTTCCCTGGTCATCTGTCAACTGTTCCCATACACAGGCATCATAATGAGCATACAAATCTTTTCCCTCTTCGCCTTGGAGAAAATCTGTAAGATCCAATACCTCCCCGTTTTGCACTACCGAAATGTAATCCTTTGTTACCCACAAGTCAATGTTTTCTCCCTCGCTGTGCCTCTGCCGGACAAGTTCATCCGAGTTCTGCCCTCCCAGCCTGTCTTCTCCAAACATTTCATCATAAGTTGGTCCCTGAAAGTGAAGATAAAAATCATACCCGGCCTGATACAGCCGATGATTCAACTCATCCTCAATCACCGAAATCTCATACGCATCCAGATCAGGAAGCATGACATACATGTTCAGGCATTTCCCGTTTTCCCATTTTCTATCTGCATAATCCTTTTCCCAGGTCCGCTCCATCGGCTGATAATACCAAAATAAATGTTCTTCCTTTAAGGCAATGACGTCTTCTTTTGTACCAAGGCTTTCTTTTGGCAGCTTCTGCTGATTTTCTCCGGAAATTACCTCTTCATTTTCCTGCCTCTGACCGGAATCGGCTTTTCCGCAGGATACCAGAAGCAACATAAAAGCAGTTATAAAAACTGTAAAGAACCTAACGCATTTTCGCATTATTTTCATTCCTCCCAATACCTTCATACGGAAATACAGATTAACAACATTATAATATTTCTATTGACTATATTCAATCATTTCTATATATGCTGCCAACAAATTACACTATTTATATCAAATTGCATTATACGAGTACAGAACAGTATTTCATTAATGCGAATCCTGTACTTCGCTACTGCCCTTCCGAAGGTCCTGCTTCTCACTGTCAGCAGTTTACGGGCAGATACACTTTTGCAAGGACATCGGCGCCCGGTATCATACCGAGCGCCGATGTCCTCAATAACCGCTTATGTATTTTGTTTAAGTAAATACCGTATGCTGCCGCCTGTAGGTATCGTTGTCCTTCGTGCTTAACTCCTGCTCTACCTGCGCCAGCTTTCTCTCCACCTCCCTGACCTTCTTTTTATCGCCGGAAGCTGACTGCAGCTGCTGCTCCAACTGCTGCTTTTTCTCTTTCAGCTTTCTGATTTCCTGTTCCACCCGGTCTGTATTGCCGACACATACCTCCGGCTTTTCCTGATCCTTTCCCTCTGTCTTCGATGCTCTGCTGTTTGGATCATCAAAGTATATTTTTCGGTTACCATTCTCGTCCTGTTCTACCCGATACAGTCCGGTGGGCTTTTTGCCTGATTTTTCACTGCTGACATACTCGTCCCGGAGCTCGGCGAACCGGGCAGGTGTCTTCTTTTCCTCGGCCTTTTGAAGATTCCCGGCCCCTTGAGGATTCTCTGCCTTTTGAGGACTCTCTGCCTTTTGAGAATTCTCTGCCTTTTGAGGATACCTTGCTTTCCTGGCCTCTTCCGCATCCTCCGGCCTTAAGCCGTTGTTTCTCCGCTCCGCATAGTCAGCTGCGGCACGGCCATACCCTCCGTTGATTTCCATTGACATATTACCGCCTCCTATCTTTTTTTATTTTCGCAGACAATGCGTCCAACTCTATTTTCGTCTGTCTGAAACGTCATATCAACCGTTTTGCCGTGAGATGCTCTCCGGCTGCTGTGGAATGATCAGCAGCACACTTAAAAGGAATACTCTTCCTTCCGTCTTAATGCTGACCGCACCGTGATATTTCTCCGCCGCAGCCTTTATATTTGTCAGGCCGGTCCCCTCCTTAAAGCTGCTGCTCCCGGAAAAACTATTTTCTATTTCTATTAAAAACAAATCGCCCTGTATGCGCCCTGTCACACTGATGTACCTGTCCCCGTCCTCATCTATTTCCCTGCAGGCTCGAATCCCGTTGTCCAGCGCGTTTGACAGGATAACGCAAAAGTCAATATCCCGCACCGGACACGGATAAGGAAGCGTCAGCAGGCAGCTGACCCGAATTCCCAGGCTCTTCGCAATTCCCAGCTTATTCCCCATGAGAATGTCCACTACGGGATTGTTTGTGCTGCAGGGGAAGGACAGGCCTTCCGCCAGTTCTTCCATGTCTTTAAGATAGCTGACCGCCTGCTCTTTCTTACCGTTCCGCAGAAGCTCCTTTAACACCGTAATATGATTTTTTATATCATGGCGGAAGGATCTGGTTTCATCATAGCGTGCCTTTGCTTCCTCTACATATTGATTTAAAAATTGTTCCTCCTGCTCCAGCAGCGATACTTCCCTGCTCAGGCGAAAATTCTCCAAAAGCTTCTTATAGGCTGACATGAGGCAGAACAGGCTGGCCAGCCCGAACAGTCGAATGACAAGCAGCGGCCAGCGGTACGCGCTCACGCCGATTCCTCCCCCGAAAAAATCTAAATTATACATCACGGAGCTGATATACTCTTCGATGAAAAATATCATCAGGATCGGAATAAGGACCAGCGGCGCATATTGCTTTTCCACAGTCTCATACCAGGAAAAATAGCGACAGGCCCCACGGTAACAAAATACCGCCGGCACCAGCGCCATATTTCCTAATATCATAAAGCAAATACCCACCGCCTTTTGGTCAAAAGCAGACATCAGAGGATACAAAATGCTCAGCAGAGAATTTACGATTCCGTAACAAAGCTGCATGATCTCCACCGTCAGTGCCGCATATAAAAGCACTGCCAGAAGTGTCTGCCCCTTCCTTGCGGAAATCAAAACTCCACTTACCGTCAGCAGCAGGATTAAGGACAGCTGCTCTGCAACCCTGTCTCTGGGAAGCACAAGCATCACCAGAAGCCAGAGCAGCCCAAATAAAATATAATGGCGGCAGCTAACCTTTTGCTTTAAGAATCCGGTAAAGAAGAAAAAGCCGGTAAGCGCCTGCGCGCCGCCCATCACATAGCAGTTAACAAAATCAAAGAGGGTAATCAACTTACGGCCTCCATTCCTTCATGTATTGTAGGATCACGCCGGAAAACTCTTTTGCCCGCAGTCTGGATACGGGGATTTCCGTCCCGCCGGTCATATATGCCCTGCCGTCCTTATAGCCCTTCAGATGCTGCAGATTTATCAGAAAGCTCCGATGACACCTGTAAAACCTGCCGTCCAGCCTGTTTTCCAGATTTTCGATCCGTTCATAAAAATCCGCCACCTCCGCCGAAACCAGATGCAGGTAAATCTTTCTGTCAATAATCTCGCAAAATATAATCTCGTCAAAGGGAATCATCCTGCTTTCGCTTCCCTTCCGCACAAGCAGATTTGCCTCACAGGCATTTTGCATGGATGAATACAGGCGCTCCATGGTTCTTTCAAAATGCGCTTCCTCCAGCGGCTTAACCAAATAGTCATAGGCCTGCACCTCAAAGGACTGAAAAACCATTTCCTTAAAAATTGTTATAAAAATCAAAAAGCCCTTAAAGCCCCGCTCCCGCAGCTTCCTTGCGGTCTCCATCCCGTCCGGACCCTTCATCTGAATATCCAGAAATAAAATGTCGATTGGCTTATCATATCTTAACAGCTCTTCCCCGCCGGAAAACTGCAGCAGTGTCGTCTGTAGATTCTTCCTACGGAAAAAATCAGATGCCAGCTTTGCCGTGCGGTCGGACATTTCCTTCTCGTCATCGCAGATTGCAATACGAATCACTTAAGATCACCTCCCGAAAAATATTATTTTACTATTTTCCTTTTCTCAAAACAAGAAAAATGCCGTGGAATGTATTTTTACAGCTGTGGGATGTCCCTCGAAATTTTCATTGTTTGCTGTGTACCTTTTGTGCTATAATCACCTTGACATAGAAAACCATCTTCCTGAAAACAATCTGTATGCAGGCAGACGCGGCGCATTGCCGTCGGGAAGAAAAGATTGAAAATTGCCATTTTCAATCTTAGATGCCGCTTGTGCGGCAGAATGAGAGGAAACGTGTCGATCAAGTCGGCACTGCCGGAAAGCGTGAAAATAATGCTGACTCAGGAAATCCGCACCATGGACGAGCTTCTGCAGTTCATGAACGGCTTATATGATAAACATGGAAGCAGGCTCTGGTATCGGGGCCAGGAGGATGCGGCAGGAACCCTGATTCCCTCTATCCAACGAAGCAAACGGCGCCTGAATGTGGAGCGGTACATCACCAATGACTTTTATATCCGGGCAAGGCAGATTACGGAGAACCCGCCGGCCAAGCATAATTACGCCGCCTGGGTCTCCCTGATGCAGCACTACGGCCTGCCCACCAGAATGCTGGATTGGAGCGAATCCCCTTTGATCGCCGCTTTTTTTGCCACGGAGACCTACCGCGCCACGGAAAGCCTGGACGCCTGCGTGTGGGTGCTGGCTCCCGATCTTTTAAATGAGCGGGAAGGCTTCGGACGCTGTATTTACCCCATTGACGCGGATACCACTCAGGAGATGCTGCTGCCCGCCTTCAAGCATAATCACCATAACCCGGAGCTGGTAGACAGGATCCTTGCCTGCAGCTCCACGGAAAACAATCTGCGGATGTATTCCCAGCATGCCAACTTTACGGTGCATAATTCCCTGCGGCATCTGGAGGACATCTGCCAGGACAACATGCTCTACAAGATCATCATTCCCGGCAGCAGGAAAGAATATTTTATCAAAAGCCTGCGGGCCTTCGGTATCACAGAAAGCTTTGTATATCCGGATCTGGAGCATATCTCCAGCGATCTGCGGGATCAGTATGGAATCTAGCATAAATAAATATTATTGTGGGGAGGACGCCATGAAAATCGTATTGGATCATCTGACAAAAAAATTTCCCAGCCGAAACAAAAAGGAACGCGGCGAGGTTACCGCCGTGGGGGATTTCTGCTTTGAGATTCCGGACGGTAAGCTGGTCGGGCTTTTGGGGCCCTCCGGCTGTGGAAAAAGTACCACCTTAAACTTGATCTGCGGCCTGTTAAAGCCTACGGAGGGAAAAATTTTTTTCGGAGACGATGACGTGACCGGCCTGCCGCCGGAAAACAGAGGGGTGGGACTGGTATTTCAAAATTATGCCCTCTACCCTCACCTGACTGTCCGCAAAAACATTCAATTTCCTCTGGAAAATCTAAAAGGCGACGCCAAGCTTACAAAAGAAGAAATGGACGGCAAGGTATATGCCGCAGCTAAACTGGTGCAGATCGAGGGATTGATGGAACGTAAGCCCAGCGAGCTTTCCGGCGGCCAGCAGCAGCGGGTGGCTATCGCCAGAGCCCTGGTAAAGATGCCAAAGGTGCTTTTACTGGACGAGCCCCTCTCCAATCTGGATGCCAGACTGCGGCTGCAAACCAGAGAAGAGATCCGGCGTATTCAGAAGGAAACAAAGATTACCACCATTTTCGTCACCCATGACCAGGATGAAGCCATGAGCATCTCCGACCTGATTGTGGTCATGAAAGACGGCTATGTACAGCAGATCGGCAAACCACAGGAGGTCTATGACAATCCGGTGAATCTGTTCGTGGCAAAGTTCCTGGGTACACCCCCCATTAATGTCTTTGACGGCCGGGTCAAGGACGGTATGCTCTACATCGGTGAGGATGCAGTCTTAAAAGCGGAGGGCATCCCCGATCAGGAGGTTCATGCAGGCATCCGCCCAGAGGGCTTTGTCCTTCAGGAAGACGGGCCTCTGCACCTTCAGATGAAGCGCCTGGAGGTCATGGGCAGGGACGTCAGCATTGTCTCCGGCCATCCCTGCTGCCAGAGCGAAACCATCCGCTCCATTATCCCGGCGGAAAGCAAAGTAGACACTGCTTCCGATACCATCCGCTTTGCATTAAAGCCCGCCAAGGTATATCTGTTTGCCAAGGCCACGGATGAGCGCATCTATTTGCAGCTGCAATAATTTGCTTGATGAGTCGCGGCAAAGCTGCGGCAGGGAGGTTGGTATGGAAAAACAAAATTTTAAGGGCTGGCTGTACCTGATTCCGGCCATTTTATTCTTAGGTGTGTTTATGATTTACCCCCTGATCGACGTGTTTGTATACTCCTTCGAAGAGGGATACAATTCCGCCTCTCAGACCTATCTTGGCACCGGCGGCTATAATTATTCCTATGTCCTGCACGACCCTTACTTTCTGCAGGCCGTAAAGAATACCTTTATCCTGGTAATCATTACCGTGCCCGTTTCCACTCTTCTGGCGCTGCTGATCTCCATGGGGTTAAGCTCCATCAAGCCTCTGCGGAATCTGTTTCAGACCGTGTATTTCCTGCCTTATGTGACAAACACCCTGGCAGTAGGCCTGGTATTCATGATTTTATTTAAGAAAACTGCCTATTCCGACGGCTTGGTAAATTTGCTCATCAATCTGTTCGGCGGCAGCTCCGTGGACTTCATTGACGGCCCTTATTGGGCAAAAATGTTTGTACTGTGTTTTTACACGGTGTGGGTGGTGCTGCCCTTTAAAATCCTGATTCTCACAAGCGCTCTGGCCAGCGTAAACCAGGTGTACTATAATGCGGCGAAGGTGGACGGCACCGGCAGCTTCCGGATTTTCCGCAAGATCACCATCCCCATGATCTCGCCCATGATCTTCTATCTTGTGATTACCGGCTTTATCGGCGCCTTCAAGGCATACAGCGACGCAGTGGCTCTGTTTGGCACGAATTTAAACGCCGCAGAGATGAATACCATTGTGGGATACGTATACGATATGCTGTACGGCGACAGCGGCGGCTACCCTTCCTATGCTTCCGCCGCCGCCATCATCCTGTTTGCCATCGTGCTTACCATCACCTGCATCAATCTGCTGGTCAGCAGAAAGCATGTCCATTATGCGAGTTGACATGGATTATTTATACCGCCCAAGACAGTACCACAGGAAATTTGCGCCTGCGCAGAAACGGAGAATACTATGAAAAATCAAACCGATTATGAAAGAATAGAAAAACAGGCAAAAGCCCGGAAAAGGGCAGGAAATATAATCTGTTACTTTTTCCTGACCCTCTGGGCAGTTATCGTACTGTTTCCCTTTTACTGGATGGTCCTGACCTCCGTAAAAAACTACGGCACCTATAATTCCGAGCGGATTCCGGCGTTTTTTACCCTTTCTCCAACCCTGCAGAACTATCTGGACGCCTTTACTGCCGTCTCTTTGGGAAAATATCTGTTGAACACCCTGATCTTTACCCTGGTAACCACCTCCATCATGCTGGTAGTCATCACTCTTGCGGCTTTTGCCTTTGCAAGACTGAATTTCAAGGGAAGGGATCTGGTATTCACCCTCTTTTTGTCCCTGATGATGATCCCTAACGAGCTGGTGGTGATCACAAACTTTGTCACCGTCACCAATCTTGGATTAAGAAACACCTTTACCGGACTGATCCTGCCCTCCGTCACCTCCGTGTTCTACATCTACCTGCTGCGGGAAAATTTTGCCCAGGTGCCTGATTCCCTGTATTACGCAGCAAAGGTGGACGGCACCTCAGACTTTCGTTATCTGTGGAAAGTAATGATTCCAATATGTAAACCCACTCTCATTACCATCATCATCTTAAAGGTGATCGAATGCTGGAACTCCTTTGTCTGGCCCAGGCTGATTACAGATGACCCTAATTATTTCCTGGTGTCCAACGGCATTCAGGAAATCCGGGAAAACGGCTTTGGACGTGAAAATATTCCGGCAATGATGGCAGCCGTGGTTGTGATTTCCCTGCCCCTGATTATCCTGTTTTTAGTCTTCCGCAAAAAGATCATGGAGGGTGTGGCAAGAGGAGGTACAAAAGCATGAAAAAGTGTAAACTGCTCCTGCTCTTTACGTTTATCTCCCTGTTTGCCCTCACCGGCTGTCACGGCTCTAAGGGAAGAGCGCCCTTTACAATTCCCGCTGAATTTGATGCCTCCAGAGACTATGAGATTACCTTTTGGGCCAAAAACGACACCAACAAGACCCAGACGGACATTTATAAAAAAGCCATCGAGGATTTTGAAGAGCTATACCCCAATATTACCGTAAACTTAAGGCTGTACACAGACTACGGCGTGATCTACAACGATGTCATTACCAATATTGCCACCGATACCACCCCTAACGTGTGCATCACCTACCCTGACCATATCGCCACCTATCTGACGGGTGTAAACGTGGTAGTCCCGCTGGATGATCTGTTTACGGATGAAAGATACGGTCTGGGCGGCAGTGAAATACTGTTTGACGCCCCTGTCCGGGATGAGCTTCTTCCGCAGTTTCTGGAGGAATGCTCCTTCAGCGGTCATTATTATGCCGTTCCCTTTATGCGTTCCAGCGAGGCCTGCTATATCAACAAGACCTATGTAGAGGCTTTGGGATTTCAGCTTCCGGAAACCCTCACCTGGGACTTTATCTGGGAGGTTGCCGACGCGGCAACGGCCAGGGATGAAAACGGTAATTATCTGGTCAACGGGCAAAGCGTCATGATCCCCTTCATCTATAAGTCCACGGACAACATGATGATCCAGATGCTGAAACAGAAAAACGCCGGATATTCCACGCCGGAGGGCGAAATCCTGATCTTTAACGACACCACAAAGGAGCTGCTGTTAAACATAGCGGACCATGTGGAAAAGGGAGCCTTTTCCACCTTTAAAATATCCAGCTACCCCGGCAATTTTTTTAACGCCGGCCAGTGCATTTTTGCCATCGACTCCACGGCAGGGGCTACCTGGATGGGCTCCCACGCACCGCTGCTGGACATCAGTGAAGACCAGCTGGTGGAATTTGAGACAGTGGTGATGAAGGTTCCGCAGTTTGATCCGGCAAATCCCGCCATGATCTCTCAGGGGCCCTCCGTGTGCGTGTTTAATAAGAAGGATCCACAGGAGGTTCTGGCCTCCTGGCTGTTTACCCAATATCTGCTGACCAATGAAGTGCAGATCGCCTATTCTCAGACGGAAGGGTACGTTCCCGTTACCTCCAAGGCGCAGAATTCCGCGGAATATCAGGATTACCTGTCCCGTGCCGGAGAAGACAACGAGCTTCATTACGACGTCAAGCTCAAGGCCGCCGGGCTGCTTCTTGACAATCCGGACAGCACCTTTGTAACTCCCGTATTCAACGGCTCTGCCTCCCTGCGGAGCGCTGCCGGGCAGCTGATTGAAAATGTAGCCAAATCCGTCCGCCGCAAGGAAACGGTAGATGCCGCCTACATGGAAAAGCTGTACGATGATGTAAAAAGCCTGTACCGTCTGGACCAGAAAAGTGCCTCCGTCACAGGCAGGGCCGAGCTTGGCCCGCTCCCCAAAACAGCGGTAATTCTGCTGTCTGCATTGGGGCTGGCCTGGCTGCTGATTATTGTTTATGTATGCCGGGAAGCAGTAAAGCTTCGGAAAACCCGTCATAATGCCCATTGATTTTCTGAAAATTTATTGTATAATGTTTTTGATTCCTAAAAACGCAGCTGCTTAAATTTTTGCACGGCTGCATGCAATCACTTTTAGAAAAGAGGAGAAACTATGAAAAAGTCACTGATTTTAGTTCTGGCACTTACACTGGCACTTACCTTCACCGCCTGCGGCGATGATTCCGATGCCGGCAAGAGCTCTGAGGCAAACAACAGCGCTGAGGCCAGCAATGGCTCTGACGCAAACAACGATGCTGAGGCCAACAAGGACTCTGACGCAAACAACGATGCTGAGGCCAACAAGGACTCTGACGCAAACAACGATGCTGAAGGCGACGTAAAGTCCGAAGGCGTCATGACCTACGCAGAATATGCGGCAGCAGCTCTTGACACCGAGGTTACCGTTGAGGCCTATGTGCAGGCACATCAGTCCTGGTGGGAAAAGGAAGGCGTGGGCAAGATTACCGTTTACGCACAGGACAAGGACGGCGCTTACTTTATGTACGAGATGAACTGCTCCAAGGAAGACAGCGAAAAGCTTGTTCCCGGCACCAAAATCAAGGTTACCGGTTATAAGAGCGAATGGGCCGGCGAAGTGGAAATCATAGATGCAAGCTTCGAGATTCTTGAAGGCAGCTACATTGCGGAGCCCGTTGACGTAACTACATACCTTGGCCTGGATGATCTGGCAAACTATCAGAACCAGTTCGTATCCTTCAAGGGCATGACCGTTGAGACCTATGAAAAGGACGGCGTATCCTACGACAGTGCTTTCGTTTACAATGACGATAACTCCGGTGAGCGCGGCAGCGACCTGTACTTTAATGTGTCTTCAAACGGTACTACCTATACCTTCTGCGTTGAGTCTTATCTGTGCGATAAGGACACGGACGTTTACAAGGCTGTTGAAAACCTTAAAGCAGGCGATGTAGTTGATCTGGAGGGCTTCCTGTACTGGTACAACGGTGCAAATCCTCACATCACTTCCGTAACCGTAAAGTAATTTAAATACCATCTAAAATTTTCGACATTTAAAAAGGAGCTGTCGTACCTTGGTACGCAGCTCCTTTTTGTCATGTGCGTCCGGTGACATCTGTCTTACTCCGTATCACCCCGGCTCACGTTCAGGCAGTATTATGGCTTTCCGATCATTTCCTCATACAAATCCAGCCCGAAGCTGGTCAGCTCCGGCGCCCCTGCAATCATCTTATATGTTCTGGTACCGTCTTCCTTTCGCTGGGCAGTAAGAAAAGCAGCTTCCGGCAGCTGCCGCTCATACATTGTCCGCGCGAATGCCAGCAGGTGGGTGACTGTCAGCACCTTGACCCCCGCCTCCACCATGGCCCGGATCACATCATCGGCAATCCCGGAGCCTTCTTCCTCCGTGGTAGTAGCAAAGGATTCGTTTAACAGCACCATGGAGCCGTCGCCCAGATGCCGGATAATCCCGTCGATACGCCCCAGCTCTTCGTCCAGCCTGCCGCTGTTCATGGCGCTGTCCTCCCGTCTGGTGAAATGCGTAAAAAGATGGGGAAAAATACCGCCGGTATAGGCCGCAGCACAGACCGGCATACCGCATTGCAGCATAACCTGAGCAATGCCGATGCTGCGTAAAAAGGTGGACTTTCCGCCCTGATTTGCACCTGTGACCACCAGGAGCCGCTTTCCGTCCGCTGCGCAGTCATTGCCTACAGGCTTCCGGCCCCGGTAAACCGCCATGCAAAACTCCATCAAGTCCTGAAAATGCAGCTCTTCTCTGCTTCCTGCTTCCGGAAAGCATAAATGTATGTGAGAATGCAGGCAGCGGGTAAACAGATTACAGCACGCCTGATAAAAGGCCGTCTGCTCATAAAGCGCTTCAAAAAAGCATTTCAGTTCCTCCATCATGGGACGAAAGCCGTCCATCATATAGACAACAATCTGCTCCTTCAGCTGCTCCAGATCCTCTAAAAGCTCCACATTCTTTAAAACCAGCGTAGGCTCCTGGGCAAAGGCCGTCAGCATTTTTTCCCGCAGGGTCATCTCCCCTTTTCTCTTTTTCAGCTTCCTCGTGACGGTGGACACCTCCTCCAGCCTGACCCTGCCCAGCTTCAAACCGTCTTCCACACTACAGTCCAGGACCATGCGGGATATATTTTCCCTTTTGCTCCCGCTGCCTTCCAGGGAATATTCCTCCTGACCGTCACCGTAAAAAAGTATATCCGAAAGGATCCCGCGAATCCTTTCTTCCTGTTCCTCCCCAAACCCTTCTTCCAGTCTGCTGCAAAAGTCTGTAAGCCCCCTGGAGCGCAGCTTTCCGTAATACCTGCGGCACAGCTCCCTGATGCGGGCAAGCGTATTCACAAACAGATACAGAATCTCGATTCTGGAAAGCAGATTGGCCTTTTTTTCTCTGGAGCCCGGCTTGTCCAGCTGCTGCTTTCCCAGCGCCTCCCAGCGGAAGGTCATCTCCCTGGAAATCTCATACAGCGCGTCCATAAACTCCATATTTTCCATACAGTCCCCCAGAATTTCCTGGCGGTACTTTATTTCCGCTTTTGTTTTAAGAGGCACCATCATGACCTTTTTCATGATCTCTGCCAGATGCCTGTCAGCCTCGTCTGCCCGCTGTACCGTTCCCTTCTTCGGCTCCTGGCTTCTGGAGCCCACCTGAAACAAGATGGAAAGCCCCAGGTCCCGAATGATGCTTTCAGGATCGTAATAGCTTTCCATGTATTTCCATTCTCTGTCAGGATATAAAAGCCATACCTTCATTGCCATCCCATACTCCTTTATGCGCTTCCGGTTTACTGCCGGGCCTCCCGGCATTTCGTCCCGGCCGGCACAGACAGCTCATGAGAAAGCCTCCGGCTCAGCTCTTCATAGGTCAGCCCGTATTTTTTTACAATATCCTCCGCATATCCCACGCCCTCCATGTGTTCCCGGCTGATCTTATAGGTCCGCTTCCGCTCCCTGCTTCCGTCCAGCATGGCCGTCAGCGCCGCCACTCCTTCTATCCCTTCTCCCAGCTCTTTTAAATGCGTCACATAAACGCCCATGCAGCCCTTTTCGATAAAGTGAGTCAAAACCCGCTTACCCATGACACAGCCGTCATAATGAGCTGCCGTGGTAAACAGCTCGTTAATAATCACAAACGCATGATCTGCTTCTTCCTTCATCATGGGAGCAAGGCGTGTCAGCTCCTCCTTCAGCTTTCCCTTCCCACTGCCCAGGCTTTCCTCAGCGGAAAAATGAGTCAGCAGCGCCGTAAAATGAGGCACCCTTGCCCGTTTGGCCGGCACGTCCAGCCCCATCCCTGCAAGATATACCAGCTGCCCCATGCTTCTGGCAAAGGTGGTCTTGCCGCCCTGGTTGGGACCGCCCACCACAAAAAAGCGTTCTCCCTGCCTGAAAGCAAAATCATTGCTCACCACCGGTATTTTCCGCACACAATTTACACAGGCAAGGGCCAGGTCATAAAGCCCTTCCGCTTCCGGCTGTCGATCTGTCCCCGGCTCCGGAACACAGAACGAAAAGCCCTGCTCCCTCATCCTTTCTTCAAAACGCAGATATGCAAGATAATACTGCATTTCCTGCTCTGCCTGCAGAATCGTCTCATCCCCAAAGGCAGGAAACTCGTCCCCAAAAGCTTCTATCCTGTCAAAAATTTCCGGTCTCTTCTTTCGAAAGGCCTCAAATACCGCTTCCTCTAAAGGTGACATTCCGGAAGTATTTAAAAATGGGGCAAGCTCCCTTGTCTGTTCTCCGCCGTGCAGCCGTTTTCCATAGGCTCCGTCCCGTCTTCCCTCGGTTATCACGATCCGGTTATCCTCGATCTCCAGAACCAGGTGCAGCTCCCCCAGCATTTTCCGAATTGCTCCAGCCTCTTTACTGCTTTTTAGAAAATCTGTCTGCGCCGTATAATCCGCCAGATATTCCGACAGTCTCCGCAGCCCCTCTGACTTGCAGCCGCTCTCCGCCAATGCCGCCTGCAGACCGCTCACCGCGGCGCAATACTTATATACCGCATTTGCGTGCCAGGCCTTTTTCTGCAGCCCTGTCCTTGCCGCTTCCCGGCATTCTTCCGCGGCCGCCGCCCCACGCATCCCCTTAGAAAAGGTCTCCAGACATTCATAAATATCCGGCTGCCGGATGTCCCCCAAAACCTCCCTGCGGTACCCCGCACAGGCTTTACCGACCGGAAAGCGATCATACATTTTCCGAATATCATACCGCGGAGACTGCTGCTGAACGGCATCTATAATCTGATTCAAATTCAAGTCCCAAAAAAATCCGGGCCTTGAAACATCTGCCGTTTCCGACGGCTCCGGGTCCAAAATGCTGTAATACGCCATGGTCATTTCGCCGTCACACCTGATTGCCTTCATTCCCCTGATTTGCCATCTCACACAGCTCCGCCAGCATCTTAGGCAGGTCTGTTTCCATATTTTCGTCCGTAAACTGGCAGGTGCCTACCTTTCGGTGTCCGCCGCCGTTATACTTTAACATCAGGCTGCCCACGTCCACCTTACAGGTTTTGTTTAAAATACTGTAGCCCACAGCCGCCGAACAGCCCTTGCCGCCCCGTCCGCTGACAATCCAGGCGGAAATATTCTGCTCCGGATACATGCTGTAGATCATAAAACGGTTACCGGTGTAAATGGGATCCACTCCCCGCAGATCGGTGATAATGACCTTTCCCTCCGTCCTGGTATACTTTCTCACCATCTCCTTAAATTTAACCGTCTGCTCCTTGTAAACCTCAATCCGTTCCTGCACATCCGGCAGGGCAAGGATCTCTTCGGTTGTCATGGTACGGCATGCCGTCATCAGCTTTTCCATCAGCTGATAGTTGGAGATGGTAAACTGCCTCCACCTGCCCAGCCCCGTCCTGGGATCCATCAGAAAGCCCACCAGAATCCAGCCCTCCGGCTTCATGATCTCACTGAAAGTCAGATTGCCGGAATCCACCTTATCCACCGCCTCCATCAGCTCGTCGAACTGAGGGAAACGTTCTCTGCCGCCGTAATATTCGTAAATAATCCGGGCACAGGAAGGCGTGATCCTGCTCTCCCCCTTGTACTTCCCCTGCAGCTGAAGCCTTTCATGCTCGCTGGAATGATGGTCAAACCAAAGCCCGCAGCCTTCCACATAGGGTACGTTTGCCAGACAGTCATTCTCGTTTATCTCGATCAGGCCGTCCTGCAGGTCCTTAGGGTGGGCAAATTTCCAGCTGTCAATGATTCCCACCTCCAAAAGCAGCGCGCCGCAGGCAAGGCCGTCAAAATCCGAACGTGTTACTAATCTCATGATACTGTCCTCCTAAGCGAATGATATATTTCATTATAACGCGTGGAGCGGAAAATGAAAATATAAAAAGAAAACTTTCTTCCTGGGATATTGCCAAACCGATGCTCTTACGAATTCAAGACACACTCCATCTCATACCACTGCTCTCCACCCCAGGTCGAGGCCGAGATACCGCGGCTGTGAAATCCCATCCTTTCATACATTTTAACCTTACTCTCCACGCAGGTCAAAATCAGGCTTGCACGCCCCCGCGCCTTTTGTCTGCGCTGATATTCCTCCATCAGCGCCCTGGCCAGGCCCAGTCCTCTGTACTCCGGCAGGACCACCAGCCCCAGCATCATAATATTTTTGCCCTCCGGCCGGTGCAGGCCCGCGTCTTCAAAAAAAGCATCCCGAAAGGCGGCTTCTTCCGTCGCCAGTCCGTTGATGGAGCCTGCCAGCCTGCCCGCCTCCCGGTCCGCGGCCACCAAAAACAGCTCCGGCGCCGCCACTGCCCTTGCCCTCATCTGCGCCGGCGCGCAGGCTTCGTTGGCAGGAAAGCAGATACCCTCCAGCCCGGCTGCTTCCTCCGTCTCTTCCGGACGCACCTCTCTTATTTCAAATCTCGCACTCAAGTTTTTGTCTGTCATCTGTTTCTCCCTTCCTGCCGCATATTCCGTATACCTTCAGTATAACACAAACTTTTCTAAATGGCACATTTTGATTTTCCTCCGCAAACCAGACATAATGATGTCCTGTTTGCCGTGATATGATACATGGGACATGATAATTACATGCCTGACCGCATGACGAAATGGGGGAAGCATTATGAAACTGCACTTATTGCATCAAAAAGGAAAAGAAAACATCCTGTATCACATTGTTCAGGCCCTGCGCCAGATTCATCAGGGAGACCCTTTTATCGTCTGGCTGACCATAGGCAAAAATGTATTGGAAGCAGCCTTTGACGGTTTTTGTGCGGTCTATTTTATCAAATATCTTTATGAATGTATCGAAAATCGTGTGGATTTCAGCAGATTATTTGCCATGGTCAGTATCTTTTGTATTTTCCATATAGCCGTACATCTTCTATCGGCATATTGCAGCTATATGGAGCCTGTCTCCACCATGAAGGTGTATCGCCATATTTTCGGGCAGATGATGCACCGGGCCAAAAGAATCAGAATCGACCAATATGAAACTCCCGATTTTTATGATAATTTTTCCAGAGCATTGGATGAAGCTCTGGAGCAGGGCATGGGCTGTCTCTTTTTAACTGCATGGGGCATTGGCTGCATTGTACGGGCATCCGTAGCTATGGCAATATTGGTTACGGTGGATCCGGTACTGCTGTTATTTGTGATCCCGCCCCTGCTGGGCAGCCTGTTTTTCGGCTTAAAAGAAAGCAGAGAAGAATTTGCCGCCCGCCGCGACGAGACGGCAGGCAAACGGAAAATGGAGTATGCAAAGCGGGTTTTTTATGAAAAAAAGTACGCCGGAGAGCTTCGCCTGTACCCCATGGCACAGGTATTGTTCCGCCTGCACCGCCAGGGATGCAGAGAAAGGTATCAGAAAAATCAGCTCCACCAGCGCCGGATCGCAATATACCGTATTTTGGAATCTATATTGTTTGCCGGTGTTCTTTCCTTCGGCTCTTACCTTTATATAGCATATCGTGTGAAAGCAGGCGGAAGAACCTCTGTTGCCGCCTATGTGGCAATGGCATCCGCAGTAGGATACATCGTCACCTGTATCAGCGATGCCCTGGGACATTTTTCCCAGGCCGGAAAGCTTTGTCTGTATATGAAAAATATTCGGGATTTTATGAAATGTCCCGTGGAGGAAAAGATTCAGGATGCCCTGAAACCCGGTGAAGACCTGGGCGAGATTTCCTTCGAACACGTATCCTATCATTACGCCGGAAGTAATCAAATGATTATTCAGGATTTAAATCTTCATGTAATGCAGGGGGAGCATATTGCACTTGTAGGCGAAAACGGCGCCGGAAAAACCACCTTGATGAAGCTGCTGATGGGCCTGTATCCGGTATCCTCAGGAAGTATACGGGCCGGCGGACAGAATATCAGCCGTTACGATCAGGAAGCATATCGCGCGCAATTCGGAACCGTGTTTCAGGATTTCCAAATCTTTTCCCTGCCTCTTAGCGAAAATGTGCTGATGAGATCACCGGTGACGGAAAGAGAACGGCAGATCGTGACAGAAGCCCTGGAGAAGGCGCAGTTTGGCGAGGTGCTTCGGAAAATGCCGCAGGGAATAGACACCCTCCTGACAAAAGAGTTCGATGAAAACGGATATGTATGTTCCGGCGGGCAGGCTCAAAAAATCGCCATTGCCAGAGTATTTGCCAGGGATCCCCGGATTGTCATTCTGGATGAACCCTCCAGCGCTTTAGACCCGATTGCGGAATATAATATGTATTGCAATATGATGGAAGCCGCTAAAGGTAAAACAGTCTTTTTTATTTCCCATCGTATGTCTTCGGCACGGATGGCAGACCGAATCCTGTTTTTGGAGCACGGACATATCATTGAGCAGGGGACCCATGAAGAACTGATGGGAAAAAACGGCCGCTATGCGGAAATGTTTCGCCTGCAGGCCAAAAACTATCAGGAAGTGAACGGAGGAATTTTGTATGCGGAATAGAACAAAAAATTCGGATAAGCTGCCTCTTAAACGAATTGTCAGTAATTATATTTATCTGCTGCGCTATGCTTTTAAAAAGGATGCCTGCTGCATTGTTTTAATCTTCAGTGCTTTTACCTTAGGCGGCGTGGGCTATGCCTGCATGGACACCATCTTTATTCGCTCCTTTATTTTGTTTTTGTCCGACAGCCGATATGACCTCCGGGATACGGTTATTCTGGCGGCCGGAGCAACGATTGGTATGGCCGTCTTCATGGCATTTGAAAAATGTGTACAAAGCCTGGCAAAGCCCCGTTTAATCCGCTTAAGCGGAAATGTGCAGGAAGAAATGATCCGTAAGGCTGTAAAGATGGATTTAATGTGCTACGACTGCCGCATCTACTATGATGATTTTGTGGTGGCCGCCGCACAGCTGGAAGAGGTTGTAAGTACGGCAATTATTGATCTGGCGCAGATGGGAAGGAACGTGATCACTCTTTTGGTATTGTCAGGGCTGATTACCGCCATAGATCCGGTTATCGCAGTCTTTCCGATACTTGGCTTTATCGTCAATGTCATTTCCCGCTTTCGTATTATGAAGCTGGAATATGATTTCGATGTAAAAAAGAAAACCATTATGCGCCGTGCCAATTATTCCAAAAGAGTCTTTTATCAGCCGGAATATGCCAAGGAAATTAAGCTGTCTCATATTGAAATACCTCTGGAAAAGCAATTCAACGAGGCCGTGGACGAGACGATAACCCTGGCCAGAAAATACGGCATTCCCATAGCGCTTTGGTCCCTGGTAAACTGGATTACCGTATTTACTTTTTTATCCATGTTCTGCACCCCTCTCTATCTGGGCTACATGGCACTGGCAGCGCGCAAAGCGGCATTGAAGGATGTAGCTGCTTTAAATAATGCACAGGGCTCCGTGAGAAATCAGTTGGATGCCATTAACTATTGTATTGGGAAAATACAGCACGCGGGACTTTTTTGTGAGCGCTTCCGCAGATTCATGAACTATGAAAGCCGGGTCGAAAGGGCCCAGGGTACAGTGAAGCTTCCACGAACAGACAGCATACTGGAAATTAAAAACATGTCCTTCCGTTATGACGGGGCAGACCGGGACACCTTAAAAAACATTAACATGCGGATCGAGGCTGGCCAAAGGATAGCGCTTGTGGGCGAAAACGGCGCCGGCAAGTCTACACTGATCAAGCTGCTGATGCGCCTGTATGATGTTACCGAGGGTGAAATCTGCTACGGCGGCGAAGATATTCGCCATTATTCCACGGATGCGTACCGAAGCTTATTCGGCCCGATCTTTCAGGACTATCAGCTTTATGCCGCCACGGTTTTGGAGAACGTCATGATGAATGAGTCGTCGGAAAAAGAGGCCGACAGGGCATGCGCGGCGCTGGAAAAGTCCGGCTTTCAGAGCAGATTAAAAACACTGCCAGCAGGCTTATCAACCGTTCTGACCAGAGAATTTGATGAAAAGGGCGTCCAGTTGTCCGGCGGTGAGGCCCAAAAGGTGGCCATCGCTCGATTATTTGCCAAAAAAGAGCGGCTTCGGATCGCCGTTCTGGATGAACCCTCCAGCGCCTTGGACCCCCAGGCAGAATATGAGCTGAATAAAAATATTATGGACCGGGCGGGAGATGCTGCCGTGATCTTCATCTCCCACCGGCTCTCTACCACAAAAAATGCGGATCGGATCTATATGTTTGAAAACGGTGAAATTATAGAACAGGGTACTCATCAGGAATTAATGGAATTGAACGGACAGTACGCCAAAATGTTTCGATGCCAGGCAAAATATTATCAGGAAAATGTGGACAGACTTTCCTCCAGCCTGGCTTCCAGCTCCTGAAACCGTTTATTTCCCCGCAGCGGCTCAAAGCAGGCATCCTTTTTTAGTCCCTGCAGAATCACCTGCTTAAGCTCCCTGCTCCACTTAAGCTTTTCCGGCTCCGGTGCAATCTCCGGTGCAAACAAAAGGGGATTAGGGGGCTCCTGCTGCCTGGTCAATCGTTCTGCCATTCCTTCCAGGTAATCCAGCGCCCTCTCTGTATCCTTCTCCCGCAGATAGACCTCTGCCATCACACTAATCGCCAGTCCGCCTCCCACATGGAAGCTTTCTCCCATCTGCTGCAGCACCTTGCATACCTCTATCCGTTTCTTCTGTTCCAGGTCCATTTCCTCACCCAGCATACTGATCAGACAGGTCTGCACCTTGTTTATCAGGCTGTACAGCTCCCTCTGTACCGTTCCCAGTGCCTTGTCCCGCTCTCCCTTTTTTAAATAAAGCCGCACCCAAAGGGGGATGAAATCTCCTGCGCCTGCAGGGGCTTCCTTTAACAGCGCTTCCGCCCTGTCCAGCTCATTTTCCTCCAGTGCAAAAGACACCAGCATGGACACCGCCGGCAGGAAAAAGGCCGGATTCCCGCTGTCATGCACTTCCTGACAAAGCTTCTTTTTCAGCCTTGTCCGGCGGTCCCTGTCCTCTTCACTGCAGGCGGAAGCATTCATTTCAAAAAAGGTTAATGCCGCCACGGCGCTGAACTTCAGGGATACATTGGAGGGATAAAGGCGGAGAAGCCTGTTCAGCTGCGCCTCCGCCTCCGATCTGCTGCCCTTTCCGGCCTTTTCCATAATATCCGCCATGTACTGCCCCAGCGCCTCTTCCGACAATTCTTCCTCAAACGCCAGCAGCGAGTCCACATCCGTATCCAGCGCACGGGCCAGAGGACATAACAGGGTAATATCCGGATACGCACTGTCCGTTTCCCACTTGCTCACTGCAGGCGCCGAAACCCCCAGCGCGCCTGCCAGCTGCTCCTGTGTCATGCCTTTGGCCTTCCGCCGCTCCATAATCCTCCCACCGATCTTCAAATCCATGCTTTATTTACCCTGCCTTTCCAATCGCCGCCTTCAACGGCCTTCTGCTTCATCCGACAGACAATAAATATACCGTCAGGTATCCTGACAAATGTCTGTATCTACAGTATAGGCTATATCCGCTCCCTGTACAATGGAAGGACAGTTAATAAGCAGACAGATTTTCTTAAATGCCGTTTAACCCAGCACTTATCTTAACAGATACCCGTCAAAATTTCACTCTGCCTTCACGGAATCCGTGCGGTAAATAAATTTCACCTGACCCTTCATGTCCTCCGCAAGACCGGAAAATGTGTTGTAATTTTCGGATACGTCTGCCGTGGCCCTGATTCTGGTAAGCAGTCCGTTTATATCTCCGTCCACGGCGTCTACAAGCTTCTGAATGCCCTGCTCGTTAAACTCCTGCAGCCCTTCGGAAAGCTCCATGGAGCCATCCCGCAGCTTTGTCACTCCATCCGTCAGCGCCGGAGCGCCGTTCTTTAAAGTGATGATACCGTCATATAACTGGTCAATGCCTCCGGCAAGCTCTGCGGTTCCCGCCTTCAGCTGTCCTGCTCCTGCATTCAGCGTATCTGCACCGCTCTTAGCCGAAGCCACACCGGCAGTATACTGATTTAATCCGTTGTAAAACGCCTTATAGCTGTCCAGCTGGCCCTTTAATGCCTGAACGGAAGCAGCCCCGGATTGGGCCTGTTCAACGGCTCCGTTGATCTGTCCCTGCACCTCCGAAGAGTTCAAATTCTGGTCAATCAAAAGCCGAAGCTGCTCTTCCGTTTTGGCGGCAATCAGGTCCTGTACCTCCTGCGTCAGCATCTGCTGCTCCGTATTTGCGTCAATCATAGCTTTTACTTCTTCGGACTGCATCTGCATGTCAATCGCAGCTTCCACCTGCGCCTGCTGCTCCGGCGTGACGGCTCCTGCCGCAATACCTGCCTCATAGGTTTCCTTTGTCATGCCCTGACTCTCCAAAACCAAAGCCTCCACATTTTCATAAACCATTGCCGTCACCTGTGCCGCCACCTGGTCCCTCACCGCGGCCGTAACTCCCGCCGCAACCGTATCCTTCTGGGCATAAACCGCTTCCGTCACCTTTTGCTGTGCCGCTGCCTGAGCCTGATTCCATACGTTCGATGTATCCAGAGAAGCAATTACCCCGTCCAGGACCTCCCCGTAATTTTCGATGGTCAGCGCAGGAACATTCAGTCCTGCTGCCGCAAGCTGAGTGTTTGCCATGCCTAAAAGAGAACTGAATACCTGCCCGGCTCCCGCGTTCAGCGTCCCGCTGTTTGCCGCAAGCTGCCCCAGCCCGTCAGCCAGAGCCTGCGTGCCTCCCGCCAGCTCTCCGGCTCCCTGATCCAGGTCCGCCGCGCCTTTTTTCAGTTTTTCGGCGCCTTCCGCCAGCCGGTCAATCCCTTTTATCAGCTCTCCCGACTTTTCCAGCAGGGAGCATAACCCGTCATACAGCTGAGATGAACCGTCCATCAGCTGATCCATAGCATCCGTAAGCTCATGCAGGGAATCCTTTAATTCATCCAGAAAATCAAATTTGTCCGTCTCCAGACGGCTGAACACCTCGTTGGAGGCAATGGTCACCGTATTGGACATCTGAAAATCCTTCACATCGGCCGTGATCTCAACATAGTCAGGAAGCTCAAGCCTTTCCTGATCCGCCTTTAAGTTTTCCTGCAGTCCGGGAAAGGCGATACCGACAACAATAGTACGTTCTCCGTCGTTGATCAGCTTGCCGTTGGATACCTCCACATTTGTAAAAATGTCATTATCCAGCAGCATACCCGTCATCATGGTAAACGGAACATAAATCTTTTCCTTCTTCCCGTCGATCTCAACTGTTTCACACTGCTTGTTCCGGTAATCAAAACGGATGGTTACCCTGCCGCTCTTTCCCGCCAGCTCTGACGAAGAAATACTTTTTCCGTCCAGCCTGTAAGAAACCTTTAAATCCACCGGCAGCTCCTTGTCAATATTTCCCTGATAATAGATGTCATTTCCCTGGGCATCCCACACCCGCATATTATCCCCGTTCATGGTGTAAGTCCCTGTGCCCTTCACGTTTTCAATTTCCTTAAGTTCCGAACGGTCTAAGACCGAGTCGCTTTCCGTTCCATTTTTAATCCAGTCGCTGACGATAATCTTTTCCACGCTTCCGTCCGTTCCGGTCATCACATAAACGGTCTCATTCTTTACCAGCTCAGCGTCTGTGGCCGCTTCCGTCCGGGGCGTCTCTTCCCCTGCTTCTCCGCTCTTTTCTGCGGTCTTCGCATAAACGGATACTCCGGTGCCTCCCACAAGCAGCGCAAGGCATAGAATTGCTGCCAGGGGTTTTTTACTGATTTTACCTTTTTTATGCTTATTATTTTGCGTTCTGCTCTCTTTTATTTTTTCATTGCTGTTATTACCATTCATAGCGCTATCCTCCCGCTTCATTATTTTAGACAATTTCCTTGATCCTCACCGGCCCTCGACAATTTGTAAAAAAGCAGCTGCCGCAGGCATCATGCCTCCTTGGGCACTGCCTGGCCCCCGGTAACCTTCCGGTCCTTCCCTGCTTTCTTTTTGACCTTCCTCATGCCGACCGTGGTAACACAGATCAGCCTGTCACAAAGCATGAGCAGCGAGGGCAGGATAAAGATTACGCATAACATACTGACCATAGCCCCTCTTGCCATCAACATACACATGGAGCTGATAATATCAATATCCGAGTAAACGGCAACGCCGAAGGTGGCGGCAAACAGCCCCATGCCAGAGACAATAATGGACGGAATGGAGGCGGCAAGCGCAGTGGAAACGCTGCCTCGCTTATCACTTCCCGCCATGCGCTCGGATTTATACCGGGTGGTCATCAAGATCGCATAGTCCACCGTTGCTCCAAGCTGGATGGTGCTGATGCAGATCGGCGCAATAAAGGGAAGGGAGCGCCCCATATAGTGCGGCAGGCCAAGGTTGATAAATATGGCAAGTTCAATCACCGCAATCAGGATAAAGGGCATGGAAATACTTTTTTCCACAATGGCAATAATCAGGAAAATGGCAATGATGGAAACGGTGTTTACCACCTGGAAATCCCGGTCCGTGGTTTCGATCATGTCCTTCATACAGGGTGCCTCGCCGATCAGCATCCCGGCCTGATCATATTTCTTTAATATCCTGTTCAGACTGTCAATCTGCGCATTGACGGCATCGCTTGCCACCCCATATTCGGAATTGATGAGAAGCAGCTCCCATTTATCGCTCTTTAAAACCTCACGAATGCTTTCCGGGAGGATTTCCTCCGGTACACGGCTGCCCAAAACCGTTTCCAGCCCCAGTACATATTTTACGCCTTCCACCTGCTCCATCTCGCCGATCATGGAACGGACCGACCCGGAGGGCACCTTTGCATCCACCAGCACCATATGGGTGGAAGCAATGTTAAAATCCTCAGACAGCTTGGAATTTGCAATCACATACTCCATATCCTCCGGCAGACATTGGCCCATATCATAATACACTTCTTCATTGGTCCTGTTATACCCGTAAAGTGCAGGCCCCACCAGGGCTGCAAAAATCACCAGAAATACGGGGAAAACACGGGTAAGCCCCTTTGCAGCCTTCGTCATATCGGGGATCAGCGAGCGGTGCTTTGTCTTCTGTAAAGGCTTATCAAACACCAAAATCAACGAAGGAAGAACGGTCACGCACCCGATCACTCCAAGAACAACTCCCTTTGCCATGACAATGCCCAGATCCCGCCCTAAGGTAAACGTCATAAAGCAGAGCGCCGCAAAACCGGCCACGGTAGTAACGGAGCTTCCCACAACGGAGGCAAGCGTTTCATGAATGGCCGCTGCCATGGCCTCCTTATGGTCGCTGTGCTTTTCTCTCTGCTCGTTATAGCTGTGCCAGAGGAAAATGGAGTAATCCATGGTAACCGCAAGCTGCAGCACTGCTGATAAAGCCTTTGTAATATATGAAATCTCACCCAAAAAATAATTGGAGCCCAGATTCAGCAGGATCATCATGCCGATGGATAACAGGAAAACAAAAGGAACCAGCCATCCGTCCAGGAACAAAAGCATTGCCAGTGTGGCAAACAATACGGCAAGCCCCACATAAATAGGCTCTTCTTCCTCACACAGGTCTTTTAAGTCCGTAACCAGAGCCGACATCCCGGAAACAAAGCATTGCTTCCCTGCGATGGAGCGGATCTCCCGAATGGCGTCCATGGTAATGTCGGCGGAGGTGGCACTGTCAAAGAATACCGCCATCATCGTGGAATGATCTGTATTAAATTCCTCATAAATCTTATCTGGCAATAGCTCCTTAGGAACCGACACATCTGTCAGAGAAGAATACCACAGCACGGTTTCCACATGATCCACCGTCTCCAGCCTCTCGGCCAAATCCGCCGCGTCCCGATCCGGCATATCCTCCAGGATAATCAGGGAAAACGCACCCTTTCCGAAATCCTTAAGCAGCTCTTCCTGCCCCTTTACGGTGTCCATATCACCAGGCAGATAATCAAGCATATCATAGTTAACTCTTGTAGCTGCCATGCCCAATGCCGACGGAATCATCAGCAGCACGGCAATCACTAAAATCAGAATGCGGTGCTTTACAACCGCTTTTGAAAAACGCATATTGAAAATCCTCCCTTCTTTGTAAAGCAGCCTTTGCTGCGAGTGTTAGAAGTTCTTCTCACACTGCGTCCGGCTGTTGGTGTTTGATAATTTTTACCGCAGTGACCACCGTGCCGATGTTTAAAATTCCCTCACACAGCATGGTAATGCCTGTCAGCACGATCAGTACCCGACTGCTCTCACTGGGACGGGCTATGAGTACGGCCCCGAAAACCACCGTAAACATTGCCAGAATCAATACCAGCCACCATCGGTGAATACCAAACCTGCGCGCATCCAGCGTGATCTGAACCTTAAATAATCCGTCCGCCAGGCAGGAAAGCCCCAGTGTGATGCAAATAAAGTTCATCATGCTGCCGGGATGCAGCAGCATAATCAGCCCCAGGATCATCATCATAATACCCAGGGCTAAATCATACTGAAATGCCAAACGATAGAGGTCCCTTGAAAAGTATCCCACCAGCCGGACCATGCCAAAGACGATCAAAATCACTCCACAGATACCGCCCGCCGCAGATATGGAAAATTCAGGACGTGCAATCAATAGAATTCCCAGTATGCTCAGCAGGACGGACATGATAATATATCCTATTTTGGCAGTCCTCATAGGCGCTACAGAACGCATCAGAATCCCTCCTTTCTTCTCGGTGCTGTTTGATTTTCTTTACAGCGTAGTATAATCAGAAAGAAGAGCAAAGAAAATAGGCAGCTGAAGCCTGCTGCCCAAAATTAAGACACCCAAACAAAAATGTCTGAATTTTGGTCAAATCAGGCCAACTGCCCAAAAAATTTACCTGCTGAAGGAACTTACTAAATTTTCGGCTCCCCGGAGGGCAAATTCCCTCTGCATCGCTCTATCAGCTCACTTGTCAGACCATTGCAAAGAGAAAACAGCTGCTTAAGCTTTACGATGGCGTCCTCGGCCATCCCATTGTTGATCCAGTCGATCAGCAGCCCGAACAACTCGCACTTTAAAAACAGGATCACAATCTCTCTGCTGTTTTCATTGATGCCTTCCTTCTCAAAAACCGTGTCAAAATAAGTTGTAATTACATATTCGCAGATGCGCATCAGATACTGCTCATAGGTATTCCGGTTTACGGAATTACAGATATGTAAAACGGCTCTTTTATTATCCATGGTAAAGCGGAACGCCGCCTCCACCGCCTCATCAACGGAAGCAATATTCGGATATTTCTGTATCAGCGCATCCGCCGCGTCCGTGACAATCTCTTCGATCAAAGCAGGAATATCCTGAAAATGATAATAAAAGGAATTGCGATTGATGCCGCATTCCTCCACAATCTCCCGCACGCTGATCTGTGTCAGCGGCCGCTCGCTTAACAGCTTCCAAAAGGCTTCCTTTATGGCGCGCTTCGTAAAATTCGGCATAGTCCAACTCCTTAAAATCTGATTTATCGTGACGGCGCAGTAAATCCTGCCACTTCATTTATATGTCAATATTATAGCAAACTGCACCCGATTGGCAACCCAGGAATTACAATTCCAGCGCATACTCCATCGAACGCATTTTCTTGCTTCCGTCCAGCTTTTGAAACTCCCCATATCCCGTAAAATGCAGCCCGCACTTCTTCATCACATTTCCTGAAGCCAAATTAGGCTCGCAATGGGCGGAGGTAAACTTTCGTGCACCGAAATTAACATAGGCATAGTCTATCATCGCTTTTACTGCTTCCGTTGCATACCCCATGCCCCAGCAGTCATATCTGAAGTTGTAGCCAAATCCCCAGCCGTTTTTGCGCGCATTAAATCCAATATCCCCGCTGCCGATCAGCTTTCCGTCCGCAATACGTTCAAAGCCAAAATTGTAGGTGTCCGTCTCCTGTTCCACTGCCGCAAGCCATTTCCTCACCTGTTCTATATCCGTATAGGTAGTATACACCATATATCTGGACACTCTTTCATCGCTTACCCATGCAAACACGTCCTCTGCATCGGCAATTTTAAGCGGGCGCAGCAACAGACGTTCCGTTTTGATCCAAATATTATGCAAAGTTCCTTCCTCCCTCTATTCTACATAGCGCTTACTACGAACGTCAAGGAATCCGGAAGACTTCCTCTTCAGGGGAGGCTTTCCGGATTCCTTTTAACATAATCGTTATATTACTCTTTTCTGCTCCGCCCTATACGTTTCTTCATAAGCCGAGCTTACTGCTCGCTGCTCATGAATTTGTCAAGCAGCTTATCCACCAGCGGGAACTTTATACTCTTCATGTTAAGCGCCATAATGCCCATCACCAGCAGGAATACTTCCTTTACAATGGAAATGATGTACTGAAGCAAACCGGTCAGATTTCCGGGAACCTTCAAATATACTTCATCGTTAAACCAACGGACAACAATGTTAAGCATGCCCACAAATTCGTCGATCCAGCCGATGGCAATGCTCAATAAGCCAAACAGCAAAACAACGCCGATCATTCTGGCCGCCTGCCGTTTTACCCACTCGTTTTCCTCCGCAATCAGCACATAGCCGGCAAGCAGCACTGCCGGAATAAAGCTGAACATACCCAAAAAGTACATTGCCGCCCCTACCAATGCGATGGAAATTCCCAGTTTTGTTTTTAACATTTCTTTCGCCTCTCCTTTTGTCATACATTATCCTGAATTTCTTTTATCAAGATTCAGATTCCATTATAAACTGAAAACCATTTGTTTTCAATACATCGAATTCAAATACTTTTTCATTGACGTATTTTTTTTATTTTGATAGCATTTATTTTGAGCAGGCGCCCGCTCCGATCATATTACGGAGGTTAAAGAAAATGAAGGAAAAAATATATCAGCGTTACCTGGAAACCAGTGTATATACCTATGCAGGGATGTATAAAGAATTTATATTATCGCTGCCGGACCACATCCCGTCCCTGGGGATGCTGGTCTGTGACCAGATCACCCATCCGTCCATGTATTTTACGGAGCCGTCGCCTTATCTGGAGGATACCTATTACGGAAAATTTGCATCCTACCCCCAAAATCGCTTTAAAAACGAAGATGAATTATATATAACTGCCGTTGCAATGATCGCAGGTATTTTGCGCATGGATGAATCCGGATTTACCAAAGCAAAAGATGTGACAAAAAGAATTACGGTATCCTGCAGACAGGCCTCCGTACTGTTCAGCGCAATTTTAAAGGCAAAAGGGATTCCCTGCCGTTCACGCGCCGGCTTTATGGATTTTGGCAATACGGGCGAAAGCTACATGGAGCATTGGGTAAATGAATACTGGGACTTTAATGAGAGCAGGTGGGTGCTGGCAGATGTTGACGGCTATTATGAGTATGAGCCGCGCTTTGGCTACAGCCAGTTTGACTTGCCGCGCCGGAAGTTTGTAACTGCTTCCGAAGCATGGCTTGGTTTCAGAAAAAATACACTGAAAAAGAAATTGGATGTTTTTTCACCGGATCCTCTGGAAGGTGTCTGTGAATACCTGTTTATGGATTTTCATGCACTGCTGAACAATGAAATCTTTTATTCCTATCAGCCCCTGTACCTTCGTGACGGAGTACGGAAGCTGAACGAAAATGAGCTGCGTGAGCTTGATTACCTGGCAGAGCTGCTGGCAGACCCTGACGGGAATATGAACGAACTGGAACATCTGCTGGCTTCAAATGAAAAGCTGTCCGTTTTAACAAATAATACACAGAACATTTATCATGATACTTTCGGATAACGAGAGGCAAGGGGGCATTGCCTGACAGGCAATACCCCCTTGTGAACACAGGCATCCGCGGTCCTGTCGCCGGTTCTTTTATTGATCCTGTACTCCATCTCTCCGGCCTCCCTCACATCCCGATCATGGCAGAAAAATCCTTCATCATCTCGGATATTTTAATCTGCTGGGGACATACCTGCTCGCAGCTTCTGCATCCGATACAGGCTGCCGGCCGCTTTTCCTCCGGCATACTGGCCACCGCCATAGGCGCAATAAAGCCGCCGCCCGTAATTTTATGCTCATTGTATAATGCAATCAGCTCAGGTATGGGCAGGCCCTTCGGGCAGTGGCTTGTGCAGTAATGGCAGGCCGTGCAGGGAAGCCCTCCCTTTTTGGTTTCCTCGTCTGCCGCCTTCACCAGGGCGTCAAACTCCTCTTTACGCAAGGGCTCATCCGTCTCATAGGTAGCAATGTTGGCTTTTAACTGCTCCAGATCGGACATACCGGACAACACCATGGTTACGCCGGGAATACTCTGCAAAAAACGGAACGCCCATCCGGGAACGGTTTCCTCCGGGCGCATGGACTGCATTGCCGCTGCCAGCTCCCCGGATGCCTTTGCCAGCTTTCCGCCCCGCAGCGGTTCCATCACCCATACAGGAAGACCGGCCTTCCGTATGACTTCAACTTTTTCCCGTGCGTTCTGAAAATGCCAGTCCATATAATTAATCTGAAGCTGACAAAATTCCATATGCCGGCCGTAAGCCTCCAGGAAACGCCGAATCACCTCCACACTGCCGTGCGCTGAAAATCCAAGATGCCGTATGCGCCCATTTTCCTTCTGTTTCAGCAGATACTCCAGCGTCCCATATTGAGGATCCAGATAGGCGTCAATATTCCCTTCATAGACATTGTGGAATAAATAAAAATCAAAATATTCGGTTCTGCACTTCTCAAGCTGCTTTTCAAAAATTTCTTCCACCTTCCCCATATTGGAAAGATCATAGCCCGGAAACTTACTGGCAAGATAATAGCTCTCCCGTGGATACCGGGATAAATATTTTCCTGCTGTCAGCTCGGAATTGCCGTCATGGTAACCCCAGGCTGTGTCAAAATAGTTAATACCGTTTTTATAAGCATAATCTATCAGCTCTGCTGCGGCAGCCTCGTCCACCGCACTGTCATTGCCGTCCAGCACGGGCAGACGCATCATGCCAAGCCCCAGACCGGACAGCTCCAAGTCCTGAAATCTTCTGTAAACCATAGGTAATCTCCTTTCTGTGCCGATACCGTTTCCGCATTATTATTATACACGTCTGCATTTCTTTACGCAACCTGGCATTTCCCATGTGCCTCATCATCCACAGACTCACACCACTCGTTTGACGTCTCTTCGCCGGGAGCTTCTACCGCAATATGTGAAAACCAGCTGTCTGATAATGTCTAATACCTATGTTACATTACTTAAAATACCAGAAACATAATTTAGCGCATTTCTCTGAACTCATGGAAACACAATTAGCGGATACTCATTTCATTCCTGTTTGTAGTTCCTCATTTCTTAATAATTGGCACCCACATACGAAATCCATCCGGAACTCCACCATTTTGAAACCATTTTTCTGAGAAAATGTGCTCTTCATAAAAGATGCCCATCGAACAATCAAACTCATATCCCCCGGTATTTTTTATAAATTCAACAAAAGCCTCTGATGCCTTCATCATACTAAGTGCAATATCCATACTACCATTTTCGTCATACTGATTAAGTATGACATCACTTACCAAAAACAGACCTGAAGGAGCATCCTCAACCTTTAGCCCGCAGAATTCGCCCTGACCACATTCATCACCTACAAGGTACATCATTGCTTTGTAAGGGTGCTTTATATGTTCAGAAGCATTTTGATGTTCCTCTCCTTGAGGATGGTGGCCAGATTCTGCCACTCCTATATACCTTCTGGCAGCACGATCAGGTACATTCCTTTTACACCATTCTGACATCTGTCCCCATGCCTCATTTTCCGGATCAACGCAATCTACTGTAAAACAAACAACTTTTTCATTCTTATGCTCTTCCATTTTTACAATAGCAGTTTCGTTCATAATCATCTCTCCTTCTTTTATTTGGATTTGAAAATTTAATTTAGGGAAGCAGATAGAAGAGCCTTCTTTCCTGATCTTACTTGGTGTAGTTCCTGTAAACTTGCGCACTGCACGTGAAAATGCAGCTGCTGAATTATATCCGTACCTCATAGCAATATCAATGACCTTATGTTCGGTATCCATTAATTCCCGCACTGCATATTGAAGCTTGCGCTTCCTGATGTACTCATCCAATGTCATGTTGGCAATCAGTAAAAAGAAACGCTGATAAGTTGACTTAGACATTCCGGCTATTCTGGCAGCTCTTTCATAATCAATTTCTTCAAACAGATTATCTTCTATGTATGAAATTGATAGATTAAGTCCTTCTACGTAATCCATATATCACCTCCTTCAATAATTGTAACTTATGTATACCTAAAATACCTTGCAATAAACATCATTCGCTGCACATTAACACCTTCACTATTGACTTCTTGTCAGTCAAATACATTTTTACAAATCCATCCACCATCACCATAAGCGCCGCCAATTCGCACAGCAGAGCATTATCCACCCGCCCACTTTTCAACAGGTCAATCATTCCGTCACACAAACGCAGATCTGGAGAGGTTTGTCTGCGCTGCAAGCTGTTCCCCCCTGTCTATTGTTCACCACCGGGAAACAAATTCCAGTGTTTTCATAAGTGAATCCATTCGGGCTTTCCGTCCTCGCTCTTTATTTTTCCATCGGTCACCTTTGAAAAACTTTGTCAGCCGCAATTCCATTGGAACAAACAAATGCCCACCATAATCATAACTCAAATGCTGGTAAAAGTATGGAAAATTATAATCCTGCAATCGCTTCATAATCTGTTTTGCTGCAAGTTCTGATGGCCACATGGTATCCATTTTAGAGGAAATCAGCAGAACAGGGCCGGCAATTTTCTCAGCTTGGATAACTGCGGCGGGGTTGGGATGCTGCACAAGAGGGAGGTAAAGGTCATACATGGTTAATTCTCTCGCCCGGACGCTTTTCCGCACCACATGACCGAGAGGAAATTTCTCCAGCCCGTAAGCGGTATAAGGAACTTCGTTCCCATGGAAACTCCAACTACTTCCCGGCACAATAGAGATACCTTTTTCCATGGTAAATCCTTGACATACGGTATTCATGGGAGCAACCGCAACCACCGCATTGACAAGGCCCGGCAAAAGGCTTCCAGCCGTCAGCGCCAGTTCTGCTCCCTTTGAGATCCCCCACAACCCTACTTTTTTATATCCCATATCATGTAACCGTTTTGCGGCTGCTTCCAACAAATCAACAGGAATACAAGAGAATTGTTTGGGCAGTCCCTCCTCCATCACATAGGCCAACGCCAGAGTTGTCAGCCCATGAGATTGAAAAACACTTGCCAGCATACAGGACAGTTCAAATTTTCCATCGCTGCCGCTGAAACAAATTAGTGCTTTCCCCGGATATTTGTCCTCCACTGGAAGGAATAGTTCACCATGAAACCCATCTGTTTTAACACGATAAGCGTTATTTTCTGCTTTAGACATAGCTATTTATTTTTTTCCCATATTTTGATTTATCGCTTTCCCATTATACCACAAATCCGAAAGCGTGGAAATAGGGAGTCTTCCGGGCTGATTTCCTACCTTATGGATATATGGCACAGACGGTCAAAAAAGTGTAGACTTGGGATAGTTCATCAATGGACAAGCCCCTTGAAAACCGAATGACCGTCTGAAAAGGAATACCCCGGCTGGGGAAGTGCGCCGTGACCCTGCTTCTGGACACCGTGACCAGAGCAGCGGAGTGAGTGAGTTTTGCCGCCTGCGGCGAAACGAACGATACACAGCTTGCGACGACGAGGCAGGAAGCCTTTTCGGGGAGAACGGCAACCCAAAGGAAAATGAAAGGACAGCATGAAGGAACAACCCTATCAGCATTTGCCGCCGCTGGAACACAGGCCGGACGGTTCCCCCTACCGCATGACCCCGGCGCAGAGGAAGCGGGCCAACAGCCTGATACGCCGGGAGTGCTGCAACTGTGCGTATCTGATCCTCTGTGGCCTGTGACTGTCCCCACCCACGGATTTTTCCCTCTTTTATCAGCTCCCCCATCACTTCAGCTACTTCTTCCACCCTGTCATTTCTTCTATACGGTGCTGATAATACAAATCTACATAATCTGTCCCAAGACGCTTCAGTGAGGCTTCCAGATGATTGCGGAATAATCAGATTTTTCAAATCTTTATTGCTGAACAATTTCCTTTCCCCCTCACAGGTTCTATTGCAAAGAGAATGTGACCGTCACATCCCCATCGCCAAACACCTCCAAAAGCTTCTCACCCGTCATGCCCTCAATCTTCCCGATTCTCGTAAAATTCCATGAATTCGTATCATAATAAATTACAAGCGAATTTCCCTGATAAAGTATAATGTCGCCCGCCCCGGTGGAAATCTGCTCGTCATTCCTCGGCAAGTCCGTTCCGATGGGGCCAACCTTTTCCATCCCCGCATAATCGTTCATATTGATTGTAAGCGGTCCCTCTGCAAGAAGTTCTTTCAGTGCCTCCACGGATGAATTATCTGCAAATGTCGCCGTGAATGAAGTGTCACCTGCTGTTATTTTCATGGTATTGTCCTCCATATGGTCTGTACTTCGGTCTGTTTCCTTAGATGCGGATTTGTTATCCGCAGCCGTGCTTTCCCCGCTTTCTGGAACTGCGGCGGCACCCTCCGTGGTTTTTTCTGCATTATTTTCTTCTGCACCCGTACTGCGGGTTTCCTCGGACTCTGTGAAATTCCCCTCTGTTGCAGGTGATACACTGCTGTTTTCCGTCACCACAGAATCTTTTACAGTTTCTGCATCTCTGGCTGATTCGCCTCCACAGGCAGTCACATAAACCAGCATAGCCGTAAAAATCAGACATGCAGCTAATTTTTTCATAAATGCCCTCCCCGTATAAGAGAAATCGTGGGAAGAATGCCCGCCTTTGGCATTCTTCAGTGTGTAACTTAGTAATTCTTAGCGGGCGTACTTGGGCCGCTTAGAATTTCTTTACACACTTTTCGTATGCCTCATCATCCACAGGCTCACACCACTCATTCCTGGTTTCCTCGCCGGGAACTTCCACCGCAATATGGGAAAACCAGCTGTCCGCCTTCGCACCATGCCAGTGCTTCACCTCCGCCGGAATCGTAATCACCATCCCCGGCTCAAGGCTGACCGCTTCCTTCCCTTCCTCCTGATACCAGCCGCTGCCCGCGGTGCAGATTAAAAGCTGACCGCCACCGCTCTTTGCATGATGGATGTGCCAGTTGTTCCGGCATCCCGGCTCAAAAGTCACGTTGGCAAGAAACACTGCCGTTTCTTTTGGGTTTGTGAGGGGATTTAAGTAGGAATTGCCGATAAAATACTGTGCAAAAGCCGTATTTTCCTGTCCCAAGCCAAATACATTCTGTCTGCCAAACTTTTCTTTGTCTGTGATCTTCATCTTATCTCTCCTTTTTTCTTCGCATACTTTTAATATTTTGCTTCTTTTCCATGATTACAGCCTATCCCCACAGCTTACTGCAAAGCATTTCACTCCATAAGTCCCAGGCTCTCCAGCCAGTCACTTACCGCCTGAGCCGGATCAGATGCTGCGGAACTGCCGATATGGAGACCGTCAAGGACATTCGCCTCCGGCTCCAGTTCCCTGATGCTGCTTACCGTACCTGACAGACCACTCCCTCCGCTGGTACAGAACGGTGCAAGGGTCTTTCCGGACAGGTCATAGCTGTCGAAAAAAGTATACAGTATCATCGGCATATCGCTCCACCAGTTGGGATAACCCACATAAATGATGTCATACTGCGAAATATCATCAATGCTTCCTGCAATCGCCGGGCGTGCCCCGTTTTCCTTTTCTTCGGCTGCAATATCCAAAAGTGTATTATAGTCGGAGGTATAGGTTTCCTCTGGAACAATTTCAAATACATCCGCTCCCGTCTGTCCTGCAATGGCATTTGCAACATTTTCCGTATTCCCTGACCATGAAAAATAAACAACCAGTGCATTACTGCCATGTTCTGCACCCGAATCTCCTGCCGTATCACTTTCCGGTTCTGCTGTCTCCAGTCCAGTTGTTTTATCCTGCGCGGCTGACTGTTCTGATTCCGTTGTCTCTGAACCCTGCGCGGCTTCAGAATCCGTTCCCTCTGTCACACCGGTCTGCATCGGCGTATTTTCATTTGCCGCTGCGCTGTTTCCCCTGTTTTCTGTTTCACTGCTCCCACATCCGATCAGTGAAACCGCCAATACACTCAACATGATTACAGATAAAACCTTTTTCATTTCCAAATTTATCTCCTTTCCCGAAGTATGGATTTATATAGTTCTGCTTTTGCATATAACCATCTATGATTTTTCAATACGCTTCTGTATTTCATGCCGCAGATAATCCATATTTACAATCTGCTTTTCCTTGAAATGAATTTCATCCAGCGTCTTTCCCCTGATCCTGTTAAGCATTGCCAAACGCGCGGACTCCGTGTGGTCTCCCTCCAGTGTAAGCCGCATATAGGTTTCCACTTCATTACTGTCAAAGCCCATATCGTTAAGTGTCATGATCATACTAAGCCGTTCTATGTCCTGGTCATCATATTGCCATGCCCCCATAGCCTTCTTTACGGCACCGCACAATCCCCAGCTTTCATATTCCTTCAGAATTTCAAGAGGAATCTTATAACGTTCGCTTGCCTCATTCATTGTCATTTTGAAAATTACACCCCGCCTTTGTAATAATTTAGATTCAGTCTTTTTCTCCTAGCTTACACGCCCATTTATTGATTGTAAAAATATAGATGCTCCTGTTTCGGAACATCTATATTGTAAATCTGTTGTCTTGTAATGTCTAATACCAATGTTGAATTACTTAAAATGCCTTAAACACATTTCTTAAACGGTAAATTTTTACCGCGTTAAACGCAGTTTCACTATTTTTTATCGCAGGCTCTACTATGGATTTTCCAGCCATTTAAAAACTTTGCGGTATCAGCCGCACTATGGTCGATGATTTCGCTATGTCCCAAATCCAACGCGCCGATTGCCTCCATATCCTCATCACTTAATTGAAAGTCCCAGATATTGAGGTTTTCCTTCCGCCATCGGTCCCCACGCTTCAGGTTGGACGTCAAACTCCTTCATGGTTTCCAGCGCCCCTGTCTGTGCAAAGAACGGGTGAAGCTCCACTTGATTGACCATCGGTTTGATCCGTGCGTTCAGGCATAAGTCCGCAAGCCTTTCCGGATAAAAGTTGCAGACACCGATTGCCCTGACCTTCCCTTCCTCATACAGCTCTTCCATGGCACGCCAGGAACCATAATAATCATTCATCGGCTGATGGATCAGATACAGGTCAATATAGTCAAGCCCCAGCTTGTCGAGAGATACCTGAAATGCTTTTTTGGCATTCTCATACCCGGCGTCCTGAATCCAGAGCTTTATCAGGATATGATGTCAGAAATTGCTGACGGGTATTATCAGGAAATGGAAAAGTTGCAGCCACCTTATTCCTTTAAGGAGGTCAACCGCTACATTACAACACAATCTGAACCGGCATAATCCTTATGCAGATTTCAGTCCTGAAATGCAGAACATGATCAATACATTTTTGGTAGTCAGCTCGCTTGAGCTTTACAGACAATGGGTAGCCGATGGCAAAAAACTTCCGCTGGAAGAAGTCATTAAACTGACTGGAAAGTTACTTGATGAAGGCGTTTCCGGACTTTCCGGCAGGCATTGAATTTATCGTAACAGTTTAGTGACCTATCTGAACTGTTGCAGCTTGTCCGTTCTGCGCTGTTCCCTCCAGATATTCCTTTGCGTGTTCAATAAACCGCAGTATCGCCGGAGAAAGTGCCTGATTCTTTTTCCAAACAAGAACACAGCTGCTCTCCAGCGCCGGTTCCAGCGGCCGCAGGCACAACGTATCCTGATTGCAGGAAAATTCCATCACTAACGCCATTCCGATACCGCTTTCCACCATAATAGACTGATTATAGTGGGAAAGATTGCAGGTCGAAATGACATGAAGCTTTTCTTTATCATAGCCAAACCAATTTTCCAGTTCGTTCCGCACTGACTGGCGTCTTGCTATAATCAAGGGAACGTCTGCCAGATCCTCCGGCATGATTTTTTGTTTCTCTGCCAGCAGCGAATCCCTGCGCATGAGCACATGCCATTTTTCTTTTAACGGCATCCTCATATAATGGTATCTGCTGATTTCGACCGGCTCCAGTAAAAGTCCCATATCCAGAATACCATTCTCCAGACGTTCTTTCACATCATCCGCAATCGCCGTATAAATATTAAAATTTATATCCGGGTATTTCTGTTGAAAGGAGGCCATCATTTCAGAAAGGGGCTTCATGTTCTGTGTTTCGCCACAGCCAATGGATATTTCCCCTGAGACAGCCTCTTCCTCATGCTTTAATTCTTTTGCCGTTTTTTCAGCAAGGTCTACAATTTCCTGCGCGCGCCGCCGGAGCAGCATGCCTTCTTCCGTCAACAGGATATTATGCTTACCCCTGCGGAATAATTTCACGCCGAGTTCCTCCTCCATCTGCATCAGCTGGCGGGACAGGGTTGGCTGTGTAATATGTAAAAGAGCCGCTGCTTTCGTGATATTTTCTTCCCTTGCAGCAGCCAAAAAGTATTGTAAAACACGCAGTTCCATTTTGTTTCCCCCTGCCAATCAGTTACTCATCATCGACGGTCCATTTCATATAATAGAAACTGCTTTGCATTTTCTATTATCCAAATTCTATTATAGAATTGTACTTAACATCTCTGTTACTTTCAATAGTTTATTTATTAAACTTATTTTTTCATCAGTTTTAGTATTTTTAATCAGTTTTATTGCTATATTACTTGAAATATACTAAAATATAGTAAATAAAACAATCAAACTTTTGAAGGGGATTTACATGAACATAAATATCAGACATGCTAACGAAAACGATAGAAATGATATTGCTCTGTGTATCGCAGAGGGATTTAAAAAAGACTTTGATGTATTATGCAAAAATACACATACCGTAGCAGCCGCAATCAGTACAGGCATACAGATTTCTAAGTTTTATGTGGCAGAATCCGAAAACGAAACCGTTGGTGTCGTAGCTATTTCTGATTGCAGCGGCAGAGCCGCAGTAACAGACATAGCATCTTATAAAAAAAATTTTGGATTTATCAAAGGGATCATTGCAAATTTAGTGTTAAAAGAGGAATTTGAATCAGCATTAGACTGCCCGCCAACCACAGGTTATATTGAATTTGTTGCTGTTCGAAATGCACACCAAAGAAAAGGAATTGCTACATTTATGTTGAAAGAAAGTATAAGGCAGAGTTCCTATGAAAATTATGTACTTGACGTTACAGATGTCAACACTGCCGCTATCCGTTGTTATTCTGCAATAGGATTCCAGGAATTTAAAAGGGTAAAAGAAAAGCATAGTAAACAGAAAGGATTTTCGGCAAAAATATATATGCAATATCAGAAGAAATGATTCCTTTCCACTCCTTCACCCATACGAAAACCGCTTTAATCTGTAATTCTCTTGTACAATAAAAAGCATCTGGGGTTTTATTTCCAAATGCTTTCTACCTCTATAACCATATCTTTATTATTTTCTTTTATGTAAGTTCCTAACGAGGTTCCCCCTTCACGATCTCCGTTAGGAAGCATCTGCTTTTCCTAAGCATTTGCAACACAAATTTCAAGCTCTCGAATTTTGTCACCTACATCTTCAGGACAATGGGCATCGGATGATGTGATAATTTTTATATTTTTCTTCTTCAAAATATGGAGTAAATCTTTATCCATTCCCAAAGAAGAAGTTTTTGAACATCTTCGAGCCACGCCACTATTCTGATCTGCATACATATTACTATTTGAAAGTTCCTTTGCTAAACTTTCATAGTAATCCAAGAGTGAAAAGGACGGTCTATGACCAAATAGCTTTATTGCATCTGGATGACCAATGCCATCAAATAGTTTGCTTTTTGCCAAAGAAATAGATTCTTCAAAATACCTGCGATATATCGTATCTACATCAATTCCAATCCAATGTTCAGGCTTATGATCAAATGCAAATTTATCAACAAAGTGAATACTGCCCAGCAAAAAATCAAATCCCTTGTCTTTCGTCATCTCTCCAATAAATGTCTCATACTCTTTGAAGTAACATATTTCAAGTCCAAATTTTATTTTAACAGGATATTTTTGATTTCTTACTTTTTCAATAAGTTCATAATACTCCGGCATCTTATGCTTTCCTGCACTTCTTTGAAACCAATTATCCACATATTTACTGTATGCGCATACTGAATCATACATAGACATAAACTCTTCAAATATATAACAATGTTCAAGCAACCGAATTTCATCAATCTTCATTTCAACTGCCTTGTTTACGAATTGTTCAATCCATTCTAACGAATAATCCCCACGCTCAATATGAATATGACCATCAATCATTTATACCCTTGTATGATGTTTATAGAAGCAAAAACACCATATTGAAGTGCTATACTAAAGTTGTAACGGGAGTGGCTAATGAGATATAATCAAAAT
>CAJUIA010000024.1 GCA_910586485.1 uncultured Acetatifactor sp.
TTTTGATTATATCTCATTAGCCACTCCCGTTACAACTTTAGTATAGCACTTCAAAAATTTTATGGTATAATGACCTTATTCGGGACAGGAAACAGCAGAATAAGGAGGAAACGAACAATGTATGAATTGGTACAGGTCAGTGAGAAATGCTATTACATAAACTGCCCGGCGAAGATCGGCGTCTATGTGGCGGACAAGGATCATGTCTATCTGATTGACAGCGGGAATGATAAGGATGCGGGGAGGAAAGTCAGGCAGATACTGGATAAGAACGGGTGGCATCTGACTGCCATCCTGAATACCCATTCCAATGCAGATCATATTGGCGGTAACAAGTACCTGCAGGGGCAGACGGGATGTAAGGTCTATTCCGGCGGCATAGAGGCGGCTTTTACAAAATACCCGGTACTGGAGCCGTCCTTCCTTTACGGCGGTTATCCCTGTAAGGATTTGCGGCATAAGTTCCTGATGGCGCAGGAGAGTGATGTGACGGATTTTTCTGATGCGAGTTTCCCGCAGGAGATTGAGGTGATACCCCTGCCGGGGCATTTCTTTGACATGGTGGGATTCCGTATGCCGGACAATGTGGTGTTCCTGGCGGACTGCTTAAGCAGCAGGGAGACGCTGGATAAGTATGCGGTTTCCTTTATCTATGACGTGGGCGCGTATCTGGAAACGCTGGATAAGGTGGAGCAGATGGAGGCGGCTATGTTTGTCCCTGCCCATGCGGAAGCCGCTGCTGATGTGAAGGGACTTGTCTGTTACAACAGGGATAAGGTACAGAGCATCGCGGAGCGGATTATATTGATTTGTGAAGAGCCAATGTGCTTTGAGAGGATTCTGCAGAAAGTGTTCAAAGGCTATGGGCTTTCCATGAACTTTGAACAGTATGTATTGGTTGGCAGCACAGTGCGGTCTTACCTTTCGTGGCTGAAAGATACAGGGAAGCTGACAACTGAGTTTCAGGACAGTATGCTGCTGTGGCAGAGGGCATAATTTTATGACCTGGAAACAGTCCGGGAGGCTTACAGGCAAAGCAGGGAAAATCTGAAATCCTATATGCAGCGCCAGTGGAGCCTTGTGGGGGGAATGGCCGGCACGTTCAGGGAGATAGAATGATCCAGCGGAAGGAAAAAATAAAAAAATTTCAAATCTACACAATAGATTCAAATTCCTTTGTTATAATCAGAGGCCAGGAGGTGCGCTATGAGTAAAATCTTAATAGTTGAGGATGATTTGTCCATACAGGCATTGCTGCATGATTTCATACAGGAAGCAGGGCATAGCGTTACATTGGCATCTGACGGGGTGGAAGCCCTTGCGAAATATTCCGAACAGGACTTTGATCTGGTGCTGCTTGACGTTATGCTCCCCAAAATTGACGGTTACGGTGTCTGTGAGGTTATCCGACAGAAATCAGATGTGCCGATCATCATGCTTACGGCTTTGGATGGGGAGGAAAACCAGATAAGAGGATTGGACCTGCAGGCTGATGATTATATCACGAAGCCTTTTTCCATGCCTGTGCTGCTTCGGAAGATCGCCGCTGTCCTACGCCGATCTGCAAGACAGTCAGACGAACCGCAGACAATCACCTACAAAGACCTCACTTTGGATTTACAGGGGTACAGGGCATACACAAAGCGAGAAAACATCGACCTCACGCCCCGCGAGTTTGAGATACTGCGGGAGCTGATAATACACAAAGGTCGGATTTTAACACGACAAAATCTCCTGCAAACTCTTTGGAAATATGAGTTTTTTGGGGAAGAACGGATCATTGACACCCATATCAAGAATCTGCGGAAGAAACTTGGAACGGCTGACTATATAGAAACGATTAGAGGGGTGGGATATAGGATTGATAAGGAAGATGAAAAGCCGATTATCTGTTAAAGTTTTTTTGCTGACATTGTTGTTGATTGCGGTGTGTTGCTTTACAACATATCGGTTCATTTTACAGGCAGCCCCCAAAAACTATCAGTATGACATAGAAGATGCCGGTTTGGAACTTAGCTTTTTGCCAGATGAATTATCAAGGGGTGAAAAGGAGTATGCTTATCTTTGGCTTGAATCTACATCTGAGTTGATGAACGAACTATATGACAATGAATTTGAGCTGCACTTTTTTCAGCCTGATGGACAGGAAGTAAGTTTACACGATATTAACCAGCTTGTCGGCGGGCAGATTACGGATTATGACAAGATCGAAAAAAGCAAGACTTACACCACTTCATTTTCCGACAGCGATTTACTCTATACACTATTGCTGACAAGAAATGACGCAAAACATACACAGACGGAGGAAGCGATACAAGGGACGCTCCCAGTGCTTTGCCTTGTCGTCTTGTCAGGTTCTATCATTTCAGCCTTTTTCTATTCATGGTATATGACTGCGCCTATTAAGAAAGTGAGCAAACTTTCAAAGCAAATGGCAGATATGGATTTTAGCGGATTTTGTTCTGCCGGGCGCACTGATGAAATAGGCGTGTTATCTGACAGCCTAAATACACTCTCCCGGAAATTGGAGGTGGCTCTTTCAGAATTGCAGGAAGCCAATCAAAAGTTACAAGCTGACATTGACATGGAAAGGCGGCTTGAAAAACAGCGGGTAGAATTTTTTGCAGCAGCTTCCCATGAATTAAAAACGCCTATCACCATTATCAAAGGACAGCTTCAAGGTATGCTCTATCAAGTGGGACGCTATAAAGACCGGGAAACATATCTTGCACAGTCTTTGGAAATTACGGACACTTTGGGGAAAATGGTACAGGAGCTTTTAACAATATCCCGGTTAGATACTCCGGGTTATATCTGCAAAAAAAGCAATCTTAATCTTAGCAATCTCATAATTGACCGTGTTACAGCATTTGAAGATTTATTCATGCAAAAGGATTTGACGGCCAGCCAATCCATATCCCCGGAGATTATTATTTTAGGCGATATGCAGCTGCTTCAAAAAGTATTGGATAATCTTTTGGGAAATGCGGCTGCATATTCGGGAGCCGGAAATCAAGTATTGATAAAGTTATGGAAAGATACTGAAACAACCACCCTTACGATTGAGAATACAGGCGCACATATCCCCGACGAAGCCATTTCCAAACTGTTTGAACCTTTTTTTCGGGTAGACCAGTCAAGAAACAGGCAGACAGGCGGCACAGGATTAGGATTGTATATTGTAAAAACAATTCTTGATTTGCATGGTGCGAAAATTGAAATTGCTAATACGATTCAAGGTGTTATCGTTTCTGTACAGTTTTAGCACATATATTTCAAAGGCGGCGAGCAGTTAGCTTGCCGCTTTTTCTAACGCAGATTTGCATTTCTCCACATAAAAAACATATTCAATTCAAAGTAGATTCAAGTTAGGCCGGTATGCTTTAACTGTACCTGAAAACAGGTAAACAACAAATAAATTTGTTGATAAAAACCGTTGTTCACAGAAAGGAGATTCTATTATGAAAAAATGTTTACCCATCATCTTTGCCGCCCTCTTAATGGTAAGTGCGCTAACGGGGTGCAAAACCATTAGCCAGCCTGTAATGTCAACAACCGGGGCTTCAAGCCCGACCGTTTCCCTTACTGCGTCTGTTGCATATGAAAAGCTGATTGCATACAAGACAGGGAATTACGGACAGCAGAGCATAGCTGATTTTAACGAGGCACTTGCTTCCACACCCGATGAATTGACAGAGTTCCTTGCCGCAGTAGCTGATGTAAGCGGAGCCATATCCCACGATGACGAAAATTATGATTTTTTGGACACAACAATTCGTTTTTCATCTCACGAATTATATTGCGAGCATATGGGAGAAGAATTGACATTTTTCATTAATCTGGCAAAAAAGAGCAGGCCATGCAGCTATGTGGACGAGGATGGAGAAACGGTATATGATTTTAACTGTTTTGTTGATGTGAACGTCGCTTACTCTATCGACAATCCGGAACTTGTCACGGTAGCAGAGCGGGATACGGTGTTGCTGACATTCAGAGAAGAAATGCAAAATTATTTGAATGGTCTAAGTGAAGAAGAAATTGCGGGCGGCGGTCTCGAAAAAATGCTTAAGACCAAGTCCACTGAACTTGCAAATAGCTTGTCTACCGAAAATATGAAACTATCGCCTTGTGAAATTTATTTGATCGAAATCAACAATTCCTTCTGACCTGATGCCGTAGCTTACCTCTGTTTTGGCGGGTTGGCAAGCGGAAAATAAAAAGCCGGAAACTACCTTGTGGTTTCCGACTTTTTTGATTCTTTCACTGGGGTGGTGTCCCCGCCGATTCCATGCGGTTATTCCATTGCTCTGATTTGCTCCACAAGAGATTGCTTTTTCAAATTTCCAGTTGTATAAGAAATCAAGATAAACTGCACAAGCAGTAGAAGCGCTAAATATATCAATACCACCAGCCACGGGAATGAATAATAAAAGTATGGATTCATCGTTTTTACAACTACCTGTACAGATAGGAAACCAAGGCCAGTTCCCAAAACCAATGTTACAAGGGTAGCAAAAGCTGAATAAATCGCTCCCTCATAACACAGCATTTTTACAAGCTGTTTTTTGCTCAAACCAATCGCCTGTAACATTCCAATTTCCAGCCTTCTGGACAAAAAGTTCGTAATTGTGGTGTTAACAAGGTTGATTAGAGAAAAGCACACAACAATAACAGCCATGATCAATAATACCCCGAAAGAGAGTTGTTGAAGTCCGCTATAATAAGTGATACTTTCTTTTATGGTTCCCATAATCAAATCGTTATTTCCGTCTATTAGCTGATTTAATGCAGCTTCAACCCGATCAAATTCATCTGTATCTGTAATTACGGAAATAGTACCTGTGCAATCTATCCCGGCTGCTTCAATCATAAGCTGCGCTGGGAGCGTAAAGCATTTTGATGAGCCAGAGTAAGAGTATTCCTTTACAATTCCCATGACCGTATAGGCCTTTGTGTGAATTTGGCCGGATTCGGTTTTATAATTTACTTCAACAGTATCACCCAAGGCAGCTTCTATATCATAGAGATCGGCACACTCTTGAAGCAGGACAATTCCATTGCCTGCCGTCAGTTCATCATAATCAATCGTTCCTGCAATCAGTTCTTTCTGCAAATTCTGCTGCTCATCCCGGCGAAAGCCCTGAATCCATTTTCCAGAATTACCATTTACGCTATATTCCGCGTCCGTATAATACCAACGCACTGTTTCGGTAACACCATCAATGGATTGAATTGCTTCTACAAAGTCATCATTATAGAAATTTTTTTGCTGTAAGTTGCTTAAAGAAATGTGGGCAGTATCAAAGGATTGATTTGCGTTAAGTTTAATATTAAATTCACCGACAGGGAAAGCCCTGCCTCTTGCCTCTGCAACGCCATCATAAGAAACTAACATTGTCGAAATCAATACAACCAATACTCCGCCGAGCGAAAGAGAAAGTATTGTTAAACCGGATTTTGCCTTTTGTCTGGACAGATTCATTTTCGCAAGTGAAGCAGGGGTTAATTTACGGTGCAGCACGGAGCTTTCTTTCAGCTCCCTTTTATAGTCGGAATATCGCAATGCTTCCATCGGAGATACTGCCGCCGCTTTTTTTAAAGGAGTACGAATGGCAATCATCGTTATAATAAATGCAAAAAGCCCGACTCCAGCTGTCACAAAAAAAGTAGTCAGCCAGTACCAGCCAGCGGGGACCAGAAAATAACCGATCACATTTCCAATAACCAAACCGATAGGAATACCAGTGGCAGCAAGTAATTTCCCCTCGCGGTAAATCATCTTTTTGATCTGTCGTTTTGTTGTTCCGATTGTGCGAAGCTGTCCATAGCTACGAATACTGCTGGCTATCGAAATATAAAAAATCGAATAGATAACAATACCGGAGCCAACGAAAGTGATAAATCCGATCAGAAAATAAAACGACATATCACTTCCGCGATTTTCTTCTTTTAAGTTAAAATATGTGGAGCGGACAATTAGCTTATCATCGGAAATTTCTAATTGCTGTGCCAGCATGTCCGCATAACTGGCGGCTTCTTCCTCGCTCATGTCTTGGGCGTCCTTCAGCCCGATGTAATAATCCATCATGTCCTTGCTGCCATACTGCTGTTCCACCAGCTCTTTTGATATAATGGCTGTATAGCGTCCAATATCGCCAGTTTTCACATTTAAGATTCCTGTCAATTTGAAGTCATGGATAGTTCCGTCAGAAAAAGGGATTTGAATTGTCTGCCCTAATTCATTTGAATACCCTAAACTGTTCAAAAGAGATTCCTGTACTACGATCTCATCTTCCGAAGCTGGTAAATCTCCCGACCAGGGCATACTCTGGGATTTCAGCATATCTGCATTTGCAAATGTATGAATTGGTGCAGATCCGTGAAAAATGTTTATTCCGGCGGTATGAAGGCGCCGGTCTGCTTTGAGTGGATTTTGCAGGAAGTGTTCAAAGGTTATGAGCTTTCTTAATAAGTTTAATGAAAACAGGATAGAAAACCGGACAGAAATATAGATTTATGTGGAAAAGTAAAGCCTTATGTGGTAATATATAATTTACTGTCAGGGATTTTTGGAGCAGCTGCAATCAGTACGCCTGGCTTTACCGTGATTCAGGGGAAATATCCGAAGTGGGAGAGTATGAAATATGTCTGTTTAAGGCATTTTCAAGGAGGTATACAGAAAATGAAACTGGGAATCATAGGGCTTCCTAATGTGGGGAAAAGCACACTTTTTAACTCGTTGACAAAGGCGGGTGCGGAATCGGCAAATTATCCGTTTTGTACCATTGATCCCAACGTTGGCGTGGTGACGGTGCCGGATGAGCGGCTGGAGCTGCTGGGGAAGATGTATCAATCTAAAAAGGTTACGCCGGCGGTGATTGAATTTGTGGACATTGCCGGACTGGTAAAGGGTGCCTCCAAGGGAGAGGGACTGGGCAACCAGTTCCTGAGCAATATCAGGGAGGTGGATGCCATTGTGCATGTGGTGAGATGCTTTGCGGATGACAATGTGGTTCATGTGGACGGCAGCGTAAATCCCTTGCGTGATATTGAGACCATCAATCTTGAGCTGATTTTTTCCGATCTGGAGGTGTTGGAGAGAAGGCTGGCAAAGGTGATCAAAGCAGCAAGAATGGACAAGACGGCGGCGAAGGAGCAGGCTTTTCTGGAAAGGATCAAAGCTCACCTTGAAAGCGGGAAACAGGCAAAATCCATGGAAGTTACGGATGAGGACGAGCTGGCCCTGATGCGGGAATATAATTTTCTGACTTGGAAACCTGTGATTTATGCGGCTAATGTAGCAGAAGAGGACTTGGGAGACGACGGGGCCTCCAATGCCATGGTGGAGGAAGTGAGGCGCTTTGCCAAAGCTGAAAACAGTGAGGTATTCGTGATCTGCGCTCAGATAGAGCAGGAGATTTCAGAGCTGGACGAGGATGAGAAGGCGATGTTTCTGGAGGATCTGGGGTTAAAGGAGTCCGGTCTTGAGAAGCTGGTGAGAGCCAGCTATTCCCTGCTGGGGCTGATGAGCTTCCTGACTGCCGGAGAGGACGAAACCAGGGCGTGGACCATTAAGATCGGCACGAAGGCTCCCCAGGCAGCAGGCAAGATTCATTCTGATTTTGAGCGCGGCTTTATAAAGGCTGAGGTAGTAAACTATAAGGATCTGCTGGAGCAGGGCTCCCTGGCGGCGGCCCGCGAAAAAGGGCTGGTAGGCATCGAAGGAAAGGATTATATTGTAAAAGACGGAGACGTTATATTATTCCGGTTTAATGTCTAGCGAGGAAGGAAACCAAGCGACTGCGAAGCAGTCATTTGGTTTTAACCGAGCGTAGAGCGAGAAAATCGGAAGCCGCGAAGCAGCGGCTCAGGCTTTGGCCTGAGGATTTTCGAAGCTGAAAGAGGAAGGAGTTTTCATGAACGCTGGTGATATTGCATTCCCGAATTTGGGAATTTATCTTCATGATGTGCCGGTATCCTTTAAGATTTTTGGGTTTGAGATTGCATTTTATGGACTTTTTATCGGAATCGGGGTTTTGGCCGGTCTTTTGACGGCGGTGCAGGTGGCGAAGAAAACGGGGCAGGATCCTGATGATTACTGGGATTTTGCCATATGGGCCGTGATTTTTTCCGTGATTGGCGCAAGAATTTATTATGTGATATTTTCCTGGGACGATTATAAGAATGATCTGCTCAGTATTTTTAAGCTCCGCAGCGGCGGTCTTGCAATTTACGGTGGAGTGATAGCGGCTTTTATCACTCTTTTTATCTGGTGCCGAATAAAAAAGCGTAAGCCCCTGCTGATCGGAGATACTGCCATGCCGGGGCTGATTTTGGGACAGGCCATCGGGCGTTGGGGTAATTTCATGAACAGAGAGGTTTTCGGAGATTATTACAATGGTTTGTTTTCCATGCAGCTTCCGGTGGCAGCGGTGCGGGATCCGGGCGACATTACGGAGAAGATTGCGGCGAACATTCCGGAGGGAGCAAATTATATCAATGTGCATCCCACCTTTTTATATGAGAGTGTTTGGAATTTATTGATCTTTGTGCTTTTGCTTGTATACAGAAAGCATAAAAAGTTTGACGGAGAGTTATGCCTTTTATATCTTGGAGGATATGGAGCGGGGCGTTTTCTGATAGAAGGAATCAGAACAGATACTCTTTTCATTCCCGGAACCACGGTCCCCGTATCCCAGGTGCTGGCACTGGTGATGGTGATTTTTGCGGTGGCAGCAGACATTGTAGTCCGCATCCGTTTAAAGAAGCATAAGCCTGCTTCGCAAAGATAATCAGGCGCAGATTTGGAAGATCATAATAAATATCAAAAAGCGAGTGCTCATAAAAAGCAGACGGTTTCATAAAATCAGGGCTGTGGCTTCACGAATTATCATCGTAAAGCCGACAGCCCTTTTTGCCAGATACGTGGTCGGAAGAAGTAATCCGGGTTAAATCTTCTTGGACTTTCCGATATAGATCGGGAAGCTGTCCGCTCCCTTCATTTCCTTACCGGCTGTAACCATGACATTTTTATCTGCAATCAGGTATTCAATATCTGCGCCTGCTTCCACCGTAGTTCCCTGCATCAGGATACAGTTTTTCACCTTTGCACCCTTGGCGATCTTTACGCCGCGGAACAGGATGCTGTTCTCAACTTCACCTTCGATCAGGCAGCCGTCGGCAGCCATAACATTCTGCACCTTTGCGCCCTCGATATATTTGGTGGGATTATCGTCCCGGATCTTGGTGTAGATCGGGAAGCCTGAGAACAGGGCGTCCAGATTATAATCGTCCAGCAGCTTCATATTCTCGTCAAAGTAACTCTTCAGGCTGCTGATGCGAGCTACATAGCCCTCGTATTTGTAAGCGTGTACATTCAGCTTGTTTAAGTTTGGCAGCAGCACGTCCCGCTCAAAATAAGCCTGTCCGTGTACAAAAGCCGTATTGATCAGATCAATCAGCAGCTCGCGGTCAATCAGATAAACATTCATGCTGAAATTCTGTACGCCGGATTCCTTGGGATTAACGTAGATCTTGGTAATCCGTCCGTCCTCAATGCGGAAGGTGTAATAAAAGCCCTTGTCATTGGACTTTGACTGCACAAGGCTTTCCGGAAGCTCCTGCTCGTTGTAGGCTACAGTTACGTCTGCGCCGCTTTCCATATGTTCTCTGATCATGGCATTAAAGTCAAAGTTCATCACGATATTCGTATCTGTGATGACAACATACTTTTCCTTTTGGTTTCTTAAGAAGCCCAGAAGGCTTGCCAGAGCATCTACCCGGCCGCTGTAGGGCTTATTCCCTTTTTCGGAAAAGGGCGGGAAAATGTTTAAGCCGCCGTTTTTGCGGACCAGATCCCATTCACGTCCGGAGCCCAAGTGATCCATAAGGGAGTGGTAATTATTATTTGCCATCACGCAGATATTGTCTATATCACAATGGGACATGCTGGACAAAATGAAATCAATCAGGCGATAACGGCTGGCAAAGGGGATGGACGCCATCATGCGCACGTTTACCAGATCAGGAACCAGCGCGTCATAGCTGTTGGGGAAAATAATGCCCAGCGCATTCATATTTGTGTTTAACATTTTACTTCACCGCCTTTCACATTGTTTCTGATCATAGCCTTGGGGCCCACAACGGCTCCTTCGCCGATGGTAATACCGGGGCCGATAGTAGCAACGCCGTTCTCTGTCTCGGTGGGCATTGCCCCTACGACGGCTCCTTCACCAATCGTTACGTTTTCTGCTATAATGCAGTGCTTTACCACGGCACCTGTCTTGATAACGGTGCCGCCCATCACTACTGCATCCTCCACCACGGCGCCTTGCTCCACCTTTACGCCGGCAAACAATACGGAGTGCTTTACCGTGCCCTTGATTCGGCAGCCGTCGGTAATCATGGAGTTTTCCACCACGGCGCCGGCATTAATCTTGTGTCCGGTCATGCCGCTGTTGCGGCTGTAGATCTTCCAGCCCTCGTCAAACAGGTTGATGCCGCTGTGTTCGGGATCCAGTACCTCCATATTTGCTTCCCACAGGGAAGAGATGGTCCCCACATCCTTCCAGTAGCCGTTGAAATGGTAGGCATACATTTTCCGGTTATCCCTGAGAAGATTGGGAATGATATTTTTACCGAAATCGTTGTCGGAAGCAGTATCCGCCTCGTCTTCCTCCAGATATTTTTTCAGAATATCCCAGTTAAAGATATAGATTCCCATGGAAGCCAGGTTGGACTTGGGCTCCTTGGGCTTTTCCTGAAATTCGGTGATTCGGTCGTTGTCGTCCGCCACCATCAGTCCAAAGCGGGAAGCCTCTTCCCAGGGAACTTCCATGACGGCCACGCTGAATTCCGCGCCCTTTTCCTTGTGGAACTGCAGAAAGTCATTGTAATCCTGCTTGCAGATCTGGTCGCCGGACAGAATGATGACATACTGGGGATCATACCGCTCAATAAAGGAAATATTTTGGTAAATCGCGTTGGCGGTTCCCTTGTACCAGTCTGAACCACTGGCCTTCTGATAGGGCGGCAGTACATGCACGCCTCCATAGAGACGGTCCAGATCCCAAGGTTGTCCGTTCCCGATATACTCGTTTAGCACCAGCGGCTGGTACTGAGTCAGAATACCAACGGTATCAATTCCAGAATTGACGCAGTTGGACAGCGGAAAGTCGATGATCCGATATTTCCCGCCAAAGGGGACTGCCGGCTTTGCCAGCTTTTCGGTCAATGCGTACAGGCGGGAGCCTTGTCCCCCGGCGAGAAGCATTGCAATCATTTCTTTTGCCATAGTTCTACCTCCTGTTTTATTACCTTACCTTAGATTATATAATTTTATTTTCAAAAAAGGTAGTGATTTATGAAATTTAGTTGGTAAAAAAGTACCAAAAATTTAATGCCTCTGCTGGTAAAAAGTTACATTAACCGTTTCATGCCGATAAAATATCTGTTTGCGTCAGAGAGGAAAGAAATTTTGTATTTGTGACGATATGTATAACAGAGGCAGGAAGGAAAGGCGCTGCGGCGGCAGGTAAGGAGAGTGGATATGAGTACAGTTGATATAAACTATGGAAATGGAATGGGAAGCTACAGAGCCATCGGCGGGGGAAACAGAGCGGAAAGGCGGACCGGGCGGAAAGACGGACAGGGCAGAAAGACCGGGGAAACGAAAGAAAGCGGGACCGGCAGAGGCGCAGAGGTCAGGAAAGAGGCGGAAAAAAGCAGCGAAGGGGACTTTGTGAGGCGGATGGTGGAAAAGCAGACTGCTGCTGCGGAATCCGCTGGAAGGGAAAAGCAGCCCGCGCCCGCAGCAGGATCTGCGGAAAAGGAAAAGCAGCCTGCGCCCGCAGCGGATTCCGCGGAAGGAGAAAAAACAGGCTCCGCCTGGTGGGAAGCCGCTGCCGGGCAGGAAGCAAAATCTGCCCGTGATATGAGTCTGGACGAATATATGAATTATATTTACGGGATCATATCGGAATTGTCCCGGAAGAATTACAGCAGGGGGAATTCCGTATTTATCTATATTTCCGAGGAAGGCTTTCGTGCCATGCAGAATGACCCGGAATATGAGGCCTGGGTGATGGATAATATCAGGCAGGCCTACAATTACTGCGGTTCCAGGGGCGGTCATGACGGCTATCACAGCGCGCACTTTTTTGGCGCCACCAAGGAAGAATATCAGGGGCAGAGCTGGCATTCCGGCTGCAGCAAATGCGAGCAGGAGAGGCGGCGGGAGCGGAAGCTGCGACAGAAAAAGAAGCTGGAGGCACTGCTGAAAAAGCGGAGGGAGAGAAAACTGCTGGAACAGCGGCGGCTGGCTAAGCTTCGCCTGGAGAAGGCATTTTATAAAAAGCTGCTGGCAAAGAGAAGGCTGGACCATGAAAGGCTGGAGGCGGGATACCGGGAGGACGCTTTAGCACGTAAAAAGCTGGAGGAAGGATACCGGGAAGAGTCCCTGGCACGCAGAGAGGCGGCGACGGCCTTCAGAATGTATCAGGCGATAGCGAAATATACAGAGCAGTAATGCCGCAGATTACGGCAATGACCGGTTTAAAGCAGAAATATTTAAATTAATTTGTAACGAAACCTTTCCCAAACGGATATAAGAGATGTAACAGGCATTGCAAAGCGTGTGCGCACGAAAGAGAGGGACGGGAAATGGAAGAACTGTATAAGGAAAATGCAGCTCTTGTGTATCATTTTTTACTTTCAAAGTGCGGAGATTCTCAGGTGGCGGAGGAACTGACGCAGGAGACTTTTTTACAGGCCATTCGTTCGGTTGATAGCTATGACGGAAGCTGTAAAATGTCCGTCTGGCTGTGTCAGATTGCGAAGCACCTGTTGTATCAGTACTGGAGGAAGCAGAGAATAAGCGTCCCGCTGGAGGAAGAAGACCGGATACTTTCGGAGAAACCGGGTGTAGAGAGGCAGGTTTTGGCCAGGGAAGAGCTTTTGGAGGTGCTGGGCAGGCTTCATCGGTTACCAGTGAATATGCGGGAGGTGGTTTACCTTCGCATAACCGGGGATTTGTCCTTTCGGGAGATCGGGCGGATCATGGGGAAATCCGAAAACTGGGCCAGGGTTAATTTCTTCCGTGCAAAGGAGCTGCTAAAAAGCGGAGATGAGAAGGACCAATATTCATAGTATTCGGGCGCATTGTATTTGTCTGGTTTTTGAATTTGGGAAAGGGAGGAATGCGTATGAGCAGAATCGGTTGTAATGTGACAAAGGATTTGCTGCCGGGTTATCTGGACGAAACCTGTTCCGGGGAAGCCAGGGAGTTGGTAGAAGAGCATTTGGGAGAATGTGAGTCCTGCCGGAAATTTCTGGAAAAGCTGCTTGAAGAGGATGCGGGAAAGGAAGAGCTGAAGCTGACTTATTTGAACAGGGCGCGTCGATTTGTAGATATTCAGTCATTGGCGGGAATTTTCCTTCCTCTGCTGATGCTGCTGACAGGATTTTACGGCGTGAATCATTCGGCAAGCTTTCGGGAGGTTTTTTATTATATTGAGATGCCTGTGATGATGCTGATATGCGCCTACGCCCTTGGAAGAGGCAGGGAAAAAGGCATGCCGTCAGGAGTTCAGTGGCTGATTCCGGTATTTGGCGTTATGCTGGTATCTGCGGCATCCGTGCTGAGGTATTTTGTACTGAATAAAATGACCGAATTTGAGGCGATTATGCTGCAGATGCGTGATAGCGGAACAGACGACGGTACGGTGGCTGCTACGTATAGCGGACTGGGGCCGATGATCCACAGAGGCTGTCTGTTGATTGCACTGGCGGCGGCCGTGCTGTTGATTGTGCTGGTGATTCTGGCGAAAAGGAAGGGGAAAATTTTAACGGTCAGTGCGAATTTGGCCTGGCTGGCGCTGAATATGGCGTTGACGCTGGACGAGTTATTATACAGCTTGGTTGACCTGGAATGTCTGCGCCGGTATATGTCGGAAAACAGCCTGATTTTGGTTTTGGAGTTTCTTGTGGTTACGGCTCTGCTGTTTTTGCTCCGCCGGTTTGGGTTTATAAAGCGGATGGAGTTAAGCTGAGCCAACAAGCAGAAAGCTTTATGATGAAATGTGTCGATAGGATAAAAATGCGGCACATTTCTTTTTTTATGATATAATGATTCTGCTGACGCAGAATTCAAGCCAGCTAAAGCTGTCTTGCCGGCACTATGTGCCGCATTATACTCAGCCATGGCTTGAAAAGGAAATGCCTCTTTGAGGCGCTTCCTTTTCTACGCACATGGTATAATAACCTTATTCGGCCGCAGACAGAAGGCAGGAACAGGGAACAGAAACGGAGGACAGGGATGAGGACCAAAGTTAAGGCAAAGAAGCGGAGACAGGCACTTGCAGGGCTGCTGGCAGCAGCATTGGTGGCGGGGCTGGCAGGCTGTGGAGAAAATATAGAGCAGGAAGTACCTTCGGAGCAGGAAGGCGCGGAGGTGCCGGAGCCGGGAAGCGAAGCCATATCGGAGGAAGCACCAAAGGAGGCAGAAACGGTGGACACATCGGAGGAAATACCGGAGGAAGGGGAAACGGCAGACACATCGGAGGAAATACTGAAGGAAGGGGAAACAGCGGACGTACAGGAGGAAGCATTGGAGCAGGAGAAGACAGAGCCGTCAGGCGGTCCGTTTTTGGTGGTGATTGACGCAGGGCATCAGAAAAAGGGAAACAGGGAAAAGGAGCCGGTAGGCCCTGGCGCCGAAGAGATGAAGGCAAAGGTTTCCAGCGGAACTGCTGGATGTGTCAGCGGCTGGGCGGAATATGAGCTGAATCTGGCCGTTGCCTTAAAGCTTAAGGATATATTGGAGGACAGAGGATATGAGGTGATCATGGTCCGCGAGACTCATGACGTGGACATCAGCAACAGTGAGCGGGCAGCAGTGGCAAATGATGCCGGGGCGGATGCCTTCGTGCGTATTCATGCCAACGGCTCGGAGGATTCTAAGGTGCATGGCGCCATGACAATCTGTCAGACTCCGGGCAATCCGTACAACGGGGAGCTTTATACAGAAAGCAGGGAGCTGTCGGACTGTGTGCTGGAGGCGCTGGTAGAAAATACGGGCTGTAAGAAAAGAAAGGTATGGGAAACGGATACCATGAGCGGCATTAACTGGTGCCAGGTGCCGGTGACCATTGTGGAGATGGGCTATATGACAAATCCGGAGGAAGATACCCTGATGGCCACAGAGGAATATCAGGATTTATTGGCGGAGGGCATTGCAAACGGGCTGGATCGTTTTTTCGCCGGAGCGGCAGAATGAGAGGAAATATGGGAAAAATACTGATTATAGAGGATAACGCGGACATCAACAATCTTATCGGGGAGGCGTTAAAAAAGGCGGGATATGAGTACAGACAGGCATTTTCCGGGACGGAGGGGCTTCTGTGTATTTCCGCGGAGCAATTTGATCTGACGGTGATGGATCTGATGCTGCCGGGAATGAGCGGAGAAGAGCTTTTGCCAAAGATCCGGGAAAAGCAGGATATTCCGGTTATTATTTTATCTGCAAAGGACGGATTGGACAGTAAGCTGTCACTGTTTGAGCTGGGGGCGGAGGATTACATGACAAAGCCCTTTGAGGTTGCGGAGCTGGTGGCCCGCATCGGCGTGCAGCTGCGCAAAACATCTGCAGACCGGGGAATTGCAGGGAAAAAGCTTTCATTGAAGGACCTGACACTGGATCCAGAAGGGTTTTGCGCCGAAGCAGGCGGGAAAAGAATTTCCCTTACCAGACAGGAATTTAAGATTCTGGAGCTTTTGCTCTCAAATCCTAAAAGGGTGTTTTCCAAACAGGATATATATGATTACGCCTGGGACGACTATTATATGGGCGAGGATAAAACCATCAATATGCACATCAGTAATATCCGGAAAAAGCTGAAGGCTGTTTCGGATGAGGAATATATTGAGACGGTATGGGGGATCGGCTTTAAGGCAGGAAATTTAAGTCTTTAACATTTCTTTACCCTTTTTTGGCGTCATCTTGAATACCTGCCGGTATATTAGAAATATGATTGATGCGCTTCCTTCATGCGGGCGGAGGAATAAAAAACAGAAACGGTCCGGTGGAAAGGGAATGTGTCGTCGATACGTCAGGGAAAGGGTGTGAAATATATGGAATATCTGCTTTCAACGGAAAATCTCACAAAACAGTATGGAAAGAAAAAGGCAGTGGACAGCGTAAATATTCATGTAAGGCAGGGGGATATTTACGGGCTGATCGGCAGAAACGGGGCCGGAAAAACTACCTTAATGAAGATGCTGTCAGGGCTTGCGGCGCCAACCTCCGGCGGCTTCCTGCTCTTTGGTGAGGAAGGCTCCAGAGCCGGAAGGATTATGAACCGGGTGGGGGCGTTGATCGAAGAGCCCGGTATCTACGCGGATATGTCCGCATACGGAAATCTTCATGTCAAATGTATGGCACTGGGGGTGGCGGATAAAAGCGCGGAGCGGGAGCTGCTGAAAATTGTGGGGCTTAGTGATACGGGAAAGAAGCCGGTGGGAAAATTTTCCCTGGGGATGAAGCAGCGTCTGGGGATCGCGCTGGCACTGGTAGGAGAGCCGGATCTGGTAATACTGGACGAGCCCATTAACGGACTGGATCCCCAGGGCATCGCGGAGGTGAGAAATACCATCGAGCGCCTGAACAGGGAGCGGCATATTACGTTCATTATTTCCAGCCATATTTTAGGGGAGCTGTCGAAATTTGCCTTAAATTACGGTATCATACACAACGGGAAGCTGCTGCAGGAGCTTTCCAGGGAAGAGCTTTTTGAAAAATGCTCCCGCAAGATCCTCTTAAATACGCCGGATACGCCGGCCGCCGCCACCGTGCTGGAAAAGCTGGGCATCATGAACTATCGGGTGACGGGGAGGGAGACAATGGAAATTTATGAAGGGCTGCAGGATACGGCGAAAATCAATTCCGCCTTTGTCTCCGCAGGGATTCAGATAAACGGTATTTCAGTGCTGAATCAGGAGCTGGAGGATTATTATCTGGAGCTGACAAAATAGAAGCAAATGCCGCCTATGTGGCGGGAAAAGAGGGAAAAATGTTTAATTTGATAAAAATGAATTTTTACAGGCTGTTTCATCAAAGGTCCTTTTACATTTGTGTGGCGGCTGCCGCACTGACAGGCTGGTTTATGGTTTTCCTGGTCTGGATGACACCGAAGCTTGAGGCGGAGATTGAGGCCCGTGCAACGGAGGAAGAGGGATTTATAGAAGGCTTTCATGTGGGCTATGCGGGTGAATTGACAGAAGAGTCGGCGCCGGTGCTGGAAATATTTAATGTGTCGGATTTTATGGATGAATTTCTTACAGGCGGCATCGGGCTGATTCTGATTTCCGTGTCCGTGCCGCTGATTGTCAATGCGGACCGGAAGCGGGGATATATCAAAAACCTGGGCGGTCAGATGAAGCCCAGGGGAATGCTGGCATTGGCGAAGCTGCCGGTGATCCTGTTTGACAGTGCAGTTATTTATATTACGACATTTTTAAGCTTTGCACTGTTTGGCAGAATTTATTATGCGAAGTATACGCTGGGGGATATTCCTTTATTGTGCAGGACGCTGCTGGTGCAGATGGTGATTGCTTTGGCTTTCGGGGCCCTGCTCATGGTAATCTGTATGCTGACGCGCAGCGCGGCGGGAGGTATCCTTGCGGGGCTTGCCGTGAGTATGGGGCTTGTGGATTTTATCTGCGCACAGGTCAACAAGTTTGCGGTGGCTTATCTGGGCGCGCCCATGGAGTTTGACATAGCCAGATATTCGCTGGATTATTATGTGTCAGAGATCTTTTCTGAGTCTCCGGGCAGTGTGCTTACGGCGGCATTGCTTGTGGGAGCCGTGTACCTTGTACTGGCCTCGGCGGCAGGGTATCTTTTAATGGAGAAACGGGACGTAGTATGAAGGAAATGAAGATTTTCTAATTCTGCAAAAAACGCAGACAAAGAAAATCTAAGTCATTCCCTAAAGAACGCAGGCGGGTAAACTCGCCTTGGTCAGCGTTCTTCCTGGAACTTTAGTTCCATGAACTTTAGTTCCATGAACTTTAGTTTTATGGGATTGGTTTGTGCCGGCTGTGCCGGCATGTCTTCACAGAGTTTATGTCTGGGAGGGTAGGCTGATTATGAGAGTTTGGGCGGTGGCAGCCACGGCGGGCTGTATTGTCTGTATGATAATCATCATTATGATTCTGCGGCAGATCAGGGAGATCTGCCGCCGTCTGGCGTTTATCAGAAGTCATCATACCAATATGCGGCTGGCCTGGGATACGCCCTTTGGCCCCATGAAGCGGCTGACAGCGGAAATCAACTTATTTTTAGAAGAAACCGTAGAAAAGCGCCTGGCGCTTGAGCGGGAGAGCAGAGGACTGAAGGATTCCCTGACGGGCATTTCCCATGACATCCGCACGCCCCTCACCTCCTTAAGCGGCTATTTCCAGCTTCTCACTCAGACGGAGGACCGTGAAGAGCGGCAGCGATACTGCGCAGTCATCGGGGCGCGCATCGACAGTCTGGAATCTATGCTGGAAGAGCTGTTTACTTACACAAAGCTCCAAAACAGCGATTATCGGATGGAGATGGACAGCATGAATTTTACAAAATGTGCCATTGATGCCATGCTGGCGTTTTACGGGCAGTTTACGGAAAAAGGTATCCAGCCTTCGGTAAACATGGAAGAGGACGCGGCATATATTTATGGGAACCCGGAGGCGGTGCGCCGGATTTTACAGAATATTATCAGAAACGCATTGGTACACGGTGTGGGCCAGGTATCCGTTGGGCTGCGGAAGGAGGGAGGCAGCGTGGTGTTTGAATGTGCCAACAGATGCGAAGCGCCGGAAGAAATAGATATAGAAGGGGTATTTCAGAAGTTTTATAAGGCTGACTCCGCAAGAGCGGAAAGTTCTACGGGTTTGGGCCTTACCATTGCGTGGGAGCTTACGGCCAGGCTGGGGGGAGAGCTGACTGCAAGGCTGGAGGGCGATGTTTTTTCCGTCAGAGCGGTATTCCCCCTGCTGTAGCGGCAGACAGACATGTATCAGTTCAGCCCCGACAACCTGACGGTGCCAGCCGCCCATTATTCTCATTCGGACACACTTTCGTTTGAGGCTCGACGTAGCGCTACATAAGCAAGCACAGTACGCTTGCTAAGTACCGACGTCTTGCACAGTCCTCATTGAGAACAATGGGCGACTGGCACGCGTTATCCGCTTATGGGAGGGCTGAACTGATACATGTCTGTCTGCCGCCTGCATCGGGGGATTTGACTTTTACCGTCGGATTGTTTATACTTAAGGCAGGCAGTGGGATGATAAGATTCCATGGAGCGGAAGCATGGCAGGCAGTGACAAAAGAGGGGGAACAGGATGGGAAGATATATAAAGGACGTTCGGCTGGAACAGCCCATAGATGTAGTCAGCATGGTGATGGACGATTTTATTTACCACAACCGTTTTTCCAGAACCGACTGGAACGGTGAGATGGTATTTTATTTAAAGGACCGTCATAAGAAGGAGCGCTACATGAAGTGGGTCTATGTAGACGGGCTGTTTCATGTGGAGGCGTGGCTGAAAAATTCCTTCGGCGGCGAAACGGACTTAGACGGCGTGGGCGGCGGCGCCAGCAAAAGGGAATTTCGTGCCAGCATAGACGGGCTGATCGAGACCTTGAAGAAAACGGCGGCCGGCTCCCTTGCAGGAGGGCATATCGGCTCCGATCCCCTTCATCATAACAGCGGTCATGTCGATAATCATGACGTATGGAAAGCAGATACCGGCTGGCAGCAGAGCGGAGACCGGTCTGCCGGTCAGAGCCGGCAGCAGAGTGCAGGTCAATCGACAGGTCCGTACAGGCAGCAGAGTGCAGGTCAACCGGCTGGTCAGTATAGCCGGCAGGCGGGTAATGCCGGCCGCTCTACCCATGAGCCGGAGGAAAGGCAGGCCATGCTGTATGCCGTTCTTGCGATGGCAACGGGCTGGTTTTTTCCGCTGGCCGGTATTATTTTCATTGTGCTGGCCAGGCGGAAGGCGGCGGACAGCTCCAATACAAGAGTGATAAATGTTCTTTGTATTCTGGCGGTTGTTTTCATGGTGTTTGGTTTTGTGGGCAATATTATGTTCAGCATTCTCTGGAACACGTTTTTTTAAAGCTTTTTGATGCCGCGGGCGCGGCGGAATGAGAGGAAACATGAAGCTGGTTAAAAGGATTCTTTTATGTATAGCGGCGCTTTTTACGGCAGGAAGCTTGAGCATCCTGATATGTGCGCTAAATCCATCCCTTACGGCGGCGCTTGCGGAGAAGGTGCAGCAGATGCAGGCCGGTCCTGCAAGGCCGGATCAGGAGCAGAGCATTCCCTTTACGCCTGTGGTCCCGGAGGACAGCGGCGGAGAAAAGTATGTTCTGCCGGACAGCTATCCACAGGAGATTCCCGGAGAAGTAAGCGGACTTACCGGTTATCAGAAGGTTACGGCGGATAATGAGCAGATCGGCCAGGAAGAGGCTGATAACCTGGGCAATGTTTTAGCGCCCGGAGAGACGGGCGAGGGCCTGAGCTTTCCGTCAGAGTATTATCCTTATTATGCCATACTGGACAATACCTTAAAGACATTGTATCGTCAGGTTTATGCCAATGCGCTGGTGCTGAATACCTCTTTTACGCCCCAGGTGGCGGTGACGACAGCGCAGGCAGCCAGCGTGGTGGAGGCGGTATATAACGATCACCCGGAGCTGTTCTGGATGGACGCGGAGTTTGCCTGTAAGTATCTGCGGACGGGAATCTGTGTGGAGATTACGCTGCAATACAACGAAACGGCAAATGATCTTGAGGCCGCAAAGCAGGATTTTGACGCCTGCGCCGCAGAGATCCTGGCCGGTGCTGCTGACTTGGGCAGCGATTATGAAAAGGAGCAGTATATTCACGACGTACTGATGCAGGTTGTGGAATACAGAACGTTACCGTCCATAGATCAGAGCGCGTACAGCGCCATTGTGCTGGGACAAAGCGTGTGCGCAGGCTATTCAAAGGCCTATCAGTATCTGCTGCAGCAGCTGGGCATTCCCTGTTATTACTGCACGGGGTATGCGGGGGAGGATCATGCCTGGAACATTGTGAAGATGGGGAGTCTTTATCGGAATGTGGATGTGACCTGGGATGATACGGAGCCCTCCACTTACGATTATTATAATAAGTCCGACAAAGAGTTTGCAAATACCCATGTGCGGACTGACCTGGCGGTGTATCTTCCTGCCTGCGCGGATGTGCCCGCGCCGGAGACAAATGCAGGCGAGAGCACGGTGGACTCTTATATTAATCCTAACCCGGTTGAGCCGCTGGTATGGCAGAGCAGAGGCAAGCCGTACGAGGAAGAAGAGGTGGAAGAGAAGAAGAGCGAAGAGGAAATCCGTCAGGAAAATCTGGATAAGGCGGGCATTACGGAGGATCAGGTGCTGGAGACGCTGGATGAGTATTACGGGGATTGCAAAAAAAAGCTTGAGGAAGCAGGCACCGGTGAAAAACAGTTTGTAAACGTGATACCGGAATCCCTCTGGAATTCGCTGGAGCGTGCCTACAGCAGCGGGACTTATAAGACAGGCTACGTAAACGAAGCGTTAAAGAAGCTGGGAGCGGATAATTTTCTGATACAGCTTCAGGTACAGCGTCTGGGCGGCGGTTACTGCAAGCTGTATCATAATGTTTATACCTATTAAAATATAAAGGGGTCAAGCAAACCATCAAAACAGGGAGCTGCGCACAAATTTTAAGTGCGCGGCTCCCTGTTTTCGTCGAACAACGTACAGCCCATTTCTTTAAACTGGCATATTTTGTGCTCCAGCAGTTCGACGGTTATATTCAAATATTCCGCGCTGCAGGAGATGCAGAAGAAGGAGGCCGCGGCCCGGTTATAGAGCTTTTTGTGAAGCGCAATCTCATCCTGGGTCAGCAGCCTGCCGCATTTTTTACAGTTTTCCGGTTTATTTAACGATCAGCTCTCCGATCAGAATTTTACATTCATCTACGGCGATGCTGCAGCGGTATCCGTCCCTGTAAACGCCCAATGCTTCTCCCGTTACGGCATCTGTCAGCTTTAAGGCAATGCCGGATTCCGAATGGATTCCCAGATCGTCAAAGGAAATGCTCATGGTGTTTTCCCAGTCGTTGGCGGCATCCAGATTAAAGAAGCCCAAGGCGATCCGGTTTCCGCTCATGATTTTTGCCATGGTATAGGTTTTTTCGCCGTTATGGCCTAATAAAAAGGCGGGTCTGCACTCTGGGTCCTGATTGATGGCAATCAGTCCTTTGCAGAGCAGAGTCTTTTCGCTGACCTCATCCAGACTGCGCAGGTCGGAGCCAATGATCAGCGGGGAGCCCATGAAGGCCCACATGGCAAAATGCTGAAGATACTGGGCGTCGCTGCAGCCGTTTAAGCCCACGTTTCCCTTGCCGTGCATTCCCACAATCAGCATGTCCATGTCATTATAACAGCCGGGACCGTTGTTCTCGATGTTTTCTGCCTGGCTTTTGAAAATGTCCTTATAGCTTTTGGGCACGTCGAATATATCTCCGGTGGAGCGGTAGCTGTGGGCGCCTCTGGAACGCATCCAGCCGGAAGGATTTTCAACACCCCAGTTACATGCGGCCAGAAAAATATCCCTGCCGCTGGCCCGCAGAGCCATGGCCATAGTCAGGTAAGCGTTTTTGGCGTTGCCGCTGGCGGGGAAATTACAGAAATCATATTTGAGATAATCCACGCCCCACTCCGCAAACTGCCTGGCATCCTCAAATTCATGACCGTAGCTGCTGGGATAGCCGGCGCAGGTCATAAAGCCCGCACAGGAGTACATGCCAAATTTCAGGCCTTTGGAATGGACGTAATCGGAAAGGTATTTCATTCCGTGAGGGAACAGGGCAGGATCAGCCGTCAGCTTTCCGTCAACCCGTTCCTTCAGGGACCAGCAGTCGTCGATAATCACATATTCATAGCCTGCCTTCTGATAGCCCTTTTCTACGATGACATCCGTCATCTCCATAATCAGTTTTTCGCTGATATTGCTTCCAAAGGTGTTCCATGAGTTCCAGCCCATAGGCGTTTTTTGTGCCAGCATATTGTATCCTCCCTTTTCACAAATGTAGTTTTTAAGCCTGTCTTACGTTCTATTGGATATTATAAGCTTTAGATCAACACCTGGCAATACTTTTCGGCATTTAAAAACACCGTTCCCCGGAGGAATCAGAAGCCGGGAAGCGGTGTTTTAAATGCCAGGTCCGTGCAGAGGATATGCCGCTAAAGCGGCGCACGGGCCGGGTGGTCATGATGAGACAAGCCAAAAGGCAAGCCTGATATTTGACCTACAGCCCTTCGTGGAAGGTACGGCTGATAACGTCAGCCTGCTGTTCGGGAGTCAGCTTAATAAAGTTTACGGCATATCCGCTGACCCGAATGGTCAACTGAGGATAGTTTTCAGGATGCTTTTGCGCGTCCAGCAGCGTATCCCTGTTTAATACATTGACATTTAAGTGGTGTCCGCCCTTTGTGGCATATCCGTCCAGAAGATTTACAAGATTGTCAACCTGTGCTGTGCTTGTGCTCATATTGATACCTCCATTTAATTATTTAATAATAGTAACGATTACTATTTTTTATAAAATCAGAGTACCACTTTTTCTTCTATTTGTCTAGAGGATTTTTAAAAAATCATGTTTTTTTCGCGGTACAAAAGTTAAAAAGAAAACAGGAATATCCGGTCATTAATTTCATATATTGGAGAAAGAAGGACAAAGCGTATGCTTGTCAGGGCACGTAAGGGAGGGATGGAGATGGGAACGGAAAATTCAATTTTGCAGCTTTTTCCGGCAGGGAAGAGAGCTTTCTGGGAATATACATCTGCACATCAGAAATATGTCCGCGAGATCCGGCTGCGGGCAGACCGCCCCATCGTAGTCTACATAGACGGAAAGGAAGTTTTTCTGGATCGGGAAGGGCGTTTTACCAAGTGCCTGCAGGAGGCGAAGGCCATTTCGGCAAAGGAGCTGACAGAGCTGCTGGAGCATATCTGTCATTATTCCCTGTATGCTTTTGAGGATGAGCTGCGGCAGGGGTTTTTGACCGTGGGCGGCGGCCACAGGGTGGGAGTTGCGGGACAAGCCGTAACGGAAGACGGAAAGAGCCTGCGGACGATCAAAAACATATCCTGTTTAAATATCCGGATTTCCCATGAGATCAAGGGGGCGGCAGATGGTGTGCTTCCGCGTATGTACAGCCTGGGAGCATTAAAAAGTACCCTGATCATTTCACCGCCGGGGTGCGGAAAGACTACCCTTCTTCGGGATCTGGTGAGGCAGGTGTCCGATGGAAATGCCTGGGGCAGGGGCATGACGGTGGGGGTGGTGGATGAGCGCTCGGAAATTGCCGGCTCCTTTTGCGGCAAACCCCAGAATGACGTAGGCATGAGAACGGATGTGCTGGATGCCTGTCCAAAAAGTCTTGGTATGATGATGCTTCTGCGGTCCATGTCCCCGGAGGTCATTGCCATCGACGAATTGGGCAACAGAGAAGAGCTGGAGGCGCTTGCTCAGGCCGCCGCCTGCGGCTGCAGGATATTGGCCACGGCTCACGGGGAGAGCAAGGAGGACGTGACAGCCAGATTTGATGTGCCAGGGGCGCTTTGGCGGCAGCTGTTTGGAATGGTGATCCTTTTGGGGAAAGAAAACGGAAACTGTGTGGTGAAGCGGATGATAGAGGGAGGGGAAGTGGATGCTTAAGCTGACGGGCGCCTGCATGATTCTGGCCGGCTGCTCCGGTCTGGGATTTTGGTATAAGCGGCAGTTTGCGGGCAGGGTCAGGGCTCTGCGGCAGCTTTGTGATACCTTAAGCCTGTTTGCCAGCGAGATCCGTTATGGCAGAGGAACCCTGCCGGAATGCTGCGAGCATGTGGCGGAGAGGATGTCCGGTGCTTATGGAGCGGCGCTTAAGAGAACTGCAGACAGAATGGGGGAAAATACGGGGGAAAGCTTTGCGGAGATTTTTCGGGAATGTATGGAAATGCCCTTAGGGGAAATGCCGCTGAAGGATGAGGATCGGGAAGAGTTTCTGCGTTTTCTGTCTGCAGGAACCTTTGGCGACGGCGGGATGCAGCTGGGCCTGATCGAGCAGAGCAGGGAGCAGCTGGAGATAAGGGCGGCAGCCTTAGAACGGGAGAATGCGGGGAAATGCAGGGTGGCGGTAGGGCTCGGTACGATGGGAGGGCTGATGCTTATTCTCATATTGTGTTGACTTTTATCGTTAAAATATTTGAAATCATGACCATGGTTGAAAGCGGTCGGTAGAAAGATGGGATACGAATAGTTATGGGAGTGAGTCTGATTTTCAAAATAGCAGCGGTGGGGATTCTGGTCGCCATACTCAGCCAGGTGCTGCGGCACAGCGGACGGGAAGAGCATGCGTTTATTATCAGCCTTGCCGGCTTGATTCTGGTGCTGACCTGGATTGTGCCATACATTTATGAGTTGTTTCAGACAATACAGACCTTGTTCACGCTGTAAACGGCACCGGGCATTCTTCACTGGCGAATTCGTTCGCCCTGCCGGTTTGCCCAGCCTGGGATTGGAGCTTCCGCGGTGCGGAATCATGGAGGTTAGTGTGCAGGAGCTTGTAAGGGTAGTTTTTTTGGGAATTATCGGAGTGATGCTGGCGATTCAGTTTAAGGGGCAGAAGCCGGAATACGGCGCCTATATGGGGCTGGCTGTGGGCATTCTCATTTTCTGGTATGCGCTAAGACAGGTGGCGGCAGTGACCACTCAGATGGAAAAGCTGCAGTCTTACCTTGGCAGCGCCGGAGGCTATCTCACCGTTTTGCTGAAGGTTATTGGTATTACTTATATTTGTGAGTTCAGTGCGGACATCTGCAAGGACGCTGGTTATCAGGCCGTGGCGGGGCAGATCGAGGTTTTGGGAAAGCTGTCCGTCATGTTTGCCGGGCTGCCGGTTTTGTTTGCGGTAATTGAGCAAATTCAAAGCTTTCTGTAACAACGAAGCGGAGCCGGATTTCTTAAGGCAGAATGGGAGGTGGATATGGATTTAAGTACAGTCTGGCAGGATTATGGTCTGGACAGGCTCTCGGACGGGATTCAGCAGCTTTTTCCGCGGACGGGCATATCGGCCGAGCGGCTGCTGGAGCAGGTAATGTCCGGGGATATACTGGGAGCTTTGTCAAATCTTTTTGCCGGCGGGGCGGCAGGCATCTCGGATCAGCTGTCCGGCATGAAAAATATATTTATCTGGCTGCTGGTGATGGGGATTGTCTCTTCCCTGATTACGCATTTCGTAGAGATTTTCGATATGCACCAGGTGGCGGATATGAGTTTCTATTTTATGTACCTTTTGTTTACGGCAGTATTGCTGAAATGCTTTTCTGAGGCCGCCGCCACGGCGCTGCAGGCCCTGGAGGAGATCATACTTTTTATCCGGCTGCTGATGCCGGCATACCTGATTTCCCTGGGTGTGTCCACCGGGGCGGCCACGGCCGGGGTGGTGTGTGAAATGATGCTGCTGGTCATATACGGAATAGAATACGTTCTCTCCAAGGGAGCGCTTCCCGTCGTCTATAGCTTTGTGATGCTTTCCATGGTAAATGGTATCTGGGTGGAAGAAAAGCTGACCATGCTCATCGAGCTGCTGGAAAAGGCGGTGGGCTGGATATTAAAGGCAGCGGTGGGAGTGGTGACCGGTATCAGTGTCTTTCAGGCTCTGATTACCCCGGTGGTGGATTCGGTGAAAAAATCGGCCCTGCAGAGGCTGGTGTCGGTGATCCCCGGCATCGGAGATGCGGCAGACGGGGCGTTGGATATGGTTCTGGGGTCTGCCCTCGTGATTAAAAACAGCATTGGGGTGGTGCTGCTGCTTTTGATCCTGGTACTCTGTGCCGCGCCGCTTATAAAAATCGGCCTGATTGCGGGAGTGCTGAAATGCGCCGCCGCGCTGATGGGAGTCGTGGGGGATAAGCGGATTACCACCTGTGTCAACCGTGCAGGGGACGCGGGACTGCTGCTGCTTAAGACCACGGGGACGGCAATGCTGCTGTTTCTGATTTCCATAGCAGTGGTCACGGCATCGGGCAGAGGTTAGCGGGAGGAAGAGGATGCAGAGTATTTTATTTCAGACAATTTGCAAGATTGGCATTTTTATGATCTGTGCCCAGGCAATCATCCATTTCAGGCCCAGGGAAACCTATGAAAAATATTTAAAGCTTCTGGTCAGCGCCATGATACTGATCCAGCTTTTTCTGCCGATTGGCAGTTTCCTGCTGGGAGGCGGTATGGAGCAGACGCTGAAACGCCTGGAGCAGCTTCGGACACAGCTGGAGCAGGAGATGGATTCCGCAGCCAGGGAGGCTGCCGATACGGATAAGCTGCTGGAGCAGATGACGTTGGAAGAAATCAGGAAGAGAGTGGAAGAACAGGAGCGCCTGGCGGAGGAAGCAGGGGAGGTACAAAAGGGGGCGGGGGATACCCGGAGCGGAGCAGGGGAAGGGTCAGGCGGAACGGAAGACTCGGAGGACGGAATCGAAGAGGTGCCGGAGGTTACGGTGACGGTGGGGCCCATTGAGATACAATAGGTGTTTTAAGGCGGCGGGGCAGCAGGAAGGCGGCGGTGAAGGATATGGAATGGAAAAAGTGGCTGGAAAATGAAAAGATAAAGAAGCTTTTCAGCAGGGAGAATCTGCTGGTACTGGTGCTGGCGGGGATTTTGTTGTTTGTCATTGCCCTGCCTTCGGGGGACAGCGGCAAAAAGGCAGAAAATGCAGCAGACGGGAAGGAGAAGCTTACCCGCCTGTCGGAAGCAGGCCGGGATGAGGAAAACGCCTCGGCGGGCAATGCCCCGGTGAACATGGAGGAAGCCGCAGCTTTAAATTACGCGGCGGATATGGAAAGGAGACTTACGGAGGCCTTAAGTGAGATGGCGGAGGTGGGGAAGGTGCGGGTAATGATTACGCTGAAATCCTCCAGTGAGCTGGTGGTGGAAAAGGAAATGCCGGTGAGCCGTTCCATGACGACCGAGACGGATGCCCAGGGGGGAAGCCGTACGGTGAATACCAGTCAGGTGGGAGAAAGCGTGGTGTACAGCACCGAGAGCGGCAGCAGTACGCCCTATGTGGTGAAGACCTATGTGCCGGAGATCGAGGGGGTGCTGGTGGTTGCGGAGGGCGCAGGAAGCGGAACGGTAAATCGTACGGTGACGGAAATCGTGCAGGCGCTTTTTTCCGTGGAGGCCCATAAGGTCAAGGTTGTAAAAATGGAGACAAAAAGCAGGTAACATAAATCATATATCCGTTTCCAGGCTCATACAATAAATTAGTAAAACACAGAGAAAGGAAAAGACGTGAAAAACCTAATCAAAAAAAATCAGCTTATGATAACCGCACTTGCAATCATGATTGCGATTGCAGGGTATCTGCAGTTTGCGGGGACCGGCCTGGAAGATGAATATCAGGCAGTGGATGACAGCAATGTATACACAAGCGATACGAATCCGGCAGGCACTGATGACATCTTCAGGGAGAACTATACGGCGGGGGATCTGCTGGATCTGTCAGAAGAGGATCTGATACAGACAGGGCTGACAGAGATCGACAGTCTGGATTCCGACATGGAGGATAATCCTGTAGACGATTATCTGGACGCGGATTTCCAGGTATCGCAGAACTCCACTTCTGAAGAGGGAGGCAGTACGCCAGGTGAGGGAGAAATTCCGGGAGAAGCCGTGTTTACGTCAACGCCGGGGGTTGCAATCCTGTCTGAGGCAAAGCTTTTAAAAGAGCAGACCAGGGCCAAAAACAAGGAAACACTGCTGGAGATCATCAACAGCGAAGGACTTTCCGATGAACAGAAGCAGTCGGCTGTGGACACCATGGTACAGATGACGGCCATTGCGGAGAAGGAAGCTGCCGCGGAGATTCTGCTGGAGGCCAAGGGCTTTTCCGATGTGGTGGTCAGCATCAACGGAAATGCCGTGGACGTGGTTGTAAATGAAGCGGTGCTGGACGATGTTATGCGGGCCCAGATTGAGGACATCGTAAAACGCAAGACGGAAATTGCGCCTGAAAATATAATTATCAGTACGGTGGTGCAGTAGATGCAAAAATATAGTATAATTTACATAAATAATGTGCTATAATGTAAACGTCTCAGCGATGTTAAATGAGCAGGCAGCTGCTAAGCACCTTACGAGAGGACTAAAGATTATGCGCAGAGTTTTTCTGATCGTTCTGGACAGTTTTGGAATTGGCGGGATGGAGGATGCGGCTTCTTATGGGGATTTTAACGTAAATACCTTAAGGAGCGTATCTTCCAGCCCATATTTTCATATGCCGAATATGAGGAAGCTGGGGCTGTTTCATATTGACGGCGTAACGGCGGAGGGCTGTGGAAAAGAAGGTAAACATGAGGCAGTCATTGCCCGGATGACGGAGCGTTCCAAGGGCAAGGACACTACCATCGGCCATTGGGAAATCGCGGGAATTTATTCTCCCAAGCCATTGCCCACTTACCCTGAGGGCTTTCCAAGGGAGGTACTGGAGCCGTTTCAAAGCAGAACGGGCCGGGGCGTACTCTGTAATCTGCCCTATTCCGGGACGGCAGTGATTCAGGAATATGGGGACGCCCACCTGGCATCGGGAGATTTAATTGTATATACCTCCGCAGACAGTGTGTTTCAGATTGCGGCCCATGAGGACATCGTGCCTCCGGAGCAGCTTTATGAATACTGCCGGATCGCCAGAGAAATATTGCAGGGCGAGCATGGGGTGGGAAGGGTGATTGCCAGACCCTTTACGGGACCGGCCGGAGGGCCGTTTGTGAGAACGCCCCGCAGACATGATTTTTCCATGGAGCCTCCCGGAACCACTATGCTGGATCAGCTTTCCGAAGCGGGGAAGGATGTAATCGCAGTGGGCAAAATAAAGGATATTTTTGCGGGTAAGGGGATTACCCGGTCGGTTTATACAAGCGGCAATGAAGAGGGGATTCTTCGGACGCTGGAGTATCTTGAAGAGGATTTCGAGGGCCTGTGCTTTATCAATCTGGTGGATTATGATATGCTTTACGGGCACAGACGTGATATTGACGGCTATGCCAAAGCGCTTGCTTATTTTGATGAAAGGCTGCCGGAGATTACAGGCAGGCTGAAAGAAAATGATATTTTAATGATTACGGCCGATCATGGCTGTGATCCCGCTTACACGGCCACTACGGACCATACCAGGGAGTATACGCCCTTTCTTATGTATGGAAGAAACGTTTGTCCGATGAATTATGGTACCCGTAAGAGCTTTGTGGACATCGGAGCCACGGTGCTGGATTATTTTGGTATCAGACCTGCTTTTGAAGGGGAGAGTATGCTGCCGGAGTGCAGTCCCACCTGATACCTGGAGTACGGCTGTGAAGGTGATTATTGACCGGTAAGCTTCAAACGAAAGCCTGCCGCAGGAAATATTGTACACAGGCGGGGGCCCGTGTGAAAACGGACAGGCCCTGTTGTGACAGAAATGAGAGGGAAAATAAAATTAATATGAGTAATTATACAGAAGAAATCAATCGCAGGAGGACCTTTGCGATCATTTCTCACCCGGATGCAGGAAAGACAACCCTGACGGAGAAATTCCTGTTATACGGGGGAGCTATCAATCTGGCGGGAAGCGTGAAAGGAAAGGCTACAGCCAGACATGCGGTGTCCGACTGGATGGAGATTGAGAAGGAGAGAGGAATTTCCGTTACTTCCTCGGTGCTGCAGTTTGAATATGACGGATATTGTATTAATATTTTGGACACGCCCGGACATCAGGATTTCTCGGAGGATACTTACCGCACGCTGATGGCGGCGGATTCCGCGGTCATGGTCATTGATGCGTCCAAGGGTGTGGAGGCCCAGACGAGAAAGCTGTTTAAGGTCTGCGGTATGAGGGGAATCCCTATCTTTACTTTTATTAATAAGCTGGACCGGGATGCCAACGATACCTTTGACCTGCTGGATGAAATCGAGAAGGAATTAGGAATCGCCACCTGCCCCGTGAACTGGCCCATCGGATCGGGAAAAGGCTTTAAAGGGGTTTATGACAGGGAGCAGAGGTGTGTGATTTCCTATTCCGATACGGAAAAGGGAACGAAGGAAGGAGTTGCCACCAGGATTCCCGTGGAGGACCAGCTACAGCTCAGGGCACTGATCGGCGATGAGGCGGCGGACAAGCTCATGGAAGAAATAGAGCTGTTAGACGGCGCCGGAGTCTCCTTTGATCTGGGGCAGGTGCAGGCGGGAAAGCTGACCCCGGTCTGCTTCGGCTCTGCTTTGACCAATTTTGGCGTGGAGATTTTTTTACAGCATTTTCTAAAGATGGCAACTACGCCTCTGCCCAGAACGGCGGACATTGGACCGGTGGATCCGCTGGAGAAGGATTTTTCGGCGTTTGTGTTTAAAATCCAGGCCAACATGAACAAGGCCCACAGGGACAGAGTGGCATTTATGCGCATCTGCTCCGGAAAGTTCGATGCCAGCATGGAGGTGCGCCATGTACAGGGAAACAGGGTCATGCGCCTTTCCCAGCCCCAGCAGATCATGGCGGATGAAAGGAAAATCTTAAGCGAGGCGTATGCAGGCGATATTATCGGCGTCTTTGATCCGGGTATTTTTTCTATTGGGGATACGCTTTGTACGCCAAAGGAGAATTTTCGATATGAAGGAATTCCCACCTTTGCGCCGGAGCATTTTGCAAGGGTGCGCCAGCTGGATACCATGAAGAGAAAACAGTTTGTGAAGGGGATTGAACAGATTGCCCAGGAAGGGGCCATCCAGATCTTTCAGGAGTTTAATACGGGGCTGGAAGAAATTATCGTCGGTGTGGTAGGAGTATTACAGTTTGACGTATTAAAGTACAGGCTGGAAAATGAATACAATGTGGGAATCCGGCTGGAAAATCTGCCTTATGAGCATATCCGCTGGATCGAAAACAAGGATGAAGTGGATATTGGGAAGCTGACAGGTACATCAGATATGAAAAAGGTAAAGGATATGAAAGGAAATCCGCTGCTGTTGTTTGTAAATGCCTGGAGCGTGGGAATGACGCTGGAACGAAACAAAGGGCTGATATTAACAGAATTTTCCAAAAATTAAGCACCGGAATCAGGGTATGAAGAAAAAAAGATTATGGCTGTTACTTCTGTTGATGTTTATTTTGGCAGGCTGCGGCAATGGCAGGCTGTTGGATGAGATACCGCGGGATTTTTCCGTGACGGGTCCGAGTCCTCTTTGGACCGGAGAATGTACAGGAGAGGAACAGAACGCAGGGCCGGCCGGAGAGGACGGCCCTGTGTCCGAAGCCGCAGGAGAGCCGGGGAACGAAAGCAGGTCCGGTGAGGACACAGAGCCTGAAGGCGAAGAGGCGTCCGGTGAGGAAACAGGGGCGAAAGACGAAAGCAGGTCCGAAGAGGCTGCTGGGTCTGAAGACGAAGATGAGTCCGGTGAAGAAGCAGACTTTTTGGATGACGGCGCCTTTGAGTATGCGGCGCAGTGTTTAAGTGAAGCGGAGCTGATTTGGTACCTGGATATAAAGGAAGCGCTGGGAAATTTTAGAGAGGATGTCCGTCTGGACAAGGCAGCGCTGGCGGCCGGCTGTGACGAAGAGGATATTGACCGGATTTTTCAATGTGTTTTAAACGATCACCCGGAGCTTTTTTTCGTGGAGGGCTATTCTTACACAAGGTATACCAGAGGCGACAAAACCACGGCCGTGGTCTTTTCGGGGACCTACAGTATGGACAGGGAGACTGCGGCAGACAGGCGGGGTGAGATCGAAGCGGCGGCCGAAAGGATCCTTTCCGGTATCGACAGAAACGTGGATCAGTATACAAAGGTAAAATATGTGTATGATACGATTATCCGTCAGACGGATTATGATCCGTCGGCACCGGATAATCAAAATATTTATTCGGTTTTTGTGGGCGGCAGGTCCGTATGTCAGGGCTACGCCAAGGCGACCCAGTATCTGCTGAACCGGTTGGACGTGGATTGTACGCTGGTGCTGGGAACGGTGGCGGAAAGCGAACATGCGGCCCCCGCACAGACAAACGGGGATGCTCCCAAGCTTGATGCGGGAGGGGAAACAGAGGCCGTGGGCAGAGAGGGACATGCCTGGAATCTGGTAAGAGTGGACGGGGAATATTACTATGTGGATACAACCTGGGGGGACGCTTCCTACAGCCGGCAGGACGGCGGGCAGACGGAGGACATGGGGATACCGGAGATCAATTATGATTATCTGAACGTGACTACGGAAGAGCTTTTAAAGAGCCACACCCTGGGAGAAATGATACCCATGCCCGTATGCAGTGCTACGGAGGCAAATTACTATGTGAAGGAGGGGGCTTTGTTTACCTCCTATGATGCCGGGCAGCTGCAGATACTTTTTGACAGTGCCAGGCTTCGGGGCAGAGAAGATGTGACCGTAAAATGTGCGGATTGGGAATGCTATACAAAGGTGTTTCAGGAGCTTGTGGAAAACCACGGGATTTTCCGCTATATGGGGGAGGAGGACGACACCGTGGCTTATGCCCGGAACGATAATCAGATGTCACTGACTTTTTGGGTGACAAATCAGTAGAAAGTGTGTTATACTATAATAAGTGCAGTGCAAGTTTGCGTGTCAGTTCATATTTTGACGGAGGAATTCAGATGGAAAAGGATATAGAAAAGGATAAAAAAACGGTGGTCTTGAAGGACGAGGAAAATGTGGGAGTGGTACAGATCGCGGATGATGTGGTGGCTATGATCGCCTCCCTGGCTACCACCGAGGTGGAGGGCGTCTGCGCCATGTCCGGCAATATTACCAATGAGCTCATGAGCAGAGTGGGCATGAAAAAGTTGACCAAGGGAGTCAAGGTCGAGGTTTATAATGACAGCGTGGTGGTTTTTCTTGCCGTGACGGTGGAGTATGGCTATAATATTCCCGCTACCTGCCAGAAGGTACAGACTAAGGTGAAGGCGGCCATTGAAAACATGACAGGGCTTACCTGTACCGATGTGAATATTCGGATCGCAGGCGTAAAAGTAAAATAATAAGGAAAAATGTAATGGGACGACATGAAGAAAGAGAACAGGTTTTTCTGCTTTTGTTCAGGGCGGAATTTCATCCGCCTGCGGATATGCCGGAGCAGATCAGGCTGTTTTTGGAGGACAATGAGGCTGTCAGCTCACAGAAGGACGCGGAACGCATTAAAGAAAGATGCGGCCTGATCTGTGAAAAAATTCCGGAGCTGGATCAGCTGATAGATGAAAACACAGAGGGCTGGAATACTGCCCGCATGGGCAGGGTGGAGCTTGCTATCCTACGTCTGGCTGTGTATGAGATGCGCTTTGATGATGATATTCCGCCTAGGGTGGCGATTGACGAAGCGGTGGAGCTTGCCAAAAAGTACGGTCAGGAGAATTCGGGCGGTTTTGTAAATGCGATTCTGGCAAAAATATTGAAGCTGGGTGATTGATATTCGAAGTGTTTATACGGTAGAACAACTAAATTCATATATCAAAAATATGTTCACGCAGGATTATCTGCTGCAGAGCCTTCTCGTAAGGGGAGAGGTCAGCAACTGTAAATATCATGCCTCCGGACATATTTACTTTACGTTAAAGGACCCCGGTGGAGTGGTGAACTGTGTGATGTTCGCAGGTAATCGCGCGGGTCTTTCTTTTCGTCTGGCAGAGGGCCAGCAGGTGATCGTAGGCGGCGCCGTGGATGTGTACGCGAAGGAAGGTAAATATCAGCTGTATGCCAGGCAGATCAAGCTGGCGGGAAGCGGACTTCTTTATGAAAAATTTGAGCAGCTGAAGCGGGAGCTGGCGGAATCCGGCATGTTTTCCAAGGAGTATAAGCAGCCGATTCCCAAATATATCAGGACCTTAGGCGTGGTAACGGCAGATACGGGCGCGGCCGTCCGGGATATTATACAGATCACCAGGAGACGGAATCCCTACATACAGATCGTTCTCTATCCTGCCATCGTTCAGGGGGAGGCGGCGGTGCCCAGCATCGTGCGGGGCATCAGGGCGCTGGAACGGCTGGGGGTGGACGTGATGATCGTAGGCAGAGGGGGCGGCTCCATCGAAGATCTCTGGGCCTTTAATGAGCGGGAGGTGGCGCAGGCGGTATTTGACTGCTCCGTCCCTGTCATCTCGGCGGTAGGACATGAGACAGATACCACCATCATTGACTTTGTTTCCGATCTGCGTGCGCCTACTCCTTCCGCAGCTGCTGAGCTGGCAGTGGCGGATATTCGGGAGATTTTGAATGAGCTTGAAGAATATCGGCGTAAGCTGCAGCAAGGGATACAGCGGAGGCTGAAGGACAGCCGCATGACGGTAAAGCAGGCGGAGCTGCAGCTGAAGGCGTTCAGCCCGGCAGGGCGGATCCGGGAGAAAAAAATGGGTCTGCTCGGTATGGAAGAGCAGCTGCAAAACCGGATGAACCGGCTGCTGCAGGAAAAAAGGCATGAGCTGGAGCTGCATATCCAGCGGTTGAAAGGGCTTTCCCCTCTGGAAAAGCTAAGCAGCGGGTATTCCTATGTTTCGGACCGGGAGGGCAGAAACATACGGTCGGTGGAACAGGTGGAGCCGGGGCAGCAGGTGACGGTCAGGGTAAAGGATGGAAGCTTTGAAGCCAGTGTAGGCGCAATCAGCCGGAGCGGGGCAGGAAAGCAGGAGAGTCAGGTTTAAAAGCGGTTAGAAGATTGTACGAAAAGTTATGGCGGCTGGAGGGCATTATGGCGGAAAAGAAGAAGGAGCTCAGCCTGGAAGAAAATTTGGACGGGCTGGAGGAAATATTGAAAAGGCTGGAGAGGGAAGATATTTCCCTGGAGGATGCTTTTAAGGCATACAGTCAGGGAATGAAATTGATAAAGACATGTAACGACCAGATCGACCGTGTGGAAAAGCAGGTGTTAAAGCTCACGGAGGCGGGACAGCTGGAGGCATTTGAAAATGGAGAACAGTGAATTCGAGACCTTATTGGAAGAAAAAACCGGGAAGCTGGACGAGATCATTGAGCGCTATCTGCCGGCAGAAGAGGGAGAGCAAAAAACAGTGATCCAGGCCATGAACTACAGTATCAGAGCCGGGGGAAAACGCCTGCGGCCCATGCTGTTATGGGAAACCTTTCTGCTTTGCGGCGGCAGAAAGGAGGATGAGGGATTTGTGGCTCCCTTTCTGGCGGCGGTGGAAATGATTCATACCTATTCCTTGGTGCATGACGATCTTCCGGCCATGGATAATGATGAGTACCGCCGGGGAAGAAAAACTACCTGGCGGGTATACGGGGAGGCTTTTGGGATACTGGCAGGGGACGGGCTTTTAAATTATGCCTTTGAGACGGCCATGCGTACCTTTGAGTACTGCGGCTGCACCGGAGGACCGATTACATCCTGTTATACCTCGCGGGAATATTTGGACAGAGCGGCAGGCGCTCTGTATGTGCTTGCAAAAAAGGCCGGCATTTACGGCATGATCGGCGGCCAGACGGCGGATATAGAGGCGGAAGGACAGAAGGAAAACGTAACCGAAGAGCAGCTTCTGTTTATTCATAAGCATAAGACGGCGGCGCTGATCCAGGCGGCAATGACAGTGGGAGCCATTCTGGCGGGAGCCGGGCAGGAGCAGATTGAGGCCCTGGAAAGGTGCGGCTTAAACATAGGAATTGCCTTTCAGATTCAGGACGATATACTGGACGTGGTGGGGGACAGCAAGGAGTTGGGAAAGCCCATCGGCAGCGATGCGCAAAACGGAAAACAGACCTATGTGACGCTGAAAGGTCTGAAGGCGGCCGGGGAGGATGTGGCGGCTCTGTCAGATGAGGCCGTTCGGATATTAAAGGAGTTTGACGGGGATCACGATTTCTTGGAACGGTTAATCCTGAAACTGATCCACCGCACGAAGTAGGCGTCCGCAGGGGAAAGGCATGTATCATGTTTTTAGAAACCATAGAGAAAGCAAATGACATAAAGCAGATAGACAGGGAAAGCTGGGGCGAGCTTGCGCAGGAAATCCGGCAGTTCCTGATTGAAAAAATCAGCGTTACAGGGGGGCATCTGGGCTCCAACCTGGGAGCGGTGGAGCTGACGATGGCGCTTCATCTTGCTTTAAGCCTGCCGGAGGATAAGATTATCTGGGATGTGGGCCATCAGTCCTATACTCATAAGATACTGACCGGCAGAAAGTCTGGATTTGAATCCCTGCGTCAGTTTCATGGCCTGAGCGGTTTTCCTAAGCGGAAGGAGAGCTGCTGCGACGTATTTGACACGGGCCACAGCTCCACCTCCATCTCTGCCGGGCTGGGACTGGTCAAGGCCAGGGACCTGCGGGGAGAAAGCAACGTGGTGGTCTCCGTAATCGGTGACGGCTCCCTGACAGGGGGCATGGCGTATGAGGCTTTGAACAATGCGGCAAAGCTGGAGACAAATTTTATCATTATCCTGAATGACAACAATATGTCCATTTCCGAGAATGTGGGCGGCGTGTCAAAATATCTGAACAATATCCGTACCGCCACGGGCTATCTGGATTTGAAGGCGGGAATTTATCATGCTCTGCAGGGAGCAAAGCGGGGCAATAATACGATCAGGACGATCCGTAAGGTGAAAAGCAGTTTTAAGCAGCTGGTGATACCGGGGATGCTTTTTGAGGACATGGGGATTACCTATCTGGGACCGGTGGACGGCCATAATATAGAAGGGCTGGTACGTGTCATCGGGGAAGCAAGGCGCGTAAAGGGGCCGGTGCTGATCCATGCCCTGACCCAGAAGGGAAAGGGCTATGTCCCTGCCGAGCGACATCCGGCAAGATTCCACGGAGCGGAACCCTTTGACATTGAGACCGGGCTGCCCAGCAAGCCGAGAACAGTGGCCAATTATACGGATGTATTTTCCACCGTTATGTGTAAGCTGGGGCAGCGGGATAAAAATATCGTGGCGATCACTGCCGCCATGCCGGACGGTACGGGGCTGAAGCGTTTTCGAAATATGTATCCCGATCGTTTCTTTGATGTGGGCATTGCCGAGGAACATGCGGTTACCTTTGCGGCCGGCCTGGCGGCGGGGGGCTTAAAGCCTGTGGTGGCGGTGTATTCTTCTTTTTTGCAGCGTGCATATGACCAGATTCTTCATGATGTCTGCCTTCAGAAGCTGCCGGTGATCTTTGCCATCGACCGGGCCGGGCTGGTGGGAAGCGACGGGGAAACCCATCAGGGTATCTTTGATTTTACATATCTGACCGGAATTCCAAATATGTGTGTGTGCGCTCCCAAGAATAAGTGGGAGCTTTCGGATATGATGAAATTTGCAGTGTCTTATCACGGGCCCATAGCGGTGCGTTATCCCAGAGGAAGCGCTTATGACGGATTAAAGGCCTACCGGGCGCCGGTGGAGCTTGGAAAGGCGGAATGGATTTATAAAGAGTGGGAAATTGCCCTGTTTGCCGTGGGCAGCATGGTGCGGACGGCGGAAAATGTCAGGGAGCAGCTGAAAAACAAAGGCTACGGCGTCAGCCTTGTCAACGCCCGGTTTGTGAAGCCTATCGACGAGGAAGCCGTGCGGGAGGCCTGCAGGGATCATGTATTGATTGTTACCCTGGAAGAAAATGTTTCCTGCGGCGGCTACGGAGAAAAGGTGCTGGACTGCATGAACAGGAACGGGTTTTCCAATCATTATCTGAATATCAGTATTCCCGACGCATATGTGGAGCATGGGGATGTAGAGGCCTTAAAGCGGGAGGTAGGCATAGATGCAGACGGTGTCACCAGGCGGATCCTGCAGGCACTGGAGGCAGGCGTATGAAGGAGCGGCTGGATGTGATTCTGGTAAACCGGGGATATGCGGTTTCCAGAGAGAAGGCAAAAGCGGTCATCATGTCGGGGAATGTCTATGTCAACGGTCAGAAGGAGGACAAGGCGGGGACCTTTTTTGATGAAAGTAAAATCAGGCTTGAGGTCAGGGAGCATGCCTTAAAGTATGTGAGCAGGGGCGGCTTGAAGCTGGAGAAAGCCATGCAGGTGTGGGGGCTTTCCCTGGAGGGAAAGGTCTGCATGGATATAGGGGCTTCCACCGGCGGCTTTACCGATTGTATGCTGCAAAACGGAGCGGCAAAGGTGTATGCGGTGGATGTGGGCCACGGGCAGCTTGCCTGGAAGCTGAGAAACGATGAAAGGGTGGTCTGTATGGAGCAGACCAATTTCCGCTACCTGGTCAGAGAAAATATCAGCGACGACCTGGATTTTGCCAGTGTAGACGTGTCCTTTATTTCCCTGACAAAGATTTTGATCCCGGCCCGTAATCTGCTGAAGACCGGCGGTGAAATGGTATGTCTGGTGAAGCCTCAGTTTGAGGCCGGCAGGGAGAAGGTGGGAAAGAACGGCGTGGTAAGAGAGCCGGAGACCCACCGTGAGGTGATCGGGAAAATAGTGGATTATGCCGACAGCGTTGGCTTTCGTGTGCTGGGGCTGGATTATTCGCCCATCAGGGGGCCGGAGGGCAATATTGAGTATCTTCTGCAGCTTGTCAAGGAGCAGGAGCCGGAAGATGAAATCCGCGGGCTTACGGAGCAGGAGGCAGAGGCCGCTCTGCGTGAAATAACAGAGGCCGGGAGCGGATTGGCAGAGAGCGGGGAATGGCAGAGACGGATCCGGGAAATGGTGGAAAAGTCCCATGGGAAAGAGGATGGAGCAAGGTAATGGCAAAACGGTTTTTGATCTATACAAACAGGCAGAAGGACAAGGGCCTGACAGTTACGGAGTACATCCGCAGTTATCTTGAGTCAAGGGGACAGAGGGTATTTTTGAATACCGATGAGGCGGACCGGAGGGAGACGGCGGACTGTATGATCGTACTGGGGGGAGACGGCACCATGCTCCGGGCCGCCAGGGAGACCAGAGAGCGGAATATTCCCATAATCGGCGTCAATCTGGGCACACTTGGCTATATGACGGAGATCGAGCCGGATCACCTGGAAGAAGCATTGGAGCGTCTGATCACAGGCGATTATGAGCGGGAGAGCCGTATGATGCTCCACGGCAGAGCATATCTTAAGGGGAATGAGGCGGAGGATTGGGCCTTAAATGATATTGTCATAGCGCGGAGCGGCCCGCTGCAGATCATCCGCTTCAACATCTATGTCAACGGACAGTTTCTCAACGCTTATTGTGCGGACGGTATGATCGTTACCACCCCTACCGGGTCCACGGGCTATAACCTGTCTGCGGGGGGGCCGCTGGTTGCCCCTCAGGCGAAGCTGATCATGCTGACGCCTATTTGTCCCCATACATTGAATCAAAGAAGTATTATCCTTTCTCCGGAGGACGTAATCGAGATTGAAATTCCACAGGGCGCCGACGGCGGGATGCAGACGGTGGAAGCCAGCTTTGACGGCAGCCGCGGGATTCCTCTTTGTACGGGAGACAGGATTCGTATCATGCAGTCTCAAAAGGTCACGGAGTTTATACGGTTGAATCGGGTCAGCTTTTTAGAGGTGCTGCACGGGAAGCTTTCGGACTAAGGGCAGGAAAGAAAGAGGAAGACAAAGGGCGGAAAGGCAGAAAGCAGAGCGATGAAAAAGATTCGGCATGGAAAGATTGTGGAAATCATTCAAAAATATGATGTGGAGACGCAGGAGGAGCTGGCGGGCAGACTTAAGGAGGCGGGCTTTAACGTGACGCAGGCCACCGTTTCCAGAGACATAAGGGAGCTGAAGCTTTCCAAGGTTGCCGCGGCCGGCGGCGGTCAGAAATATGTGGTTCTGGAGCAGGGGGACGAGCGGAAGGGGGACAAATATATCCGCGTCCTGCGGGATGGCTTTCTTACCATGGATATGGCCGGAAATATTCTGGTGGTGAAAACGGTCTCCGGTATGGCCATGGCGGTGGCGGCAGCGCTGGATGAGCTGCGTTTTCCGGAAGTAGTAGGCTGTATTGCAGGGGACGACACGATTTTTGTGGCAGTCCGCACCCTGGAGGATACGAAGGTATTGATGGAGAGGCTGCAACGGTTAGTTTGAAAGGAGAAAAGATAGATAAAATATGCTGCTTAGTTTACATGTGAAAAATCTGGCGCTGATTCGGGAGACGGAGGTGGAATTCGGCAGAGGACTCAACATCCTTACCGGTGAGACCGGGGCCGGTAAGTCCCTGCTGATCGGCAGCATCAATCTGGCGCTGGGGGGGAAATTTGACAGGGATATGCTGCGCACGGGGGCGGACAGCGCCCTGGTAGAGCTTGTGTTTGACGGAGACAGTCCGCAGGTCAGGGAAAAGCTGGCGCAGATGGAGCTGGAAGAGCCGGAGGACGGGGCGGTGATTATCAGCCGGAAAATGCAGACGGGGAAAAGTGTCTGTAAGATTAACGGCGAGACGGTTACTGCAAAGCAGGTGAAGGAGCTGGCGGAAACATTGATTGATATTCATGGACAGCATGAGCATCAGTCGCTGTTGAACAAGCGGAAGCATATGGAAATCCTGGATTCCTACTGCGGCGGGGAGTATGAGTCGGCAGCGGAAGCCGTAGCCAGGGAATACGAGCGCTGCCGAAAAATCAGAAAATCCCTGGAAGAGGAAGCCATGGATGAAGAGACAAAGGCGCGGGAGCGTTCCTTGTCCGAATTTGAGTATCAGGAAATCCGGGAGGCCAAGCTGCAGGAAGGGGAGGACGAGGAACTGGAGCAGCGCTACCGCCTGATGGTCAACAGTAAAAGGATTCTGGAAAGTCTGGCGGAGAGCCTGCAGCTAACGGGAAACGACAGTGAGGGCGGTGCCGGAGGCGCTTTGGGAAGGGCGCTTCGGGCGCTTCGCAGCGTTGCCTCCTATGATCGGAAGCTGGAAGAAATGGAAGAACAGCTGGCACAGATCGACAGCCTTCTTGCGGATTATAATCGGGATGTGGCGGAATATATGACGGATTGCGAGTTTGACGGGGAGGACTTTGCTGCCGTGGAGGAGCGGCTCAATCTGCTGAATCATTTAAAGGGAAAATACGGAAGGACCATCCGGGACGTGATGGAATACGGGGAGGAAAGGAAGCGGCTGCTGGAAAAGCTTGAAGACTATGATGCCTATATGGACAAGCTTGAAAAGGAGCTGGCAGAGGCGGAAAAGGAGCTGAAGGAGGCATGTAAAAGGCTCACCAAAATCCGGCAGAAAAACGGGCTTACGCTGCAGAAGCAGCTGAAAGAGGCCCTTGTGCAGTTAAACTTTTTGACGGTGGAATTTGAAATTGCAGTGCGGCCGGAGCAGGATATTACGGCCAGGGGCTGGGATGATGTGGAATTTTTGATTTCCACCAATCCGGGGGAGTCCTTAAAGCCTTTGAGCCAGGTGGCCAGCGGGGGAGAGTTATCCAGGGTTATGCTGGCCATTAAAACGGTGCTGGCAGGCAGGGATGATGTGGATACATTGATTTTTGACGAAATCGACGCGGGGATCAGCGGCAGAACGGCCTGGAAGGTATCCGGCCAGCTGGATGTGCTGGCCCACAGCCATCAGGTGATCTGCATTACTCATCTGCCCCAGATTGCGGCCATGGCGGACAGGCATTTCTGCATTGAAAAGAGCAGCAGCGGGGACAATACCATCACGGACATCCGGGCCCTGGAGGAGGAAGAGGGGCTGCAGGAGCTGGCCAGGCTGTTAGGCGGCGACGAGCTGTCGCAGGCGGCCATGTCCAATGCCGGGGAGATGCGGGCCCAGGCAAAGGAGCAGAAGGACAAACATGGCAGGGAGGTGCCTTCCAGGTAAATGCTTCCCAGGCAGATACCTCCCAGGGAGATACCTCCTAAGGAGGTGCGCTCCTGAAAAAATAAATTTGGGTATTTTCAAGCGCCGCATTTTGATATATTATGGTGTGAAGTAAAACAAAAATAATACAAAACGATACCTGCGGCGGCATATGACAGGAACAGGCAGTCTGCTGCCGGAAATTCGCAGGACAGGAAAGGCATGGTTATTTAAGATGACACAGAGAACAGACATTCACAAGGTACTGATTATAGGCTCTGGCCCCATCATCATCGGGCAGGCCTGTGAGTTTGACTATTCCGGCACCCAGGCCTGTAAGGCATTAAAAAAACTGGGCTATGAGATCGTGCTGGTGAACTCCAACCCGGCCACCATCATGACGGACCCGGAGACGGCTGATGTCACTTATATCGAGCCTTTGAATAAGGAGCGGCTGGAGCAGATTATTGCAAAGGAGCGGCCGGATGCACTGCTGCCTAATCTGGGCGGGCAGTCGGGACTGAATTTATGTGCGGAGCTGGCCTCGGCCGGCATTTTGGAAAAATATAACGTGAAGGTCATCGGCGTCCAGGTGGATGCCATTGAACGCGGCGAGGACCGAATCGAGTTTAAAAAGACCATGAACGAGCTGGGGATCGAGATGGCCCGCAGCGAGGTGGCTTACAGCGTGGAGGATGCCCTGCAGATTGCAGACAGGCTGGGGTATCCGGTGGTACTGCGTCCCGCTTATACCATGGGCGGCGCCGGCGGCGGGCTGGTGTACAACAAGGAGGAATTAAAGACCGTTTGTGCCAGAGGACTGCAGGCCAGCCTGGTGGGACAGGTATTAGTGGAGGAATCTATTTTAGGCTGGGAAGAGCTGGAGCTGGAGGTGGTCCGGGATGCAGACGGTAAGCTGATCACGGTCTGCTTTATTGAAAATATTGATCCCATGGGGGTACATACCGGGGATTCCTTCTGCGCCGCGCCCATGCTGACCATCTCAAAGGAGCTGCAGGCAAGGCTGCAGGAATATGCTTATCGCATCGTGGATTCCGTGCAGGTCATCGGCGGCACCAATGTACAGTTTGCCCATGACCCGGTAAGCGACCGTGTGATCGTTATCGAGATAAATCCCCGCACCTCCCGTTCTTCCGCGCTGGCTTCCAAGGCTACCGGCTTCCCCATTGCCCTGGTGAGCGCTATGCTGGCAGCAGGACTCACCTTAAAGGACATTCCCTGCGGTAAGTACGGCACGCTGGATCAGTATGTGCCGGACGGAGATTATGTAGTGATCAAGTTTGCCCGCTGGGCTTTTGAAAAATTCAAGGGTGTGGAGGATAAGCTGGGCACCCAGATGCGGGCCGTGGGCGAGGTGATGAGCATCGGCAAGAATTACAAGGAAGCCTTCCAGAAGGCCATCCGCAGCCTGGAGACGGGACGTTACGGCCTGGGGCAGATTGAAAAGCTGAGAGTCATGTCAAAGGAGCAGCTGCTGCAGATGCTGGCTACGCCCTCTAGCGAGCGCCACTTTATCATGTATGAAGCCCTGCGCAAGGGCGCTTCCGTAGAAGAACTTCATGAAATAACCCATGTGAAAAGCTGGTTTATTCAGCAGATGAAAGAGCTGGTGGAAGAGGAAGAAGCCCTGCTGTCCTGCAAAGGCAGTCTGCCGGAGGCGGACAAGCTGATTGCCGCCAAAAAGGACGGATTTTCCGATAAATACTTAAGTCAGCTGCTGGAGATTCCGGAAGCGGAGATCAGAAACCGCCGTATTGCGCTGGGGCTGGAAGAGGCCTGGGAGGGTGTGCATGTCAGCGGCACGAAAGACAGTGCCTATTATTACTCCACCTATAATGCCACGGACAAAAACCCAGTGAACAGTGATCGGCCAAAGGTAATGATTTTAGGCGGCGGTCCCAACCGGATTGGTCAGGGCATCGAGTTTGACTATTGCTGTGTACACGCTTCCCTGGCTTTAAAAAAGCTTGGCTTTGAGACCATTATCGTAAACTGTAACCCGGAGACAGTCTCCACGGACTATGATACCTCGGACAAGCTCTATTTTGAGCCCCTGACATTGGAGGATGTATTAAGCATATATAAAAAGGAACAGCCTGTGGGCGTGATTGCCCAGTTCGGCGGGCAGACACCCTTAAACCTGGCGGCGGATCTGGAGAAAAACGGCGTGCGCATCCTGGGCACGGCGCCCTCTGTGATTGATCTGGCGGAGGACCGGGATCAGTTCAGGGCGATGATGGAAAAGCTGGAGATTCCCATGCCGGAATCCGGTATGGCTTCCACCGTGGAAGAAGCTCTGGAAACCGCAAAACAAATCGGCTATCCCGTGATGGTCCGTCCTTCCTATGTGCTGGGAGGCAGAGGCATGGAGGTGGTTTATGACGACGAAAACCTTGTGAATTATATGCAGGCGGCGGTGGGCGTGACGCCGGACCGGCCCATACTGATTGACCGCTTTTTAAATCATGCCACAGAATGTGAGGCGGATGCCATCAGCGACGGAACACATGCCTTTGTGCCGGCGGTAATGGAGCATATCGAGCTGGCGGGGGTCCATTCCGGAGACTCGGCCTGCATTATTCCTTCCAAGCATATTTCCGAAAAGAATGTGGAGGTTATCAAGGATTATACCCGCAGGATTGCGGAGGAAATGCACGTCAAGGGCCTGATGAACATGCAGTATGCCATTGAAAACGACAGGGTTTATGTGCTGGAGGCAAATCCGAGAGCGTCCCGCACGGTGCCCCTGGTTTCCAAGGTATGCGGTATCCGTATGGTGCCTCTGGCTACGGAAATTATTACGGCGGATATTACGGGCAGGCCGTCCCCCGTGCCCACACTTAAAGAGCGGACCATTCCCTATTACGGCGTGAAGGAGGCGGTCTTCCCCTTTAATATGTTCCCGGAGGTTGATCCTATTTTAGGGCCGGAGATGCGCTCCACCGGCGAGGTGCTGGGGCTGGCGTCCACTGTGGGAGAGGCATTTTTTAAGGCCCAGGAGGCGACGCAGACCAGGCTGCCGCTGGAGGGCACGGTGCTGATCAGCGTCAACCGCAAGGACAAGGCTGAGGTAGTTAATGTGGCAAGGACTTTCCATGAGGCTGGTTTTCATATTCTTGCTACGGGCAATACCTGCAAGCTGATTCAGGAGGCAGGAATCCCTGCAGAGCTGGTCAAGAAGCTGTATGAGGGCCGTCCCAATGTGCTGGATATGATTACCAACGGAAAGATCGACCTGATTGTCAATTCCCCTGTGGGAGCGGACAGCGTACATGACGACAGCTATCTACGGAAAGCGGCGATTAAGGGCAAGATTCCGTACATGACCACCATTGCGGCGGCAAAGGCCACGGCGGAGGGAATCCTGCAGATCAAGCAGAACGGAAGCGGGGAAATACAGTCTCTGCAAAGCCTGCATAAAAGTATAAAAGTTGTGCCGGCTGCGGCGTCATCTCCGGAAGTATAAAAATTTGATTTTGAATAAATCAGGATAAATGAAGCATACTATGTTTGACGAAAGAAAAAAGACTCTTGCGAGGGTCTTTTTTTGTTGAGCATACTTTTTGGGAGCGTGTGGCATGGGACGAAGCAATGATGAAATAGAAAAGATTCAGGAGCAGGCCGGTAAAAATATGGTGGTTATATTGGATAAATGGAAGAAAAAGGTGAGACGGCTGAAAATATACAGAGCCTGTCTGGCCGTGATGCTGATGATCAGCTGTGCGGCGCTTACGGGAACGGTCTACTATCGTATAGACAGCAGTATTCCTTCGGTGATTAATATCCGGGCAGGGGAGGAAGAATCCTTTCGCCTGGGTGTTCCGGCCAGGGCGGAGATTGTCAGCGTAAGCGATCAGGGAAGCAGTAATATTCCGGCAGGTGCCGTGGATATTGACTTAAGCAGAACGGTCACTATGAAAATGAATCTGGAGTCCGTCTACCAGATGCAGGTAAAGCTTTTTGGCTTTCTGCCCATCAAGCAGGTCTGCATTCAGGTCATCGAGGATCAGACGCTGATACCGGTGGGGGCGCCCATTGGAATTTATGTAAAGACAGACGGAGTGCTTGTGGTGGGGACTGGTGAATTTCAGGGGGAAAACGGCCTCAAATGCTCACCTGGAAAAAATATAGTGAAATCGGGAGATTATATCCGTAAAGTAAACGGACAGGACATAAATAAAAAGAATGAATTAAGCAGGATGGTAGAGGAATGCGGCGGAAATCCCGTGATTCTGACAATAGAACGAGACGGGGAAAATATGGATGTACAGATAAAGCCGGAACGGGATGAGGCCGGAAATTATAAGATCGGCGTCTGGGTCAGGGACGATGCCCAGGGGGTGGGAACCATGACATACATTGACAGTCAGGGAAACTTTGGGGCGCTTGGACACGGCATTAATGACGTGGATACCAGCACTCTCATGCACATGGGCGGCGGCACTTTATATGAGACAAGCATCATAGAGATCAAAAAGGGAGCGGTAGGGGATCCGGGAGAAATGACGGGCATGATTGTCTACAGCGATGATCACATACTTGGCAGTATTACGGAAAACAGTATACAGGGAATTTTCGGCACCTGCAATGCAAAAGCACTTGCCTTGGGGGTAAATGAACCGCTGCCCATCGGGCTTAAGCAGGAGATTGTAAAAGGACCGGCACAGATACTTTGTACTGTAAACGGAGAAGCGGAGTATTATGATGTAGAAATTACGGAAATACATTTGGACCATGACAATGTAAACAGAGGAATTGAATTAAAAGTCACGGACAAAAGACTTCTGGAAGTCACGGGGGGCATTGTTCAGGGCATGAGCGGCAGCCCGATTATCCAAAACGGAAAGTTTATCGGGGCGGTGACCCACGTACTGGTCCAGGACTCCGCCAGAGGATACGGGATATTCATTGAAAATATGCTTCAGCATTAAGTCCGGGCAGGACACTCACAAAGAGAATGCGGAGCAAGCTTGCTTGCAGACGCATTCTCTTTGTGAGTGGACTATGCGGCGCAAGCCGTGCAGCGGATGATTGTGAAACAATTATCCGCTGAGCCCGGACGTGAGTAAGGGACGGAAACGAGGGGGGAGCTTGCTCCCAGCCTCGTTTTTGTCATGAGATTCTTATCCGGCGCAAGCCGGACATCGGGCGAGCGCGAAGCGATTGCACGATGCTGCCCGAAGGAGGGGATAGGAAGCAAGCTTGCTTGCAGACGCATTCTTTTTGTGAGTGGACTATCCGGCGCAAGCCGGACATCGGGCGAGCGCGAAGCGATTGCACGATGCTGCCCGAAGGAGGGGATAGGAAGCAAGCTTGCTTGCAGACGCATTCTCTTTGTGAGTGGACTATGCGGCCATTTATTATTATAAGGATTCTTGAACAACCATTATGTATTTGATATATTTAAAAGGTAGAAAAATAATTATGGAAAATAATGTCAATAAAGTGATACAATACATAAAGAATGTTTACAATTCGACAGTAAAGGAAATGAATTTGTCTTGTTACTGTACGGATTGCTTAAAGACACATAAAATGAGCATTTATGAAGCATATCTTTTGCAAGGGGAAGTCGTTAATTAAATAAGAGACGGTCAATTTGCTGTCCGCATGGAATGGGCGTTTTCATATTTCTACTTGTTTAACCATTTTAATCAAAGGCTTTTGACCTTAAGCTAAGACGATTCAAACTTTGTGTACTATTCTGATTAAATTAAATAGTTAGGTGCCGAGGCATGCGGGGGAATTTTTTATGAACATAAAACTGGTTGAAGATATGGAGCAGTTGCTCACAGAGGATGTTTTTAGCATTTATCAAAAGTGTATGTATAATTCTACTTATGAAGCCTATAAAGCTAAAATAATGGAATATGTCGGTGACAAAAATACAAAAATAAATATATGCTTTTTGAATAATGAAATAATTGGGATTGTTGTTTTAAAGCTGGATGGCAGTCAAAGCGCTGAAGTGATGGGCATAGCTGTCAGTGACCGTTACCAAAAACTGGGCGTTGGCAGCTTTATTATAAAGGAGTCTGCAAAGAAAATGAATCTCTGTCAGATTTCGGCAGAGACGGATGATGATGCAGTTGGTTTTTATAAAAAGCTGGGATTTGATATAACAAAAGAAATCAAAGAATATGAAAACGGAAGAGTAGTCCGCTATTACTGCTTGCTGGTTTTGTAAGAACAGGCAGAAAAGTTATATAAGTACACCTTATTGGACAGCTATAAGTGTACAATAGTTTCAAAAAGGGAGGCAGCAGAATGCAGGAGGATAAGCTATTTATTGCGCATAAAGATGCTCTCGGCAATGTTCAGACGGTTAAAGAACACTTACTGGGCACGGCGGAAAGGGCAGAAAAATTTGCAGCTGAATTTGGCTGTAGTGAGGCCGGCTTTCTTTGCGGCCTTTTGCATGATATAGGGAAATATTCAGAGGCTTTCCAGAAAAGGATTCGAAATCCTTTACCGTCCAATCGGGTGGATCACTCTACTGCAGGCGCGGTGGAAATGCAGAAGCTGAGCAAGAATTATGTTTATATTGCTTTGGCAATGGCAGTGGCAGGGCACCATAGCGGTCTGTTGGACGGGGGAAATGCCATAACGGCGGAGGATGGCACTTACTTCGGGCGGCTTAAGAAGAAACTGGAAGAATACAGCCATTGGAAAGCAGATTTATCTTCTGAGCTTCCGGAGAACAGCCTGACGGCACTTCCGAAATTTTACTCAGAAAGCGGGTTCAACGTGACATTTTTTATCCGCATGATCTTTTCCTGTTTAGTAGACGCTGATTATCTGGATACGGAAGACTTTATGGAGAAAGGCCAGGTGGAAAGAGGCGGCTATGATTCTCTGGAGATATTGCGGCATCGTTTTGAAGAGTATGTATCTCGCTGGCTGGAAGACAAAGGCAGGAAAGCAGATGTAAATGCAGAATTGTGTAAAAACCGTAACCGTATACTGCTGGAGTGTATGGAAAAAGGAGAGAAATATTCCAGGGGGCTTTATACCCTGACGGTGCCCACAGGAGGCGGGAAGACCACTGCTTCTATGGGATTTGCATTAAGACATGTTTGCAGGCATGAATTAAAAAGGATAATTTATGTGATACCATATACATCTGTGATTGACCAGAACGCGGCAGTTTTTGGGGATATTTTTGGACAGGAAAATGTATTGGAGCATCACTCTGGTATTTTGTATGATATAGAAGAAAACCAGGAGAAGGAAGAACATTGCAGAAAGGCATTATCCACAGAAAACTGGGATGCACCGATTATTGTAACTACGGCGGTACAGTTTTTTGAGTCCCTGTATGGGAACAAAAGCTCACAATGTCGGAAGCTGCATAATATTGCCAACGGCATCATTATTTTTGACGAGGCACAGACGCTGCCGGTGCCATATCTGGAGCCCTGTGTGGCGGCAATGTCTCAGCTGGTGAAAAATTATCGTTCAACGGTGATATTGTGTACGGCGACGCAGCCGGCTTTGGAGGAAAAGTTTCAAGTTTATCTGCCTAATGAAAACATTCGTGAAATCTGTAGTGGTGCAGAAGAGATGTTTGATCTTTTCAGAAGAAACAGGATCCAGAATCTGGATTTGTTATCTGTAGAAGAACTGGAGGAACGGCTGCGCAGCCGGAAGCAGGTGCTTTGTATTGTCAACAGGAGGAAAACGGCGCAGGAGTTCTATCGGGATCTGGAGGGAGCAGGCGTTTTTTGCCTTACAACATTACTCTGTCCTCTCGACCGAAAAGCGAAATTTGCGGAGATAAAAAAGCGGCTGACAATGGGGAAGACTTGCAGGGTGATAGCCACCTCGCTGATGGAAGCAGGGGTGGATCTGGATTTTCCTCAGGTTTACCGGCAGGAGGCAGGGCTTGATTCTTTGATTCAGGCTGCAGGGAGATGCAATCGTGAGGGAAAGCGGCCGGGAGAAGAGCAGTTTGCCTATTCTTTCCGGCTGGAAGGCGATGAGAGTAGATTCCTGGCTCAAAATATTGCGGCACTTCGAGAAACCTGGCGCAGATTTGAGACGGTGGATGAGCCGGAAGCAATTTCATTCTATTTTCAGTATTTCAGGAAGCTTCTGGGAAATGAAAATCTGGATCAAAAGAAAATTATGAAAGCGTGTGAAAAAGGGATCGCGGGAAATAGGTTTCCTTTTGCTACAGTCAGTCAAAGCTTTCATCTGATAGAGAATGCGATGCGGCCGGTATACATACCGCTGGAAGGGGCGGAAGAACTGCTGGAACAAGTGCAAAACGGCAGTGCCGGAAGAAATACATACCGAAAGCTGGGCCAGTATAGTGTTAATGTTCATGAATATCATTTTAAGAACTTGTGGGAGTCGGGATGCCTGGAGGAAATCAGCAGAGACTTTTTCGTGCTTCGGGATCAAAATCAATACAGCAGGGATACCGGACTCAAAATGGATGTGGAGACGGGATATGGGATTCTGATTTAATGAGCGTTAGTGAGAAGAATGAGATTATTCATTTGACAACTGGCGAATGCAGATCATAAAACGCAGGGTAAAGAGTTCAGGCGACAGAGAACACCTGTCGCCTGGAATCGCATTACACTTTAAGCTATTATTTCAACCCACATCTATAAGATGACATAAACATTTTAAATAATTTTGAAAGAAATTGCAATTGTGTATTGACAATAATTTGTAGTTGTTATATAATTATGGAGAAGTGAACTTACATTTAAAACTATTGAATATAGGAAAGAGGGATAAATGACATGTCTGTTTTGGTGGAGGTATGGGGAGACTTTGCTTGCTTTTCAATGCAATTTATTAAGACGGAAAGGGTGACATATGATGTGATCACCCCTTCCGCCGCCAGGGGGCTTTTGGAAGCTATTTACTGGCACCCGGGCTTGAATTGGTCTGTAGACAGGATTTATGTCTTAGCGCCGATTCGGCTGGAAAAGCAGACCGTGGAAGATACGGAAAACTTGGAGTCGGCAGAGATTAAAATGACAAGCATCAAGAGAAACGAAGTGAATGCAAAGATTTCTGCCAGTAGTGTAAAAAAGGTTATGGTCAACGGGGAAGGCAGTTTATATCTGAATACGGCGGCGGAAAGGAGCCAGCGGTCTTCTCTGATATTACAGGACGTGCATTACGTGCTGGAAGCTCATTTTGACATGACATCCAATGCCAGTCCAGGTGACAATCCGGGAAAGTTTCAGGATATTATGAAACGGCGGTTGAAAAAAGGCCAGTGCTATCACCAGCCATATTTCGGATGCCGGGAATTTCCGGCACATTTTCGGGAGTGGGAGGGCGGTTCGATACCGACTGTTCCACTGACAAAGGATCTGGGGTATATGCTTCATAGTATGGATTACAGTGATCCGACAGAGATTCGTCCCAGGTTTTTCAGGGCGCAGATAAAGGACGGGGTGCTGGATCTGAGAGATTGCGAGGTGGTTATGTGATACTGCAGGCGTTGGTAAAGCATTATGAGGATCTGCTGGAAAAAGGAGAAATTCCCAGACCCGGCTGGGGAACGGTGCGAGTTTCTTATGCGCTGAATCTGGATCGGGAAGGAAATGTCATTGATCTCTTTTCGCTGAAGGTGCCAAAGGAGAAAGGGAAAAAAACTGTCTTTGAAGCCCAGAATATCATTGTGCCGCAGCCGGTAAAGCGTTCCGTGGATATTGCGCCTAATTTTCTCTGTGATAATTCTACTTATGTTCTGGGGGTGGATGAAAAGGGAAAGCCGGACAGGACAGAGCGATGTTTTGAGGCGTTTTGCGATTTACATAGAAGATTATTGGGTAATGTATCTTCTGAATCAGCGAAATCCGTATTGCTTTTTCTGCAAAACTGGGAACCGGGAAAGGCATTGGAGTATGATTGTATAGCAGAGGCATGGAAGGATCTCATGGCAGGCGCCAATATCATTTTTTGGTGTGAAGGAGAGCCTGTAACGAATGATGAAACTGTCAAAAGCTGCTGGCAGCAATATTATGATACTGCCGGTGCAGAAGAAAACGGTATCTGTATGATTACCGGTAAAAGGACGCAGATTGCAGTATTGCATCCGGTTATTAAGGGAGTATATGGCGCGCAGGCAATGGGAACCTCGCTGGTGTCCTTTAACGCCCCGGCTTTTTGTTCCTATGGGAAGGAGCAGGGAGAAAATGCTTCGGTGGGAGAATATGCGGCGGCGGCCTACGGTGCAGCGTTAAACAGCCTGTTGATGGACAGGGAGCATGTGAAATGGATCGGAGATACCACAATCGTCTGCTGGGCGGAAGGCGGGGAAGAGGTCTATCAGGATGTGGGGATTGCCGCAATGTTTGGGGCCGAGGATGAAGACAGGATTACAGATGAAGATCTAAGTGCAATATTGAGCGCTGCACTGGCAGGAAAGCCGGTGGAGCTGGAACATGTGAAGCTGGATTTGGACAGGCACTTTTACATATTGGGGGTGGCGCCCAATGCGGCAAGGCTGTCTGTGAGGTTTTTCTGGCAGGATTCCTTTGGAAATATGCTTAAGAATATTGGCAGACATTATGACAGACTTGAGATAATAAAGCCGGCATACGAAAAAAGAGACCGTCTGTCCTATTGGAGACTGCTTCAGGAAACCGTCAACCAGAACGCCAGGGACAAAGCACCTTCTCCGCAAATGGCGGCAGATGTTATGAAGGCAATTTTGACAGGAGGCACATACCCGGTTTCTTTGCTGAACGGAGTAATGCTGCGTATTCGGGCAGAACATAAAGTGAGCTGGGGGAGAGCATCCATTATAAAAGCCTATTATTTAAGAAACAGTAACTCGCAGTGTCCAAAGGAGGTATTACAAATGGCATTAAATGAAGAAAGCAAAAATCAATTTTATAATCTAGGAAGACTGTTTGCTGTGCTGGAGCATATTCAGCAGGCGGCTAATCCGGAGATTAAGACAACCATAAAGGATAAGTACTTTAATTCTGCTGCTTCTGCACCGGCAAATACATTTCCGCTGCTGATCAATCTGGCACAAAAACATTTACGCAAATTTACGGAAGAGGGGATCAGGATTTCTTTTCAAAAACAAATTCAGGGAATCACGGAAAAGCTTGGGGAAGAGTATCCGGCGCGTATGACATTGCCACAGCAGGGGTCTTTTCATTTGGGTTATTATCATCAGACACAGAAAAGATATGAGAAAAAGGAGGATAAAGCAATATGAGCGAGGCAATTAAAAACAGGTACGATTTTGTGATTTTATTTGACGTGGAGAACGGAAATCCCAATGGGGATCCCGATGCGGGCAATATGCCCAGAGTTGACCCGGAAAGCGGATACGGCCTTGTGACGGATGTTTGCTTAAAGCGCAAAATTCGAAATTATGTGGAAACGATCAAGGAAGACGAGATGGGGTATCGGATTTATATTAAAGAAAATGTTCCCTTAAATCGCAGTGATAAGGAAGCATATGACTATGTTGGAGTGGATAGCAGCAGCGTGAAACAAAAGAAGAAGGATGATCCTGACCTAGATCGAAAAGTACGTGATTTTATGTGTGATAATTTTTTCGATATTCGGACCTTTGGTGCAGTGATGACAACCTTTGTAAAGGACAAGCTGAACTGTGGGCAGGTGCGAGGGCCGGTTCAGTTGGGGTTTGCCAGATCGGTGGAGCCGATCCTGCCCCAGGAAGTTACAATTACCAGAGTGGCAATCACTACAGAAAACGATGCAGAAAATAAAGGCACGGAAATGGGCAGGAAATATATTGTACCCTATGCGCTGTACCGTGCGGAGGGCTACATTTCGGCAAATCTGGCAAGAAAGGTCACGGGATTTTCGGAGGAGGATCTGGAGCTTTTATGGCAGGCAATTCTAAATATGTTTGAGAATGACCATTCTGCAGCGAGGGGCAAGATGGCAGTTCGCAAGCTGATTATTTTCAAGCATGACAGTGAATTGGGATGTGCGCCAGCACATAAGCTCTTTGACGGTGTAAAGGTTCAGCGAAAGAAGGATGTGGAGATTGCCAGAGGATTTAACGATTATGTGGTGGAACTGGCGTCGGAGCTGCCGGACGGCGTAACCTGCATTTGTAAGGAATAAGTGACATGGAGTATGAAGAAGAGGATTATTTGCTGCTGTCCGGTATCCAGCATTTTGCATTCTGCAGAAGGCAATGGGCGTTGATCCATATTGAGCAGCAATGGGAAGAGAATGTCAGAACCTTTGAAGGCAGAAGTATGCACGAAAATGCGCATAATCCGTTTTACAAAGAGAAGCGGGGCGGGATCATATCGGTTCGGGCCATGAAAGTTTTTTCCAAAAGTCTGGGAGTCAGCGGAGAATGTGATCTTGTGGAATTTCATGCTGACTCTCAGGGAATTCCGCTGAACGGCCGGAGTGGGCTGTACAGGGTTGTGCCCGTGGAATACAAACGCGGAGCACCAAAAAGCCATGATGCAGATGAGCTGCAGCTGACAGCGCAGGCGATGTGTCTTGAGGAAATGCTGCAAACTGACATCGAGCGGGGATTTCTTTATTATGGAGAAACGAAGCATAGAAAAGAGGTTGCGTTTTCCGAAGTACTTCGCGATAAGGTCCGGAAGCTTCTGGAAGAGATGCACCAATATTATCACAGAGGTTACACTCCCAGGGTAAAAACCGGGACAAAGTGTAAGCAATGTTCGCTGCAAAATGTATGTGTGCCGGGCCTGAGCAGTAATGATACAGTGAATGATTATATTGAGGCAATGCTGGGGGAGGGAGTGAGATGAAGAAGTTACTGAATACTCTTTATGTGACTTCGCCTGATGCTTATTTAAGTCTTGACGGGGAAAATATCGTGGTCAGGAAGGATGATGAGGTTGCAATGCGTCTTCCTGTTCATAACCTGGATGCAGTCATAGCCTTTAATTATGTTGGTGCGAGCCCGGCATTGATTAGGAAGTGTACTGAAAATAATATCTCCATAAGTTTTTTCTCAGGAAATCAGTATTGCGGAAGATTTGTGGGAAAAGAAAACGGAAATGTTATTTTGCGTAAGACACAATATCGGTTTTCGGATGATCAGCAGAAATGCCTGGATATTGCAAGAAATATGATTCTGGGAAAGGTTTTTAACGAGCGGTATGTGATTAATCGTGCTTTACGGGATCATGAAATGAGAGTCGATACCGATAAACTTCGTAATGCTTCGGGATTATTACAAAAAGCTATTGAAAATATCAGAAAATGTCAGGATCTGAACGAATTGCGTGGATATGAAGGAGAAGCGGCAACGGTATACTTTCGTGTATTTGATGAGTTGATTCTGCAAAATAAAGAGCAGTTCCGGTTCAGAGGAAGAAATAAGCGGCCTCCGCTTGATAATGTAAATGCGCTTCTTTCGTTTGCTTATTCTCTTCTGGCAAATGAATGTGCCGGGGCGGCGTATTCTGTCGGATTGGATCCCTATGTAGGCTTCATGCACCGTGACAGACCGGGGCGAAGATCTTTGGCGCTGGATTTAATGGAAGAATTGAGAAGTCCGGTGGCTGACAGATTTATGCTGACACTGATAAATAAACGCCAGATTACGGCAGATGATTTTCTGGAAATGGAAGATCATGCGGTTATAATGAAGGAGGAAGGAAGAAAGACGGTTATCCAGAGATGGCAGGAAACGAAACAGGAAGTAATACAGCATCCCTTTTTGAAGGAGAAAATACAGCTGGGATTGCTGCCTTATGCACAGGCATTGCTGCTTGCAAGATATTTGCGGGGAGACCTGGATGCTTATCCGCCGTTTCTCAAGAGGTAAGGGTATGATGGTATTGATTACATATGACGTGAATACGACAACAGGGCAGGGAGTAAGACGCTTGGCAAAGGTTGCAAAAGTATGCACAAATTATGGACAGCGGGTACAGAACTCGGTATTTGAATGCTTGGTTGATAATACGCAGCTCGCCATGATCAAAAAGCAGATACAGGACATTATTGATGTAGAAAAGGACAGTGTCAGATATTATGTTCTGGGAGAACAATATAAGAATCGAATAGAGCATATAGGAAAGAAACAGGGGGTAGATTTGGCCGGACCGCTGATTTGTTGATGTGCGAAAGTAAAGTGCTCATTGAATGGTGCGGGTATTCGCGCAGCATTTTTTTAAAAACCAGAGCAGATTTTAGAGAAAGTATTTTATATCGGTACATTTGTTGTTCTGTTTTGTGCAATGTGCCTTGTGCTATTGTTAAAAAAGATTTTGCATTATATGTTTTTGCTGTCGCTCCCCTTGCGGGAGCGTGGGTTGAAATCCATCATCACCAAGTTTAATTTTGGTGGTGTCAATGTCGCTCCCCTTGCGGGAGCGTGGGTTGAAATATCAAATTCAAGCGGGCGGTTGTGGAAGTAAGCTGTCGCTCCCCTTGCGGGAGCGTGGGTTGAAATCTACAGCTGTAACTGCAGGGATTGCCCTGACTTCTGGTCGCTCCCCTTGCGGGAGCGTGGGTTGAAATAACAAACTTGATTTGTCAATCCGTGGTGAAGTGGTCGCTCCCCTTGCGGGAGCGTGGGTTGAAATCAAGAAACAAGCGGTTTGTGGGGTTTATGCAGAACGTCGCTCCCCTTGCGGGAGCGTGGGTTGAAATTGCTACTCCTGAAGAGTCATCTGAAGAGGGTGCTGGTCGCTCCCCTTGCGGGAGCGTGGGTTGAAATCGCTAGTTTTATGGGGTTTCCCTCGCTCCCGGCGGGTCGCTCCCCTTGCGGGAGCGTGGGTTGAAATTGTGATGTTTTCCCCTTCTTTAAAAGACAGCCCCATGTCGCTCCCCTTGCGGGAGCGTGGGTTGAAATTGCAGAAGACACTGTGATGAATCTTGGAGCAATAAGTCGCTCCCCTTGCGGGAGCGTGGGTTGAAATTCAGGGAAATCCGTTACCAGAGGAATTATTTGTAGTCGCTCCCCTTGCGGGAGCGTGGGTTGAAATGCGCTTTCAGCGTAAAGATTGCCCATCAGTCCGGGTCGCTCCCCTTGCGGGAGCGTGGGTTGAAATTTGTCTTCACAGCGTTCTTTTGCATAAATCCTCACGTCGCTCCCCTTGCGGGAGCGTGGGTTGAAATCGACATTTTCCCGGTAACTCTGTACGGCGTGTTTGGGTCGCTCCCCTTGCGGGAGCGTGGGTTGAAATGCAGTTGCTTGTAAAAATCGTTACTTGTTTCTGCGTCGCTCCCCTTGCGGGAGCGTGGGTTGAAATTTGCCGTGTGATCTCCACGCCGAAAAGATTTGCGTCGCTCCCCTTGCGGGAGCGTGGGTTGAAATTCCCATTGCAAGATGGCTGCAGCCGAATGATGTAGTCGCTCCCCTTGCGGGAGCGTGGGTTGAAATTTTTCGCATTGCGTCCACATCCACGGCCCCGGCGTCGCTCCCCTTGCGGGAGCGTGGGTTGAAATTCTAATTCTTCCTGAATAAATTGACCATGGTCAAGTCGCTCCCCTTGCGGGAGCGTGGGTTGAAATAAATTCGGAATACACCTCCACGGCATCCGTCACAAGTCGCTCCCCTTGCGGGAGCGTGGGTTGAAATGCAGCTTTGCGCTTGTTGCGCTCCCGGTGTATTTGTCGCTCCCCTTGCGGGAGCGTGGGTTGAAATCTTTCCCGTGCCGCCGCAAGTGCATCATCCATACGTCGCTCCCCTTGCGGGAGCGTGGGTTGAAATGCCATCAGTTACTACCTCCTTCCAGTGCCGCCTGGTCGCTCCCCTTGCGGGAGCGTGGGTTGAAATATTTTTGTTTTATCCATGTAAGCCGTGGCAATCGCGTCGCTCCCCTTGCGGGAGCGTGGGTTGAAATGATAAAAGAACCTATGTTGTTCGGGCTTGCGATAGCGTCGCTCCCCTTGCGGGAGCGTGGGTTGAAATACTTTGAGGGCGGAAGCGGTAGAGGTGATGAACTGAGTCGCTCCCCTTGCGGGAGCGTGGGTTGAAATTTCATGGGTTTTGGAAGTCCAGCCCCGGCGAAGTGGTCGCTCCCCTTGCGGGAGCGTGGGTTGAAATACCGATAATTGAAATATGGGTTGAATCCGCTGCTGTCGCTCCCCTTGCGGGAGCGTGGGTTGAAATGAAATTGAAGCGGCTATGATTCAGCACATTCCGCGTCGCTCCCCTTGCGGGAGCGTGGGTTGAAATGGGCATCACCATCCGCAACAATGCGGGCAACCAGTCGCTCCCCTTGCGGGAGCGTGGGTTGAAATTCCGGTTTCCTTGTACTGCAACATCATCTGCCGGAGTCGCTCCCCTTGCGGGAGCGTGGGTTGAAATTTTTGCGGGTTAAAATATCGTGTTCATTGTCAAAGTCGCTCCCCTTGCGGGAGCGTGGGTTGAAATATCCAATCACGGCGGGGAATCTGTGCAATCCAATGTCGCTCCCCTTGCGGGAGCGTGGGTTGAAATAATCTACAACCTGATATACTCATAAATGTAGACGTCGCTCCCCTTGCGGGAGCGTGGGTTGAAATCCCTTGCAGCTAAATTGATGGGGAAATCCAAAGAGTCGCTCCCCTTGCGGGAGCGTGGGTTGAAATGATCCTGAAAATAAGGTTGCGGAAGTGGTTGCCGTCGCTCCCCTTGCGGGAGCGTGGGTTGAAATATTGGCTACAAGGTGAACCCCAAAGCTGAAAACGGTCGCTCCCCTTGCGGGAGCGTGGGTTGAAATGTTGATGCCCCGTATATCCGCATTAAGGATGAAGTGTCGCTCCCCTTGCGGGAGCGTGGGTTGAAATACCCATTAAAGGAAGCCGAACTGTTGAACACTTGCGTCGCTCCCCTTGCGGGAGCGTGGGTTGAAATAGGGATTTGGTACGGTAAGGATGTAACAACCGCCGTCGCTCCCCTTGCGGGAGCGTGGGTTGAAATATCATTGATAATGTTCCAGTTCGCCCCGTTTTTCGTCGCTCCCCTTGCGGGAGCGTGGGTTGAAATAAGCTGTTCATCAATATAGGCTTTCAGGTCAGGTTTGTCGCTCCCCTTGCGGGAGCGTGGGTTGAAATACGGTATTGCCGGAGAGCTTCGCGGAGCCGGAAACGGTCGCTCCCCTTGCGGGAGCGTGGGTTGAAATATCTGAAACGCGAGGCCGACATGCTGGACAAAAACGTCGCTCCCCTTGCGGGAGCGTGGGTTGAAATACCAATGGCTGCATTATGGACGAGTATGTGGACGGTCGCTCCCCTTGCGGGAGCGTGGGTTGAAATCTCAATGTGGACGAGTTCGCCGAGCTCCACCGGGTCGCTCCCCTTGCGGGAGCGTGGGTTGAAATATGGAGGATCTGGCGACCGTCAAGGACAAGGGCCGTCGCTCCCCTTGCGGGAGCGTGGGTTGAAATTCTGGCGGGCCTGATTTTTTGAAAGGAGCCAAACCAGTCGCTCCCCTTGCGGGAGCGTGGGTTGAAATTGGCAAACGAGTGGATCCTGAAGCTGCTCGACAACGTCGCTCCCCTTGCGGGAGCGTGGGTTGAAATATCTTGGGAACGCCTACCATAATGGACGGCATACCAGTCGCTCCCCTTGCGGGAGCGTGGGTTGAAATCAAGGATTGATTGACTTTATCACGGGAGTATTTACCGTCGCTCCCCTTGCGGGAGCGTGGGTTGAAATCACCGTGGCAAATATGATATTGCTGTCAAAACTTGTCGCTCCCCTTGCGGGAGCGTGGGTTGAAATATGGAATTGCCATAGGGTATGATCTGGATTTCCCGTCGCTCCCCTTGCGGGAGCGTGGGTTGAAATTGGGTGCCTCCCTGGGGCGCTGTAGCGCCATTTCCGTCGCTCCCCTTGCGGGAGCGTGGGTTGAAATCTCCTTTCCCTATAATCTCCGGGGGCTTCCGCACAGTCGCTCCCCTTGCGGGAGCGTGGGTTGAAATTAAAATCCCCCTTTGCCATGGCGGCAACTGTATACTGGTCGCTCCCCTTGCGGGAGCGTGGGTTGAAATAAGGGTACAGGACTACGACATAGCGTTGACGGCAAGTCGCTCCCCTTGCGGGAGCGTGGGTTGAAATCTCTTTCCTCCGCCTCGATGGCCATTCCTTCATTGGTCGCTCCCCTTGCGGGAGCGTGGGTTGAAATCATGCTGCACCCCCTTTATAATCAATCTTTCGTAGTCGCTCCCCTTGCGGGAGCGTGGGTTGAAATGTGACCCGTCCCCGCCAGCATAGACACCTTAAACGAAAGGATTCTATCCGGTT
>CAJUIA010000025.1 GCA_910586485.1 uncultured Acetatifactor sp.
AAAGGAGAAGGACAAAGATAATGACCAATAACACAATGGGTAACGGGGAACTTCTCGTTCTGAAAGATTTAAATGTCTGGTACACTAAGGGCAAGCCTGTTCTTGAAAAATTATCTATGGAGCTGGGAACGAATGAAGTGATAGGGCTGATTGGATTGAACGGGGCGGGCAAGACCACTTTTATCAAAACGCTTTCCGGGCTGCTTAACACTTTTCAAGTGAAAGCTGCTTGGTGGCAGGGAAAACCGCTTCTATTCCGTGACCGGGAATTTAAGGAAGAACGGTATGTTGTTTTTGCCGAAGATCATTCATTTCAGTTTTTTACGTTCCGCGAGTATGCTTCCTATGTGGCAGCGTCTTACGGCAGGAAGTTATCTGATATTGATGAATTGATACATGGTTTTCACTTTGAAGAATACACTGATGTTTTGCTGAAAGAATTGTCAACGGGCAATCTGAAAAAGGCTTATTTAATTACAGCTTTTGCTTTGAAGCCCAAACTGCTCATACTGGACGAGCCTGTGAATGGACTTGATTTTCAGAGTACCGAATACCTGTACCAGCAGATCAGCAGCTATCGGCAATACGGAACAATCCTTTTTTCGTCCCATATTCTTGAAAGTATCTGCCTTACGTCTGACCGGGTAGCGGTATTAGAACAGGGGCAGATAAAAAGATGTTTTGCCGGACAGGAAATCAAAGCAGAGAAGATACGGGAGGTATTAAAAGAATGATTATTTTTCAAAACCTCGGGGAACAGCTTTTCGGCGCAAAGTATGAACGTGCTGTAAACAGCCTTATTGCCTGCATTATCCTGTTTCTTGCTATCCATACCGCAGAAATTGAAATAGAGATGGCACCGTCCATTCTCTTGTTGACAGCTACGGCTTTTTCAATGGGTATCATGTGGCAGACTCTTAATTCTTCGGGAAATGCAGATCGTATGACCGGGCTGTTTATGCTGCCATTTCGGAACAGGGAAATGACATTTTCTCTTGTGCTGGCATTTACAAGCTATACGTTGATTACCAAAACATTCCTTGTGTTGGCTTTGTTCTTTGCCGTACATGAATGGAGTGTGCTGCAAATTGCTGTATCTTTGCTCTGTGCCTGTAATAGCTGTTTTTCGGCTGCTGCATGGTATACCATGAAAAATGAAGCTTTGCTTCATAAGAAAAAGTTTCTGCCTGTTTTCATTTTATGGGGTGGAGCAATTTTCGCGCCAATATTCCTTGTGCGGGAAATGGTGATTATTTCTTTTATTGCGTTTACAAGTATGCTCATTTCATTTTTAAGGTTAATGAAAGCAGACGCTTACGTTTTCTATCACCCGGTATCAGCAAAACTTTTAATCAAACACACAAAAGGGACAGGAAGCATATTTTTATATTTGCTGCGCTATCTGATAACAAACAAAAACTATCTTTTGAATACTGTCGGATTGTGTGTGATCGCTGGTGTCATGCCATTCCTATTAGGGCAATTTGAGGGAGTAAATGTTATGCCGCTGGGGTTTGCCGTTCTATGCCTGAATACCCCAATCTGTATATTGCTTTCCTGTGATCCTGGTTTAGAGCAGGCAGTCCGAACACTACCGGGACAGGCAAAACGCTTTTGCACGAATTATTGCTTTTTTATCTTTTCTGTCAATATGGCGGTAAACAGTGTGTATCTGATTAGCTGGCAAATAGGCAAAGGCGGCGTAAATAGTACAGAAATCATTACTGCGCTTATAATCGCGCTGCAAAGTGCAGTTTTGTCTGTCCTGTTGGAGTGGTTTTGTCCCGTCCGTAACTGGAAGATTGAAAATGATTTATGGCACCACCCACGAAAGTATATTGTACCGTTGATTATGTTTTTGGTTGCAGGGCTTATCGGTATGTGGTCTATAAGTATATGGGTTTTGCTCTGCATTGTCATAGCTGAAGTTTTAAGCTTATCACTTGTCGTAAGGAGGATATAATACCATGAAAAATACAAAACGCTGCCCTAAATGCAGCTCACAAAATATTGTCCGTGTTCCCGATAACCAAAACCGTCATGCCAGCGGGAACAATATTTATACTTCGACCTTTACATTGATGAAAAAAATCCCGGTTATACGCTATGTCTGCTGTGATTGCGGATATGTGGAAAATTGGGTGGAAGCAGGGAGGGAACGTGACGAGATCAAGCGCACATTTGGATAATATCGGGGTGAAAAAAATGAGACGTCTGGCAGAGGATAACGCCGGATGTTTCGCAGTTTTCAGCGGGAACAGGTACCTCATCATCCGCACAAAATTTGAGAAGTTTGTAGAGGAATGTTCCGCGATATAAATCCCTTTTATTTGCCGTAAGTAGTTGACTTTTGGGGGCTTTAGAGTGATAGATGTCATGACCGGGAAATCCGGCAGACAGAAAGGAGGAAAGCCAGTATGAAGAAACCATCACCGGAACTAAAAGACATCCTGAACCCGGAGGAGGCAGTACGGTACTTCGGATTCAGCAGAAGGAAATTTTTCGGGATGCGCAGGGAAGGAAAATTTAAAAAGTACACTGCTTTATACGGCAGGCGCATTTCGTGTATAGCTGGCGGCTGGAACCAACAGACATCCTCCCGGTGGTTAAGATACCCTGCTTATCATTGAGGGAGCTGGAGAAGCAGATCGGGTATGATCTTGATTCTTTGGCAGACCCTTTGGGGAAGAACATCACGGTCGGGGAGCTGGTGGAGTGGTTCCTTGCGACGAAAACGGCGGCCAAGCCGAACACGCTCACGAATTATAAGTTTGTGCAGAACCTCCTTAAAGGTGAGACTTTTAACGACAAAAAATTTCTCAGATAAAGACATCGGACGCAAAACTGTTCCTGATCAAGCTGCAGCAGGACGGAAGGCATTACAGCACCGTCAAGACCGTGCGGGGCGCCCTGCGCCCGGCTTTCCAGATAGCGGTTGACGATGACGTGCTGATGAAAACCCCTTCGGCTTTGAGCTGGCCGGGGTGGTGGTCAATGACAGCGTGACGAGGGAGGCTATCACAAAAGACCAGATGCGGAAGTTTTTAAAATTTGTCCATGACGACAATGTCTACTGCAAGTATTACGAAGTGGTCTATATCCTTTTCCACACAGGAATGCGGATTTCAGAATTCTGCGGGCTGACCCTCCGGGATATTGACTTAGAAAACAAGGTCATCAACATCGACCAACAGCTCCAGCGTACTTCGGCAATGAAGCTGGTCATCGAATCCACTAAGACGAACGCCGGGACAAGGAAGCTGCCCATGACGGAGGACGTGGCGCAGTGCTTCAGGGCGATCATCGAGGACAGGGAGCCGCTAAGGTTTGAAAAGGTGATCGACGGGTACAGCGGATCCCTGTTTGTGGATAAGAACTGCAACCCACTGGCAGCGATACATTGGGAACACCGATTCAACCACATGGTCAAGCGGTACAACGATATCTACCGGGTGCAGATGCCGAACATCACGCCCCATGTCTGCCGCCATACCTACTGCAGCAACATGGCGAAGTCGGGCATGAACCCTAAGACGCTCCAATACCTGATGGGGCATAGCGACATTGGGGTGACGTTAAATACCTACACCCACCTTGGGCTGGAGGATGCCACGGACGAGCTGCGCCGGATGGAGGACTTGGAGAACGCCAGAAAGGAACTGGAAAAGAACAAGGAAGAGAAGCCTGTTTCATAGAAGATGTTTCGGCAATCTGAATAAGGAGAGTTTGTGCGCCCTGCTTTGGCAGGGGGCTGTTTTTGTTGTAGAATTAATTTGTAATATAATTGAAAAGAAAGGTTTTGAAGTATATAATCAAAAATATTCCATTAATATAAGGTAATATGTCTGTATACTGGAAAATGAATTAAAGGCTGATAATGATGAAGGAGTATTACGATGAATACAGAAGGTGAATTTAGATATACAAATGGAGCAGCCATTGACATTGATTTAAGCAAAGATAGGATTAATTCCGTCTTAATACATGAATTTACCCATAGTCAAACTTATAGTTCAACTACATATGGACAAATAATACTAATGCTGGAAAAAAATGAATTGTTTCATGAAAAAAGTAAATTATTTAAAGAAATTTTGTTTGAATATATGAATAGAATGCAGGAGCGTATAGCTGTGAATATCGAAGTAATGACAGAATGTGTAAAAGAGGGTTTTTCTGCATACACAACAGCCATTGAAAAATTAGAAAGGCGTAATAAAAAGTATTACAATTATTTTCGTAAATTATGTTGTATTAATGGTAAAGTTAAAAATCCACAGGATGCCGAACAGCTTTCAGATATTCTTATTAAAATTGCAACATTAGCTCTAAATGTCAATCCAGAATTAATACCATTCGATAAAATCAATGATCCAAAGGCATTAAAAACATATTTTGATGATCCTAATAATGTGGCACTGATATCACCAAACAAACGATTTGACATTCTTGTTAATGTAATTTTTCGAAATAATGATAATAACAACGCTATAGAAAATGTACTTAGCGGAAGTATTGAGCTTGAGCGGATGTACGATTATGAATATATTCATTTGGTTGCTTATCAAAGAGTGCTGTTTGTAATTAAAGATTCACCTATTTTTGACCGACTTGCAAAACGCCTTGAATCTATTGGTGTTTTACAGTTTGATATAGAAGATGGAAAAAGTCTAACCGTAAAACCAACAAGGCTTAATGAAAATAATAATATATATTTCTGCAAGGTTAAGGATAGGAAAAAGTTTAACGAAATAATATCCGAACAGAAGGTGAAAGAAGTATTTGTTCAACATATGCTGGGCGGATTTGAAGAGTTTCATGTAATAAGCGTGAATGGATATAAATGCGATAAAAAAATAATTTGGGGGCTAATTTTATTTGATGATACCCAGTTTTATAATATGATCTCAGAATTGCCGTGTAATATTGTATTTAATAAAACAAAATTGATGGGAAAAGATGGACGGTCTATTAGAAAAATGGTTCGGAAACTTCCGATATACATATACATGGATACGCCTATTCTTTCGGCTTTGCCTTTTATTAAATCTTTCTTTTTTAGTGGATATTATGGATTTATAGATTTGAAAAATTACTCAATTTTTGTTGCATATAAGCGAAGTATTATATTTTTTGCAGATATTATTTTCGAAGCAAAAAAAGCAATTAATACTTATTTGGGGGAAAATATTGAATATATTGATAATTTGAATGAGAAATGTGATGTTGCAGAAGTATGTCGAATAGATGATGAATGTGCCGAGTTTGAGTTAACTAGGGTAGAAGATTTAAAAATTATATGATTAGTATTTTCCTTTAGAAGAAGCAAACCACCCGCAGTAGTAAAACCCCCCAATTCCTACTACGTTTTTACTACTACCCACGGAATCAATATGCCCCGTTTTGCCCCGATTTGCTATTTCCGTTACATTTTTAACAATCCCCGCCGAAAAAGCAAACCCTGCAAATCGCGTCAAACATAAGCAAATCGAGGCATTTTAGAAAGGAGAAATAACATGATTTCGATACTTTTTATTTGCCACGGCAACATCTGTCGTTCCCCCATGGCAGAATTCATCTTAAAGGACCTGGTGCAAAAGCAGAATCAGGCGGACAGCTTCTTCATATCCTCCGCGGCCACCAGCACGGAGGAAATCTGGAACGGGATCGGGAATCCCGTTTATCCGCCGGCGAAAGCCAAGTTGGCGGAGCATGGCATCGGCTGTGAAGGAAAGCGGGCGGTGCAGCTGACAAGGGCCGATTATGCAAGATATGATTTCCTGATCGGCATGGACAGCGCCAATATCCGCAATATGGGACGGATTCTGGGCGGTGACCCGGAGGGAAAGATCTATAAGCTGCTTTCCTTTGCCGGCTTAGAGCAGGATATATCCGACCCTTGGTATTCGGGAGATTTTGATAGGGCTTACAGGGATATTGAGCTGGGCTGTAAGGCACTTCTGGAATATCTGGCCCGAAACGGACGGAAATCTTAAAAAAATTTAACAAAATCAGATTTTTTTAATAAGTATAGATATGCTTTCTATGAAGAGATTCACATACCATATCTTGTGGTTTTGGACGAAAAGCGTCCTGCAGAATGCCTGCAGGGCGCTTTTTTACGCGGTTTCGCCGGAAAATAGTCCTTGTCAAATTCTTAATAATAGTTTAAAATCTAGATAAAAGTGGGATGAATATGGCATCAAAACCCATAAAGTGGGATGAAATGCCATGAAAGTACGATAGCAGCATCTTTTCGGACAGGTGGTGATCATTTTTGTTCATGGGGAAGTACAATCACACGATCGACCCAAAGGGCAGATTGAGCATTCCCTCCAAGTACCGCGACATCTTGGGAGATGAGTTTGTGGTATCAAAGGGGATGGACGGCTGCTTATTTGTGTACGCGATCGAGGATTGGAAAACCTTTGAAGAGAAGCTGGCGTCACTGCCGTTAATCAATGTGGAGGCCAGGCAGTTTGCAAGATTTTTCTTATCAGGCGCGCAGTATGTGACGGTGGACAAGCAGGGGCGCATTTTGATGCCCCAGGATTTGCGGGAGTTTGCCGGTCTGGAAAAGGATGTGGTGCTTGCGGGCATGGGTGGACGCATTGAGATCTGGAGTCTGGAGAAGTGGAATGAGAACAGCGGGCAGGTAGACATCAACAAGATTTCGGAGGGAATGATCAACCTGGGACTGACGATTTAGGACAGGAGCCTTATATGGAATTTAATCATTATTCCGTGTTGCTGGCGGAGACCATCGAACAACTTCATGTAAAGCCTGAGGGAATTTATGTTGACGGTACTCTTGGCGGAGGCGGACATGCCTTTCAGGTCTGCAGCAGGCTTATCACCGGCCATTTTTACGGAATAGACCAGGACGAGGCGGCGATCCGGGCCGCATCAGAGAGGCTGGCTCCCTTTGAAGACAAGGTGACGATCCTGCGGAATAATTACTGCCGTATGCGGGAGGCCCTTAGAGCCGAAGGGGTGGAGAAGGCAGACGGGATCCTGCTGGATTTGGGGGTTTCCTCTTACCAGCTGGACACGGAGGAAAGAGGGTTTTCTTACCGTTATGACGCGCCGTTGGATATGCGGATGGATCAGCGCCAGACATTGACAGCCAGGGAGATTGTAAATGAGTATTCCGAAAATGACCTGTACCGCATTATCCGGGATTACGGAGAAGAGAAATTTGCAAAGAATATTGCAAAGCACATTGTAAGGGCCAGGGCAGACAAGCCGCTGGAGACTACATATGAACTGAATGAGATCATAAAGGCGGCCATACCGGCAAAGCTGAGGCAGAACGGACATCCGTCCAAGCAGACCTTTCAGGCTGTTCGCATTGAGTGCAACAGGGAACTGGAGGTGCTGAAAAGCTCGCTTGACGATTTTATCGAGCTGCTGAATCCGGGCGGAAGGTTATGTGTGATTACCTTTCATTCGCTGGAGGATCGTATTGTAAAGACTATATTCAGGAAAAACGAAAATCCCTGTACCTGTCCCCCGGACTTTCCGGTTTGCGTATGTGGGAAGGTTTCAAAGGGAAGGGTAGTGACAAAGAAGGCGATTCTGCCTTCCGAGCAGGAAATACAGGAGAACAGTCGTTCCAAAAGCGCTAAACTGCGGGTATTTGAGAAGAGCGGCCGGTAATTTATAGCATAACAGAAAGCAGGACAACATTATGAGCCGGAACAGACGTAATAACAGACGGGCTGCATATGATGAAAGACAAGCTGCATACGAGAGAAAAATTAACGCAAGAACCGCCGGAAACAGCGGTTTATACGTGTACGGAAGCGCTGCCCGCGAGCTGGAGCCGGAGAGGCAGTGGGAGACGGAGCCCAGGAGGCAGCCGCAGCCTGCAGTCCGCAAAAATCGGGAGAAGGCGCGCCATATGAGTGCGGGATATGTGCTTTTCCTGGCGACGGCTCTGTGCGCGGCGGCATTCATTTTGGTGAATTATATTCAGCTGCAGGCGGATCTGACCAACCTGACCAAGGGGGTTGCAGCGAAGCAGAGCGAGCTGAATTCTCTGCGCTCCGAAAACGACGAAAAATATAACCGGATCATAAACAGCATTGATCTGGAAGAGATCAAGCGGATTGCCATCGGTGAGCTGGGCATGACCTACGCGAAAGAGGGACAGATTATTTTTTATGCCGATGAGGGAGACGATTATATGCGGCAGGTGCCGGGTACACAAAACTGACGGGCATTTTGAGCATGGAGGATAAGGGTGAGCGGGCAGAAAAAAAATAAGTTTTCCATAAAAATGCAAAAGAAGCTGCTGGTATTATTTGCAATCGTACTGCTTTCCTTTGTCGGTCTGAGCGTCAAGCTGACGCTTTTGGCCAGGGAGAAGGAGACACAGTATCAGAAGCAGGTTTTGATACAGCAGCAGTATGATTCCAGCACCCTGCCCTACAGGCGGGGGGATATTGTGGATGCCAAGGGGACCAAGCTTGCCACTTGTGAAAAGGTATACAATCTGATCATAGACGCCAAGGTAATGAATACGCAGCTTGCCGGGAAAATACCTTACCTGGAGCCTACCCTGGCTGCTTTGGAGCAGTACTTTGATCTGGATATGGCGGTAATTCGGGAGCATGTATCAACCAACAAAAACTCTGCCTGGTATGTAGCTGCCAGGCAGCTTACCTTTGATCAGATCAGTGGGTTTCAGGATGCACAGAAGGAAAACTCCAACATTAAAGGCGTCTGGTTTGAGGAAGAGTATAAGCGGATTTACCCTTACGGCTCTCTGGCAGCGGATGCCATCGGTTTTTCAAGCAGGGATAATCAGGGAAGCTACGGGCTGGAGGAATATTATAATGAGGTATTAAACGGGATCAACGGCCGGGAATATGGTTACCTGAACGATGATCTGGCGCTGGAGCGCACGGTGAAGGCAGCGGTAGACGGAAACAGCATCCACAGCACCATAGACGCAAACGTACAGCTCATTGTGGAAAAGTATCTGCAAAAATTTATGGAAGAGCATAAGGACGGATTTCGGCCGGGTAATGGGGCTGAAAATGTGGGGTGCATTATCCAGTGGGTGGACACGGGAGAGATCCTTGCCATGGCCAGCTATCCCAATTATGATTTAAATAATGTGCGGGACCCTCAGGCGCTGATTGGCTCTATGATGGTGGAGCAGGTGGACCTGGGCAACGGATATTATGAGATCAAAAAGAACGGGACGGTCATTGATCAGGCTGTTTTGGACGCCATGGATCAGGATCAGCTCTATTTAAACTTAAATAACCTCTGGAAAAATTACTGTATTACCGGAACCTATGAGCCCGGCTCCGTGACAAAGCCCTTTACCGTGGCTTCGGCTTTGGAAAAGGGAGCCATCGCTCCTAATTCTACCTTTGAGTGTACCGGCTTTCTGGAGATTGGCGGTTATAAGATCAAGTGTCACAGCAGCAGAAGAGGAACGCATACCCTGGAGGAAGCCATTGCCACGTCCTGTAATGTTTCCATGATGAAAATTGCGCAGACGCTGGGAGTGGAAGACTTTTGCGAATACCAGGAAATTTTTAACTTTGGCTTAAAGACAAATATTGATCTGGCAGGGGAAGCACGAACGGCCAGCCTGATTTACACCGCGGACAAGATGGGCCCCACGGACCTGGCTACCAACAGCTTCGGTCAGAACTTTAATGTGACCATGGTGCAGACCATCACCGCCTTCAGCTCGTTGATTAACGGCGGTTATTATTATGAGCCCCATATGGTAAACAAGATTACCAATGCCGCAGGGGCTACGGTAAAGAACATTGAGCCGCGGGTACTGAAGCAGACCATATCCGAGTCTACCTCCGCTTATATCCGGCAGTACTGCCGGGCGGTGGTTACGGACGGAACAGGGAAGACGGCCCGGCCCGCAGGTTATATGATCGGGGGTAAGACGGGAACGGCAGAGACCATCGACCAGAATACCCACAAGCGCTCCGAAACGGAGCATGTGGTATCCTTTATGGGCTTTGCGCCGGTGGACGATCCCAAGATTGCGATTTATGTAGTGGTGGACAGACCGAATGTGGAAAAGCAGGATAACGCCAGACTGGCTACGGGTATTGTGCGCAATATCCTGACGGAGGTTCTTCCCTATCTGAACATTTTCATGACGGAGGAACTGAGCGAAAGCGAGATCAGAGAGCTGGAAGCCTTAAATCTGGAGATTATGACGGAGTATATCAGGAAGCCGGAAGGAAGTACGGGGGAAGGGGGTACGGAAACAGGCGATCCCGGAACAAATACCGGCAGCGAGCCCTGGCAGAGCTTCCCTGTTGATCCGGAAAGCGGGTATCGGGTAGATCCGGCTACGGGCTACCACTACGATGCCCAGGAAGGCTTTTTGGTGGACCCGGTGATGGGAGCGGACGGGCCGGTAAATCCTGACATCAATTAATTTCAAAAGACATAACCTCATATCAATAAGAATAAAGTATATCAATAGCTTTTCTTGTGAGGTTATACATGCTGACGGACAATAACAAGATTTTTCACAGGAAAAAGATTCTGGTAATTTTTTTCCTGTGTGCCGGAATGCTGGTCCTCCTGTTCGGGCGGCTTGTGTACCTGTGTGTATGGCAGGCGGATCATTATTCCCAGAAGGCTACGGACCTTCATGAAAGGGAGAGAAGCATTAAAGCCGCAAGGGGCAGGATCCTGGACCGGAACGGCAAGGTGCTGGCGGACAATAAGACGGTCTGCACGGTATCCGTGGTACATAATCAAATTGAAGATCCGGAAAAAGTGATCGAGATATTATGCCGTGAGCTGGAGCTTTCGGAAGAGTACGTGACAAAGCGGGTGGAAAAATATTCCTCCATGGAGCGCATCAAGAGCAATGTGGACAAAACGGTGGGAGACAGGATCAGGGAGTATGACCTTGCGGGCGTAAAGGTGGATGAGGATTACAAGCGCTATTACCCCTACGGGGACCTGGCAAGTAAGGTACTGGGCTTTACAGGCGGAGATAACCAGGGGATCATTGGGCTGGAGGTGATCTATGAAGAGTATCTTAAGGGAGAGCCGGGAACCATTCTTACCATAACCGATGCCAAGGGCATTGAAGTGGAGGCGGCGGGGGAGCGGAGGATCGAGCCGGTAAACGGCAATGATCTTTGTATCAGCATAGACATGAACATACAGTCCTATGCCACGCAGCTTGCCGTCCAGGCCAGAGCCGCCAAGCAGGCGGAAAGCGTCTCCATACTGGTGATGAATCCGCAGAACGGGGAAATTTATGCCATGGTGAATGTACCGGAATTTGACTTAAATGACCCCTATGCCCTGCCGGAGGGTACGGCGGAGGAAGGGCTGACAGCGGAAGAAAAGCAGAATCTGCTGAATGCCGTCTGGAGGAACGGCTGCATTAACGATACCTATGAGCCGGGCTCCACCTTTAAGATTATTACCGCGGCGGCAGGGTTGGAAGAGAAGGTGATTACAACTGCCAGTACTTTCAGCTGCCCTGGATTTATCGTGGTGGATGACAGGCGCATTCATTGCCATAAGCGGGCAGGCCACGGCACCCAGGACTTCACCCACTGTATGATGAACTCCTGTAATCCGGCGCTGATTTCCGTGGGAATGCGGCTGGGCATTGATAATTATTATCGTTACTTTGAACAGTTCGGTTTAAAGACAAAGACAGGGATTGACCTGCCCGGCGAGGCAGGAACGATTATGCACAAAAAAGAAAATATGGGAAATGTGGAGCTGGCTACGGTGGCATTCGGCCAGTCCTTTCAGATCACACCCATACAGCTGATTACCACGGTGTCCTCTATCATCAACGGCGGAAACCGGATTACGCCTCATTTTGGAGTAAAAACAATGGACGGGGATAAGGTGCTGGAGACCTTTTCCTATCCGGTGACGAAGGGGATTTTATCCGAGGAAACCAGCGCCACCATGCGGGAAATCCTGGAAATGGTGGTGGCGGAGGGCTCCGGGAAAAACGGGGCTGTGGCGGGTTTCCGCATCGGCGGGAAGACGGCTACCAGTCAGACGCTGCCCAGGGGCAGCGGCAGGTATATCGCTTCCTTTATCGGGTTTGCCCCGGCGGATGATCCGCAGGTCATCGCCCTTGCCATTGTCAATGTACCTCAGGGGGTTTACTATGGCGGTCAGGTGGCGGCGCCCATCGTTCGTCAGCTTTTTGAAAATATTCTTCCGTATTTAGGGATAATGGAGTATAATCAATGATAAGTAAAATCAGCATTTTGGCGGTTATGTTATCTTTCTGCATCAGCGCGCTTTTGGGGCCGGTATTGATTCCCTGGCTGAAAAGGCTTAAAATAGGGCAGACTGTACGAGAGGACGGACCGGCGGGGCATTTGAAAAAGAATGGTACGCCTACCATGGGTGGTCTGTTGATTCTGCTTTCGGTAGTGGCGGTGACTTTTGTGTTTGCGAAGGACCATCCGAAGACGGCGCCCATTTTGTTCCTGACGGCAGGCTTTGGGTTGATTGGTTTTTTGGACGATTACATAAAAGTGGTCTGCAGGCGTTCCATGGGTTTTTCGCCCCTGCAGAAGTTTACGGGGCAGCTGGCGGTGACCGGAATTTTTGCCTTTTATCTGTTGAAGTTTACGGACGTCAGTCTTGCCATGAAGGTGCCCTTTTGCCCTGATCGTTATCTGGACTTTGGCGTTTGGAATATCCCCATTCTGTTCTTTGTGGTGCTGGGGACTGTGAACGGGGTTAATTTTACAGATGGTCTGGACGGACTGGCGGGAAGCGTTACGGTGATTGTGGCCGTGTTTTTTACCGTGGTGGCCATCGGCACGGGCAGCGGAATCGAGCCGGTAACCTGTGCGGTGACGGGGGCCTTGCTGGGGTTTTTGCTGTTTAATGTTCATCCGGCGGAGGTGTTCATGGGGGACACGGGCTCGTTGGCGCTGGGAGGCTTTGTGGCGGCCTGCGGGTACATGCTGCAGATGCCGCTGTTCATTGCCATTGTGGGCGTTGTCTACATGGTGGAAGTAATCAGCGTTATATTGCAGGTGGGATATTTTAAATTAAGCGGCGGGAAAAGGCTTTTTAAAATGGCGCCGCTGCATCATCACTTTGAATTGTGCGGCTGGTCCGAAACCAGGATTTCAGCCCTGTTTACCATTGTGACGGCCCTGATGTGCCTGCTGGCGCTGATCGGCCTGAGGTCATAGTTTTAAAGAAAGTAAAGGAAAACAAAGGTATGGAGAATTATCTTGTGATTGGATCCGGCATCAGCGGAATCAATTCGGTGAAGCTGTTGGAGCATATGAATGAAAAGGTAACGCTTTACGACGGCAATGAAGCCATAAAGTCAGAGGAAATGCGGGCAAAGCTGCCGGAGAACAGCAAAGCAGCCTGCATTGTGGGAAAGCTGCCGGGGGAGGTCCTGGAATCTGCGCAAAACGTGGTTTTAAGCCCCGGAGTGCCGGTGGATCTTCCTTTGGTGCAGGAATTAAAAGCTCACGGCGCCAAAATCATGGGTGAAATCGAGCTGGGATACCGGGCAGAGAAGGGCCGGGTGGCAGCCATTACGGGAACGAACGGCAAGACCACCACCACCACCCTTGTGGGCGAGATCATGAAAGCATGGCTGGGAGAGGAAAGGGTTTTCGTGGTGGGAAATATCGGAAATGCTTATACCTCAGAGTGCTTAAAGACCAATGCGGACACGGTTACGGTAGGGGAAATCAGCTCGTTTCAGCTGGAGACCATTTGTGATTTTCATCCGGCAGTTTCTGCCATCCTCAACATTACGCCGGATCATTTAAACCGCCATCACACCATGGAGGCTTATGTGGCGGCGAAGGAAAACATTACCCGGAATCAGACGAAGGACGATGTCTGCGTGCTGAATTATGAAAATGAATATACCAGGAAATTCGGAGAGCGGTGTCCTGCCAGGGTAGTCTGGTTTTCTTCCGCCAGAGAGCTGGAAGAGGGCTATTGGCTGCGGGGAGATAAAATCGTGAAAAGCACGGGCGGCAGCTGCCGGGAGATTTTGGATATTCACAGGGATATGAATCTGGTGGGGCTTTGCAACGTGGAAAACGTAATGGCGGCGCTGGCTGTGGCAGAAGCCATGGGAGCGCCGGAGGAAATCGCGCTGCAGGCGGTGAGTGTCTTTCAGGCGGTGGAGCATCGAATCGAGTTTGTGGCCTCAAAGGGGGGCGTGGATTATTACAATGATTCCAAGGGAACGAATCCCGATGCGGCCATCCAGGGGATCAGGGCCATGAATCGGCCTACGGTACTGATCGGCGGGGGATATGACAAGGAAAATGAGTATGATGAATGGGTCGAAAGCTTTGAGGGCAGGGTAAAATGGCTGGTACTCATCGGTCAGACAAGGGAAAAAATCGCGGAGTGTGCCAGAAGGCACGGCTTTGACAGGATTCGCTTTGCAGAAACTTATCAGGAGTGTCTTGAACTGTGTACCAGGCTTGCAGAAGCGGGAGATGCGGTGCTGTTGTCGCCGGCCTGTGCCAGCTGGGGGATGTTCCCCAATTATGAGGTCAGGGGAGAGCTTTTCAAGGAATATGTCAGGGGACTGGCTTAAACGGCTAAAGGAGCGGCTATGGCAACACAGCGAATTGCAAAGCGGAAAAAAAAGGAAGCAAGCGAATATTTTTTTGACTACAGCCTTTTGTTTATTGTGCTGTTTCTTTTGGGCTTCGGGCTGGTGATGATCTATTCCGCCAGCTCCTATGAGGCCTTTCAGGAATTTAAGGATGAGGCATATTATCTGAAAAAGCAGCTGACAGCCATTGTGATCGGGCTGGTGATGATGATTATTGTGGCAAATATCCCTTACCATTTTTGGGAAAGGTTTGCGCTTTTGGGCTACCTGGTGTCTATGGCCCTGGTGCCGCTGGTACTGACTCCTTTGGGGGTGGAATCCCACGGCGCAAAGCGCTGGATCAAGATTCCGGGTCTGGGGCTGAATCTACAGCCCGCGGAGGTGGCAAAGCTGGGGATGATTTTGTTTCTGGCGGTGCTGGTTTGCAAGATGGGGAAAAGCGTCCGCACCATGAAGGGATTTATCATTATGGTGCTGGTGCCCATGCCCGTGGTGCTGGAGGTTTATCTGATCACAAAAAACTTAAGCTCGGCCATTATTATTTTAGGGATCTCGGTGCTGATGGTATTTGTGGCCAGTCCGGACTACAAGAAGTTCGTTATCATGGGGGCGGCCGGTGTGGCGGTGATTGCGGTTGCGGTTTTTGTGATCGTGTCTTCTTATGCCTCAGGGGACCAGATGGCCTGGAGAAGCGAGCGGATCGTGGCCTGGCTGGACCCGGAAAGCCAGGCCCAGGGCAAGGGCTTTCAGACCATTCAGGCCCTGTACGCCATCGGCAGCGGCGGTATCTGGGGCAAGGGCCTGGGACAGAGTATGCAGAAGCTGAGCTTTCTGCCGGAGGCCCAAAACGATATGATTTTCTCCATTATCTGTGAGGAACTGGGGCTGTTCGGGGCAGTGGCCGTGATCCTGATGTTCATTATGCTTTTATGGAGAATGATGGTGATTGCCAACAATGCCACGGATTTGTTCGGAGCCATGCTGGTGGTGGGGGTTATGGGGCACATTGCCATTCAGTCCATTTTAAATATAGCCGTTGTGACCAATACCATTCCCAATACGGGAATATCCCTTCCCTTTATCAGCTACGGCGGCTCATCCGTCATGTTTCTGCTGATAGAGATCGGGCTGGTCCTAAGTGTGGCCAGACGGATACAGCTGAAAGAGTTGTAGGGAACTAATACAAGCCCTGCCTCATAGGATATAGTAATCTTATTTGAGGCTTAAGGAATATGGATTCTATTCACATATGGGGCGGTGTGGCCCTGCAGGGAGAAGTTTGTATTCAGGGTTCCAAAAATGCGACGCTGCCCATTTTGGCGGCGACGCTGCTTACAGGTGAATGTTCTTATATCAGGAATTGTCCCAGGATTTCGGACGTGTATGCCATGATCAGCCTGCTGCAGAGCCTGGGATGTATTGTAAACTGGCAGGAAAACGGAATATTGGTGGATTCCTCACAGGTCAGGCGGGGGGAGATGCGCTCCGAGGCAGTGCGTGGAATGCGCTCGTCCCTGTGTCTGCTGGGGGCCATGCTCGGAAGGTGCAGCGAGGTGGTGATGGAGCATCCGGGAGGCTGTGTGATTGGTTCCCGGCCCATTGATCTGCATATCGAAGCATTAAAGCAGATGGGGGTGGAATTCAAAGAGGAAGCAGGGCTGTTGAAGGCTTCCGCGGACCGGCTTCACGGGGCCGTAATCTGCCTGCCCAGATCCAGCGTGGGAGCTACGGAAAATATTATTCTGGCCGGTGTGATGGCCGAAGGGGATACCGAGCTGAAGGGAGCGGCCAGGGAGCCGGAGATTGTGGCGTTGTGCCGGTATCTGGAATGCTGCGGGGCATGTATTGAAGGAATCGGAACGGACTGTCTTCGTATCAAAGGCGGCCGGACGCTTTACGGAACGGATTTTGAAGTGCCTGCGGACCGTATTGTGGCAGGGACGTACCTGCTTACCTGTATCGGGACGGGCGGAAATCTGTTTTTGGGAAAGGCACCCTGGAGGGAGATGGAGGCCGTAACGAACTTAGCGGAACGCATGGGCGGAAAGCTGTGCATTTCCGAAAAGGGGATTTACGTCCAGGGCCCGGACAGACCGAGGGCCATAGAGTGTATTACAACTGCCCCTTATCCCGGATTTCCCACGGATCTGCAGTCCGTGGCCCTGGCGGTGGAAACGGTGGGCGACGGCAATACGGTGATCGAGGAAAAAATTTTTGAAAACAGATTCCGAGTGGTGGAAGAGCTTTGCAGGATGGGGGCGAAGATCCGACAGCTGGATGCGTCAAAGGTGCTGGTAGAGGGTGTTCCGGTTTTGCACGGAGCAGCGGTGGAGGCCAGGGAGCTGCGGGGCGGAGCCGCCCTGGTGACAGCCGGTTTGATGGCCAGGGATAAAAGCAGTGTATCGGGATGCCTGTATATATACCGCGGATATGAGAATATCTGCAGAGATTTCAGAGAGTTAGGAGCCAGGATTATAAGTGTTTAAGAAAAAGGTGATTCTGATCATTCTGCTGGTGCTGGTGGTGATCGGAGCAGCGGTATCGGGAGCCGGATATTATATCATGAAGACCTATACGGTGAATACGGTATACGTGGAGGGGAATGTGCATTATACGGAGGAAGAGATCAAGGCCATCGTTATGGATGGTCCCTTCGGAAACAATTCTCTGTACCTCTCCATGAAATACCGTAATAAGGGGGTGGAGAATGTGCCCTTTGTGGACGTGATGGATGTGAAGGTGCTGGCGCCTGACACCATCAAGATCATTGTCTACGAAAAGGCGCTGACAGGTTATGTAAGATATATGGATACCTATATGTACTTTGATAAGGACGGGTATGTGGTGGAAAGCTCTGGGGTCAGGACTGCGGGAGTGCCTCAGGTCCTGGGGCTTGACTTTGATTATCTGGTAGTGGGACATGAGCTGCCGGTGAAGGACAGGAGCGTGTTCAACAATATTCTGAACGTCACAAGACTTCTGAATAAGTATGAGCTGGGGGCGGACAAGCTTTTGTTTGGCGAAGGCGGGGAGATAACGGCTTATTTTGGCAATGTGAAGGTAGCCTTCGGAAACGATGCGAACACCCTGGGAAACAAGATTATGCTTCTGCCGGAGCTGCTGCCCAGCCTGGAAGGGCGAAGCGGCACCCTGCAGATGGAGACATATTATGAAAACGGCGGCCGCTATGTCTTCAAACCAGAGTAAGCAATGAAATTTTGCCGTGAAACTTTTTCAGAAAATGGTTGCTAAATTTTTAAAATAATTATATGATAATCTATATGAGTAAATTTGAAGCTAATATGTTAAAAGGAGGACGTACCTTTGCTTGAGATTAAGACGAATGACGCTGAATCTGCGGCCAAGATAATCGTTGTCGGTGTGGGCGGCGCAGGTAATAATGCTGTTAATAGAATGATCGACGAACAAATTGACGGAGTGGATTTTATAGGTGTCAATACCGATAAGCAGGCCCTGCAGCTCTGCAAGGCTCCCAAGCTTTTACAAATTGGAGAAAAGCTGACCAAGGGACTGGGAGCCGGAGCAAAGCCGGAGATTGGAGAGAAGGCTGCGGAGGAAAGCGCGGAGGAAATTTCCACCGCATTAAAGGGGGCGGACATGGTGTTCGTTACCTGCGGGATGGGCGGCGGCACCGGCACCGGGGCGGCGCCTGTGGTTGCCAGGCTGGCTAAGGAGATGGGGATTTTAACGGTTGGCGTTGTGACAAAGCCCTTTCGCTTTGAGGCAAAGGCCAGGATGGTCAATGCTTTAAGTGGTATCGAGCATATTAAGGAGCATGTGGATACCCTGATTGTGATTCCCAATGACAAGCTTTTGGAGATTGTGGACAGGCGTACCACCATGCCGGAGGCGCTTAAGAAGGCGGATGAGGTCCTTCAGCAGGCGGTGCAGGGCATTACGGACCTGATTAATGTGCCTGCCGTGATCAACCTTGACTTTGCGGATGTGCAGACCGTTATGAAGGACAAGGGTATTGCCCATATCGGCATCGGCGAAGGCAAGGGTGACGATAAGGCGCTGGATGCAGTCAAGATGGCGGTGGAGAGCCCTCTGTTGGAGACTACCATCACCGGCGCAAGTCATGTGATCATCAATGTTTCGGGAGATATTACGCTGGCTGATGCCAATGATGCAGCCAGCTATGTGCAGAATCTGGCGGGCGAGGAAGTCAATATTATCTTCGGTGCCATGTATGATGCCGCCAAGTCTGACAGCTGTACGATTACGGTGATTGCCACAGGCTTGGAGGACGCGTCGGCCAATGTGGGCTTACAGCCCAGACTGGGGGCAGGATCGGCTTACAGACCGCCCACCTCACATATGATGCCCAATTCCCTCAAGGGAATGAACATACAGCCCGGCGTGGGTACTCAGCCCACCGGTCAGCCGGCGCCCAGACCGGTTCCGGGTATTCAGAAGCCGGTGGACATCAGAAGCTCCGTGGAAGAGAAGAGCCTGAAGATTCCGGATTTTTTGCAGAGAAAATAGTAAAGGTGAATAGCAAAAAAAAGAAGTACCTGTGTGCTGAAAACGGCACATGGGTATTTTTTTGCGGTAAAGTGCCTGCCTGCGGATATTTCTCTTTTTGTCGAATAAAATTGCTTTTTTCTGACGGGCTTTTGACAAATTCCATACAGACATCCCTTTATAATCATTATCAAAAGGATGATGCCGATGCGTTATGAATTATATGTAGACAGTCTGTTCCTGGTCAATTTTGTTATGAACCTCTATATACTGCTGCTGGTGGATCGAAGCACCCTGCGGGCGGCAAGGCCAGGAAGACTGCTGCTGGCGGCCGCACTTGGGGGAGGATGTTACCTTTTCATGTTTCTGATGAGCCTGCCTGTGCCCTTAAAATTGTTCTTAGGGGCGGCGGGAACGGTGGGAATGCTGCCTGTGGCCTTTCCCGTGAAGGGCTTAAGAAGTCTTCTTAAGCTCACGGAAAGGATGCTTGTTTTTTCCTTCTGCATGGGCGGGGCCTTGATTTTTCTGCTTCGTACCATTCCTATAAAAGAAGGAATGCTGACCGGTATCTTTGGCGTTCTTCTGGCAGGCTTCGTTTTATTCCTTTTTCTGGGGCGCTTTCCCTGGGAGTCAAGGCAGGCGGAGGGGATCTGCCCGGTAACTTTGATCCGGGGAGAAAGAAAGGTCACGGTGCAGGCACTGATTGATTCGGGGAACAGCCTGGTGGAGCCCATCAGCGGCAAACCGGTGAGCGTGGTGGACGAGGAAGTGTTTCGGAAGCTATGGGAAGAGGGCGGGCAGCTGTACAGAGTAATCCCTTACCACAGCATCGGGAAAAAGAGAGGAATTTTGGAAGGGTATCTTTTGCCAAAGCTGCAGGTGGAGCTTCATGGAATGCAAAAGGAGTTCCGGGATGTCTGTATCGCGGTGAGTACAGAGAAGATTTCGACAGCAGACGTGTCGGAGGCAGAATCCGTAAATATGATTTTGAATCCCCGGCTTTTGAAGAACGAAAAACGGGGAAGCCTTAAAAAGGGCAGAAATGGGGATGAATATGATATTAAAGGTGGCAATACCGGGAAGAATGAAGTTTAAGATGATACGCAGGGAAAATCCGTTCTTTGGCAGAAAGAACGAGATTCATTACATAGGCGGGGCAGAGGTCCTTCCGCCGCCCCTGGAGGTGGAACAGGAAAGCCAGGTGATCAGTGATCTGGGCACGGAGGTGGACGCGGAGGCAAAGGCTACTCTGATCGAGCATAATCTGCGTCTGGTGGTTTATATTGCAAAAAAATTTGATAATACGGGAGTAGGAGTGGAGGATCTGATTTCCATCGGGACCATCGGCTTAATCAAGTCCATCAATACCTTTAAGCCGGAGCGGAACATTAAGCTTGCCACTTACGCGTCTCGCTGTATTGAAAATGAGATATTGATGTATCTGCGGCGCAACAGCAGGATTCGGCAGGAAGTTTCCCTGGATGAGCCGCTGAATGTGGACTGGGACGGAAACGAGTTGCTGCTGTCGGATATTCTGGGGACGGACGAGGACGTGATCTATCGTGATCTGGAAAACGAGGTGGAGCGTAAGCTGCTGCTGGGGGCCATCAGCAAGCTTTCGGAGCGGGAGAAGATGATTATCAATCTTCGCTTTGGCTTAGGGAACAGGGAAGGCCAGGAGATGACGCAAAAGGAAGTGGCTGCCATGCTGGGAATTTCCCAGTCCTACATATCCAGGCTGGAAAAGAAGATCATGAGGCAGTTAAAGAAGGAGATGAGCCTGCAGAGCTGATACCTGCCGCCTGTTACCCGACTGCGGGATGTCTGAAGGGAATACTTTAATTTTTTGTTTCAGGATAAAACAGCTTGAAAGGGGCAGAATGATAGTATATACTAAAATCATTCAGAGATTGTTTGTGCCGACATAGCGGAACTTATGAAAGCGCGGCACGGGGGTTATGGTGATTAACAGAAGCGATATTCTTTCCATGGAATATTTAAAAAAATCTGAGTATACAGGGTGCCATCAGGGAATGCGTTACCGCCTGGAGGGCGTGGCGGGAGAATCAGAGGGAAAAAAACTGCGCTGCACGGTATGGCCGGAGCCCTTTAATTATGTTACAACGCCCGAAGAATCAAAGGAAAGGGCGGAGTTTTCTTTTGATGAGGACGGTGTCACGGATGCGGTGGCATGGATGAACGACAGGCTGTTCGAGGAAAAGGATAAGTGGGAACACGCGGCGGAGCACTGGGACAGCTATTGATGAAGGAGCATTAATGATCAAATATATAGATGCGGATATGTCGCAGGCCTTAGGGTATCTGCCCTATGGCCTGGCGGTAGGGCTTCCGGCGGCCGTGTTTGTGGTATGGCTTGTGAACATGGTGAGAAAAAGGAAGCAGAAGCCGCCAGTAAAGTGGGTACCGGTCACGGTGTTTTGTGTTTACATTGCCGTGATGCTGGCCATCACTTTTTTGTCCAGGGAGAGCGGAAGCAGGTCTGACGTGCTGGATCTGGAGCTGTTTTCCACCTGGGGAATCAATGACAGAAACAACGCCTTTGTCATAGAGAATGTTTTGCTGTTCATTCCCTATGGCTTTCTTTACTGTTGGAATTTTCCGCGTAAGCTGCGGATTCTCCGGTGTACGCTTTTAGGAGCGGTGACCAGTCTGGGCATTGAGACCATGCAGCTTTTGACGGGCAGAGGGTATTTTCAGATTGACGATATTGTTACCAATACGCTGGGAGCCCTGATCGGCGGGCTGCTTTATGTGATTTTCAGCGCGCTGGGAAGGCTTTTCACGGCGCACGGCAGCAAAAATACAAAGTAAGAGAAACAAAGAGTCTGGCAAAGCGGGCGTTATTTTGATATACTATATTTACCCAGTACAGGAAGGCAGGTATACACATATGGATTTAAATATACAGATAACGGATATGGCCGGAGCATATATTGAACATTCTATGGTAATCTCTAATTTCCTGATTAAAGTTGGAAGTCAAATGCAGGATAGTCTATGTAGAATATTCGGTGACAACGTTCAGTATAAATGGACGGTGAACGGCGAAGAAAAAACAGTTATTCCGGATGTGTCCATTAATTGCCGATTCCGCAACAGGCGTGGGAACTCATTCTTCAATAATCCGCGTTTTGTTATGGAGGTTTTAAGTCCGTCAACAGAAAATTATGACCGTAGAGAAAAGATGGAATTATACCGCACCCAGGAAATTGATGAATACTGGATTGCCGACTGGAGAAAGAAACAGATAGAAATATATGTCCTTGATTATGAAAAAGATGAGCCAAAATATTACCTGTTTTGCACGGTTACAGAGAAAAACAAAGAAGATTTAAGGCTTGTGCATTTTCCAAACGTAAAAATAACGTTTGATGAATTATTCAGTGGTATAGACTATGAGACGGAAAATTTTTAAGGCAGCTGGGCAGCGGCATGGAAGTTTAAATATGACATGCCGCCCATTTTTATAAAAACTATTCCTGCTCAGGGTATGTATAGTATTGCTTTTCTTTCAAATATTTTTCCCAATCTTGCTCTTGACGCAATACTCGTAGAATATGGATTTCTTTTTCAAGATCTTTCACTATATAAAAAATGATGGAAGGAGGGAATGGTTTCTTGAAGATAGTGTACGAACGGTAATAAATATGGGTATTGCCAAAGATGCCGCCCAGAAAGCCGATTTCTCTGATTTCTCGATTCATATCACATTCAAATCGGTCTGCCCGTTCGCTGCCAAATTCCTGTTCAATATAATCGGCAATATCTGTCACGTCATAGATTGCCTCCCATGTTAAAACAACCTTACGCTCTTGCACTTTTTTTCCTGTTCCGCAATTCTCTGATTTTTTGAAAGGCCTCGTCAAGTGGGAGTTCCCTTCCTGCCTCCATATCATCAATGCCTTTGTCGAGAATTCTCATTAGGTATTCGTCTTCCTGTGAAGTGTTCATTTTTCTATTGTTCAAAGCTGTATCCATAAAGTACCTCATATCATATTTTTTAACATTATTGGCATTTCCATTCAAATTTATTTTATCATATAAAAGAATAAAACGAAAGTGAATTTTAAGATTAAGCAGAAAAATAATGGAGTATTGTCCTGTTTAAGGATACCAATGTAATTAACCAGCGTGAAATATTGTTGGCGGAGAGGTCACGCGCTTTAACGAGTCGGTGGCAGATAAAACCGCAGTGTTCGTCTCCCACCGGATGAGCAGCTGCCTATAGTGATTGGGGATATTGTGAGTTTTTGTTTAAGTAATCATTTTATATAATTTCATTAACAAATAAAGGAGTACATTATGGAGTACGGAACAGTCAGGTTACGGATAGAAGAGATTTTGCAGGAAAAGAAGATTAGTAAGAATAAGATATGCAAAGAACTGGATATTCCAAGGACTAATTTTAATCGTTATTGCCGCGGGCAGTTTCAACGGTTGGATATAGGGTTAATCTGTAAACTGTGTTATTACTTGGAAGTGGAGGCAGGAGATCTCATTGTTTATGTCAGACCGCAAAGTAAATAAAACAGTATCATTGTATTAGGATACTTGGGCACTTGCCATAACAGCAGGTGCTTTTTTTGTGCTTTTTTCAGGGGCCTTTGGGTTAATGCGCTATGAGGCGGCAGCGACTGGTCAAAGGCCTGCGCCTATCCACAATGCCAACACAAATGAAAGCGCTTACATACAAAACAGATATATGCAACCGATTGTTCTTGATGTAAATTTGTATAAAATATACAAATTCAAATAGCTGATTTTGCGAATGCAACCGATTGCATACCGTGAAATTGGTGGTATAATAAAACAAAAATCAGATCGGGAAGTTGAGGGATGCAGATGGGGATAGATCGAGGCATGAGAGCGGCAGCACTGCTGCTTACGGGGACACTGACAGTCTTTGCCGCGGCCTGCGGCAGCGGGCAGGAGCCGGCGGAGGTCAGCAGCTCTCCGGAGAGCGGGCCGCAAAGTGCCGTTGGAGGGTGTGAAACTATGGAGAGCGGAGCCTTTGAGAATGAGGCGGCATCAGAGCTGACGCCGGAACGGCTTTTACAGGCCGATTTCCTGCTATACAATGTGGACTGTGCATCGGCGGACCCGGCTGCCTTTGCGGAAGGTCAAATCTGCGGCCTGTATCAGTCCGTCAGCGATCAGGCTTATGGAGCGGATGAGGGATCGGGGATGACCTGGGGATACCGGCAGGCAGCTTACATGGTGAGGGAAGAGGATCATCTGGGAGAAGGACCCTTGTCCGGCAAGTGGACCATCAAAGAAGAGGATTATCCGCCGGGCGGCGCGGAGATGGGGTTTGCCTATGACTTTCAGCTCCCGCCAGGCGAGTATCAGGTGACGGTGGGCTTTTATAATCCCTTTGGCCCCAGAAGGATTGATGTGGACTGCGAGGGCGAAAGAAAGGTGGAAGGGGAGAAGCTGCTGCGCTACCGTCTCACGGAGAAACAGTTTGATGTGAAGGTGGATGACGGAGAACTGAATCTGAAGGTATATAACGAAAACGGCAAGCGCGCCATGGACATCCCGATCTTAAGCTATATCCGGATTGCAATGGTTCCGGAGTATACGGGGGAGCTGCTGGAGCTGGCACTGGAAAAATACACGGCTCAAGACAGGGAATTTTATACTAAGGCTTCTTATGAGAGATATGAGCAGGCCGTAAGGGCCGCAGAAGCATTGAGCAGGCAGGCATCAGCAAAAGAGGCAGATTATAAAGATAAATTTATGGAATTAAAGGAGGGCTATACCTTGTTGGAAGAAAAATACAGATATGATTCCTTTCGTCCAGGAGAGCAGTGGCGGGACACAGAAAACGATCTGATCCAGGCCCATGGCGGGCAGGTGCAGCAGATGACAATTACGGATGAAGAAACTGGCCAGGCGGTCAGCAGGTGGATCTGGGTAGGCGAGGATAAGACGGCCGGAGCCAGAGGCGGCATCCGGGCTTACAGCTCTGAGGATCTGTATAACTGGCAGTATGAAGGTATCATTATGCGCAATGTCTCTTCACGGGAGCAGCTGGATACGGAGGACTATTTTAAGGAGCTTTACGCCGGATATACCAGGGATCAGCTGGACAATGTGTATCGCTGTCTGGATGCAGACAGCGCCATTATCGAACGGCCCAAGCTGATCTATAACGAGAAGACAAAGCAGTATGTGCTGTGGTTTCATGCGGATGGGCCTACGGATACCAGCGACAGCAGCTATGCGGCAGCCAGTGCAGGAGTTGCAGTCAGCGATTCTCCCTTTGGCCCCTATCGCTTCATTGACCGATACCGGCTGAATGTCTGCCCTGAGGATCAGGAGGATATGTATCCTTCCAGCAGAGGGATGGCCAGGGATATGAATCTTTTTGTGGATGAAGACCAGACGGCGTACATTATTTATTCCAGCGAAGAGAATCTGACCCTTTACATATCAAAGCTGAATGAAGAGTACACCTATCTTGCCACGCCGCCGGAGGAGGCGGTTTACGGCGAGGATTTTATCCGCCTTTATCCGGGAGCCCAGAGGGAGGCACCGGCAGTCTTTGTAAAGGACGGAAGCTATTATCTGTTGTCATCGGGATGTACCGGCTGGGCTCCCAATCAGGCAAGATATTATAAAAGTGATTCCATGCTGGGAGAATGGGAGAATATGGGGGATCCCTGTATCGGGGATGATAAGCTGACCACCTTTGACTCCCAGAGCACCTGTGTCTTTGAGGCTCCGTCAGGAGAGCTGATTTATATGGGGGACCGGTGGAACAGCGATAATCTGGGCGACTCCCGCTATATCTGGCTTCCTGTGGAATTCTCGGAGGACGGAAGGATGGAATTAAGGTGGCTTGATGAGTGGAAGTATGAGCAATAGCACGAATCTGAAGAAAGGCATGGTCACGAATATGAAAAGAAACAGGATGAGAATGATTTCGCTGACGGCGGCAGCCGTAATCTTTCTTGGCTGTATGCCGGGAAGCACGATACAGACCAGGGCTGCGGAGAACCTTTCAGCTGCGGGAAAGGAAGCCGTGCCGGAAGAGGATCTGTCTTCGTATTACGTGGAGGTGTATGATACCGTCAAATATCAGGATTATCTGGAGATACATCAGGGCGCGGCACATCCTGAAGGGGAGATCACTGTGGCCGGGGGAGATTTTTCCGACGCCGGAGAAGGCTTTTCACAGGTCCGGGAATATGAGGGAAGGCAGAATGTGGCGCTGACGGCTCAGGAAGGGAGCATTACCTGGGAGGTGGAGGTGCCGGAGGCCGGCTTTTACCAGATTCAGATGGAATATTATCCCATGGAGGGCAAGAATAACGCCATTGAAAGGGAAATTTACATAAACGGCGAGCTGCCCTTTGACGGGGCCCAGTATCTGGTGTTCTCCAGAAATTGGGAGAACAAGACAAGGGTTGAAAGGGACGCAAGAGATAACGATATTCGGCCTGCGCAGGTGGAAGCGCCAAAGTGGATGAGTACTTACTGCGAGGACAGCAGCGGCTATGAGAGGGAGCCCTACAGCTTTTACTTTGAGAAAGGGAAAAACAGCATTTCTTTGGCATCCGTGAAGGAGCCTGTGGCGATTGCTTCGCTGACGCTCAGGCAGGCCCCCGGAAGGCCGTCCTATACAGATTATCTTACAAGTGCAAAGGCAGACGGCGCCATGGAAGCACCGGTAGGAAATGTCATTAAGATTCAGGGAGAGGATGCCGCTTACAAATCGGACTCTACCCTGTATCCGGTCAATGATAGGACTTCACCAAAGACAGAGCCCTATGACGCGGCAAAGATCCGCATGAATTCCATCGGTGGAAACAACTGGAATCAGGTAGGGCAGTGGATCACCTGGGAGGTGGAAATCCCTGTGGACGGGTTGTATGAGATTGCCGTCAAGTATAAACAGAGCATCAAGCAGGGCGTGACGGTGGTGAGATCCCTGGAAATCGACGGAGAATCTCCCTTTGAAGAGGCCAGAGAGCTTCGCTTTTATTACGAGAACGACTGGCAGATTGCAAAGCTTGGCAGTGAGGAGGAAGCGTATCAGTTCTATTTAAAGGAGGGCGTTCACACCCTGACCATGAAAGTGGAGCTGGGCAGTATGATGTCTGGGATTTTAGACGACGCGGACGACTGTATCTTTGAGCTGAATCGGGCGTACAGGCAGCTGTTGATGGTGATCGGTTCTTCTCCGGATATGATGCGGGATTACCAGCTGGAGAAGAAAACGCCGGAGGCCCTTAAAATTTTAGCTGAGCAGTATGAGGCCATATCCGATCTGGCAGAGAGAGTGGAGGCTTACGCCGGCGGTTCCAAGGGCAGTCAGTCCGCTGCCTTAGACAGCCTGATCGTACAGCTGGAAATCATGAACAGGAAGCCGGAGACCATCCCCAAATACTGGTCTGCCTTTAAGGACAATATTATTTCCTTAGGGTCCTGGTCCTTAAGCATGAAGGAGCAGCCTTTGCAGATCGACTATCTGCTGGTGCAGAAGCCCGGTACGGCACTGCCTAAGGCAAAGGCAAATTTCCTGGAAAAGACAGGGCATGAATTAAAGGCCTTTTTTGCCAGCTTTACGGAGGACTATGAGAGCATCGGCGACGTGTATGAGGGGGATCCCCTGACCATCTGGCTGTTAGCGGATGCGGCTTCCGTTTCCAGTGCCTCCGGCAGCGGCAGAGATCAGGCCACGGTGTTGAAAAATCTGATTGACAATTATTTTATACAGGAGACCGGAATTCCAGCCAACGTAAAGCTGGTGAACAGGGATAACCTGCTGTCGGCCACCCTGGCGGGAGAAGGACCGGACGTGGCTTTGGGCGTAGCCAGCAAGGAGCCGGTAAATTACGCTCTTCGTCATGCGGCTGCGGATCTGACGCAGTTTGACGACTTTGACGAGATTACGGGACGTTTCATGGACGGAGCGCTGGATATGTTCCGCTTTGACGGAGGGGTATATGCGCTGCCACAGACCACGTCCTTCCAGATGCTTTTTTACCGGGCGGACATTTTGGAAGAGCTGGGGCTTGAGGTTCCCACCACCTGGGACGAATTTTATGAGTGCCTGGCGGTGATCCAGAAGAACAATATGAATGTGGGTACCGTGCCGGATTACACATCCTATGGCATGTTCCTTTATCAGTATGGAGGCTCTTATTATAAAGCGGACGGCACTGCCAGCGGCTTGGATACGGAGGCGGCGGTGGGAGCATTTTCACAGTGGTCCGGCAACTATGCGGATTACAGGATGCCGGTAACCTATGATTTTGCAAACAGGTTTCGTACAGGGGAAATGCCGCTTGCCATTGCGGATTATACCCAATACAGCTATCTTTCGGTATTTGCCCCGGAGATCAAGGGCCTGTGGGGCTTTACCCTGGTGCCGGGTTATGAGGACGAGGATGGCAGCGTGAATCATTCTGTGATTGCAGGACAGACGGCCTCCATTATATTGGATACCTCCAAACACAAGCCGGAGGCCTGGGAATTCTTAAAGTGGTGGACCAGTGAGGAAACCCAGACCAGTTACTGTATTGAGGTGGAAAATATCCTGGGTGTGGCAGGACGTGTGGCTACGGCCAATATGGATGCTCTGGAAAATCTCCCCTGGTCCGGCAGAGATCTGCGGAATTTAAAGGCCCAGCTGGAATGGGTGCAGGTGGTGCCGGAGATACCCGGCGGGTACTTTACGGAGCGTCATGTAAAGAATGCGTTTTACGCCGTGTACAATAACAAGGAGGATCCCAGGGAAACCCTGGAGGACTATGTGAAAACCATCAACAATGAGATAACCAATAAACGGATCGAATTTGGTTTGGATGAATAAGGGAGTTCCCACAGATTTAGATGCCGCTTGCGCGGCGGAATGAGAGGAAATATGGAAAAGAAATTATCCGCGTGTTTATGGTCGGACATTAAGCATCGTTTTACGATGACCGGAAAGCAGATGAAAAGAGCAAAAACCTCGTATTTATTTGTAGCCCCCTTTTGCCTGTTGTTCATCCTGTTTTATCTGGTGCCGGTGGCCACGTCCATAGGTTTAAGCTTTACTTATTATAATGTGCTGGAGGCGCCCAGGTTTATTGGCTGGCAGAATTATATCAATCTGTTTTTTGCGGATGATGTATTTCCCACGGCGGTAAAAAATACCTTTCTGTTTGCCGTGGTCACCGGTCCCATCGGGTATTTCGCGGCGCTGATCATCGCCTGGATGATAAATGAGATTAAAAACCGATTCTTAAGGGCCTTTATGACACTGGTGTTTTACGCACCTACCATTTCCGGCCAGGCATATTTTATCTGGAAATTCATTTTTTCCAGTGACAGCTACGGTATGGCCAACGGCTGGCTGCAGAAGCTGGGAATCATCTACAAGCCTATCCTCTGGTTTGAGGATGCCAGATACATACAGCCGATTCTGATTATCGTAGTGCTGTGGATGAGCATGGGGACCGGTTTCCTGTCCTTTATCGCAGGCTTGCAGAATGTGGATCAAAGCCTTTATGAGGCAGGCTACATGGACGGCATCAAAAACCGCTTTCAGGAGCTGTGGTATATTACCCTGCCGTCCATGAAACCGCAGCTGATGTTCGGTGCGGTGATGACCATCACCAATTCCTTTGCCATTCATGACCAGCTGGCGGCGCTGGCCGGATTCCCCAGTGTGGACTATGCGGCCCACACGGTGGTATCCCATCTGGTGGATTACGGTACGATCCGTTTTGAGATGGGATATGCTTCCGCTATTGCCACGCTGCTGTTCATGGTGATGATTCTGTGTAACAAGCTGGTACAGAAGCTGCTTAGAAAGGTGGGGAACTGACATGGCAAAAAAGAAGAGAAAGGGCGTCAAGCCCAGCCATTCCAGAACGGGTAATTTCCTCAATATGTTTATCCTGATTGCTCTTGGACTGTTTATGATCGTGCCCCTGGTGCTGTCCATCAGCAATTCCTTAAAGCCGCTGGAAGAGCTGTTTGTATTTCCGCCCAGACTGTTTGTGCGCAATCCGACGCTTAAGAACTTTCATGATGTATTCGTCATGATGTCGGAATCCTGGGTGCCCTTTTCCAGATACATTTTCAATACGGTGCTGATTACCGTTGCCGGTACGCTGGGGCATCTGATTATTGCAAGTCTTTGTGCGTATGCGCTGGCAAAGCATAAATTTCCCGGACGGAATCTGATTTTCGGCACAGTGGTAACGGCGCTGATGTTTGCAGGACAGGTGACAGCCATTCCCAATTATCTGATTATGAGCCGGATTGGCTGGCTGGATTCCTATCTGGCCCTGATTGTTCCGGCCATTGCAAAGCCCATGGGACTGTTTTTAATGAAGCAGTTCATGGAACAGATTCCGGACAGTCTGCTGGAAGCGGCCAGGATTGACGGTTCCAGTGAGTTTTCCACATTTATCCGCATCGCAATGCCTCAGGTAAAGCCTGCATGGCTGACGCTGATCATCTTTTCCTTTCAGGATCTGTGGAACATGCAGGGAGGAAATTTCATCTACAGCGAGAATTTAAAAACCCTGCCCTATGCCCTGTCCCAGATTGCGGCGGGGGGTATTTCCAGAGCAGGAGCCACGGCGGCGGTGACGGTGATCATGATGGTAGTGCCGATTACGATTTTTATCATCAATCAGAGCAGCATCGTTGAAACCATGGCATCCTCCGGTATTAAGGAATAGGGGGAGGTAGAAGATGGAAAAACTGGGAAAGCTGAAAAATTTGAAAAAGATAGAAAAGAAGAAATTCAGAATCGGGAAAAGCGTTCTCGGACTTACGCTGGCAGCCGCCACCCTGGTATTTTCAGGCAGTACGGCCCAGGCGGCGGTCATGCCCTATGATACCTACTGCTACGACTGGTGGGCAGAGGATGTGCTTCAGCCCCATGCCTATCTGTACGCGGAATCCTTTGAGGGCAGCCGGCTGGGAGCGGAGCTGAAAACGCCCCAGGATCTGTTTTTTAAAGACGGTCTTCTCTACATAGCGGATACGGGGAATAATCGGATCCTGGTGATTACGGAGCAGGGGGAATTCGTGAAAGAAATCACGGAAGGGCTTTCCGGGCCCCAGGGAGTCTTTGTCACCGAGGAAAATCATATATACGTGGCGGATTCCGGAAACGGCAGGGTGGTGGAATTTGACGAAAACGGAAAGCAGGTCCGGGAAATCGGAAGGCCTGAGACGGATCTGATCGACGCCTCGCAGAATTATATGCCTGTGAAGGTGGTGGTGGACGGTTCCGGCAGGATTTATGTGATTGCCTACGGCATTAATATGGGACTGGTGGAATTCAACGAGGCCGGGGAGTTTCAGGGCTTCATGGGAGCCACACAGGTTACGGTTTCCCCTTTTGAATATATCTGGAAAAATTATTTCTCCACGGATGCCCAGAAGCAGAGAATGGAAACCATTATTCCCACGGAGTACAGCAACATTTTTGTGGATCAGAGCAATTTTGTTTATGCTACCATCAGTAATTTATCCGACGAGGATCATTTAAACGGAGCGGATTCCATCAGGCGCCTGAATCCTACAGGTACGGATGTGCTTCGCAGGCTGGGCAATTACAGCATTATCGGAGATTTATACTCTGCTTCGGACGAGGCCGTCTGGTCCTCCTTTGCGGATGTGGCGGCTACGGAGTATGGCTGCTATTTCATTCTGGACAATGCAGGCGGAAAGGTATTTTGTTACGACTATGACGGAAATTCCCTGTTTATCTTCGGGGGGATGGGGAGCAGGAGCGGACTGACCAGGAATCCTACCTCTCTGGTATTAAACGAGGATCAGTCCCGCCTTTACATTCTGGATGCCCAGCTTGGCAGCGTGCTTGTTTTTCATATCACGGAGTACGGCTCTGATCTGCTGGGAGCTATGAAGGCTCATTTTAAGGGAAATACGGAGGAATCTGACCGGCTGTGGCAGGAGGTGCTGCGGCAGAACGCCAACAGCGAGGTGGCCTATATCGGCATGGGGAAGAGCGCCATGCGGGAGGGGGATTATAAGCAGGCCATGAAATATTTTCAGCTGGGAAACAGCAGGAAATATTATACCAGAGCCTTTGAATTCTACCGGAAGGAGCAGATGCAGACCAAGTTCCCCAAGTACATGGGGGCGGCGGTTGTTTTGGCGGTGATCGGACTGCTGGCAGTGACGGGCAGAAAAATAAAGAGATGGGTAGGTGAGGTAAAGTGCAGAGATATTTAAAGTCTTTAGGTTATGGTTTCCATGTAATCACACATCCCTTTGACGGCTTCTGGGACTTAAAGCGGGAACATAGAGGCACGCTTTCCGCAGCCCTGACCTTTGCGGTATTGACAGTGCTGATGCTGGTGATGCAGAAGCAGGGAACGGCGTTTCTGTTCAATATGAACCGTCTGGAAGAGGTGGACATGATGGTGGACATCGTTACGGTGGGATTGCTCTTTATCCTCTGGTGTGTCTCCAACTGGTGCCTGACCTCTTTGATGGACGGGGAGGGAAAGATGCGGGACATTGCCATTTTTACGGGATATTCCCTGCTGCCCCTGCTGCTCATCCAGTTCCCGTTGATCCTGGTGAGCCATGTAATTACTGCCGAAGAAGGAACATTTTATTATGTGTTTTCCGTTTTCAGCTATCTCTGGACCATAGCGCTTCTGGTGCTGGGGATGATGATCACCCACCAGTACAGCATGAAGAAAACGCTGGCCACAACGCTGCTGACCTTGCTGGGAATGGCGATCATCCTGTTTATCGGGCTTTTGTTTTTCAGCGTGATACAACAGTTCCTGACTTTTATCGTGACGGCTTATAAGGAGATCCGATTCCGGTGACGGAGAAGTCTGTAAATAAAAAGAGGTGTAAAACCATGAAAAATCAACTTTTAAAAAGAACGGTAAGCGTGCTGGCAGGGTTTGCGGTGTTAAGTGCCCTGATACCGCTGCAGCCTGTTCAGGCGGCAGAAAATGAGGCGGCACAGAGCCGGGAGGAACAGGTGCCGCAGCGTATGGAGCTGATTGCGTCCGATGAGAGTCTGGAGCTTTGGCTGGATGAGGAAACAGCGGATTTTGCCGTGCGGGTAAAAGACACGGGGGACATCTGGTTTTCCAATCCTCCGGGGGCGGATGAGGACGCCAAGGCCAGCAATTATTATAAGGGTGTGATGAAATCCCAGTTTTCTGTACAATATTTCAACGAGAAGGTTCAGGCCCTGGAGATGGACAGCTATAACGACGCGGTGGCTGAGGGCCAGTTCTCAGTGGAACGTATTGCCAACGGGGCCAGGATTACCTATAACTTAGGTGAGCTGGCGGATAAGTTTATTTTGCCGCAGATCATCAGCAAGGAGCGCTATGAGCAGTATACCTCGCTGATGGATGAGAAGGATGCCAAAAGCACGGGCAGGCAGTATCTGTATCTGGACCGGGAGGAATTAAAGGAGGATAAATATCAGGAGTATCTGGAGAGATACCCCATTCTGGCCGAGCATCCCATTTATGTACTGAAGGAGGATGTAAAGGATTACAAAAAAGAAGAAATTACCGAGTATTTTCTGGCAGCAGGTTATACGGCGGAAGAGATGGAGAAGGATAATCAGGAGAATGGCTTTGAGTCGATAAACGAGAAGCCCTGGTTCAATATTACGGTTTCTTACTATCTTGAGAACGGCAGCTTCGTCGCGGAGCTGGATCCGAATACCGTAGAGTACGACACGGAAAATTATTATCTGGTGGACATTGACCTGCTGGAATACTTTGGAGCCGCAGGACCGGAGGAAGAGGGGTATCTGTTCGTGCCGGACGGCAGCGGCGCTCTGATTTCCTTTAACAACGGGAAGACCGGCGCGCCCGCCTATATCGGTTATGTATACGGCGAGGATAAGACAAATCTGGTTAATCAGACGAGAAAATCCGGCATTGATCAGAGTGTAACGGTGCGTATGCCGGTTTTTGGAGAAAAAAGCGGGGAGTCAGCCTTCCTTGCCATTGTGGAGGGCGGCGCGGCCGGCGCGGACATCAATGCTGCCGTAAACGGCAGAACGGACAGCTACAATCATGTGTATGCAGGCTTTAGCTATTTAAGCTACGGCGCCATCTCCATGGGGGATATGGTAGGCAATAACAGCTTTCAGATGTATTCCAAACCGGAATTTTCGGAGATCTTCAAGGTGCGCTACTGCTTCCTGCATGGAGAGAAGGCGGATTATGCAGGCATGGCCTCCCGTTATCAGGAGTATTTGCTGGAGAAGGGGGTTTTTCATCAGCGGGTGGAGAGCAGTACCACGCCCCTTTATCTCAACTTTATAGGAGCCATTGATAAATATGATTCTATCCTTGGTATCAAATGTAAGGTGATTCAGGAGCTGACCACCTATGAGCAGGCGGCGGAGGCGGTGAGAGAGCTGACGGAAGGCGGCGCAGGGGGGATTAAGCTGGAATACAGCGGCTGGAGCAGCGGCGGTCTTCAGGGCGGCGCGCCGGGAGGCGTGAAGGCGCTGAAATGTCTGAAAACCTCAGGAATGAATCAAAAGGGCTTTCAGCAGGAGATGGCAGCGGCAGGAGTTCCTGTCTTTTATACGGCACAGCTTCAATACGTATACCAGGACGAATTGCTGGACGGGTATCGGCCGGAGAGCAACGGTCCCAGATATTATGACAATACGGTGGCAAGGGCATCCAGTTATTTCATTCCCAACGGCATCAAGGACCGGTCGGTGTCTACGAATATGATCAGTCCCTGGTATGTGGAAAAAATGGCAGATACCTTTTTGAAAAAAACAAAAGGATATGAGTTTACGGGAATTTCCGTGGAAAATCTGGCCAGCGATCTGTTCAGTGACTTCAACAGCAGACATTACGTGGACCGGCAGGCGGCAGCGGAGCGAAACGGCGCGGCTATGGAAAAGCTGGCAGAGAGCTGTGGCGGAGCGCTGCTGGGGAGCAATGCCAACGCTTATGCCTGGCAGTATCTTTCGGATATTAAAAATGTACCCTTAGACAGCAACCGGACACAGCTGATTGATCAGGTGATCCCCTTTTACGCAATGGTGCTGCACGGCTACAGGGACTATACAGGCGGTCCCATGAATCTTTCCGGGGATCTGAACACCATGCTGTTAAAGAGTGTGGAATCCGGCGCCGGACTGTCCTTCCAGTTTATCTGCGGGGACAATTCCCTGTTAAAGAATACGGAGTTTGACAGTCTGTATTCCGTGAACTTTGAAGCCTGGAAGGACACGGCGCTGGCAGCCTGGCAGAGGGTGAACGAGGCGGTGGGAGACCTGCAGGGGCTTTTGATTATCGGGCACGAGAAGCTTTCGGATGACGTTTACTGTACCACTTATGAGAACGGTACAAAAGTGATTGTAAACTACGGAACTCAGGATGTGCAGTATGAAGGAAAAACCGTGAGCGCGCAGGACTTTCTGGTGCTAAAGGAGGGGTAGTGCATGGCTATGAATATGGGACTGTTTCACAAATTGAACGGAAAAAGAAAGCTGACGCTGCGGGGGAAGGAAGCAGTAGCGGGATACCTGTTTGCGATTCCCTTTCTGATTGGCTTCTTTGGACTTTTCCTTCCCATGCTGATCAAATCCGTCGGCTTCAGCTTCAGTAACATGACGGTGGAGAAAAGCGGATATGTGCTGACAAGGGCGGCAAACGGCGGGCTGGAGCATTATATCAGGGCCCTTACCATAGACCCCAAGTTTAACCTGGCGCTTTTAAATGCGGTGAAGGATATGGCGGTAAATGTTCCTTTGATTATCATCTTCAGCTTTTTCGCAGCCAATCTGCTGAATCAGAAGTTTAGGGGCAGGGGGATTGCCAGAAGTATTTTCTTTCTGCCGGTGATTCTGACCTCCGGGGTGGTGCTGGGCCTGGAGACCTCGGATCTTTTACAGACTACCTTGGGGCCGGAGGGGATGCTTTCGGCGGACGACGCCAACACGGTATTTAATGTGGCAGGATTTTTGTTAAACTATACAAACCTGCCGTCCGGGGTTGTCATGTACCTGTCCCAGGCGGTGCTGGGAATTTATGATATTGTAATTGCCTCCGGCGTACAGATTCTGATTTTTCTGGCAGGCCTGCAGGGAATCTCGCCCAGTCTTTACGAGGCCTCCAACATGGAGGGAGCCACGGCCTGGGAGAATTTCTGGAAGATTACCTTCCCCATGATCAGTCCGCTGATTCTGGTGAATGCGGTCTATACCATCATTGATTCTTTTACCAGCGCCGACAATGAGCTGATGAAGATGATTAAGACTACTATTTTTACCGATGTCAAGTATGGCTATGGGTCGGCCATGGCGTGGATTTATTTCCTGATTATTGTAGTGATTATTGCCATTGTGGGCGGGATCATCGGTAAACGGATATTCTATATGGATTAGGAGGTGCGCTGGTGAAAGCATATGCTATACAGAAAAAGGGGAAAACGGGTATCAGGAGAAACAGAAAAAAGCTGACCATGTCCAGGATGGAGCGGATCGCTCTGGCAGTGGTAAGGGGTGTGATTATATTTGGCATCTGTTTCGTGATCCTCTATCCGATGTATTTGAAATTAAGCGTTTCATTGATGAATGAATCGGATTTGTATGATGCAACGGTAAAGTACGTTCCTAAGCATTTTACCCTGGAAAATTACAGTAAGGTTCTGAAAGGTCTGGAATACTGGAAAAGCATGGCGCTTACGGCGCTCCTTTCTGCCGGGGTGTCCCTGCTGCAGATGGTGGCCTGTATGCTTACCGCCTACAGCTTTGCCAGATTCCGCTTTCCGGGAAAGAAGCTGCTCTTTGGCTGCGTGATCTTTTCTTTGATTGTGCCGCCGCAGATCGTGATGCTGCCCATGTTCATGAAGTTTCGGTTTTTTGATATTTTTTCAATCTTTAAAACCCTTACAGGCAGCTCGCTGAACCTGATTGACACCCCCTGGCCCATGCTGATCCAGGCGGTGACCTGTACTGGCTTCAAGAACGGGCTTTATATCTACATGCTGCGTCAGTTCTTTAAAGGACTGCCCAAGGAGCTGGAGGAGGCGGCCTTTGTGGACGGCTGCGGAAAGTTCCGCACCTTTGTACAGATCATGGTGCCCAGCTCCCTGCCCATGATGGTGACGGTATTTTTATTCGGCTTTGTCTGGCAGTGGACGGATTCCTTTTACACCAACATGTACATCCCCAAGGCCAGCCTGCTGGCGAACAAGCTGAATTCTCTGGCCACGGTGATGCACCAGCAGTATTCGGATATGGGGGGAACATGACCTTTGTCAGTCCCGGCTTTGCGTCGCAGATGAACAATACAGGAAGTCTGCTGGTGATTCTGCCCCTGATTTTACTGTATCTGGTATGTCAGAAGTACTTTGTGGAGGGGATCGAGCGCTCCGGTATCGTGGGATAAATGTCCTGAGGGACTTTATCATAGAAAATAAACCAATTTCAAATTAAGAAAGGAAGGAAAGCATTATGAAAAAGAAACTATTAGCACTCTTGCTGGCAACGGCAATGGTGACTGCGGCAGCAGGCTGCGGCAGCGAGCCGGCAAATGGCAGCAGCTCCGAGACGAACAGCGGCGAAACGGGGGGGCAGGCGACACATCCTCGGACGATCAGAGCGGCGATTCCACACCCAGTGATTCTGCATCGGAGCCGGAAAGCACCCCGGAGGAAACACCGGAGCCCTCTTATGATTTCGGCGGCAGGACGGTGAGAATCGGCTCATTCTTTGATATGACGCCGGATCCGGAAGGAAGCATTTTTGAAAAGGCATTTGCAGACCGCATTGAATATGTGGAACAAAACTACAACTGCAATATTGAGTTTTTGGTAGTGGGAGACGGAAACGATGCGATTATCAACTCTTACGTAACCAGCGTGCTGTCAGGAGATCCCTGCTGCGATGTGGGGTACATTTTAAGCTATCGCCTGCTTCCGGCGCTGATCGAGGGCGGCATTGCCCAGCCCGTCAGTGATCTGGGAGTGGTGGATTTCTCCGCACCCTGGTATGACGCGGCGGCTACGGAGGCCGGTACTTACAAGGGCAAGCAGTATGCCATGGGCAGAAGAGATGCAGGCGTGCAGTACGGTATTTTCTGGAACAAGACCTTGTTTGACCGCTACGGTCTGCCGGATCTGTATGAGTTGTATGAGAAAGGGGAATGGACCTGGGATAAGTTCAAGGAGATTGCCCTGGCAGGAAATCAGGATACGGACGGCGACGGTGAATATGACGTACACGGTTTTAACTGGAGGGAAAATCTGGTTTGGAGCTTTATGTCTTCCAACGGCGCAGATGCAGTGAAGAAGACAGATGCTGGTATCGAGCTGGCCCTGGAAACACCGGAGGCCATGGAAGCGTTGGAGTTCTACGCCGACTTTGAGCAGAATGTTCCTCAGCAGAAGGGCTGGCTGGGCGACTGGCAGAGCCAGATCTGGAATTTCCGGGACGGCAGCGTCTGCATGTGCTACGAGGCATGGTGGATTTCCAGCAGCTATCTGGGTGAGATGCAGGATGAGTGGGGCTTTGTTCCCTTCCCCAAGGGACCCAGCGGCACGGAATATGTATCTTACGGTAAGGAGGCTTCTCCCTTTATGATGCTGAATGGTATCGAGAAGCCGGAAGAGGTAGCGCAGATTATGGACCTGATTTTCCAGATTTTTGACGATGAGGAAGATTGGGATGAGGCAGTGATGGCAGCTTTTGAGAAGAATGCAACGGATTCCACGGCAGTGGACATCTGCCTGGAGTTGTCCCAGAAGAACCAGATTTCTCCGCTGATGGGCTTTAAAGATTTAAATGAGATGATCAACAAGATGATGGACAGCATAGGAAACGGCGAGCAGACACCGCAGACTGCACTGGAGGCAAATCGTTCCGCACTGGAGCAGGCAGTGGCAGATATTCAGGACCACGATTATGACGCAGATATGCAGGAGATTGCAAATCCTCCCGAAGAAGAGGAAGCATCTGCAGCGCAGTAAAGTGTGAGAAGAATTTCTAAGACGCCAAAGAACGTCGTCTAAGAAATTCTACGGTTCGCAAAGCGAACCTTTCTCACACTGAAAAACGCAAGAACGGCGTTTTCCTCACGGATCGTTTGTGCCGACAAAATCGGCACTGCCGCCGGAGGCGGCATGTCTGGAAGTGTGAAAAAAGCTGTGTTTGACGTGTCTGACAGCCGATGTTTGAAGATCTGCTGAAGTGAAAATCCGATCCGGCAGGCTTGAAAATGTTCTGGAATTGAAGTAATATAGTAGGGTATACGCCTGAAAGGATTTTTGGAGATGCCGAACAAGAAAGTGACAATTTACGATATTGCAAAGGAGGCGGGGATATCTGCATCGCAGGTATCCCGCGCCATATCCGGCAATGGATATGTTTCCGACGAAAATAAGAGTAAAATTATGGAGCTGGTGGAGAAGTATAATTACCGGCCCAGCGCCGTTGCCCGGAATTTAAAAAAGGGCAGGAGTAATTCGGTGGGCTTTTTACTTCCCCATGTGTATCAGGAATATTTCCCTTATCTTTATCAGCGCTTCGAAGAGGAAATGACGGCTAACGGCTATGTCACCATTGTCTGTAACGGCAGAAGCTGGAGCGGACACGAGATTCGGAATCTGCAGATGCTGGAAGAGATGCAGGTGGACGCCGTGGTCATCATCGGCGGAACCCTGGACCAGAAAAACTGGGAGGAATTCCCGGACTTTATTCAGGCCGTGAAAAATATCAGTGAAAAGATCCCCTGTGTTTTAGGCAGTGACCGGGCGGCGGACCTGGGCTGCTGTGGGGTGTATGTGGATACTGCTGCGTGTGTGGAAGAGCTGGTGGCGCATCTGGCAGAGCAGGGCTACCGGAAAATGGGGATTTTAGGCGGCCTGTCCAGCGTATATCCTTCCGAGCAGCTGAAATGGTATTTGCGGGAGGCTGCTGCGGAGTACGGCATGGAGCTTCGGCCCCAGTGGCAGATCAACAGCTCCTACAACTCCATGGACGGCGCGGAGGCGATGAAAAAGCTGCTGCAGCAGGAAGAGCTGCCGGAGGTAGTCTGCTGTATCAACGACGAAATTGCGGTGGGTGCCATGGGGGTGGCCCTGGATGCAGGTTTAAAGATTCCGCAGGACATTGCCTTTACGGGATATGACGGTGTGTGGCTGGGCAGAGAGTTCCGGCCCCGGCTGACTACCATCCAGATTGACTTTAATACCATGGGCCACAGGCTGGCGGAGGCTGTGCTGGGTGCCATGGACGGCAGCAGGGAGCAGACGGTGATTTCGGTAGCCCCCTGGCTGGAGATCAGAGAGAGTACGAAGGCATAAACAGGCTTCAAGCGCTCAAATAAGTGCGCATGGTCCGCAGGGCGTTTTTTTCCAGCCTTGAAACCTGAGCCTGGGAGATGCCGATGGACTCGGCTACCTCCATTTGAGTCTTGCCTTCGAAAAATCGGAGGGATATGATTTCATGTTCTCTGGGATTTAATTTTTTCATGGCTTCACTGAGGGAGAGATGTTCCACCCAGGTCTCTTCCTTATTTTTTTTGTCGCTGATCTGGTCCATCACATAGAGGGTGTCGCCGCCGTCGGTGAAGATGGGCTCATAAAGGCTCATGGGGCTTTGCACGGCGTCTAAGGCATAGGCAATGTCTTCTTTGGATACGCCGATTTCGGTAGAAATTTCTTCGATGGAGGGCTCCTTTAAATTGCGCCTTGTCAGGGCTTCCCTGGCGTAGATTGCCTTATAGGCGGTGTCCTTTAAGGAGCGGGAGACCCGCAGCTGGCTGTTATCCCTTAAGAAACGGCGGATTTCGCCGATGATCATGGGAACGGCATAAGTGGAGAACTTGACGTTTAAAGAAGAATCAAAATTATCAATGGCCTTTATAAGGCCTACGCAGCCGATCTGGAAAAGATCGTCCACATTTTCGCTGCTGGAGGAAAAGCGCTTGATAACGCTTAAGACCAGACGCAGATTTCCCTCGATATAGGTTTCCCTTGCTTTTGTATCGCCGGCTTCAATTTGCCGGAACAGTTTCTCTTTTTCTTCCGCCTTTAACAGCGGGAGTCTGGAGGTGTTCACTCCGCAGATTTCAACTTTACCCTGTGCCATGTGTTTCCTCATTTCTGCGCCGTGCGCTTAAGCTTAACAAATTTCAATAGTGGTAGTATTTACCCGGCGGTAAATTTTATACCTTGATTGCAATGCAATCAAAGGTATGGATGGCCATACGGCCGTTTCCTGCCGTGAATAAGGTCATTTATTCCATGTATGGCGAGGTTCTTTCGGGCATATATTGTGAAAACGAGGCTTTAAAAAGAAGGTGAAAACCGTGTTATTTTCCGAGTTGAAGTGCAAGGATGTCATCAATACCAAAAACTGTAAAAAATTGGGAAAGGTATGTGATCTGGAGTTTGATCCCTGCAGCGGCTGCATCTGCAAGATCATGGTTCCCGGAGGCAATAAAATCCTGAATTTCCTAAACTGCGAGCCGGATATTGTGATCCCCTTCAAGGATATTTGTCAGATCGGGCCGGACATCATTCTGGTTGACATTCCGTGCTGAATATGTTAGATTTGACTAAGAATAGTGTTGAAATTTGAACAAAATTGTTAAAAGCAGAAGATAAGACGGAAAACCTGTCAAATGATCTGCTTTTAAAATGGAGGAAATTATGAAGTGCCCTTATTGCAGTCATGAAAATACAAGAGTGATTGATTCCAGACCGGCGGAAAATGATAATTCCATCAGAAGGCGGCGCGAGTGCGACGAGTGCGGCAAGCGCTTTACTACCTATGAGAAGGTGGAGACGATTCCGCTGATCATTATTAAAAAGGACAATAATCGGGAGACCTATGACCGTTCCAAGATTGAAGCCGGTATCCTCAGGGCCTGCCACAAGCGGCCGGTCAGCGCGCAGCAGATTACCAGTCTGGTGGACGAGGTGGAGAACGAGGTCACAAATATGGAGGAAAAGGAAATCCCCAGCCAGGTAATCGGAGAGCTGCTGATGAACAAGCTGAAGGCTGTGGACCCGGTGGCATATGTCCGCTTTGCTTCGGTCTACCGGGAGTTTAAAGACGTCAATACCTTTATGGACGAGCTGAAAAAGATGCTGAATTAAAAAAGTAAAACCGGCAGAAGGCGAGGCACCTGACGGAACGGTAATTCGTAAGCTGTAAGGCTGGTAATAATAGCATTGACAGGAATGCCGGGAAGAATCTGTAAAAGGTTTTTCCCGGTATTCCTTATGTAGATACTTTTTTTAAAAAGCGGGAAAGGCAAAGAAAGTACAGTACTCCTAAGACCAGCTGGCTGACAAGGAGCCCCCAGAGGTAACCGGTGATGCCGAAGCGGGGCACTGCAAGGAATACAAAGGCCAGACGGATCAGGAGGCAGACCGCGTTCATCACGAAAATGTGTCCGGCTTTGCCCAAGCCCTGCAGGATGCTTGACAGAGTGGTGTCCAAATAGAGAAAGGGACAGATAAAGCCAAGGGTGGTAATAAAACGGCCTGCCAGGGGACTGTTAAAGACAGAGGTGCCGATCTGATTTCCCAAAAGCAGGAAGCCGGCCATACAGCAGATTCCCATCAGCCCGCAGTAGCGAACGGTTTTCAGGGTGGCGCTTTTTACGGCACGGTAATTTCCCAGAGCATAATTCTCGGAGATGACGGGCAGCAGCAGTACGGCTACGGAGCTGGTGAGGGCGTTGGGAAAGAAAATAAAGGGCATTGCCATACCTGTGAGTACGCCGTACACGCTTAAGGCCGTGGTGTTGTCATAGCCGTAGAGGCGCAGCCTGGCCGGGATGGACACTGATTCCACGCTTTGCAGGAGATTTAGGACGATCCGGTTAGCCGTCAGGGGCAGGGCCATGGACAGCAGGCCGGGATAAAGGGAGTGTCTGTTTTCCTGCAAAAGCAGGGAAGCGGCCCCCGCATTTTTGGGGCTTTGCCATATGGCAGCAATAGAAAACAGCATGGAGCATAATTCGCCCAGAGTCAGGCCCAGCACGGCTACGTTGATGGAGGGATTTTTGCCTGCGCCAAGGCATTGGGCGGAGACGATAAAGACGCAGCCGACCCGTGCGATCTGCTCCAGCAGCTGAGACGCCGCCGGAATTCCAGCCTTTTTGATACCGTAGAAATGACCGTTGACACAAGCGTGTACGGCGCTCATGGGCACGGAGAAGGAGAGGATCCGCAGCATGGATGCGGTCCTCGATTCCTGCAGCAGCACTTCGGCAATAAAATCCGCGCCGAAGTAAATAAGCGCGTTGCAGAGCAGGGACAGGGGAAGGGAGATGCTCAAACCCGCCAGCATGGGGCGCAGGGAGGTCCGCTTCAGTCTGGCAGTCTGTTCCGCCACCAGCTTGGAGATAGCAGTCTGGTATCCGGCCGCCGTCAGAGAGAAGGACAGGGACAGAACAGGGCTTAACAGCTGATAGAGCCCCATGCCTTCCTCGCCAAAGAGACGCGAGAGATAAATACGGTAGAAGAAACCAATGACGCGGCTCACAAGGCCGGTTATGGTAAGGATAACAGTGCCTACAATCAAGGGATGGCTGTTTTTTGTTTTCATGGGACACCCCGGAAACAGGTTTGATTTATTATATTCCCTGGGGGCAGTTGACAGAACGGGCGGGGAATGCTATATTATGGAGGAAATTCCCAGTGATACAGTATGAATTGTGAGCATAGTGGAGCGAAAGGGGATGCTGATGATCTATCTGGACAATGCAGCTACTACAAAAACAGCGCCTCAGGTGGTGGAGGCAATGCTGCCTTATCTTAGTGAACAATACGGAAATCCCAGCGCAGTCTATTCCCTGGGGTCTTCCGCCAAAAAGGCGGTAAACCAGGCAAAGCGGACCATAGCGGCCGCCATTGGGGCAAAGCAGGAGGAAATCTATTTTACCTCCGGAGGCACGGAGGCGGATAACTGGGCGCTGAAGGCGGCAGCCGAAGCCTGCGCCGGGAAGGGAAGACATATTATCACCACAAGGATCGAGCATCATGCCGTTCTGCATACCTGTGAGTATCTGAAAAAAGAAGGCTGTGAGATTACGTATCTTAAGGTGGATCAGGACGGACTGGTGGACATCAGGGAGCTTCGGGCGGCAATCCGGCCGGATACCATACTGATCAGCATCATGTTTGCCAACAATGAGATCGGCACCATAGAACCGATAGAAGAAATCGGCGCCATTGCCAAAGAAAACGGGATATTGTTCCATACTGACGCAGTCCAGGCTTTCGGGCAGATTCCCATCAACGTGGAGGCACTGCATATAGATATGCTCAGTGCCAGCGGGCATAAGATGAACGGTCCCAAAGGAATTGGTTTTCTCTATATCCGTTCCGGCATAAAGCTGGGGGCGCTTTTACACGGCGGCGCCCAGGAAAGGAACCGGCGGGCGGGAACGGAAAATGTTCCTGGTATTGCAGGACTGGAGGCTGCTGTGACGAGGGCCATGAAAGGAATGGAGGAAAAGGCGGCAAGGGAAAGTAAGCTTCGGGATTATCTGATTGAAAGGATCGAGAAGGAGATTCCGCATTGCCGCCTGAACGGGCACAGGACGAAGCGGTTACCGGGAAACGTGAACTTTTCTTTTCTTTATGCGGAGGGGGAGTCCATATTGATTATGATGGACATGAAAGGGATCTGTGTTTCCAGCGGATCGGCCTGTACATCCGGGGCCCTGGACCCTTCTCATGTACTGCTTGCCTTAGGGTTAAAGCAGGAGGAGGCCAGAGGCTCTTTAAGGCTGACCTTATCCGAGGAAAACACCAGGGAAGAGCTGGATTATACAGTGGAGAGCCTGAAGGAGATTCTGCAGCGTCTGAGGAATCTGTAAAGGCAGGGACAGGGAAGAAAAGAAATAGGGAAAGCGATGGAAAAGTACAGGATTTTTGTTGTGGAGGATGACGAGGTCATCAGCGAGCAGATGAAGAATTATCTGGAGAAATGGGGCTATGAGGTAAGCTGTGCCCGGAACTTTCAGAATGTGCTGCAGGAGTTTACGGCGGCAGAGCCTCATATCGTGCTGTTGGATATAGGCCTGCTCTTTTATAATGGGTATTACTGGTGCGGTCAGATCAGGCAGGTTTCCCAGGTGCCCATTATTTTTGTGTCCTCTGCGGGGGACAATATGAATATTGTGATGGCGGTAAATATGGGCGGAGACGATTTTGTGACGAAGCCTTTTGAACCGGAGGTTTTGGGGGCTAAGGTCCAGGCTATGCTTCGCAGGACCTATTCCTTCAAAGGCCAGACAAGCGTCATGGAATATCAGGGAATTATGCTGGATTTGTCGGGCATGGCTCTGGTGGCTGACAGTGAAAGACTGGAGCTGACCAAAAACGAGGTCCGTATTCTGCAGCTTTTGTTTGAAAATCCGGGGCGGGCAGTATCCAGAGAGGCAATTATGAAGCGGCTTTGGGACAATGACTGCTTTGTGGACGATAATACCCTGACGGTAAACATGACCAGGCTGAGAAAGAAGCTGGAGGCGGTAAAGAAGAGCGAGCTGATCCATACCAAAAGAGGGCTGGGATACTGTCTTGGAGAGCCTGTGACAGGGGAAAGCGGCATATAATCACATCAGGCATCGGGGGAAAAATGGCGATGGAAGGCAGGAAAATTCGACAGAAAAATCCGGCAGGGCGGTCCGGAGGCAGGCTTTTGCTCCGGTATTTTGCGGAAAAAAAGGCCGCTATTATTTTATATGTTGTTACGGTGCTGTTGTTTGTGGTGACCTGCGGCTTATACCATATGGAAAATATGGGAATGCTTGCGTATGCCTCGGTGCTGACTCTTGCCATATGGGCGGGAGCGGGTATTTTGGGAGGCGTAAGGTATCTGCAGCGCTATCGGACGCTGGAGCTGGTGGAGAAGGGATTTGAGCAGTCACGGGAGCTGGCATTGTCGGAGCTTGGCGGAGCGGCGGAGGAAGAGCCCCGGACCATGGAGCAGCAGCTGCTCCGGATTCTTTTCCTGGTTGATGAGGCCGGACGACGGGAGCGAAATGACAGAGAGGAAAAGGAATCGGAGCGGATGGACTATTTCCTGATGTGGATTCATCAGGTGAAGACGCCCATTGCCGCTTTAAGGCTTTTACTGGAGGAGGCGGGAGACTGCAGAAATAATTTCAGAATGCGGGAGGAGCTGTTTAAGATCGAGCAGTATGCGGAGATGGCCCTGACAATACAGCGGCTGGACAGCATGGCTTCGGATCTTGAGCTGCAGGAGTATGAGCTGGTGCCGCTTCTTCGGCAGGCGGTGAGAAAATATTCGGTTTTGTTTATTAATAAGGGTCTGCAGGTGGAGGTGCCGGAGGACGGCGTTAAGGTGCTGACGGATGAAAAATGGTTTTCCTTTTGTCTGGAGCAGATATTGTCCAACAGTATTAAGTATACGGAAAAGGGAAGGATCACCATGAGGATTCCGGAGAGCCATGCCGTGGATTGTCCTGTTCCAGATTTGTTTTCCGAAAAATCAGGCGCAGCCTCGGCGGAAATTTCCCGCGAGGGGAGATACGTAATTTTGTACATGGAGGATACAGGGATGGGGATCCGGCCGGAGGATCTGCCCAGAATATTTGACAAAGGTTTTACGGGATATAACGGCCGGGTGGATAAAAGAGCTACCGGCATTGGCCTTTATCTGTGCAAAAGGATATGCCGGCAGCTGGGAATCCGGATCACGGCCGAGAGCCGGATCGGGGAAGGGACAAGGATAAAGCTTATGATACCGGTTTCTTGTTCCCGGCCCGCTTTCTCATGAGAGGATCGAGAATTTTCTTGCGGATACGCAGGTGGGTGGGAGTCACCTCCAGCAGCTCGTCCGTGTCGATGAAATCCAATGCCTGTTCCAGAGAAAGGATCTTGGGGGGTGTCAGGCGCAGGGCCTCGTCCGCACTGGAGGAGCGGGTGTTGGTCAGCTGCTTTTTTTTACAGACGTTGACTTCAATGTCCTCATTCTTTCCTGTCTGGCCGATGACCATGCCCGCATATACCTTTTCGCCGGGGCCGATGAAGAGCGTTCCCCGCTCCTGAGCGTTAAACAGGCCGTAGGTTACGGCATCCCCGGCCTCAAAAGCAATCAGGGAGCCCTGTTTTCTGTATTGTATATCGCCCTTATAGAGAGTATATCCGTCGAAGACCGTGTTCATGATGCCGTTTCCCTTGGTGTCGGTAAGAAACTCGCCGCGATAGCCGATCAGGCCTCTGGCGGGGATGGAAAATTCCAGGCGGGTATAGGTGCCTCCGGAGATGGTGCCCATATTCCGCAGCTCTCCTTTCCGCTGGCCCAGCTTTTCGATGACGGCCCCGGTAAATTCGTTGGGAACGTCAATATAGGCAAGCTCCATGGGCTCGGTCCTTTTGCCGTTTTCATCGGTATGATAGAGAACCTCCGCCTTGCTGACGGCAAATTCATAGCCCTCTCTGCGCATGTTTTCAATCAATACGGACAGGTGCAGCTCTCCCCTGCCGGATACCTTGAAGCACTCTGTGGTATCGGTTTCCTCCACCCGTAAGGATACGTCGGTGTTCAGCTCTCGGAAGAGCCTGTCCCGGATATGGCGGCTGGTGACATATTTGCCTTCCTGACCGGCCATGGGGGAGTCATTTACCATGAACTGCATGGCGATGGTGGGCTCGCTGATTTTCTGGAAGGGGATGGGGGTTACGTTTTCGGGAGCGCAGAGGGTGTCGCCGATGTGAATGTCAGCGATGCCGGAGATGGCCACGATGGAGCCGATGCCGGCCTCTTTTACCTCCACCTTGTTCAGACCGTCAAACTCATAGAGCTTGCTGACCTTGACCTTTACCTGCTTGTCCGGCTCGTGATGGTTACAGATGACTACCTCCTGATTTACCTTGATGGAGCCGTTGTCTACCTTTCCCACGCCGATGCGTCCCACATATTCGTTATAGTCGATGGTGCTGATGAGTACCTGGGTGCCCTCGTCGGGATCGCCTTCAGGGGCAGGAATATAGCTTAGGATGGTTTCAAACAGCGGCTCCATGCTGGTACCGGGCTGATCTGCTTCCATGGAGGCCACACCGGTCTTTGCGGAAGCAAATACAAAGGGGCAGTCTAACTGGGCATCGTCTGCGTCCAGCTCCAGGAACAGCTCCAGGACCTCTTCCACCACCTCGTCCGGCCTTGCTTCGGGACGGTCTATTTTGTTGATACATACAATAACGGGGAGCTTCAGCTCCAGAGCCTTACGCAGCACGAATTTTGTCTGGGGCATTGCACCCTCAAAGGCATCCACCACAAGGATGACACCGTTCACCATCTTCAGCACACGCTCTACCTCACCGCCGAAATCCGCATGGCCCGGTGTGTCGATAATGTTGATTTTGGTATTTTTATACATGACGGCGGTGTTTTTGGAAAGGATGGTGATTCCCCGCTCGCGCTCAATATCATTGGAGTCCATGACTCGTTCCGCAACCTCCTGGCCTTCCCGGAACACGCCGCTTTGCTTTAGCAGCTCGTCCACCAGAGTGGTTTTGCCGTGGTCAACATGGGCGATGATGGCCACATTTCTGACGTCTTCTCTTTTTTGTCTCATCTTCAGCCTCATTTCTTTATTTTTATGAATCATAATTTTCAAACCGTAACAGTATAGCACTTTTCACGGTGGGGCGCAAGTACTCGCGAAAATCTTCGATTTTCATGTGCCTGGGATAAGCGAAAAAGTGCAGTTTGTGGGAAAAATGAGCAGAATAAGGCGGAATACGACAGAATTACGCGATGAAAATCAGTACTAAAAGGTCAGCTTTTATTGTATAAATAATAGTATCCACTTGAAGGTTTGGACCCTGTCAAGCGGTGTTACCGGAAAAAGTCTTGAAGTAAGAAGGGAGAACAAAAATGACAGATAAGGTAATTGAAAACAATCAGGTAACGGTGATGGGGGAAATCGTCAGCGGTTTTTCTTACAGCCACGAGATCTACGGAGAAGGATTTTACATGGTGGACATCAGATGCAAGCGGCTCAGCGAGAGCTTTGACATTATACCGGTCATGGTGTCTGAGCGGCTGATGGATGTGACGGCAGATTACGTGGGTGAGCTGATCTGTATCAACGGCCAGTTCCGTTCCTACAATCGTCACGAGGAGCGTAAAAACAGGCTGGTGCTTTCCGTGTTTGCCAGGGAGGTAAGCTTTATCGAAGAGATGGAGGAAAGCTCCAAGACAAATCAAATCTTTCTGGACGGTTTTATCTGCAAGGAGCCCATATACCGTAAGACGCCATTGGGAAGGGAAATTGCCGATCTTCTGCTGGCGGTGAACAGACCCTACGGCAAGTCGGATTATATCCCCTGTATCTGCTGGGGAAGAAACGCCCGGTATGCCAGCAGCTTCAGTGTGGGAGAGCGCTGCGCGGTGTGGGGCCGGATTCAGAGCCGCGAATATATGAAGAAGCTGGACGAGGAAAACGTGGAGAGAAGGGTGGCGTTTGAGGTTTCGGTGAGCAAGCTGGAGAGGATGGAGGAAGAAAACTGATACATATTTGCCAAATTCAGGAAAGTGTGATATTCTTACATGGATAGAGACATACATCAGGTGGTCTGTCTTATGGGCGGTCAGCCCGGCGGCAGATGTACCTGCGGCCGGGGTGCGGCTGCGGAAAGGTATGACGGTTATGGCAAAGGGTTTGATATATATTTATGCCGGCGACGGAAGGGGAAAGTCTCCTGCCGCCATCGGAAGGGCCGTGCAGGCGGCGGTGGAGGGGAAGCATGTTGTGATCCTCCAGTTTTTGAAGGGTAAGGGGCAGGAAAATACCGATTTTTTAAGAAAAATGGAACCTGAGATCAAACTGTTCCGGTTTGAAAAGTCCGATGAAAATTACGAAGAGCTGTCGGAAGAGCGCAAGGTGGAGGAAATCGGGAATATTCATAATGGTATGAATTATGCCAGAAAGGTGCTGGCAACAGGCGAGTGCGATCTGTTGATTTTGGATGAGGTGCTTGGGCTGGTGGAGAAAGGGATCGTATCTGTGGAGGATGTGAAGACCTTGCTGGAATGCCGCGGAGATACGGATGTGATTCTCACCGGTATTAAACTGAGCGATGAGATCTGCATACTGGCGGATGAGGTTTCAAGGATCGAGACGGTTAAGTTTAAGGTTTGGTGAGGAACTGCTGCTTGACATTCGCACAGGATGGTGTTATGATGCAAATATACTCGTAAGCATATATAAATAATTAAGATAGAGGTTGCATTTTTCAGGAGTATCCGGCTTGATGCTACAGGGGCAGACGAGAGGCGGAAAAAGGGGAAGATGCCGAAAGAGGCGATGACCTGAAAGTCAAGTCTTGGGCATGCAGTGAATAACTGTATGACTGTCATCCGCAGGAAGCGGATGGGGCGCTATCGGTAGTGTATCGAAAGGTATCTGTCCGCCGGCGTTTTATACGCCGGCGTTTTTTAAACTTGAAACAAGTATATCAGAAACGGTAACGGAGGTATCAGAATGGCGATTTTTAAAGGGGCCGGTGTGGCAATCGTCACGCCTATGACAGAAGACGGAGCAGTAGATTATGAGCAGTTTAAAAAGCTGATCGAGTTCCAGATTGCAAACGGGACGGATGCGATCATCGTGTGCGGAACCACAGGGGAGTCTTCCACTCTGACGCACGAAGAGCATCTGGAGGTAATCCGCTATTGTGCGGATACGGTGGCAAAGAGGGTGCCGGTGATTGCCGGAACCGGCTCCAACTGTACGGAGACGGCGGTTTATCTTTCCGTGGAAGCGGAAAAGACAGGGGTAGACGGGCTGCTGCTGGTCAGTCCTTATTATAATAAGGCCACGCAGAACGGGCTGTACGCGCATTTTAAGGCGGTGGCTGACTCCGTAAGGATTCCCTGTCTGCTGTATAATGTACCCGGCAGGACCGGCTGTAATATTCTTCCTGAAACCATTGTCAGGCTGTGCAGGGATGTGGAGAATATTGTGGGCGTGAAGGAGGCAAGCTCCGATATTAAGCAGATTGCACGTCTGGCGGCGCTGGGAGAGGGATGCGTGGACATTTACTCCGGCAACGATCATGAGATTGTACCTATTATGTCCCTGGGTGGATTGGGCGTGATCTCCGTGCTTGCCAACATTGCACCGGCCCAGACCCATGAGATCTGCCGGACCTATCTGGAGGGAAACGTAAAGGAGAGTACCCGCCTGCAGCTGAAGGCGCTGGAGCTGTGTGACGCGCTTTTCTGCGAGGTGAATCCGATTCCCGTGAAGAAAGCGTTGAATTTGATGGGCATGGGAACGGGATATTTGAGAATGCCCCTGACCCAGATGGAGCCTGCAAACGCAGAGCGTCTGGAGAAGGCCATGAAGAACTATGGGCTTATTTGATGGGCGAGGCATGGAGGTAATTATATGACAAGAATTATCATGAGGGGCTGCAACGGGAAAATGGGGCAGACCATAAGCGCGCTGGCGGCACAGGATGAGGATGTCTCGATTGTGGCAGGCATTGACCTTTGGGATGACGGTCATAATTCGTATCCTGTGTTTGAAACCCTGGAGAATTGTAATGTGGAGGCGGACTGTATCATTGATTTTTCGCAGGCTGCAAGAGTGGAAGAGCTGCTGGATTACTGCGGCAGAAAGGGGATGCCCTGCGTACTGTGTACTACGGGCTTAAGCCGGGAGCAGCTGTCCCTTGTGGAGAAAACGGCAAAAAAGGCGGCAATCCTGCGTTCTGCCAATATGTCTCTGGGCATTAATCTAATGCTGAAGCTTTTAAAGAAAGCGGCGGATGTGCTTGTACCGGCTGGATTCGATGTGGAGATTGTGGAAAAGCATCATAATCTGAAGCTGGATGCCCCCAGCGGTACGGCGCTTGCTCTTGCGGATTCTATTAATGAAGAGTTGGGCAGCGAGTATCAATATGTCTTTGACAGAAGCGGCAGAAGTGAGAAGCGTCCCCGAAAGGAAATTGGCATCAGTGCCGTGCGGGGCGGTACGATTGTGGGAGATCATGATGTAATATTTGCGGGTGCGGATGAGGTCATAACCTTTTCACACACCGCTTACTCTAAGGCGGTTTTCGGTAAGGGAGCCATACAGGCGGCAAAGTTTCTTGCGGGAAAGCCGGCAGGAATGTATGATATGAGCAATGTGATAGAGGCAGTCCTGTAGGGACTGCCTTTACCACATAGGTGTGTTAAAAAAACAGTAGCTGCAAATTAGCGGCCAAGAACTCTGCCGACGCCGCCGGAGCGCATACCGCTTGAGGTATTGCTCATGCCGTTGGTGGTGCCTGTGGTGTTGTTAGCGCCCGTGCCAGTGCCGTTGGTGCCTGTGGTGCTGTTATTAGCGCCCGTACCAGTACCATTAGCACCGGTGGTGCTGCCGTTAGTACCCGTACCTGTGCCGTTGGTGCCTGTGGTGCTGTTATTGGCGCCCGTGCCAGTGCCGTTGGTGCCTGTGGTGCTGTTGTTAGCGCCCGTGCCAGTACCGTTAGTGCCGTTGCCAGTACCGTTGTTGTTCGTTCCGCTTCCGGAAAGGTCATCTGCAATGTCGTCAATAAAATCGCCGGCATCCTCCAGCAGAGAGTCATCATTGCCGGTGGAGCCATTGCCCTCGGTCACGGAATTATTGTGGCTGCCGTTGTTGTTAGCGGTGTTGGAGCCGCCTGTAGTGCCGCCCGTGCCATTGTTACCGTTGTTGCTGCCTGAGTTGTTGTTTCCGGCCATACTTCCGGAATTGCTGCTTTTGTCATCGTTGGTACAGGCTGTAGCCAGACACACGAAGGCCAGCACCAGGCTCAACGCAAGGAATTTTTTTCCTTGAAATTTTTTTGCTTTTGCCGATTGCTTATAATTTTTCATAGTCTCCTCCGTTCTTTCAATAAGATAAGCACACAAATCTGTCATCCGGGAATGTAAAATGACGGATTCGCGAATAGTATGTGGAGCGGAAGACAAAAATATTCTTAAAAAACAAATGATAAATATGAAGAAATGGAGAAAATAATGGAATTCAGGCCTTGCATAGATATTCATAACGGTAAAGTAAAACAGATTGTGGGCGGGAGCTTAAAGGATGCCGGTGATTTTGCACGGGAAAATTACGTAGCCGAGCAGGATGCCGCCTTTTTTGCGTCAATGTACCGGGATAACGGGATCAGGGGCGGACACATTATCCTGTTAAATTACGAGGGCAGTGAATATTATGAGCAGACCAGGCGGCAGGCCTTTGCGGCGCTTAAGGCCTATCCTGGAGGGATGCAGATCGGAGGCGGAATCACAGCAGAGAATGCTGCAGATTATTTAAATGCGGGGGCATCCCATTTGATAGTGACGTCTTATGTATTCCGGGAAGGGCGTATTGACTACGACAGGCTTCAAAGGCTGGTGGACAGCGTGGGAAAATACAGGCTGGTTTTGGACCTGAGCTGTAAAAAGACGGCGGAGGGTTACCGGGTAGCTACGGACCGATGGCAGAATATCACGGAGGAAAAGGTTGACGAGGCGCTTCTGGAACGACTTGCGGATTATTGTGACGAATTTTTGATTCATGCGGTGGACGTAGAAGGGCGCGGTGCCGGAATCGAAGAAGAGCTGGCCGCACTGTTGGGAAATTGGGGAGGACTGCCCATAACCTATGCCGGCGGAGTTCACAGCTATGAGGATATATATTTACTGAAAAAGCTGGGAAGAAACAGAATGAATGTTACTGTCGGCAGTGCGCTGGACCTGTTTGGCGGTCATCTGGAATGGGACAGGGTGTTGGAAATCTGTAGAAAAAACACTTATATTGTATGAATTTACCAAAAAATATAGTTAAAATTGTATAAAGTATATATATTATTATTTTTTTCTTGGGGATATGTTACAAAAATGTTAAATCCTCGTTGATGTTGAAAGATACATATGGTAAAATGAGTTCATTCGAGTTTTCAAGCATAAACAGGACAGGTGGCTTTATATGGGACGACAACGACATAAGCGAAAGAAGCATCGGATTGTTCTTCTGGCGTCGGATGCAGTGAATGCCGGAGTAGAACAGATCCATTACCACCCCTGGAGGCCATGGATCATCATTTTGATACTTTGTGCCTTTATCGGGGTTTGTCTTGGCTATTTTTATTTTGTGGAGAGCTTTCGAGAAGAGTCTGACAAAGAGTCTTCCGCGTATCAGGAGCTGATTGCTCAGCTGGAGCAGGAAAAAGCTGATCTTGAAAGCCAGATTGCCGAGTTGAATGAAACCGTTCAGATTCTGAGCAATACGGTAAACCAAAAGACACAGAATGAAAACCAGCTGGCCGAACAGCTGGAAAAGCAGACAACGCCGACGGAATTTCCTTTGACAGGTATGGCAACTATGGAAATGGCTGCGGAGGGGGATCCAATGTGCATCTTTACCGCCACGGACGGTGCTATGGTGGTGGCTACGGCGGGCGGAACTGTCACGGCAGTTAATGACGACAGTGAATACGGTCATAATATCTGGGTGGACCACGGAAACGGGTACGTGACGGTATACCGTAATTCCGGTGAGGTCAAGGTGAAGCAGGGAGAAAAGGTAACACAGGGAACCACACTGTTTTTGATCAGTGACGAAAACAGTAAGCTGGGATACCAGATGCTCAGAGACGGGGCATATATTGACCCCATGGAAATGCTCGCTATCAGCGGTTGATCATTTTGACGGTATGGAAGGGCACTTTGCCATTGAAGAAAATTAATCATTGAAGAATGCCCGTCAGGGCGGGCAGGGAGGTATCAGGATGAAAAAAAACAAGGAACTTATCATTACCACACTGATCGGAAGGGGAGCCGAGTGTAACGGTGATTTTTCGGCTACGGGATCAGCCAGAGTGGACGGATGTATCAACGGTAATGTGACGGTGACAGGAACGCTTATTGTCGGGGTGACGGGAAACGTAAACGGTGATATTCAGGCGCAGTCCACCATTATCGGTGGTGAAGTCAATGGTAATATAACAGCGGCGGAAAGAACGGAGCTGACCCCGACGGCCAGAGTGATTGGCGACATTAATACGGAGATTATTGTGATAGACGAAAAGGCGGTATTCCAGGGCGGCTGTAACATGAATCAGGAGACGGGAGGAAAGCGCCCCAAGCCGGCGGCGAGAGCCGTGCGGGCAGGTAAAAAGACCGCAAAGGAGGCTATTGCAGAGGCCTTGAAGGAAGTAGAAGAGGCAAGCCGTGAGGCTGCGGTGGGGGAACCGGAGACGATTCAGGCACCGGAGCAGTCTCAGTTTTAAATGACCAGACAGGAGGCCTGTAAAAGGCTTAAGACGGTACATAAATGGAAATCCCGGATGGACTGCACTGAGCAGCTCGTCCGGGATTTTATGATGGTCTGCCGTTATTGCTGTTCTGCTTCGGCGTCTTTTTTGTTTAAACGGCCAAACACCAGCTCATAACCGTCGTTCCCGTAATTTAAGGAGCGATTTACACGGCTGATGGTAGCGGTGGAAGCGCCGGTTTTCTCGGCAATTTCCAGATAGGTTTTGTGGCTTCCCAGCATGGCGGCTACTTCAAAGCGCTGAGAGAGGGAGAGCAGCTCGTTTACCGTACAAAGATCTTCAAAGAAGCTGTAACATTCTTTGCGGTCTTTCAGGCAGAGAATGGCGTCAAACAGGGAATCTACGGCTTCTGTCTTAATTTTTTTGTTCATTTCTGATACCTGTCTGCGCGTGGCGTCGCGCACTTTAGGCAGCGGAATCATTTTCCGCGCCGCAAATCATTGGCCGAATACGCATTTTTATCCAAGCCGGAAATTTTATTGTAAATTACAATACATAAATTTTAGCATATTAAAGTTGTAAAGTAAAGGGCTATCCGGAAAAAATCGGCGGGAAAAAAGTATTGTCATGTAGTATTGAATACTATATAATAATATAGAGATATAGAGCAGCAGTATGGTTTTAATCATGATGTGAATAGAGGTGCTGAAAGATGACGATAGACAATGCCGACCTGTTAAACAGTATATTGGCCAGCCTGGACCGGGTGGAGTGCATTAATCCTGATGATATACCCAATATTGACCTGTATATGGATCAGGTTACTACATTTATGGACAGTAAGCTCCGCCCAACGGCTCGTTATCCGGGTGAGGATAAAATTCTGACCAAGACGATGATAAATAATTATGCAAAAAATGACCTGCTGCCGCCGCCCGTGAAGAAGAAGTATTCCAAGGAGCATGTTCTGCTATTGATTTTTATTTATTATTACAAAAGTATTTTGTCGATCAGTGATATTCAGACGCTTTTAAAGCCTGTCACGGAGCTTTTCTTTCAAAAGGACGAGCCGTTTAACCTGGAGAGCGTATACAGGGAGGCCTTCAGTCTGGAGAAGCCGCAGCTGGATGCGCTGAAAGCGGATGTGGTCAGCAAATTTGAAGCCGCAGAGCAGACTTTTCAGGACGCCCCGGAGGAACAGCAGGATTTTTTGCGGAAATTTTCTTTTATCTGCACGCTGAGCTTTGACGTATATGTGAAAAAGCTGATGATTGAAAAAATGGTGGACGAGCTGGCCGGAGAGCAGGCCCGCCGGTCTTCCGAGGATAAAACGGAATCAAAAAAGAAAAACGGCCAGCCGGTTTAAGAAACAGGAACCTTTTACGCTCCCGCGCCATAAGATAGAGCATCATGATAACGGGAGGTATTTATGAAAGGTATCCATTTCAAAAAGGCCGGTGCGGTATGTATGGCGGCTGCCACCCTGGCTTTTGCATTATCTGGCTGCGGGGCGGATGATGGCAGCTCCAACGGCGGCGGAACAAAGGTGGTGCTGAATGAGGTGGCGCATTCCATATTTTACGCGCCGCTTTATGTTGCCATTGAAGAGGGCTATTTTGCGGAGGAAGGCATTCAGCTGGAGCTGGTGACGGGATTCGGCGCCGACAAGACCATGACGGCGGTGCTGACGGATGAGGCAGATATAGGCTTCATGGGGAGCGAATCTACGATCTATACTTACACAGGCGGTACGGCGGACTATGTGGTAAACTTTGCTCAGCTGACGCAGCGGGCAGGCAATTTCCTTGTGTCCAGGACGCCCATCGACGATTTTTCGTGGGATATGATAAAAGGAAAGGATGTGCTTGGCGGCAGGGCAGGCGGGATGCCGGAGATGGTTTTTGAGTATATTCTGGAAAAGAACGGCATTGACCCTGCAAGTGATTTACGGATTGATCAGAGCATAGATTTCGGCTCTACCGCGGCAGCGTTTTCCGGCGGCCAGGGAGATTTCACGGTAGAGTTTGAACCTCATGCCACGGCACTGGAGCTGCAGGGGGAGGGCTATGTTGTGGCTTCCCTGGGTGAAGATTCCGGCTATGTTCCTTATACCTCCTTTTCGGCAAAGAAGAGCTACCTGGAGAAGCACAAGGATACGGTGCAGGGATTTACCAATGCGCTGCAGAAGGGCATGGATTATGTGCAGAACCATACACCGGAGGAAATTGCTAAGGTAATTGCGCCGCAGTTTGCCGAGACGGATATGGAGACATTGACCACGATTGTGAAGAGATATTACGACCAGGACACATGGAAGGATAATCTGATTTTTGAAAAAGATGCCTTTGACCTGCTGCAGAATATTCTGGATGACGCAGGAGTACTGGAGAAAAGAGTCCCTTATGAAGAGCTTGTAACGACGGAATTTGCAGAGGATGCCGCATCAAAGCGTTAGCCGCGAGCCGGTTTGCAGGCGTGGATTTTGAGATTCCGCCGTGGAAAATCATGGAATCATAAAAGTGTAAAAACGGTTAAAAAACCGGGAGCCATATTGGTCCCGGTTTTTTGACCGTAACATAAGTGTTTTACTTCATAAGTATATTTTTCATTGCCCACAGTTGAAGGGCTTTGGCGTTGGTGCTGATTTTTTCCAGAGAATCCAGTATTTCCTGAAAGGCGGGGCGTTCCTTTTCCTCAATGATTCCGTCCTCGGAGATAGCGATCAGGGAGGCCCGCAGCGAGTCGATGTCCTTTAAGGAACCCAGAACTTTCAGGGCCAGTCTGTCAAAGTCAACGATCTTGACCTCAGGTACATTATCACGGCCGATGGGGCATTCTCTTGCGCAGTAGGAATTGCAAAGTTCGGGAACATTATAGGCCTTTGCCATTGCCTTTACTTCTTCCGGATAGGGAGCGACGGTGTCCAGCTCTATACGCGCCAGCCTGGTACGGTCCATGTCCATGATTTCGGCAGCCTTTTCACGGCTGGAAAAATCATCGTTAATCTCTGCGGCCTCGCAACGTGCGAGATAGTACATATTATCGGCTGCTTTTGTAGCTTTTTTTCCCATGTTTCAATTACGCTCCTTATGATATAGTAACCTTATAGGTGTTTGCAAAACGTCGTTACGATTTGGAATACTTTCGCGGGTACTTATTCAGTTTATTAGATAAAGAGGAATTTGTAAAGATTCCTCAACAATATTTTCAAAACCAGTTGAGGGAACGGTAAATATTTGATAGAATGATACCGGAGTGAAAGTAATGGTAAGATTTCAGAACATAACCAAGAACGGAGGATAAGTGAATGGGATTAATTAAGGCGGTAAAGGACTCGCTGCAGTCTGTATTGGCAGATCAGTGGAGAGAGTATTTCTACTGTGATTCGATCTCCAACGACATACTGATGGTTAAGGGCCAGAAGCGGGTCAATGAGGGGCGCAACAGCAATACAAAAGCTTCGGACAATATTATCTCCAACGGTTCCGTGGTTGCTGTCAATGAAGGACAGTGTATGATTATTGTGGATCAGGGCGGAATTGTGGATGTATGTGCGGATGCGGGAGAGTTCGTCTATGACAACTCTACGGAGCCCAGCCTTTTTTATGGTAATCTGGGAGAAAGTGTAAAGGGCAGCTTCAGCACTTTAGGAAAGCGTTTTACTTTTGGCGGAAATACGGCGAAGGATCAGCGGGTTTACTTTTTTAATACCAAGGAAATTATAAATAACCTGTTTGGAACGCCAAGCCCTATTCCTTTCCGTGTGCTGGATAAAAATACAGGCTTTGATTTTGACACTTCGGTTAAGGTAAATGGGCAATATACTTTTAAGATTGTGGATCCTCTTTTGTTTTATACCAATGTTTGTGCCAATGTGACGGACAGCTATAAAAAAGCGGATCTGCTTGCCACTATGAAAAGCGAGCTGTTGACCTTTTTACAGCCTGCCCTGGCACAGGTTTCGGCAAAGGGTGTGCGTCGGGGTTGCCATCCGCCCATTCAAAGTACTCCGCGTAATCTGCCCCGGTGG
>CAJUIA010000026.1 GCA_910586485.1 uncultured Acetatifactor sp.
TAAAGGTCTTGCCGGAACCCGTAACCCCCAGTAAAGTCTGGAATTGATTGCCCTCCCTGAAGCCTTTGACCAGCTCGGCTATGGCTGCGGGCTGGTCGCCTGTGGGTTTATATTCCGAATGCAGCTTGAATGTTTTTTGTTCCACGAAGCTCTTCGACTCATTTTGCATGTAATATTGCCTCCGTAATACCGTTGAAAATATATCAGAATAGTTCACATATAAATCAAATCTTCCAGAATGGACTAGCAGCCCAAAAGCAATTTTGATTATACCATAGGACATTTTATTTGTATAGATAAAAACCGCAATTTTTAGAACATTTGTTCCGAAACTTTGTTCTCTGATTTCGACATATATGCGTCCCTGTGAATAAAAAGACAGAGCCTTTCAAAGGATCAGCCCTGCCTTTCTTTCGAATCATTTATTCTTTTTCAGCTGGCAGATCCATGCCATTGGATAAAAACTGCCACTTTCGTCATCATAGCGTCCCCTTTGGATTCTGTGCCGGAACGCCCGGTTCCAGCAATTTAAAGATACCTGTCACAACGGCAAATACACTGGCCGCCAAAATCCTACAGGTAAACTGCCAATGCTGTTCCGAATGATTCTGTGCCAGAAAATACCACGCCAACGGATATAAGGCCAACACAAAGTAAGCGCCGGCACCGGACAAATCGAATCGCATTTTGGACACAGACTCTTTTAACGCCTTTGCATTTTTCAATGCTCCCACGAGAATATAAACGGCCGAAACAACCAAAATCAAAATATAACACCAGTTAAGAAAAGGCTGAATATTTTTCCCAAGTACACTGAAAAAGCCTTTTATCCTTGAATAGCCTTCCGCACTGCCGGTCCTGACAAAAATCGTCCGGAGCGCATCCTGAATGCAGCTGCTTCCGGTAAGACAATCAGTAAGAATCCATTTAGCCGCCCACATTCCAACATACCCGGCACTCCATTCCATGCTGTTCTTTAAAAGATTAGACATATTTTTTCTGAAATTTCCGCCGCAGAAATATAAATATATTCCCAACGGGTAGATCAAAGTTACCAAAGGATATGTCAGGAAATCAAAATAAGCTACTGCCATCCCAACAGCAAAAAAGAAAAGGCCGTACCATCGGCGTCTGAGCAGGATGTCATTGATTTTTAATTGGATCAAGACCGCCGCCATCATCACATAAAAACAAATGCTCAGGGATAATGAGGCATAGGTGCTGACAAAAGACAAAAAAGGGAGCGATATTAATAAGGCCTTCGCCAAAGAATAAGCACCCTTCCGGCAAAGAATAACCGTACCCGCCCCCACAAAAACAAGCTGCACTGCTGCCTGCAGCAGCCGGATGGTATTAAAGGATGTAAGAAGCAGCAGAGGCTTCAAAAAAACCAGATACCCATGCCAGTATCTTGAATAGCTCACTTCACGGGGCTGCGGAGTACCGGTAAGATAATCCTTCAGAGAATGCCCCGGCCACCATCCGCCTTCCTCAGCACAGCTTTCGCTGCGGTACATATGAAGCACCTGCCCCAAAAGACCATGCTGATCGGAAGAATATACCGCATGCTCCAGCATCAGACAATCCGTAAAATTCCCGGTTAAAGTAGCGCGGTATCCTTCTATCAGCACCTCATCATCAAATTCCTTCTCTATCATTTCCAAAGACCAATAAACATGTTCCTTCATCGGAGCACAGGGCAGCAGATGAACAAGGATCAATGCTGAAAAGCCCAATATAACCCCTGCCAGCAGCACGATTACATGATATTTCATAAAATTAATCTGCTTTTTCTTACCAGTACATCCCATTTCTTCTGCACTCCTCTCCGTCTCTGCTACAAATACTTCTCAAGCACCCGAATCAGCTTTTCCACATCTATGGGCTTGGAAATATGCTCATTCATTCCGCTGTCCAGACTATGCTGAATGTCCGCCGCAAAGGCATCCGCCGACATAGCGATGATCGGCAGCCCCGCATCCGGCCTGTCCAGAGCCCGGATGGCCTCCGTCGCATCGTACCCGTTCATCACCGGCATCCGTATATCCATGAGAATCACATCATAATAGCCCAGCTCGCTTTCCCGGAAGGTATCCACACAGATTTTTCCGTTCTCCGCCCGGTCCACCTTAAATCCGGAGGCAGTGAGGATGGTCTCCGCAATCTCCCAGTTAATGTCGTTATCCTCCGCCAAAAGAATACGCCTGCCGGTAAAGTCCTTTTTCTCTCCCTGCTCCCGCTTCTGCTCTTCCTCTTTCCCGTTCAGCATATAACGGCTCAAGCCCGTATACAGATTAGACTTGAAAAGCGGCTTGGAAATAAATCCGTTGACTCCGGCCTCCAATGCCTCTTCTTCTATATCGCTCCAGTCATACGCAGAAATAATCAGGATGGACGTATCGTCCCCAAGCCGCCTCCGGATCTCCTTTGTTGTCTGAAGTCCGTCCATGCCCGGCATTTTCCAATCCAGCAAAATAATCTGATATTGATCTTGGGTACCGTGGCACTTTTCCACCTTCCGCACCGCTTCTTCCCCGCCAAGCGCATATTCCGCGTCCAGTCCAATCTCCTTTAAAGATTCTACTGCGCTCATGCACAAATCCTCGTTGTTGTCCACCACCAGCATTTTCCATGCCGGAAGAATCATTTCCTCTTCCCGAACGTCGGCCTTTTTTAAGTCCATCACCACATGAAACTCGCTGCCTTTGCCGGGCGCACTGACCACGTTGATGGTTCCTCCCATCATGTCTACGATACATTTGGTGATGGCCATCCCTAAGCCCGCGCCTTCCGTCTTTTCCACATGGGCGTTGTTCTCTCTGGTAAAGGACTCAAAGATCGTTTTCTGAAATTCCGGCGTCATGCCGATGCCGTTATCCTTCACACTGAAATGGCATCGGATATAGGCTTCACCCTGAGGGGAAGGCTCCTGGGACAGCTCCATATGAATCCGTCCGCCCTCCTGCGTATATTTTACCGCGTTGGATAGCAGATTGATCAACACCTGATTTAAGCGGACACTGTCGCAGTATACATTTTCCGCTTCAATCTTGCGGATAAAAATATCAAAGTGCTGCCCCTTCTCCTTTACCTGGGGCTGAATAATATTGACAATGCTCTCCATGGTATCCCGCAGCGAAAGATTATCCATGTTCAAAGAAAGCTTTCCGCTCTCAATCTTTGACATATCCAGCACGTCGTTGATCAGGCCCAAAAGATGCTTCCCTGACAGGGTAATCTTTGCCAGGCAGTCCTTCAGTCTGACCTTATCGTCAATATTCGTCATGGCAATGGCCGTCATCCCCATGATACCATTCATCGGCGTGCGAATATCATGGCTCATATTAGACAGGAACTCACTTTTTGCCTTGTTTGCATAGACGGCCTCGGCCTCCGCCCTTTCCAGCTCCAGCATCTGGCGCTGTGACATCCGAAGATATATGACAAAAATGACAAGAACCGCTGCAAGAATAATACCGCAGGCTGCCAGTATAACCACCTGGCGTACATTGGACAGCGACATGACCGAATCGGTAAGCACGCCGTATGGTATCGCGGCTACCAGATACCAGTCCGTTCCCCCCAGCGAGCTGCAGTAGAGCTGTCGATATTCATCTTCTACCAGCACCTGAGTGGTATAGCTTGCTCTGTCTTTCATGGCAAGCCGCAGTTCCTCTACATAATCCTCAGGTGTCTTACCGTTATATTCCGTAAAAACCTCTCGTATTCTGGTAAAGTAATTATTCCGATAGGCCGCGCTGCTTCGGATCACAAAGGAACCGTCTCTCCGTATAATATGATAATAGATCAGAGAATCCTCCGATTCCATGACCAGCGCTTCTTCCAGATAACTGATCGGCATACCCGCGATCAGCCAGGCACTCTTTTCGCCGTCCGCCATGGGATACTCGGCGGGTATCGAAAACAATATCAAACGCTCGCCGTTTTCGCTTATGCCGCTGGTAATGTTTTTTCCTTCATTTGTCAGCACCTCCTGAAACTCAATATTGTCGATGGGCTCTACCGGCAGGCCGTCAATAAGCTCCGCCTTGCCTGTTTTCGTATACAATGCAAGATAATTGAAGCCTCTGATACTGCTGCTGAAAGCAAGCTCTTCCTTCATCTCATCCCCATACACGGCCGTTTCCGGCAAAGTGCGCTGAACAATGCCCTCCATCTGCATCATCTGGAGATTAACGATCGCGTCAAACTTTTGCTGCAGCTGCTTACTCATTTCCGACATATACAGGCTTCCCATATCGTTGATCGTATCGTCACTGCTTTTCCCCATATATCCGGCTACGGAGCTAAATACAACAATACAAAGCACTACCAGAAACACCACGCTGTAAAACAGAAAACGCCTGATATTGATAAATCTCTTATTCTTCCCGTCCTTATTCATAGTACAATGTCCTCTTTATTTCCCCATTTCCTTCTTCAGTACATCCTTGGCCTTTTCCATCTGATTATCCGGATGGTCTTCGCTGCCGTAATAGGCTTCCCCGTCAAATTCACAGATTACATCCGGCTCGATGCCGATTCCGTGGATATTATTACCGCTTGGCGTATAATAGGCACTGACGGTAATCTTAACGGCCGAACCGTCCCGGAAGGACATGATCTGCTGCACGATACCCTTGCCAAAGGTAGTGGTGCCCACCAGCGTACCGATTCCATGATCCTTAATTGCTCCCGCCATGATCTCCGCCGCACTGGCAGAATTCATATCCACCAGCACCACAAGAGGCAGCTCAAGCTCCCGCTTTCCGTCACACTTATACTCATCGCGCTTTCCGTTTTTATCTTCCGTATAAACGATCATTCCCTCAGGCAGGATCATATTGCACATATCCACCACCGCACCTAAGTTTCCTCCCGGATTGCCCCTCAGATCCAGAATGATCCCTTCCGCATCCGAGCCTCTCGCCATGGCAAGCGCCTCGGCAAACTGGTCCACCGTCACATCGTCAAATTCCGTAACCTGAATATAAGCCATGTTGTCTTCCAGCATACGGAATTCCACCGTAGGAGATTCCACCTTCTGTCTTGTCAGCGTCAGGGACACATAATCGCTCTCTCCTTCCCTGATCAGGGTAATCTCCACGTTTGTTCCCTCCGGCCCCTTAATCAGGGCAACCGCCTCCGTCAGATTCAGGCCATATGTGGAGGTCCCGTCTACCTCATAGATCAGATCATTGGCCCGCAGATCTGCCGCCTCCGCAGGCGAGCCCTCGATGACCCCGCTGATCTTGGGCAGCCCTGTATTCGTATCCAGCTGGACATATGCGCCGATTCCATAATAGATCCCCTGAGACTGCTCCATCATGCTGGTTAACTCTTCCGCCGTATAATACTCGGAATAGGGATCCCCAAGCGATGCCAGAAGTCCCTTGAACATTCCGTTCTGCAAGTCCTCTTCAGGCACATCATGGAGGAAGAAATATTGGTTGATGGTTTCCTCCAGTGCCTGAAGTTTGGCAATGGTATAGGAATTCAGAGCCGAACTTTCATCCACCTTCACATCCGTATTATCTGCCTTGCTCTGCTCCATGGCATTCTGGATGCCCAGTCCCGCAAAGCCAATGCCCACCGCCAGCAGTGCCACGCCGATGCCCACTACAAGCCCTACGAAAAACAGCCCTCTTCCGCTGCCCTTCTCCTTTTGAGGGGGCTGCACCGGCTGCATATTGTTCATATTGTTAAAGTAATTCTGATTCTCATCCATAGGATTTTCCCTGCCTCCCAATGTTTCACCTCAAACTTCGGTTTCTCAATATCCTTGTAAAATTGTATAACGCTTATCTTGTAATGTAGTTCCACGGCGACTGATACTCCCCGTTCAGGCGCACGCTGAAATGCAGATGGGGACCTGTGGAACGCCCGGTGCTTCCCACTGCGGCAATCTTTTCCCCCCGGACTACAATGTTATCCTTCTCCACGTAAAGGGCGGAAGCGTGCATGTATATGGTAAACAGCCCGGAGCCATGGTCGATCATTACATAATTCCCCATGGTGCCGCTATAGGCTGCGGCCACCACCACCCCGTCATAAGCCGCATAGATTGCCGTTCCCTTGGGCGAGGCCAGATCCACACCGTTGTGAAACTGCTGCACCCCCAGCGTCGGGTGTATCCGGGGACCGTAATCATCGGAAACCCTGGTGTAAGAAGCTACCGGAAACTTAAAGGTTCCGCCGTCATAGGTAAGAACTACACCGCTGTTGGCCAGTATCCTCTTCTTTTCTTCTGCAATCAGGGCCTCCAGCGTGGCAATCTCACTATCCTGGGCTTCAATCTCCTCCTCGTACTCCTTTATGGCCTTTTCCTTGTTGGTTATGTCCGTTTCATAAGCCAGAATATCCTTGTTCTTCTGGTCAATCAGCGCCTCCAGGTTTCTCTGTTCTTCCTCTACACTTGCCTTTGCTTCATCCAGGATTTCCTTTTCCAGCTCAAGCTCCTGCTTACACAGCTCCACATATTCTCTGACCAGCGTATAATCCTGCATCATCTTCTGGTCATAGGCCATGATTCTTTCGGCATAATCCGCCTTATTCAGGAAGTCCCCAAAGTTGACGGATTTCAAAAGCATCTCCAGCATCTGCGGGTCTCCGGACTCATATACCAATCTTATGCGGCTGATCATGGACTCTTTCTGGTTTTCTTCATTTTCCAGCGCCACCTCCAGCTCGCCCTCGGCTACAGTGATCTCCCCTTCCTTTTCCGTGATCTTCGTGTTAAGCTCCCGGATATTCTGTTCGATCTGCGCAAGACTGCCGTCAAGCTGCACCACATAATTTTTCAGGCTGGAGCGCTGGGTCTCCAGCTCCTTTTTAATATTCTGCAAATTGCTGAGCCCGCTCTGTAACGAATCCTTTTCGCCCTGAGCCTGGCGGATCTGTTCCTCCTTTTCCCGAATGCTGTCCGAGGTAATAGAGGACATTGTCAACGCCGCCACATCCTGCTTGGTTCTAAAAAACGAGACACACAACAGGGCAACGGCAGCGACACACATTATCACATTCTTTTTTTTCATAGGCCTCTGCCTCTATACATGCAAATGCTTCCTGACTGTTGTAATACTTCCCAGAAAACCGATTCCAGCGCCGACCAAAAGCGACACAGGCGTCAGCATTCCAAAAATCTGCTCCGTTGTCAAAAAATCAAGTACACCACTGAGAATCTCAAATCTCTCCGCAATATAGTTTAACGCATAATTATAAAGGACCCTGATCAGTCCCAGTGGAATTGCCGCTCCCAGCAGGCCGATCAAAATGCCCTCCAGCACAAAGGGCGCACGCACAAAGAAATCCGTGGCACCGATGTACTTCATGATATTAATTTCCGTGGAACGAACGGAAATTCCGATGGCCACCGTGTTGCTGATCAGGAATATGCTGACCGCCAGCAGAATCACAATAATTCCGATGGACACGTAAGCAATGAGCAGGTTTACGCCGCTTAAGGTATCTGCCGTCAGCGCGGAAAAGTTTATCCTGCGCACCTCCGGTATGGAATTCAGCCAGTTCACCAGCGCCGTCTGCATGGAGACATCACTTAAAAACACCTCATAAGAATACTCGCCCACCAGCGGATTATCGGGAAACCCTTCCGCGTATTCCTCCGCATGCTCGCCCCAGTGGTCAGCCATATAATCAGCCCAGGCCTCATCATCGGAAATGTATACCACCTCGGAAACCTCCACCCGGTTGGCGATCATCCGGCCGATCTCTTCCACTCTCTGGTCCGTGGCTGCCGTATGGGATAAACCCATGGACTCACATTTATCATGCTCATTATGAAAGAATACGGTGACGGACACCCCTTCCTCCACCTTCATGACCGTACTCCTAAAGTTTGCCACGATGGCATAAAACAGACCGAATAAAAAAAGGCAGGCAGAAATCGTTGCAATGGAGGCCAGCGAATACCACTTATTCCGAAAAATATTGACAAATCCCTGGCGGAAGGTATAGAACAAAGTACTAATCTTCATCTATGTACTCTCCCCCTTCCTCGTCATTCACAATGACTCCCCGCTTCACGGTGACCACACGCTTGTGCATGGCGTTGACGATTTCCTTGTTATGAGTCACCACCACCACCGTAGTACCGTTTTCATTAATCTCATTCAGCAGGCTCATGATTTCCCAGGAATTCTTGGGATCCAGATTTCCGGTAGGCTCATCCGCAAGCAGGATCGCCGGATTATTTACCAGCGCTCTCGCCAGCGCCACTCTCTGCTGCTCTCCGCCGGAAAGCTGTTTTGTCTTCGCCTTATATTTCCCGGCCAGGCCCACCGTAGCCAGAATTGCAGGCACATTTCTTCTGATCTCGCCCACCGGCGTCTCCACGATTCTCTGGGCAAAGGCCACGTTTTCGTAGACATTTCTGTCGTTCAGCAGGCGGAAGTCCTGAAACACCACTCCCAGATTCCGCCGAAACCTGGGGATCTGCCTGTGGCGCAGCTTTGCCAGGTCGTTTCCCATAACATAAACACTGCCGCTGGTGGCAGTAAGCTCCCGCAGCAGAAGTTTTATCATAGTCGATTTACCGGAGCCGCTGTCCCCTACGATAAATACAAACTCACCCCTGTGTATATTCAAGGTCACATTATTCAGAGCAGGAGCGCCTGTGGAATAAACCTTACTCACATTATCCAGAAAAATAACGCCCTTCTCTTCTACCAGCTGTTCCCGCTTCCTTCTCAGCTGTTCCTTTCTTCCCATAAAAGTCTCCTCTAAAAGTCTGCATTCTCCATATACTTCATGTATTTCACCACCATCAGCGCAATCTTAAAGGTAATGGCATTTTCAAACACGCGCAGATCAAGCCCCGTGCTTTTCTGAAGCTTATCCAGACGGTACACCAGCGTGTTTCTGTGTATAAACAGCTGTCTGGACGTCTCGGAGACATTCAGGCTGTTCTCAAAAAATTTGTAAATCGTGGTCAGCGTTTCTTCGTCAAATTCATCCGGGCTCTTGCCGTCAAAGATCTCCTTGATAAACATTTTACATAGAGGAATAGGCAGCTGATAGATCAGGCGGCCGATTCCCAGTTCGCTGTAAGCCACAATATTTCTTTCGTCAAAAAATATTTTGCCCACGTCCAATGCCATCTTTGCCTCTTTATAGGAACGGCTGACCTCTTTAATCTCCTGCACCACGGTCCCATAGGCAATCCTGATATTCCGGATGCCTTCCTTCTCCAGAAAGCTTTCAAGGGACTGCGCTGCCTTTTCAATTTCTCTGGCGGCAGTCCCGTCTGACAGCTCCTTGACCACAATCACATTGTTCTCATCCACCGCAGTAATAAAATCCTTGCTGTTACTGCCAAAATGATTTCTTGTCAGCTCCAGGACATTATTGTCCCTCTCGCCCCCCGTCTCCACAATCAGGACCACCCGCGGAACATCGGTCTGCACATGCAGTTTTTTGGAGCGGCTGTAAATATCTACCAAAAGCAGATTATCCAGCAGCAGATTTTTGATAAAGTTATCCTTGTCGAAACGCTCCTTGTATGCCACAAGAAGATTCTGCACCTGAAATGCCGCCATCTTGCCGATCATATACACGTCTTCACCGGTACCTACGGCAACCAAAATATATTCCAGCTGCTGCTCGTCATATATCTTAAAGTACTGATACCCCTGAATCTCCTGAGAGTCCGCCGGCGACGCGGCAAACTCCACAACGGCCCCGGCACTGCCCACCATATTGGTGGTGGAGGCCACCTCCTTGCCGTCTATATCCATGACGCAAAGCTCCACCCGTGCAATGCTTTTCAGCCCGTCGATCGTATTCTGCAAAATCTGATTTGAAATCATAACCCCCGCTCCTCTGACTTTATTCCGCTATGCCCGTTTCCTCGAAGCCCATGCCCGTAAAGCCAGGCCTCCTGTTCCTGCATAACGAACCCCTGCATGTAATATAAAAATATTACAAAAATATTGTCAAAAAAGCAATAGGTTTTATGATTTTTCACAAAAAAACTGCCTGCGGTCACTCGTCAGGCAGCTTGCAGAACTAGATGCGCATGTCGAAATTTCCTCCGATGCCGGGGTTCACGCTCCGCTCCATCGCCGCAGCGTCAATCATCTGCACCAGACCTTCCCCTAACTCCTGATTGGTATCCATTGCCTTGCCCAATACGGCAGTAGAAACCTGGGACTGGGTGGAAATACTGGCTAACGCCATCGAAACACCTGCAATATCCATATACATGCCCCCTTTCCGACACAGACCTATGGCCCTTCGGCCTTTCTGCAGCCTGCTTTGAATACCGTCATTTTACCATACTTCACGGTTTATTTCCATAGTAAGATCACTTTTTTTAAATTCTTAAGATTTACAGCGCCTTATGGTTTTCTCCCCGATCTGGATCTTTCCCTGCTTCAGCAGTCTGCCCACCGCCCTCTTAAACTCGTTCTTGCTCATTCCCGTCTCATGCCGAATGACCTCCGGCGCCGCCTTATCATTAAAGGGAAGCGCCCCTTCGTAGGCATCCAGCAGCTCCAGAAGCTTTTCCGCATCCGTATCCATCTGTAGATATGCTTTCTCCCGAACGCCAAGATCCAGCCTGCCGTCCTCTCTGACACGGATCACCCGTGCTTCCACGTCGGCGCCAAGCCTTACATCGCCGTAAAGCTCCTTTACGGCAATCAATCCCGAATACTGATTGTCCACCGCTACAAAAGCCCCAAAATTATCGCTGAGCTCGTACACCCTTCCCCGGACCCGGTCTCCTGCCTGATAGGGGCTGTCTGTCTTAAGTGCCTCATATACATTCATCGTGGCGCAAAGGCGGTCGCTCTTGTCAATATAGAGAGAAACCAGCACAGTATCACCCTCCCGGACCTTTCCCCGCTGCTGCTTAAAGGGCAGAAACAGGTCTTTTTCCAGCCCCCAGTCCAGAAAGGCACCCAGCTTTCCCGTCTGAACCACCTTCAGCTCGGCTGTCCGCCCCACCTGCAGCTTAGGGACATGGGTGGTGGCAATCAGCCTGTCCTCGGAATCCCGATAAATAAACACCTCCAGCCTGTCCCCAACGCCGCTGCCCTCCGGGACCTGCCTTGCGGGAAGCAGCACACGCTCCCTGGCTTCTTCGGGACTCACCGCAAGATATACACCGAAATTCACCTTTTTTACAATCACCAGCTCCTGGCTTTCCCCTAAACGAATCATATTCCCTCCGCAATCACGCTCTGCCTTCAGCCATTATTTCCCGCTCAAAAATTCGGCAATAACATAAGTCCCGCCATCTTCATCCGCCAGCCTGACTACCACCCTTGCTTCTTCCTCCGTCACATAAGGCAGCAGCACGTCATGCAGAAAAGCCTGCTTTTTATACTCTGCCCGTACCTGCCCAATCTCAAAGCCCTCCGGCAGAAAATCCATGGCTATATCCAGAAACTGCTGATTATTCACATGATGGTTTGTATCCAGATGATGCTTTTTTACCGTCAGGGGCTCCTGGGCCACGCCCTCTCCGGCAGCCGCAATCTTTCTGGAGGAATAATCCATCTCCAGCCTTGGGGCTCTTACATACCGCTCCACCATGATTTCCGGAACTGCCGTAGGCCTGCCCGTTTCCGTGTTCAAAAGACTCCAGAGGGAATTTGCCTTGGCAATATAGTTACCCTCTTCATCCATCATGGCAAAGTTTCTGTAGCCCAAAAAGCCCTTCAGATCATAGGGCTGGGTGCCGATGACTACCTTTTCTCCCAGCCTGGGGTACCGCTCCACAACAATCTGCCAGAAGCACAATACCCAGACCAGCTTTGCTTCCTTTAAGTAACTGACGCCCAGCTCCAGATCCTCCGACTGAAACGTGGAGCAATCCTGAAAATAATTAATGAGGGCCGCCATGGTAAGTCTTCCATCACTGTCAACCTCACTATATCTGATTCTGCTTACAAATGTGTACATAAATCCTCCCTGCCAGAACGTTTTACTGCCATCAGGGCATATCCCGCTCCGACTCAAATTGCCGCGTTCCTTATTTACGCGAACAGCTGGCCGATGATCTGCGCAAGCCAGAAAAGGCCAAAGACCCCCATTCCTGCATTTCCCAAGGCAATACTGAGCTTTACCTGCCTTGGGATAGCGGTCTGTCCGGCTTCAAAGACAAATTTTTTCTTAACGGCAAATACAATAAACAGCACCACGCCCGTTACGAGCATGGAAAGAATAAACAGCAACAAAAGACCATAAAGCAAAAACCACACGAAATTGCTCCGGATCAGCTCCATCATTTCGGAGGCGGAACCGCTTGCCGCAGATGCCATATAGCTGTCCAGATCCATCTTCCTCATTAATATGGTGGGAAGAAAGCCGCCCATAAAATTAAACAGCATGTGCAGGGAAATGGTGATTTTCAAATTGCCGGTTTTTACATAAAGGTAAGCCAAAAACGTACCTATAACGGCGGCATAGACAAACTGATTTAAATTACCGTGAAACAGCCCGAACATCAGACCGGAAACCACCACTGCCACTCCCTGACCGTAATGCACGGCTCTGTCCACAATCAGCTTTCGAAATACCAGCTCTTCCATAATGGGCGCACAGATCACCGTATAAAACAACACGGACCATGGGCTTAAGGAGGTGACCACGGAGGTAATGGGATTCCCTACAGAATTACCGATGAAAAGGCCGATCAGTGTGGTCATAATCAGGCCGATAATATTAGCCGCATAAGCAAGTCCGATACAGATTATGGCTGAAAGCACATACTGCCCTGCCGTCATCTTATGTTTTTCGATGCGCTCCGCAGGCACGCATTTTTTTAAAAACAGTGCCAGCAGCGGAAATCCCACAAGATACATGGGCGCCATGGAAAAAAACAAATTCATGTTCATATCGTACAGCCACTCTGGCTTCACCAGCCTTAAGATCAGGCCCGCCGCCATCTGCAAGAAAAATATGATTGCAGTAGCCGCCACATACAGCCAGCCCATCCTGGAAAAGTGTTTTTTTGCCGTAATCAGTTCCTGCATTCTTATCCTCCGTTGGTTTTAAAATTTTCTTTCTGTTTACCGTGTCTTTTCAGTATAACATTTTTTATTTTCTTTTACCACCTGTGTATCCTAAAAATTTTTCTGCCGGATAACAATTCGGACACCAGCAGCCTGGCGATGCCAGCCAGCCATTATTCTCATTCGGACACCCCTTCACTTGAAGGTTGCACAGTCCTCATTGAAAACAACCTCTGCAGGCAAGCATTGGTGCCGAAAAAAATGACCCCGGTGAATCTCTCCACCGGGGTTTCCTAAGCAGGGCATCCCCTGCTGCGCAGGGCAACCCTGTTTTTAACAGGGCTACAAGGATTCGAACCTTGAAATGACGGAGTCAGAGTCCGTTGCCTTACCGTTTGGCGATAGCCCTATTTACGCTACTTGATGAATTATACACGAAGTATTCCCAATTTGCAATAGAAAATTTCAAAAAATTCCGCAAAAATTTCACCAAAATTCAATTTGTACAAAAAAGCAGGAGATACTCCAAATGGCCTTTTAAGCCTTTCGAAGCATCTCCCTGCCGCTTATACCTCAAAGGTCAGCTCGCCGTAGCCGGGCACTGGCCAGACGCTCTTATCCACCATCATCTCCAGCTCGTCGATGGGTGTACGAAGCTCATCCATAACCGTTTTCACCGTATCCTTATAGAAGAAGGCCTGTGCCTTGACGTCCTCCATGGCCGCTGCCTGTGCAGTTACCTTCTTCAGCCTGTCAAGCGCCGTTTTTGCCGCCGAAAGCCGGGCGGTAACGCTGTCTAAAAGCTCTGCCTGCACGGAAGCATCCACCCCCGCCTCCTTCACGGCAATCACCGTATCCGCCAGGGATTTGGTATAACGAATCACCGCCGGAATATACTTTTTACCGGCCATGTCGATCATGGTCAGCGCCTCAATATTGATGGTCTTCGCATAGGTCTCATAGGTAATCTCTTCACGGGATTCCAGCTCCACTTTGGTAAAAATGCCAAAACGCTCGAACAGCCTGATGGCCTTATCTGTGGTCAGCGTAGCCGCAGCCTCCACCATGGACTTAATGTTGGGAAGTCCCCGTCTCTCCGCCTCTTCGATCCACTCGTCGGCATAGCCGTCCCCGTTAAACACGATCCTCTGGTGCTTCGTCATATATTCCTTAATCAGGTCATGAACTGCCAGCTCAAAATTGTCAGCCTTTTCCAGTACATCAGCCGCTTCACAGAACGCCTCCGCCACAATGGCATTCAATGTGGTGTTAGGGCTGGCAATGGAATCCGCGGAGCCCACCATACGGAATTCAAACTTATTGCCGGTAAAGGCAAAGGGCGACGTCCTGTTTCTGTCCGTAGCATCCTTCTCGAAATCAGGCAGGGTGGAAACACCGGTCTCCAGCTTGCCGCCCTCGATCAGATGGGCCGCCTCACCGGTCTCGATCAGCTGCTTCACCACATCCTCCAGCTGCTCCCCTAGGAACATGGAAATGATTGCGGGAGGCGCCTCATTGGCTCCCAGTCTATGGTCATTTCCCACATCGGCAGCGCTCTGCCGCAGCAAATCCGCATGGGTATCCACCGCCTTCATGATGCAGGCCAGCACCAGCAGGAACTGAATGTTTTCATTGGGCGTATCCCCCGGATCCAGCAGATTGACGCCGTTGTCCGTGCCCAAAGACCAGTTGTTATGCTTGCCGGAGCCGTTCACGCCGGCAAAGGGCTTCTCATGAAGCAGGCAGGTCATGCCATGGCGGCCGGCCACCTTCTTCATGGTCTCCATCACCAGCTGATTATGGTCCACGGCAATATTGGCCGTCTCATAGATGGGCGCCAGCTCGTGCTGGGCAGGAGCCACCTCGTTATGCTGTGTCTTTGCAGTAACGCCCAGCTTCCACAGCTCCACATTCAGATCCTTCATGTAAGAGCCCACCCTTTCGCGGATGGTGCCGAAATAATGATCCTCCAGCTCCTGTCCCTTCGGTGCAGGTGCGCCGAAAAGAGTGCGGCCCGCGAAAATCAGGTCCTCACGCTGTAAATATTTCTCCCTGTCTACCAGGAAATATTCCTGCTCCGGCCCCACACTGGCAACCACCTTCGTGGCCTCGGTATTGCCGAAAAGCCTCACAATACGGAGCGCCTGCTGACTGATGGCCTCCATGGAACGCAGCAGCGGTGTTTTTTTGTCCAGCGCCTCACCGGTGTAGGAGCAGAACGCCGTGGGAATGCAAAGAATCACTCCCGTAGCATCTTCCTTCAAAAAGGCAGGGGAGGTAATATCCCAGGCCGTGTAGCCTCTGGCTTCAAAGGTTGCCCGCAGACCACCGGAGGGGAAAGAGGATGCGTCCGGCTCGCCCTTAATCAGCTCCTTGCCGGAAAACTCCATAATCATCTTGCCCTCTTCGTCAGGATGACTCACAAAGGCATCGTGTTTCTCCGCAGTAATACCGGTTAAAGGCTGGAACCAATGAGTGTAGTGAGTAGCGCCGTTCTCCATGGCCCAGTCCTTCATGGCCTTTGCCACCACGTCCGCGGTTTCCAGAGACAACTCGCCTCCCTGGTCCATCAGCTTTTTGATCTCCTTGTATGTACTTTTCGGCAGTCGCTCCTTCATCTTTCCGAGAGTAAATACCTTACTTGCAAAAATTTCTTCCACATTCAACAGCTCGCCCATACTTTTCCTCCCTCTTCTTCATGCTTGCTTTTTGCCAGGCAACAGTCCGGCCCGGAGCCAAACCCTTGTCCTGTAAAGCAAAAAATGTCCCAGAGTAACCTCGTTACTATGGAACACCTTTGTTCACAAGATACATTACATTAAATTATAAAAAATTGCAAGCCCCAATTTAAATTTATTTCGGCTTTATTTCATCCAGTAGCTTGCTCCTGCCGCCAGATGAATAAAAAAGTACAGTCCGCAGTACAGATGCCAGGCGTACACCAGGCCTAAGCCTATGCGCAAAAGCTTTTGCAGGCCCTTTCCCTTAAATTCCAGCCATTTTACGGCGCAGACTGCAAACAACACAAACAGACAAAAGCTATATCCCCAAAGGAAATTACCGTCTGCCGCACGGCTGCCGCTTTCCACCAGACAAAGGGCCTCCCCAAACCCCAGTACCGCCATCACCGTAATAAAAAGATATTTTTTATCCTTCATCAGCTTTTTCAGGGTAAATACCACCGTCGAAGCACAAAACAACAGGGAGCATAGTACTGCCAGCTTGGTAATATTTGCATGAAGCGCAAAGGTATACCAGGGTCGAAATTCAACACCGTTCCCCGTTTTCTCTCCAAATAACACAAAATTCTGCCAAAGAATCACAAGCCCGCTGGGCAGCAGCGCAGAGCCAAAGGCCAAAATCCGCTTCAGCGGAACCCGTTTGAATAAATCCACCAGAAGAAAAATTCCCATCACCGGAGAAAATACCAGTAAAAAACTGGGCTTAATGCCTGTACACAATACATTCAGCAGAGCAAAGACTGTCCAATCCTTCCAGGTAATCCCCTCTCTGTATTTTTCCTCCAGCCTGAAATAAACGCAAAGTACTGCCAGGGCAGCCAGGCGCATACAGATATAGGTGGAGTTATGCCAGATATTCCCCGACTGGTAGCTGACATAACGGTATTCTCCCACCGCCCTGATATACACAGGCATGACAAAATTAAGGCTTAGTGCCAGTGACAAAGTAAACCAGCTTCTCTCCCCGTATTTTCCCAGCCGGCACACCAGTCTTTCCGTCAAGTAAACCGTGGCCCACGCACATATTCCAAGGAAAAGGGCAATCCCCGCGGTTGTGCCGCCGAACAGCACATACAACAGCCGATAGGCATATGCCGTAAAGCTGTAATACCAGCCGTCCTCAATAATCATGCTGATATGCAGCGGCAGATCGGACTCGAAAGGAATGGGCCCTGCCACAGTAAGGTCCGCCGTAGACTGTCGATAAAACAGCCACAGGCAGACAAGCCCGTACAGCGCCGTTAAGGCATGAACTGCTGCCCGCGAAGCCTTCTTTTTTTTAATTACATCTGTTATTTCCAATTTATTACCGCCTTTCCAGCTTCCCGTTATGCCGTCTTTGGTGACATGGTGCTTTTCCGCAGCAGGTCATAGGGCTCCGGTGTCTCTGACAGCCTGACCCATATGGTTTGTCCCGCATGAGGGCAGCTTTCTACCGCCTCATCCTCTTCATTATACATTGCCTCCACCTTAACAGGAACATTCCTGCCGTCCGGCTTCATAATTTCAATCAATTCGCCCACGGAAAACTTGTTTTTCTGCCGGATACGGGCAGCCTTCCTGCCGCCTCCGTCCGGCCGAATTTCCTCCACCAGCCCCAGATAGATATACTCGCTGACATAAGTGCTGTTGTCATAAATCTGGTTGTTTACGTCCGCCCGGCCAAAATAAAATCCCGTGGAATACTGCCGGTAGGTACACTTGGCAATCTCTTCCCGGTACCAATCCATATTCCTACGGTAGGTTTCTTCCGAAACAAAGTAATCGTCCAGCGCCCTCCTGTATGTCCTGGCCGCCGTGGCTGCATAAAGCGCCGTTTTCATCCGGCCCTCGATCTTGAAGCTGTTAATCCCCGCTTCCACCATTTCGGGAATATGCTCTATCATACACAGGTCCCTGGAATTAAAAATGTAGGTGCCCCGCTCGTTCTCATAGACCGGCAGATATTCTCCGGGCCGCGTTTCTTCCATCACCGCATATTTCCAGCGGCAGGGGTGGGTACAGCTTCCCTGGTTGGCATCCCTGCCCGTAAAATAATTGCTGAGCAGGCAGCGCCCCGAATAAGAAATGCACATGGAGCCATGGATAAAGCTCTCAAGCTCCATCTCCTCCGGAATCCGTTCTCTGATACCGTGGATCTCCTCCAGTGAAAGCTCCCTGGCGGTTACCACGCGCTTTGCCCCCTGTTCCCACCAGAAAAGACAGGTCCTGTAATTGGTATTATTTGCCTGGGTGGAAATATGTATATCTACCTCCGGCCACACCTCCCTGGCCAGCGCAAATATGCCCGGATCGGCTATAATCAAGGCGTCGCAGGGCTCCGGCTTCATGTCCCGCAATTCTTCAAAATAGGCCCTTGCCCCTTCAAGGTCGCAATTATGAGCCAATATATTGGCTGTCACATAAACCTTCACCTGACGGGAATGGGCAAAGGCAATTCCCTCCGCCATTTCCGCCGGGGAAAAATTCTTTGCCTTTGCCCGGAGACCGTAAGCCTCACCGCCGATATATACCGCATCCGCGCCAAAAATTACAGCTGTTTTTAAAACCTCCAGACTGCCGGCCGGGATCAACAGCTCCGGCTTTCGCCATTGTTTCATATTCTCATTCCTTTCACATTCTCTTTTCGCCTTGTATGCTGAGTGCCACCCCGTCGCCCACAGGCAGGATTACCGTTTCAAGCCGCGGATCATGCTTCAATTCATAAAGATAATCTCTCATGCGGGCATGAATCGTCCGATTGCGCCGCGTCACGGCAAATCGGGATTCCACAACATCCCCGTCCTGCAGCACATTATCGCTGACAAGCAGTCCCCCCGGTGTAAGCAGCCGTAAAACCTCCGGCAAAAAAAAGAGATACTGTCCCTTCGCCGCATCCATAAAGATCAGGTCATAAGTGCCTGTCAGTTCCTTTAAAATGTCTGCTGCATCCCCTTCAAGCAGGGTGATCTTTTCCTCCGCGCCGGCCCGCCTGAAGTTTTCTCTTGCCTGGATAATCCTCTTTTGATAATTCTCAATGGTGGTAATATGACAGTTTTCCGGCCCATACTCACTCATCAACAGCGCGGAAAAGCCGATGGCAGTCCCGACCTCCAGGATGTCCCTCGGCTTTAAAAGCTTAAGCAAAAATTTCAACAGGCTCTGCATGGGCTTCCGAATCACCGGAACACGCTCCTGCAATGCGTTTTTTTCCAACTCGTCAAGGAAGGATGTATTGCCCCTGTCCAGGGAATCAATAAAAGCCGCCATTCTCTCATCAATCAACATAAGCTACTCTGCTTTCCCGCCTGTCTCATCGTCCTCATCCTCTTCAGGCACCATGGCGGCCATCATCTCTTCCACCGTCATGGACGTATTTAGCTCGAAGACACCCGGCCTCACATCCTTACGGTATTCCGACAGATAGTATTGCAGGACAAACAGCTTTGCATCCCGTATCAGCCCTTTATTTTCCAGCAGATGCCCGATTTCGGAGGCGGACATGCCCTCGGTGATCGCCACCGTCACAGTTCTCCCCTCTCCGGAAGAAATTGCCGGCTCCGTAAAAATACGATAGCCGTAATCATAGCACAGCAGCGCCCCCCGATAAATAGCATATACCGCAAAAACGATCACTGCCATCCGAACAATCGCGCCGACTACAGCGATAATCATATTTCCTGGTTTCATAATGTTCCTCACTTCCTTTTACGGCTTACTGAAAATCAAGCCTTGCCGTAATGCTGGTTTCGATCTCCTGCATTCTTTTACAGAATGCCAGCTCTGCTGCCAGGAAATCCGAAACAAGCGGATCGCTTCTGAAATTCTCATATTCCTTTTCAAATCTATCCAGCTTGTCAAAATCAATATCCGCGCTGGTCTGCAGCTCATAATTCCGCCTGCGGTAATTGTCGATTTCTGATTTCAGCTCCGGATTCTGCAGCACTTTATCCAGCTCCGCGCGGTAAGCAAGGTATTCCTCGCACCCCAGTATAGCCGTTATCAGCGTATCTACCGCGCTGTCCAGACCGTTTCCCTGTTCCTGATTCTCCGTATTGCCCATTTTCTCTACATTATCCCTGTTGTCCATACCTCTCCTGCTGCCTGCGTTACCCTTCGGTTTTCTCCATCCGTTCCATTTTCCCACCCCGTATACCCCCTTTAGGTTATCTCCATAATAATCGGCAGGATCATGGGACGACGCTTCGTCTTCTTCCAAACATAATCGCTGAGTGCGTCTTTGGTAGTATTCTTCAGCTTGCCCCAATCGGTGATCCCCCTGTCAAGACATTTCTGCAGCGCCTCGTCCACAGTCTGTCTTGCCTCTTCGATCAGCTCGTCGGACTCCTTCACATAAACAAATCCTCTGGAAACAATGTCCGGGCCCGCCACCAGCTGTCCGCTGTACTTGTCCAGGCTCATGACAACGATCATAATACCGTCCTCCGCCAGATGCTGACGGTCACGCAGCACCACATTCCCCACATCTCCGACACCCAGTCCATCCACCAGGATAGCGCCGGTTGGAACCTTTCCGGTCAGCCGTGCGCTGTTTTCATCCAGCTCCAGCACATCTCCTGAGGAAAGGATAAATATATTTTCTTTATCAATACCAAGGCTCTGCGCGATCTTTGCCTGCGCTTTCAAATGCTTGTATTCACCATGTACGGGGATTGCATACCTGGGCTGCACCAGGGTATAAATCAGCTTAATTTCTTCCTGGCAGGCATGTCCCGATACATGGGCATCCTGGAATATCACATCCGCACCCTTGCGCAGCAGCTCGTTAATAACCTTGGTCACCGACTTTTCATTTCCGGGGATGGGATTGGACGAAAAAATAACCGTATCCCCCGCCCCAATCGTAATCTTACGGTGCATACTGCTGGCCATGCGGCTCAGTGCAGCCATGCTCTCCCCCTGGCTGCCGGTTGTGATGATCACCTGCTGCTCGTCAGGATAATTTTTCAGCTGGTCTATATCAATCAATGTATTATCTGGTATTTTGATGCACTCCAGATTCCTGGCCGTCTCTATAATACTGACCATGCTGCGGCCTTCCACGCATACCTTCTTGCCGAATTTATACGCGGTATTGATGATCTGCTGCACACGGTCCACATTGGAAGCAAAGGTGGCCACAAATATTCTGGTATTCTTATGTTCCTCAAACAAGCTGTCAAAGGTCTTTCCCACCGTTTTTTCGGAGGGAGTAAAGCCAGGACGCTCCGCGTTTGTAGAGTCGCACATCAGTGCCAGTACGCCCTTTTTACCCAGCTCTGCAAAGCGCTGCAGGTCGATAGCATCTCCAAACACAGGCGTATAATCCACCTTAAAGTCCCCGGTGTGTACCACTACGCCGGCAGGAGAGTAGATGGCCAGCGCCGCGGCATCTACAATGCTGTGGTTTGTCCGTATGAATTCCACGCGAAATTTTCCCAGATTGATAGACTGTCCGAACTTCACCACCTTGCGCTTGGTCCCCTTCATGAGATTATGCTCGCGAAGCTTGTTTTCAATGATACCCATGGTAAGCCTGGTGGCATAGATCGGTACATTAATATCCCTCAGCACATAGGGCAGCGCCCCGATATGGTCCTCATGTCCATGGGTTATGACAAAGCCCTTCACCCTGTCCAGATTATCCTTCAAATAGGTTACATCGGGAATGACCAGGTCAATTCCCAGCATATCATCTGCAGGAAAGGACAGCCCGCAGTCAACCACAACAATACTGTCTTCATATTCAAAGGCAGTAATGTTCATACCGATTTGCTCCAGACCTCCCAAAGGAATTACCTTTAGTCCGGAACTGCTGTTATTCTCTTTTTTCTTCAATTATAAATTCCTCCAGTTTTCTTTCAATATCTTTTTAACAGCCATAGGTCCTGACTCCGTAATTTGCAAAGAGAAATCCGATCACAAATACCCTCTTTTTACGATCCCCCGGTGATCGCCATAAAAAAGCTTTTACGCATTCCCCGCGGCTCAAATAATGATAAAGATACCCTTCTCTCCGGTCAGGCATACTCTCTAAGCCCACAACCGGCAAATCCTCATCAAAACTGACCCGGCAAATCAGGTTCAGACCGTCTTACGGCTGAACTTTACACAAATTCCACATCCTCCATCATGTTTTGAAATACCCCGGCCACGGCGGAAAGCTCATCCTCGTCAGAAACAATGGAAAAAATGCCTTCTTCCTCCCCGTCACCGGACATATCCTTCAAAATCAGCGCGTCGCCGTCACCTTCTTCCGTGTCGGTAACAAGAATATAGTTTGCCCCGCCGATCCTTGTCTGTTCCAAAACATAAAATTCAACGGCCTCGTTTTCATCCGCCTGAAACGTTATTTTTTCCAGCTTTGCCATAATCACTCCATACTGCGTCTGTCAAGATAGCCCTGCAGAATCAGGACTGCCGCAATCATATCCACATAGTTTTTTCTGTTCTCCCTGCGGACTCCCGCCTCCATCATGGCTTTGTCTGCCGCAACGGTAGTCAGTCTCTCATCCCACATAAATACGGGAAGACCCGTTCTGCGCTCCAGCTTGTCCTTAAATTCATAAGTCAGCTCCGCTCGCTCTCCCTCGGTGGCGTTCATATTCTTAGGCATCCCCAGAACGATTTCTTCTACCTCATATTCCTCAATCAGCTCTTCTATACGCGCAAGGGTCTGCCTCAGCTTATTTGCCTCTTTCCGCCGGATGATCTCCACACCCTGCGCCGTAATCAGCAGACTGTCGCTGACCGCCACCCCCACTGTCTTTGAACCGAAATCAAGCCCCATTATACGCATCAATGCCAGCCCTTTGCATAAATATATTCCGTCAGCAGCTCTTCCACAAGCTCGTCCCGCTCCACCTTCATAATCAGGCTGCGGGCATTCCTGTGACTGGTAATATAAGTGGGATCGCCGCTCATGATATAGCCTACAATCTGGTTCACCGGGTTATATCCCTTTTCCGTCAGCGCTTCATATACAGTTGCAAGCACCGGCCCTGCGCCGGGCTGAGGTTCTGTCTCTACCTTGAAGTATTGTGTATTTCCTAAGTCCTGCATATTCCTCCCCATTTCCCTGACAAACAGTCCGCCGAGCGTGAAATCATTTCGTGAGATTTTCCGATCCAAATATTTTTCTTTATTCTTTACTATAACTCATTTATTTGTAAATATCAAGTCTTGCAGCTAACTCTGCATAACCTCATCCGTTAAAAATCCTCTGACCTTCACTCTGACCACCGTGTTTGCAGACGGTGCCTCATCCGCCCTAACTGCCACCTTTACATAATCCTTCGTATGTCCGACCCGCCAAAGCTCACCTCCCACTTCCACCGTTTCCTCTAAAAGCACTTCTGCTTCCCGGTCTATGTATGCCCTGCGAAAACTCTTTGACTGTTCTTTTTCCATAGCCAGCAGCTCATTGCTCCGCTGCCGCTTGATCTGCTCCGAAACCTGTCCCGGCATATCTGCCGCGGACGTCCCGCCGCGCCTGGAATACTTAAAAATGTGCATTTCATAAAAGCCCACCTTTTCCAGGAACTCCTTTGTCTGCCGGAATTCCGCCTCCGTCTCGCCCGGAAAGCCCACAATAACATCCGTAGTGATCGCCGGACGTTCAAAGGCACTGCGCAGGTACTCCACACTGGTATAGTATTCCCCCGTAGTATAATGTCTATTCATACGCCGTAAGGTTGTGTCACAGCCGCTTTGAAGGGAGAGATGAAAATGAGGGCAGACCTTGGGCAGTGCGGCAAGCCGGCGGGCTGTCTCCTTTGTCACAACCCGCGGCTCAAGAGAGCTTAAACGTATCCTCTGGATTCCGGGCACTTCATGCAGCGCCTCCACCAGCTCCGTCAGTCTGCTGCTTCCGTCATACGCCCTGTCTTCAAAATCAATTCCGTAAGAGCTGATGTGAATTCCCGTCAGTACAATCTCCCTGTATCCTGCCTTCGTCAAGGCCTGTACCTCTGTCAGAATATCACTAAGCCTGCGGCTCCGCACCCTCCCTCTGGCATAAGGGATGGCACAATATGAGCAGAACTGATTGCAGCCGTCCTGGATTTTAATGTACACTCGCGTGTGTTCCGCCGTCCCGGCAAGCTGCGCCTCTTCATATTCAAGGGTGTGCGCAATATCCAATATCGTAGTGTTCCCCAGCGTTTTTTCTTCCGTTCGGCTGCAAGACGGTTTTTCACCGGCTTCTCCCCCCTGCCGCCTGAAATATTCCTCCAGTATCTCGGCAATATCTCTTTTACGGTTATTGCCGATGCACAGGTCAACACTATTATCCTTCATGAGGCTTTCCTGTCCTGTCTGCACATAGCACCCTACCGCCACTACCACCGCTTCGGGATTCAGCTGCTTGGCCCTGTGCAGCATCTGACGGCTCTTCCTGTCCGCTATGTTTGTAACCGTGCAGGTATTCACAATGTAAATATCCGCCCTGGTGTCAAACGGCACAATACGATACCCCTTTTCCACCAGCTTTTGCTGCATCACTTCCGTCTCATAAGAATTTACCTTGCAGCCAAGGTTATGTAAGGCTACACTTTTCAAAGAAATTACCTTGCCTTTCCGAAAAATATTATTTTACACTATCCTTTCTTAAGCTTTCTTTTACCCTTGACTTTTATGGTCTTTGCCCTTAATATGTAGTGAGAACATTAAGGAGGTAGTAAAATGAAAACCGTACAGATTTCCTTGAATTCCATCGACAAGGTAAAAGCTTTTGTGAATGATATTACCAAGTTCGATTATGATTTTGATCTGGTATCCGGCAGATATGTTATTGACGCAAAATCTATCATGGGAATTTTCAGCCTGGATCTTTCCAGACCCATTGACTTAAATATCCATGCGGAAGAAGGCGTCGATGAGGTTCTTGCCACCCTGCAGCCCTATATTGTGGCATGATGGCTGCAGTCTCACAGACAAGATAGTAAAAAAGCTCCATTTGGCATGACTGCCCTGGAGCTTTTTTATTATCCGCCCGCCCACGGCACATTTTTACTGAACAATAATGAGTTCATCCGTCTCCAGCGCAGTCTTTACCATCTCTTCTATTTTTTCCTCCAGATTTTTCTCATGCCGTCTGATGATATTCACATTCGGCCTGGTTACGGGATGCTTTGCCACAAAAATAGTGCAGCAATCCTCATAAGGCTGAATAGAAGTCTCAAAAGTACCTATCTTTTTTGCCACCGCCACAATCTCTTCCTTGTCAAAGCCGATTAACGGGCGATATACCGGAAGCCGGCACACCTCATTTGTAGCGATCAAAGAGCTCATTGTCTGGGATGCCACCTGCCCGATGCTTTCACCCGTGATCAGCCCAAGGCATTCGGTCTCTTCGGCTATATGTTCCGCAATCCTCATCATGTAGCGGCGCATGATAATCGTCAGTTCTTCATGAGGACACCTTTCATGAATATAAAGCTGAATATCCGTAAAATTAATAACATGAAGATAGATAGGCCCCGTGTATCGGGAAATCAGCCGGGCCAGGTCTATCACCTTCTGCTTTGCCCGTTCACTGGTATAGGGCGGTGCGTGGAAATAAACCGCATCAATCTTGACTCCCCTTTTGGCAATCATATAACCGGCTGCCGGTGAATCTATCCCTCCCGACAAGAGAAGCATTGCCTTCCCTCCTGTTCCAACTGGCATTCCACCGGGGCCCGGAATAATCTCGGAATAAATATAAATTTTTTCACGGATCTCCACATTAAGCAGGATCTCCGGTTCATGAACATCCACGCTCAACTCAGGAAAAGCATTTAAAAGCACCTCCCCCAGATCTGCATTGACCTCCATGGACTCTTTGGGGTAATTTTTACGGGCCCGTCTGCAATGTACCTTAAAGGTTTTATGCCTGTCAGGGTAAACATCACCCACATACTTTACAACCGTCTCGCAAAGCTTATCGAATCCCTCGTCCTCCACATAAATCATGGGACAGATACCGACAATCCCGAATACATGCTGCAGCTGTTCTATGGTATCTTCATAATCAAATTTACTTTGAGCCTCCACATAAATCCGTCCCTGAGTCTTTGTAATCAGGAATTTTCCTTCACACCTTTTCAAAGCAAATTTAATCTGATGAATCAGCGCATCTTCAAACAGATGCCGGTTCTTGCCCTTGATGGCAATTTCCGCGTACTTAATCAAAAATGCTGTAAACATTTTCAGGCTCCTCCTTTGCCGCCGGCACCGTCAGGCGGTCAGAAGTACTCTTCTCACTAGTGCCGTGTATATCTGCGCAGCATAGGAATTTTATCATACATTTCCCGTAATGTATAGTCCAATTCTTCTTTTGTGGTATAAACGGAAAAGCTGAAACGTATGGTGGACTCCAGCAGCATCCGATCTACGCCGATTGCCTTCAGCGTGGTGGAAGGCTGCGGCTTACGGGCTGCACAGGCACTGCCTGCAGAAACATAAATCCCCCTGTCCTCCAGTGCATGCAGCAGCACCTCGCTGCGGACTCCGGGAACAGAAACGCTGACAATGTGAGGCGCCGTGCCTTCCCCGTCAGGCTTATCCGGCAAAAGCCCGTTGATCCGTACACCTTCTATCCTCCTGACATTATCCAGAAAATACTTTTTGTAATAATACAGATTTTCCATGTCACTCTCATAATGCTCATACAGAAGCTCTGCCGCCATTGCCATGCCGGCGGCTCCCGGCACATTATCCGTACCGGACCGAAGGTTCATCTGCTGCCCGCCGCCGTAAATAATGGGCTGAATCTTAACCCTTTCACCGATATACAAAAGTCCGATTCCTTTAGGGCCGTGAATCTTATGACCACTTGCAGACATCAGGTCAATTCCCATCCTCTTCGGGTAAATCCGGGCTTTTCCAAAGCCCTGCACCGCGTCCACATGAAACAAGGTATAAGGATTCATCTGCTTAATCATGGCCCCCGCCAGCTCGATGGGCTGTATGGAGCCAATCTCATTGTTGGTATACATAACGGAAACCAATATGGTCTCCGGTGTCATTGCCTTTTTCAGATCATCCAGAGAGATCTGGCCCCAGGCATTCACCGGCAGATAAGTGACGCGAAATCCCATCGTTTCCAGATAAGCGCAGGTCTTTAAGACTGCCGGATGCTCTATCTGCGTGGTAATAATATGCCTTCCCCGCCTGCTGTTCGCAAAAGCGCAGCCAATCAGCGCCATATTATCGGATTCCGTTCCTCCGGAGGTAAAAAAGATTTCTTTTTCAGTTACCTTCAGTATTTTTGCCAGAGTTTCTTTTGCGTGGCGAAGGTAGTTTTCTGCCTGAACGCCTTTCATATGAAGGCTGGATGGGTTTCCGTAATCTTCGCACATTATTTTTGTCATCAGCTCCGCCACCTGCGGAAAAACGCGGGTAGTGGCGGAATTGTCCAAATATGCTTCCATAATACAACTCCTGCTGTCTCTTATTCCTATTATATGCGCTGCCGCGCCTTTGGTACTTTTCCCTATTCCGTCACATACCCAATCCAGGCAAGCACGGTTATCCCTGCCGTCTCGGTACGCAGAATTCTCCGCCCCAGCGTTATCGGCCGTATTCCTTTTTCCACTGCTGCCTGAATTTCCTGCGGCTCAAATCCGCCCTCCGGGCCGATAAATACTGCAACCCTCTGTCCGTCCTCAAGTCCGTCGAGCAATTCTCTGGTTTTCTCCATTCCTTCCGCAAGCTCATAGGGAATCAGCCTGACATCCATGGCTGATGCCCGTTCAAAAGCCTGTTTCAGGTCCATGACCTCGGAAACCTCCGGTATGATGCTTCGCTTACTCTGCTTTGCCGCCGCTTCCGCAATCTTCTGCCAGCGCTGCACCTTCGCTGCTGCCTTTCCCGCATCCAGCTTTACCACGCACCGCTTTGCGGAAACCGGAATGATTCCGCATACCCCCAGCTCCACGGCCTTCTGGATGATAAACTCCATTTTGTCCCCCTTTGGCAGTCCCTGAAACAAATATACCTTCACGGGCAGTTCTACATCATCTTCTTTGATAAAATACAGCTCACATATGACTTTATCCTCTTCATAAGCCTTTATGCCGCAGCGATATTCCTTCCCGTCCTGCCCTGTACAGACATTCAGCTCTTCTCCTGCCTTCATCCTGAGAACATTTTTGATATGGTTCACGTCCGGGCCGCTGATGATAACAAGCTTGTCTCTTATATTGATCTGACCCGGCTCTACAAAAAACTGATACATGGCACCTCCGATCACGGCCCTACTGCTTTTCCGAAAATTCGGCTTCACGGGCATATTTGTCATAATATATTTGAGCCTTCTCCCTGCTCAGTGAAAAATGACGCATCAGCTTGTCCAAAATCTTATCGGCGCTGTGTCCATCCTCCAGATTATCTATAATCATGGCTTTTATACCCTGTTCTATTCCCTGCTCTACACCATATTCCAGTCCCTGTTCCATGCCCTGTGCCAGTCCTTGTTCCATGCCTCGTGCCAGTCCCTGCTCCATGCCCTGTGCCAGTCCCTGTTCCATGCCTCGTGCCATCCCTCGCTCCATCCCTTTGCGATCAGCCTCTGACATTCTGGAGTTGTACTCCACCTCATTCAGGAAACGACGCTCACACTCCGCTACAAATTTCGGATCATGGCAAAGGGCACAGACACTCGTGGCAATAGATTCCATATACTCGTTATTTTTTGCAATCATGTTCAGTTCCTCCCACGTAGTTGATTGAAACAGTCTGGCCCACTGATAAATCCCATTTGGATCATCCTTGTCTACTGCATTTTTTAGATACTTTAATGATACCACTTCCAAATGAAAATTTCCAGTATATATTTTGTTATTATTTCTGTTTACCAAATAATACTCACTCAAAAAATCTTCCGCATTCCGTATATCATTCTTAGGAAATAAATCCTTGTCCATAATCGCAATATGTATGACAGGAGGAAGCATGTCGTAGCCCCTGCCTTTGGAAAGGCTATTAGAATAAACCCGGCAAAGCTGGTACAAAAAGCGCTCCGGCAGATAGTCATAATGTGCAACCTGCATTTCAATGTCGATAATTGTCAGATGATTCAGACATACCTTTACATCCAGAACAATATCCTTGTCATCAATGTATGCTCCAGTCTCCATGGGATTCATGATCTCCAGACTGGTAATATCATCGGGGTGAATATTAAGCTTTGCCGACAGAAACCCCTTCAGTGCATAAGTATTCCGCCTAAAAGACGTAGTAAACATATAATCGTGAGTCAGAGGAAAACGCAGTTTCCCCTTTAAAGGAAGAATATCCTTTTGGAAGTCCAGAACTTCCGGTGACAGAATAGTCATAGAATAGATGATTCCTTTCAAAATAATGTGATCCTATAAAATGAATTACAGCCGGAGATTGATCAAAAATTTTCAATCGCAGAAATGAAGGAATTTCAGAAGACGATTTATTTATATCACAAAATTCGACACAAGTCAACAAAAATATCCGATGATTCTACAGTACCAGTTCCATAACAATCTCATCTTCATCCCGTTCGGTTTCCGTAAAACCAAACTGCTCATAAAGCTTCCTGGCGGCATCATTTCCCTCAATATAGCAGAGAACAGCTTTCCCATATTTTCCGTCCTGTTTCATGGCCTCCAGCACCATCCCGACTGCTGCCCTGCCATATCCCTGCCCCTGATAGCGCTCATCAATAAAAAGCTGACTGAAATCATAGCATTCCAGCTCCGGCAGATCGTAATACAAGCCCATTCCCACCGGAAGCTCATCGTTATAAATAACAAATGCGCGGCTTCGGTAATTCCGATAGGCATAGGCCCTCGCCAATATACCTGCACTGTCAGCCACATAGGTTTTCTGGGCCTCCCCAACCTTCAGTCCCAGACGCCAGTTATCCGGATCAATATCTGCTAATCGAATCATCCTGTTTTCCTCCCCTTATCCATTGGCAAGCCGTGATTCAGCACCCTTTTCGAGCCGTAACGGACACCCACTCGCCCTGTGCAGTCACCTCCAGCACCTCCAGGCCCGCCGCCTTTACAGCCTCTGTGACCACTTCCTCTTTATCGTTAATAATTCCGGAGGTGATATATACTCCACCCGGCTTCAGGTGCTTCACAATCACGGGCGTCAGCGGCACCAGCACGTCCGCCAGAATATTTGCCACAACAATGTCATAACGGTCATAGCCCGCCTGCTTCTGTACATTTTCATCCGTAATGATATTGCCGATCATCATCTCAAAGCGGCCCGGCCCAATCCCGTTTGCCTCACAGTTCTGTGCCACCGCCTCCAGCGCGCAGGGATCCAGGTCCGTCCCCAGCGCATGCTTCGCTCCAAACATCAATGCCAGAATTGAAAGGATTCCGCTTCCCGTCCCCACATCCAGCAGCTCCGTTTCCCGCGTTACATATTTCCTGAGCTGCCGGATACAAAGCTGCGTAGTTTCGTGCATACCGGTGCCGAAAGCCGTTCCGGGGTCAATGTGAAGCACGGTCCTTTCCCGGTCCTCAAGTCCCATCTCTTCCCAGGACGGAATCACCAATATATCATCAATGTAAAACTGATGGAAATACTGCTTCCAGTTATTGATCCAGTCAATATCCTCTGTCTCGTCCACAGTAACGGAGCCCTCTCCAATATCACAGAACTGCCCTAAGTCCTTAAGCTCCCGCTTTACATCCTTAAGAACGGATTCCACATCGGTAACCTGGCCCTGAACCTCAAGCTTTCCGTCCTCTTTTTTCTCCACAAAAAAGCTGAGATACGCGATCCCGTCATCCCCCGGCCCCTCCGGCAGAATATCCACAAACATCTGCTCCTTTTCCAGAGCAGTCAGCGGCACCTTATCCTCAATCTGAGCCCCCTCCAGCCCAATGTCATAGAGCGTACTGACAATAATGTCTTCCGCCTCCGTAATTGTCTTTATTTTAAATTTGACCCACTTCATAATAACCTCCATATCGCTGCCAAAACTGCAGCTCAAATCAGCCAGTGTACCGGTGAGTATCAGCACATTCCCGCACACTGCTTTCCGCGATTCCAAGCGTCATAAAAAGAAGCGGCGTACTTAAGACCTGCTGAAAGCCTGTCAGGGAAACCGTCCCATATAAAACCAGTGCCAAAAATCCCGGCAAATACCGGCGGTACCTCTTCATACCCGTTAAAAAGATTCCCAGATAACAGGCCGTTCCAGCCAGTCCGATATTCACCAGATGATTCAGCCATTCGTTATGGGCATTGGCAAACACGGTCCCCGCCCATCTGCCGCTTAAACCCGGAATCTCCCCGGCTTTAACGGTTGAATATATGTATTCGGCAAAACAATCCGGCCCCGCTCCAAACAGCTTCTGTAAAAAGTCTCCCCGCCAAAAGCTCTGCAGAGAAGCCTTCCACAATGCCCCTCTTCCATTACCCCAGCCTCCCTCAAAGGAACCCCGCAATGTAAAAAGCAAAACACCTGCTATACCTGCCAGTACCGTCAAAATCATGATGCCCGCTGTAATCCGTTTCAGTATCTGCTCTTTTTTCCCTCTGCCCAGCATCCGGCCAAGCACTACATACAACCCCAGGCCTAAGACCCCCAGCAGCCACCAGCCCTGCCAGCCCGCCAGTGTCCGGGCAAAGCCGTCATCCGGAACGGCTTCCCATGCCCTCGCTCCCAACTGCTTTCTGAGAATCCCGTAAAAAGCCAGCAAAAAGGCAGTGCCCGTTTCCAATGCCACCGTTCTTCGGAAAACCCTGCCGTCACTGATACCTGCCAGCATACATGCAAAGAGACACACTGTCACTAATATAACGCCAATGTCGCTTCCCTGAATTACAAGCAAAGCCAGTCCCATAATGCTGATCACATAAGCGCCCCATCGTATCCAACGATTTTCCGCTTTTAAAAACGCCGCAGCCGGAAAAGCCAGAGCCACACTGCAGTATCCGCAAAACCAGTTGATATTGCCTATGGTGGACAGCATATGATCGTACTCCCAGCTTCTTATGTCATATCCTCTAAGCAGTCCCGTGGGATCTGCCCCCAGCCGATGACAGATTCCCAGCCCCAGCACCACAAAAAGAGCAGCTCCCCCCAGCAGAAGAGAGTACTGCTTTCCGTCGTAATGCCTGGAAATAAAAAAATAGATACCTGTGAAAATAAGCTGAGACAGGGCCCCCATGTACCATTCACTGTAGCCGAGCCAGGCCGTCTCCCTGTAATGGCTTAAAAGCGCAGATAGAACCACCGAAGCGCCATATCCCAAAACCCAGATATCCATAGTGCTGAAACTCAGGGACGCTTCACCTTTCCGGTCTTCATATAAGCCGCCATCAAGCGGCCTTCTGCGGAGTACCAGCTTCCGAACAGCTTCACAGATCCCCGCCGCCAGCCAGACTCCCAGACAGAAGACCGCCAGGTTACGAAATAGTACATATTTCGTGTCTCCCAGCTTCCAGTAAGTACCCCCCGTATAAAGCGGTAACGCTGCGGACAACCCGATTATGAAAAGATGACAGAGCAGACTTAAAAATTCCATATTCCGCTATTTCCAAAACTTCTTTTTCTTGCCGTCTTTACCGTTGTTATCCTTCGGATCCTCCTCCGGCTCCTTTTTGCTGGAGGCCTTTGCCGCCGCATTCAGCGTATCCCCGCTCACCTCGTCAAACTGCCGCAGCAGCTCCTTTGCTTCCGGCTTCAGCTTATCAGGGACCTGTACCACCAGCGTCACATAGTGATCCCCTCGCACGTCCTTGTTTCTCCAGGAGGGCACGCCCTTCCCCCGCAGGCGGACTCTGGTATCTGTCTGCGTACCGGGCTTCACGTCATAAATCACCTTGCCGTCCACCGTGTCAATCAGAATTTCACCGCCTAAGGCTGCAACCGCAAAGGACACGGGCACCGTGGAATATATATCAAAATCCTGCCTCTGGAAAATGGGATGCCGCCCTACAATCACCTCAATCAGCACATCGCCTCTGGGGCCGCCGTTGATACCCGGCTCGCCCAGCCCCGGCATACGCGTGGACTGCCCGTTGTCAATACCTGCAGGTATATCCACAGAATAACGCTTTTTCATGGGAATATATCCCGTTCCCTGGCAATCGGCGCACTTATCCTTGATTACCTTACCGGTTCCCTGACAATCCGGACAAGTCTGCACATTGCGGACCGTGCCGAAGAAGTTTTGCTTAATCGTCACCACCTGGCCCTTTCCGCCGCAGGTGGAGCAGGTTTGAGCACTGGTTCCGGGCTTGGCTCCGCTGCCGTTACAGGTCTTGCAGGTCTCCTTTACCGTCAGATCAATCTCTTTTTTACAGCCAAATACCGCCTCTTCAAAGGTGATCCGTACACTGGCCCGCAGGTTTGCCCCCTTCATGGGTCCGTTACTCTGGCTGCGGCTTCGGCCGCCGCCAAAGAGGTCGCCGAATATATCGCCAAATATGTCGCCAAAATCAGCGCCGCTGAAGTCAAATCCGTTAAAGCCGCCTGCGCCGCCCTCAAACGCCGCATGACCAAATTGATCATATTGACGTTTCTTTTCCGGATCACTCAAAACGGCATAAGCCTCCGAAGCTTCTTTAAACTTCTTCTCCGCCTCCGCATCACCCGGATTCATGTCCGGGTGGTATTTTTTCGCCAGCACGCGATACGCCTTTTTGATTGCTGCTTCATCTGCATTTTTATCAACGCCAAGGACCTCATAATAGTCCCTCTTCTGCTCTGCCATAACCCACCTCGCCACAGTCCGCCGTACTCTCGGTCAATCCTGAAATAAAGCCCACACATAAACGTAACGGCACATAACGCATCAAAATCCGATGCGTTATGTCCACACTTCTACAGACCCCACAGAACATTCCATTCCGAAAGCCGGTCACTGTAAGTTTATTTTTATTAGCCGTAAATCCCTTATACTTCCCTGAAATCCCCGTCAATAACATCATCTTCGGGAGCAGAAGCCGCTCCGCCCATATCAGGGCCTGCATTGCCGCCCATACCGCTCATGTCAGGGCCTGCACCGCCCTGTGCCTGCTGCATATTCTCATACATCTTGGTAAACAGAGACTGCGCACTGTTGGTCAGCTTTTCCTTTGCCGCTCTCAGCTCATCCAGATCACTGTCGCTCATTTCCTGATCCTTGGTTCTCTCCAGAATTGCCTTCACTGCGTCAAGGTCTGCCTGTACCGCGGATTTATCGCTGTCACTGATCTTATCGCCCACTTCCTTCAGTGCATTCTCAGTCTGGAACACGAAGGAATCAGCCTCATTCCTGGTCTCAATAGCCTCCTTACGCTTCTTATCCTGGGTTTCAAACTCTGCGGCCTCTTTTACTGCCTTATCAATCTCGTCATCAGACATATTGGAGCCTGCGGTAATGGTAATGTGCTGCTCCTTACCGGTACCCAAATCCTTTGCGGATACATTTACAATACCGTTTGCGTCAATGTCGAAGGTAACCTCAATCTGGGGTACGCCTCTCCTTGCAGCAGGAATTCCATCCAGACGGAACTGTCCTAAAAGCTTGTTGTCCTTCACAAACTGTCTTTCACCCTGTACCACCACGATGTCAACCGCAGTCTGATTATCGGTTGCCGTGGAATAAATCTGGCTCTTTCTGGTAGGAATTGTAGTATTTCTCTCAATCAGCCTGGAAGCGATACCTCCCTGGGTCTCAATGGACAGGGACAGAGGCGTTACATCCAAAAGCAGAATATCGCCGGCCCCGGCATCTCCTGCCAGCTTACCGCCCTGTACAGAAGCTCCGATCGCCACACATTCGTCAGGATTTAATGTCTTGCTGGGCTCCTTGCCGGTCAGCTGCCTTACCTTATCCTGTACTGCAGGAATACGCGTGGAGCCGCCCACCAGAAGCACCTGGCCCAAATCCGCATTGGTCAGGCCTGCGTCCTTCATGGCATTCTGTACGGGAATGGCAGTCTTTTCTACAAGGTCTCTTGTCAGATCGTCAAACTGCGCCCTGCTCAAATTCATGTCAAAATGCTTGGGGCCTTCCGCGGTAGCCGTAATGAACGGCAGGTTAATATTGGTGGTCATGGCACTGGAAAGCTCCTTCTTGGCCTTCTCAGCCGCTTCCTTCAATCTCTGCATAGCCATCTTGTCGCCGGAAAGATCTACGCCCTCAGCCTTCTTAAACTCGGAAAGCATCCACTGAATAATCTTGTTATCGAAATCATCACCGCCCAGGTGAGTGTCACCGTTGGTGGCCAAAACCGCAATCACGCCGTCAGCAATCTCGATAATGGAGACATCAAAGGTGCCGCCGCCCAGATCATATACCATGATCTTCTGCTCCTTCTCGTTGTCCAGGCCGTAAGCCAGAGCAGCAGCCGTAGGCTCGTTGATAATACGCTTTACATCAAGGCCTGCAATTTTGCCGGCATCCTTGGTCGCCTGACGCTGAGCATCATTAAAATATGCAGGAACGGTAATAACTGCCTCCGTCACCTTCTCTCCCAGATAGCTTTCCGCATCTGCTTTCAGCTTCTGCAGAATCATTGCGGAAATCTGCTGAGGTGAATACTTTTTGTCGTCAATCGTGCGCCTTGCGTCCGTTCCCATATCCCTCTTGATGGATGCAATGGTCTTTTCCGCATTGGTAACCGCCTGACGCTTTGCAGGCTCACCCACCAGTCTTTCGCCGGTTTTCGTGAACGCCACAACAGAAGGTGTGGTCCTTGCGCCCTCTGCGTTAGCGATTACAGTAGGCTTACCGCCCTCCATAACTGCCACACAGCTGTTTGTCGTACCCAAATCAATACCGATAATCTTACTCATTTTTCATACCCTCCTGAAATATAATATATGCTGTATTTTTCTGAATAAACTTTAATACCTGACTTGAAAATCCTTTGTCTGCCGCTAAGTGGTAACGGCTACCATGGAATGCCGGACCACGCTGTCCCGGTAAGTATACCCTTTTTGCAGCTCCTGTGCCACCACGCCGGATTCATACTCTTCACTTTCCACCTGCATCACCGCATTGTGAAGATTGGGATCAAATTCCTGCCCTAACGCTTCAATCGGCTTCACACCGATATTTTCAAGCTCCGTCAAAAGCTGTCGGTAGATGCGGTTCATACCGTCTACAAAGGGATCTTCCTTCTTTTCCTCCGGCACCGTAGCCAGTCCCCGCTCAAAATTATCTACTACGGGAAGGATTTTCTCGATCACACTTTTGGCTCCGGTCTCAAACATTGCCTGTTTTTCCTTTTCCGTCCGGTTGCGGAAATTCTCAAACTCCGCAAGCTGACGTTTTACCTTATCCTCCAGCTGTGCAATTTGCTCCTTTGCACCCTCCGCCTTTTTATCCAGCCTTGCCTGCTTTTTCGAAGCCTTCTTTTCAGCCCTGCTCTCCCCTTTTTCCGCGGGTTCTTCCTCTTCGGTCTGTACCTCCTCGTCCTCCCGGACACTGCCGCCCGTTTCGCTTCCAGCTTCCCCTGCAGCGTCCCCTTCCTTTTCGGAATCGTTTTCGGTCTCAGGGCTTTCATCCTCCGCAGGAATATCAGTCTGTTCTTCCTCCAATACGTCCTTTTCCTGTTCTGCCATAGCACTCTCCATTCCGCCGCGTATACGGCATAAACTTAAGTTTCTCTATCTTAATTGTCAGAAATTATGAATCCTTCTTTTCATCCCCGTAAAGCTCATCGAGCTGTGTCTGTATGGTTCTCAGGGTGCCTACTACCTTGTCATAATCCATTCTTTTGGGTCCCACAATGCCGATTGTGCCTTTCATGCCGCCGCCTAACTCGTAAGTGGCCGTCACCACACTGCAGTCCCTCATGCTCTGCACCGGTGTCTCTTCACCGATATATACCTGTATTCCTGTGTTTTCCCCGCTGTTTAAGGTTTCCTGAAGCAATTCTCCCAGCTGCTGCTTTTCTTCAAAAGTATTAATCAGCTCACTGGCCTTTTCCTGATCTGCAAGCTCCGGATACCGAAAGATATTATTGGTGCCGCTGGTATATATCTCCAGCGCTTCCTCGGCACGAATCGCCTCCGCCACCGTGTCAATCACTTCACTGACAATATCACTGTGAATTCCTGCCTGCTCCTTCATGACCGTTATCATGCCAAGATTGATTTCATCTATGCACAAACCGCCCAGGGTAGTGTTCAGCAAAATATTCAGCTTCAGCAGCGTCTCGTCTGACATATCCTCGTCAACCTGCAGAATATTATTCTTGATCACGTTTCCCTCGATCACGATGACCGCCAGGATCTGATGTGCGTCCACTCTGGAAAGCTGAATAAATTTCAGCTTATTCCTCTTGGCCTGAGGCGCCGAAATCATGGTGGCATACTGGGTATTCTGGGCAAGTACCTTCGCCACCTGCTTCAGCAGAAGCTCCATCTTGTCCTGACGCTCCACCAGCATCTCCTTCATCTCCACCACTTCTCTGGTCTTTTCCTCCATCATGGTGTCAACATAAAGGCGATAACCCTTGTCGGAAGGAATTCTGCCGGCAGAAGTATGAGGCTGAAGAATATACCCCATCTCTTCCAGATCCGCCATTTCATTTCGAATGGTGGCTGAGCTTAAGTTCAGGTCGGTATACTTGGAAATGGTTCTGCTGCCTACCGGCTCTCCTGTTTCCAGGTAATTGCGGATGACTGCCTGCAGGATTTTTTTCTTTCTCTCATCCAGCTCCACTTCTGCACCTTCCCTTTCTGCTGTTAGCACTCATTTCGATAGAGTGCTAACATCTGTTGCATTTAAAATATCACCATGGCTATCTGTTGTCAACTGATTTTCCCCAAAAAAGTATAAATAAATTATAAAAAACAGGCTTCGCCCCTCCTAACGGAAAGACGAAGCCTCTGCAACTGACCGTCTAAAATAATACATTAAATATAAAAGCTTCCTGCATAGTCCTTGTTCATTACATAGTATACCGTATTTTCCTCCGGCTTTACATACAGCTCCACACTGGTCAGATCACCCAACTTCTGCTTTAAATCGAATTTCCATACATCCTTGGCCATCTTCACCAGATCTTCCTCAGAATAGGACTTGCCTGAGAACTGGACGCAGACGGAAGACTTCAGCTCAGCCTTTTTTGCGGCAGGCTTTCTTCCTGCGGTCTTTTTTGCCGCTGCTTTCTTCTTTGTGGTATCCACCACCTTTTCGGCTACAGCCTTTGCTGCGGAAACGACTGCCTTTTTCTCTTCCGGCTTAACCGCTTCCTTCACAGTCTCTTTCTCTTCTGTCTTAGGTGCAGTAGTCTTAACGGCTGTCTCCACAGCCTTTGCTTCCGGTTTTGTGGTTGCTTTTTTTGCTGGTGCCATAAACTCTTTCTCCCTCCTTACAGTTGGTTATAACTTTTTGTTTCCTAAAATATTCAGGCTTAACTCCTCAGATAAATAAAGTTTTATCAGAGATAGTGTACTTCTTTTCATGACAAATGTCAACCAAAATCATTTTTCCGCAGTTCAGTGGCCTGCCTGAACAATTACAAAATACGCCAGCACCACGATCCCCAGCACAATACGATACCAGCCGAACACCTTAAAATCATGCTTCTTGATATAATTCATAAGAAAACGCAGAACAAACAAGGATACCACAAAGGAAACCGCCGTTCCCACCGCCAGCAGAAGCAAATCCGCCGCCGTAAAGTTAAGTCCGAATTTTACCACCTTTAAAAGGCTTGCCCCAAACATAACCGGCACCGCCATAAAGAATGTAAATTCCGCCGCCGTGGTTCTGGATACTCCAATTAAAATTGCACCCAGAATGGTAGCACCGGAACGAGAGGTTCCGGGCAGCGCTGCAGCCACCAGCTGACACAGACCGATAAACAAAGCCGCCTGGTAGGTTATCTCCGACAAGCTGCCGATCCGGGGTGTCCTGTCTTTATTTCTGTTCTCGATTATGAGAAACAACACGCCCACCAGAAACAGCATCACTGCCACCACGATCACCCGGACCGTGACGCCGGAGCCGGAAATTGTCCTGCTAAACAGTACTTCCACTTTATCGTCAAAAAGCACGCCGTATACCACTGCCGGAATACATGCCACGGCAATTTTTACCCACATCCAAAAAGCATCCATGCTTAAGGCGTACCCTCCGGGCAGAGCCGGATCCTTTCGGCTTTTTACCAGCTTTGCTTTTGATTTTGCCGAATCCTTATGATAAAAGGGCCAGATCTGATGCCAGAACAATACCACCACTGCCAGGATTGCCCCCAGCTGAATCACCACATCAAACATTCCGAAAAAGCCTTCGCTGGCCCCCTCAAAGGGCGCAAGCTGCTCCACCAGGATCAAATGCCCGGTACTGCTGATCGGCAGCCATTCCGTAATCCCCTCCACAATGCCGTAAATAATCGCTTTTATAAAATCCAACATATATCCGTTCCAAGCCTTCCTGCCCTGACGGGCATTACTTTCTTTAACCTTTATGCGCCTGCCGCGCAAATATGTCATGGGAAAGACGTGTGATAAAACCACACCCTGAAAATGCTTCAGGTCTCCAAGTATGCCAGCAGCTTCTCGCAGCAGCTCTCAGCATCCCTGTATCCCTGCTGATACAGAGCCTTCAGCTTCTCTTTATCCTTTTCCACTCTGCCCACATCGCCTGCCTCCTTCGGCCGGATCACAAAAGCCGCCCCCGCTGCCTGCTGCCTCCCGATATAGGCCACCTGTTCATTATAATGAATATGGCGCTCCGCCATCAGTTCCCAAACCTTCGGGTATCCGGCATAACGAATCTTCAGCAGAGCCAGCTGAGAGGTCGGCTTACGCACAAATCCCTCTTCCTTTGTCATCACCACCACGTTCTTTCGGTTGCCGTCCATCACCGATTTCTGCAGGGGAATGGCATCGCTGATACCGCCGTCCAGGTATAGCCCTCCGTCAATCTTTACATTTCTGGATACCAGCGGAAGAGAGGCGGATGCACGGATCTTCTCAATATCCTTCTTCATATCTCTGATCCGGAAATACTCCGGCCGGCCTGTCACAATGTTCGTAGCCACACTGTACGCTTTTCCCTCATACCTGTCAAAGGTCTCATAATCATAAGGATACAGATATTCGGGAATCAGATGATAACATATATCGGCGTGAAACAAATTCCCCGTTGTCACCAGGCTCCTTAAGCTGCAATAATACCTGGTGTCCAGATAATCCACATTCACGTCAAAAGCCCTTCCCCGCTGCTTTGAAAGATAGCTGCACATGCTGCAGGCACCCGCAGACACCCCATAAACGCCGGAAAATTCGATTCCCTTATCCAAAAACAAATCCAGCACTCCGGCGGTGTAAACACCCTTCATGCCCCCGCCTTCCAATACAAGCCCTGCCTGATACATAATCATTCCTTCTTCCATTCCAGATTTTCGCAGGCTCGGCCATGCCGCTCCTGAACTGCCCTCATATAAATTACACTGTCACCTTTACATGACCGACCCATATTCTGTCCTTACAAATCTTCTAAGTACTTCCAGAGACCGCTCCACCTTTTCCGTGTCGATACAGTACGCCATCCGGAAATATCCCGGCGCCCCGAAGGTATCCCCCGGCACCAGTACCAGATCATATTTTAACGCTTTTTTACAAAACTCCTTTGCATCTTCTTCCAGCGCCCTGGGGAAAATGTAAAATGTCCCCCCCGGCTTAACACAGGTAAATCCCAAATCCCTCAGCTCTTTATAAAGCAGATTTCTGTTTGTCTCATATACTTTCATGTCCGCCGTTTTATCCAGCACCTCCGACACGGCCAGCTGGATAATGGAGGGCGGGCAGTTATGCCCGATCCCCCTGGAAATCTGGACACACATGGCAATCATTTCCTCCGCGTCCTTACAGCGCGGATTCACCGCCACATATCCGATTCTCTCCCCCGGAAGAGAAAGAGATTTGGAAAAAGAATAGCACATAATGGTATTGTCATAAAAACGGGAAACACAGGGCGCCGTTACGCTGTCAAACACAATCTCCCTGTACGGCTCATCGGAGATCAGATAAATATCATGCCCGTACAGAGCGGACCTCTCCTTAAGCACTCCCGCCAGCCGCTCCAGCGTTTCTTCGGAATACACCACGCCGGAAGGATTGTTAGGCGTGTTAAGCAGTACGGCCATCACCTTCTCCGTCAGCATTTCCTCCAGCCTGCCAAAATTGATCTGAAAGCTCTCCACATCCGGCGGCACTACCTTAAGCACGGCTCCCGTCAAGTCCACGTAGGGATGATATTCCGGGAAAAAGGGGGCAAAAGTCAAAATCTCATCCCCCGGCTCCGTAACCAATCGAAAGGCGTGAGCCAAAGCGCCCGCCGCGCCGGAAGCCATGAAAATATGCTCCTTTCGGTATGGCAGCCCAAAACGCTTTTCCAGCGAAGCCGCCACCGCCTCCCTGACACTGGTAATCCCCAGGTTGGGACTGTATCCGTGAAGCTCTCCGCTCTCTCTGGTGGTGAGCAGCTCTATCATCTTATCGGTAAATTCCTGCGGGACCGGAACGGAAGGATTCCCCAGGCTGTAATCAAATACATTTTCATATCCGATTTCTTTTCCTCTCTCCGTGGCAAACTCCGCCAGCTGTCTGATCACCGATTTCCCCGACAGCATATCTCTGTACTTTTGCACTAACATCCCGCTACCTCCGATTTAGCCTGTTTACAAACTGCCTGCCTTAACTGCTATGTCTATTCTAACCGCAATCCTCCCAAAACGCAACTGCCATTAAAGACTGTATTATTGCAAACTGTATCTGTTCAGACACGGATAAACAGTTCAGACCCCTCACAGTCGAGCAACAGGTGACAGACGGCTGTTGTTCTCAACGAGGACTGTGTGAGACGTCGGTACTTAGCAAGCGTACTGTGCTTGCTTATGTACCGTTACGTCGAACCCCAAGCGCAAGCGTGTCCGAATGGGAATAACAGCCGGCTGTCACCGTCAGGCTATGAGTGTCTGAACTGATACACGTGGCGCTTCCTTATTCCTCCGCCCAGGCCAGTGCGCACCTTACCGCCTTCTTCCAGCCCTTCAGCAGCTCTTCCCGCCGTTCCTTCTCCATGCCCGCCTCAAACACTCTGCCAATCTGCCAGTTTTCCCTGATCTCTTCCCGATCCTTCCAGTAACCCACCGCAAGACCGGCCAGATAGGCAGCCCCCAGGGCTGTGGTCTCAATACATTTCGGCCGGTGAACCGAGGTGTTTACAATATCCGCCTGAAACTGCATCAGAAAATCATTGGCGCTGGCGCCTCCGTCCACCTTCAGGCTCTTTAAGCACATACCGCTGTCCTGCTCCATGGCCCGAAGCACATCCGAGGTTTGATAGGCAATGGACTCCAGTGTGGCCCGGATAAAATGCTCCTTGCTGCAGCCTCTGGTAAGCCCCACCACGGTCCCCCTTGCATACTGATTCCAATAGGGTGCCCCCATTCCCGCAAAGGCCGGAACAATATAAACTCCCGCCGTATCCTCCACCGCCCGGCAATATTCTTCGGACTGCCCGGCGCTCTTAAGCATACGCATACCGTCGCGGAGCCACTGGACTCCTGCACCGGCCACAAACACGCTGCCCTCCAGAGCATACTCCACCTCTTCGGAGGTGCCCGCCGCAATGGTCGTCAGCAGGCCCGATCCGGACGCGATGGCTTCCTTCCCCGTATTCATCAACAGGAAGCAGCCTGTCCCATATGTATTCTTTACCTCTCCCTGCTCAAAGCAGCACTGACCGAACAGAGCCGCCTGCTGGTCTCCCGCCGCCCCTGCGATGGGAATCTCGCCGCCAAGCACCGAGCCGTCCGTATGCCCGAAGATGCAGCCGGAAGGCTTTACCTTTGGCAGAATACAGGCTGGAATCCCAAATCTTTCCATGATTTCCGTATCCCAGCAAAGCCGGTGAATGTCAAAAAGCATAGTCCGGGAAGCGTTGGTGTAATCCGTTACATGAACCGCCCCCTTGGTCAGATTCCAGATCAGCCAGGTATCCACCGTACCGAAGAGCAATTCTCCCGCCTCTGCTCTTTCCCTGACCCCCGGCACATTTTTCAAAATCCATGCAATTTTGGAAGCGCTGAAATAAGCATCCGGCACCAGACCTGTCTTCTCTCTGATCTTTTTGTCAAATCCGTCTGCCTTCAACTCTTCAATCATTTCGGAGGTCCTGCGGCACTGCCAGACAATAGCATTGTACACCGGCTCTCCCGTGCGCCTGTCCCAGAGAATGGTCGTCTCCCTCTGATTGGTAATCCCGATGGCCGCAATGTTTTCATGGGTGGCTCCCACCACCGCCATACACTCCGTTGCCACGGCCAGCTGAGAAGACCAGATTTCCATGGGATTATGCTCCACCCATCCTGGCTGTGGATAAACTTGAGTAAATTCTTTCTGGGACATGGAGCAGATATTTCCTTCTCTGTCAAACAGGATACAACGGGAGCTTGTGGTCCCCTGATCCAGTGCCATAATATATTTATTCATAATCAACCTCCACTCAAATCATTTCCGGGTCTGCAAACTAACCAAGCATGCCGCAGTTTTCAGCGCGCAGGTCCTTGTTGCAATCACATTCACCCCGGTCCCGCATACGTTTTCTACCACCACGTCCCCCATGCACACCGGCGCGGGCAGCTCAATCTCCTTCAAGACCCCCATACAGTCCATAATCTTGTCCTTCGGAATATCCGCAGCCGTCTTTACGGATACAACGGGAAGCTCCCCGCCGCTCACCTTTACCAGACTGGTGACAATACGCCTGGGGTCCGTCAGCTCCTTTGTCACATAATCCGCCCCCCTGGGACAGGTATTTCCTGTAATGCTTTTAATTTCCTTTCCTTCCGCCTCCACCGTTACATTACACCCTAATGGGCACCCGATACACACAAACTCTTTTCTTTCCATGTTTATCTCCATTTCTGCACTGCTTTCATGGCCACAACTGTATTTGAGGACATATTTTTCAGCATTGATATTAAGCAGCTAAGCCTGGCGAATGGATACCGTAATTTCCTCCAGCCCTTCAAACTGCTGCAAATCCTGCTTTTTCAAAATAATCTGTTCCATCTCGCCGGGCGCAAGCACCTTCTTCTTCCTGCTGCTCACTGTCTTTCCGTTAAAGGACACCTCCACCGCCGCGTCCCGGTAAACGTTTCCCACCCGGAAACGCACCACCTGAGAAGCCTCCATCCTGTCAATATTCAAGGATGCCGGAACCGTATAACGAACCCCGTTTACCGCCCTGATGGGAATCTGTTTCCCCGGCTTCTCCGCAGTCTCTGCCGAATGCCCGCCCTGCAGATAAGCCGCCGCACATTTTCCCGCCTGCAGTGCTTCCTCGGACACATAATCCACCAGGTCATGGACATGCAGCACATTGCCGCAGGCAAAAACCCCCTCTTTATCCGTTTCCAGACTTTCGTTGACTTTAGGACCTTTTGTTGCCGGATTCATTTCCACCCCAAGAGTTTCCGACAGTTCATTCTCAGGAATCAGGCCGCAGGACAATAACAGAGTGTCACATTTGATCTCTTCCTCGGTGCCGGGAATCGGTCTGGAATGCTCATCCACCCTGGCAATCACAACAGCCTCCACTCGTTTCTTTCCTTTAATATCAACCACCGTATGCTCAAGCTTTAAAGGAATGCCGAAATCGTCCAGGCACTGCACGATGTTCCTCTTCAGTCCGCCGGAATAAGGCATCAGCTCCGCCACCAGCTTCACCTTAGCGCCCTCCAGCGTCATACGGCGGGCCATAATCAAACCGATGTCTCCGGAGCCCAATATGACTACCTCTCTTCCGGGCATTCTCCCTTCCATATTTACATAACGCTGAGCCGTACCCGCAGAATAGATTCCGGCAGGGCGATAACCAGGAATGTTCAATGCCCCTCTGGAACGCTCCCTGCATCCCATCGCCAGAATAACGGCCCTGGCTTCAATAGTATACAGACCTTCTTCCCGATTCATTACCGTTACCAGCTTACAAACATCATGTACGCCGGATGCGGCATTATCCACTGCTTTAACTCCTTCCTCGGATACCACGCTGTCTGCCCCAGCCTGCTGCGCTTGATCTGACATTTGTGTCAGATCAACCACCATGGTATTCAGCTTATAGGGAATCCCAAGCTCCAGCACCTTGTCAATATATCTGGCAGCATATTCCGGTCCCGTCAGCTCTTCCTTGAAGGTGTGCAGTCCAAAACCGTTATGAATACACTGGTTTAAAATTCCTCCCAGCCTGCCGTCCCTCTCTATAATTACCAGATCCTCCACGCCGTTTTCTCTTGCCGCAATCGCCGCCGCAAGCCCTGCAGGACCGCCGCCGATAATTACCAATTCTTTTTTCATCTTTCCTCGCATTCCGCCGCACAGGGGTTTGCACAAGCCCCTCCCCGGCATTCTAAATCAATGGAAATCACCTGCACCACAATTTCCTATTCTGTCAGGAATTCGCTCCCCTCGTCGTTCTTTCCAATTTCCGCCATATCACAGCCCAGCTCTCTGGCCAGAATCTCCACCGTTCTCGGAGAACAGAAGCCCGCCTGGCAGCGCCCCATACCAGCTCTGGTACGACGCTTTACCCCGTCCAAGGTGGTTGCCCCCAGGGGTCTGCGAATGGCATCCACGATCTCGCCCTCCGTCACCATCTCACAGCGGCACACCACATCCGCATAAAGCGGATTTTCCTTGATCAGCCGCTGTCTCTCTTCCGGATCCGCAAGCGCCATGCTGGGAATCCCCTTTCTCGTGGCAATAAAGGTTTTCTTTTCCTCCGCCGGAAGATATTTCAGCACCATCTCCGCCATGTATTTTCCTAGCGCAGGCGCGCAGGTAAGGCCAGGCGATTCTATGCCCGCCGCGTCGAAAAATCCGGGCGCATCTTCCACCGGTCCGAGGATAAAATCCTCTTTCTCCGTGACTCCGTGAGCACGGAGCCCGGCAAAGGAAGTGATAACCTGCCCTGCGGGAAGCCCTTCCACGCTGAGTGCCGCCCGCCTCATCAAGTCTGCCATACCCTCTCCCGTGGTGTTTACGCCCTCATAATCTTCTATATCCACCGCTGTCGGCCCCGCCAGCAGATTACCGTGAACCGTGGGCGTCACCAGCACACCCTTGCCGTATTTTGCAGGCAGCTGGAAAATAGTCCTTGTGACCCAGCTTCCCACCTTCTTATCCATCAGACAGTACTCGCCTTTCCTGGGGATTATTTTGATCTTCTGCCCGCTGACCATGTTATGAAACCGATCCACATAAACTCCTGCAGCATTGACGACTGCCCTGCTGTCAAACGTCCCCTGATTTGTAATCACGCGATAGCCTTCCGGTATCTTCTGAATCTCCTGCACCTTTGTATTCAGCCTGAACATAACGCCATTCACCGCCGCATTTTCCGCCAGCGCAATCGTCAGGCCAAAAGGACAGACAATTCCTCCCGTTGGCGCAAACAACGCCGCCACGGCATCATTCGAAATGTTAGGCTCAAGCTCTTTCAGCTCTTCCCTCTCAATGATCCGTAAGCCCTTCACACCGTTTTGCAGCCCCTGCTCCAGGAGCCGCTGAAGCTTATGCCTGTCCCCCTCGTCGAAACACAGCACCAAAGAGCCATTACGCTTAAAAGGGAAGTCCAGCTCTTTAGATAAATCCTCCATCATCTCACTTCCGGCCACATTCAGCTTCGCCTTTAAGGTGCCGGGCACGGCATCAAATCCGGCATGTGCAATACCGCTGTTAGCCTTCGAAGTACCCTCACACACGTCAGAGGCTCGTTCCAATACCGTCACACTCAAGTCATAACGTGCCAGTTCTCTTGCAACTGCGCATCCCGTTACCCCCGCGCCGATCACAATAATGTCTGTCATAGTTGATCTTCCTTTCTCAAATATAGATAAAAAGAGCCAAGCAAATCAATGCCATCCCTATGACATTCCCACTGCTTGGCTCCCTGCCTCATACCCTCGCTGCAACATATGCTTATTATAACCTAAATGCACGCAAACCGCAAGAACTATTGCAGTTTGTGTCAAGGTTACCCCCTTATTTCGTAACAGACAGTTCAGACGCCCACATCTTGACGGCGACAGCCGTCCGCCATTCTCATTCGGACACGCTTGCGCTTGGGGCTCGACGTAACGGTACATAGGCAAGCACAGTACGCTTGCCAAGTACCGATGTCTCGCACAGTCCTCATTGAGAACAACAGCCGGCTATCACTTGTTACTTGATTATGGAGTGTTTGAACTGTCCCTTACTTCCCATAAAATATCTGTGCAATCGGCGAATCCGGCGAAAGAATCACCGTCTTATTGCCGCCCTGCATGGAAAGCTTCAGGGCGTCCAGGCTCCTGACAAGGGAGTAAAATTCCTGCTTGGACTCGTCGTTATAGGCCTCAGCCAATATTCTCATGTACTCCGCCTCGCCCTCGGCGATCAGAATCTCCGCCTCCTTCTCTGCCTCGGAAAGCATTACTGTCACCTCCATATCCGTAGTATTACGGATGATCTGTGCCTCGGAGCTTCCTTCGGCGGTATAGGTGGCCGCAATATTATCACGCTCGGAAATCATACGCTCATAAACCGCCGCCTTGTTGTCGCTGGGCAGATCCAGCTTCTTTGTTTCAAAGGACAAAATCTCGATGCCGTACTGATCCAGAGCCGTGCCGATATTACTTAAGATGGCATCGGACAAACCTCCGTTCCGCCCGGAAATCACATCATCCTGAGTCGTGCTGCTGATAATATTTTTCGTGGAATTGTAAACAATGGCGTCCAGCCTGCCCTCCGCGGCGGTAACGGAACCGTTCAGCGTCTGTGCAAACTTGGTGGGATCCACAATATGCCACAAAATATAGCTGTCACAGATCATGGTCTTTTTATCGCTGGTAATCACATCCGAGGACGAAAGATCATAAAGCAGAATCTGTCTGGGCAAAGTATCCACGCTCTGAATAAAGGGAAGCTTAAAGCTGATGCCTGCCTTGGATACCACATGGTCGATCCTTCCAAACTGACGGATCAGGCTGTATTCATTTTCATTGGTGACGACGATACAGGATGCACCGGTTATCAGCAATATAAAGATCACTATAACCAATGTAACTTTTTTCACTGTTTTCATACTAACCTCCATCATTCCGCTCTGCGGAATCTCAAATTGTTATAAAATATGACGCTTCCTCAGTTCCCTTCAGTGCCGTCTGCCGTTGAACCGTTCGCCGCCGCACTGCCGCCGTTTTCGGAGGTGCTGCGCCCGGAATCGCTGCCTGATCCGCTGTCCGAGTTCCCAGTAAAGGATTCCAGAGGATATATGGTCTGTACATCGCCGCCCTCACTTTGAATAATGACCTTTAGATCCGGCAGCACTTCCTCCATAGCCTCAAAAAACATGCGCTGTCTTGTCACGGCAGGATTTTTAATATACTCCTGATACATGGCGTCAAACCGGGCCACCTGGGCGGTAGCCTCGTTGATCCGTTCGGTCTTTCTGGCCTCCGCATCCTTCAAGATGCCGTCCGCCTTTGCCTGCGCGGAGGGAAGCTGTTCATTGCGGTACTTATTGGCATTGTTCAGCGCCGTCTCCTTACCCTGCTTTGCAGTCTCCACTGCTTTAAATGCTTCCATGACTTCTGCGGTAGGCGGCTCCGAATCCTGGATGGTAATATTTACCAGCTGGATGCCTATATCCTGAATTTCCAGCCGCTCAATAATCATCTCCTTAATGGCTGCTTGAATTTCGTTTTTGCCGGTAGTCAGCACATCGTCCACTGGATAGCTGCCAATGACGGTACGAATGCAGCTCTGGCTGATATTACGCAAAATTTCCAACGGAAACTGAGAAGCATAAAGTGCCTTTACCGGATCACTGTAACGGTATTCCACATAAAAGTCCACATCAATAAAATTAAAATCCGAGGTGATCATTAAAGACTCGTCCGCAATGACCTCATTGCTGTTGCTGCTGTAGCCGATGGAAAATCCCTGGATCGTGGTATTCACCTTTTTTACCTGCTGGATAAAGGGGATTTTAAAGTGCAGTCCCGGCTCCGTCACTGCAGCAGCCTTTCCTAAAGTAATCAGCACCGCCTGCTCCTGCTCCTTGATCTCATAGGTGGAATTGAACAGGAGGATAATGACCACCAGCACCGCCGCTACGATGCCGATTATTTTCCCGTTGGAAAATTTTCTCGGCCTGCCGCCCTCGCCTCCGTCCATGGTCGTAAATCCGTTCCTTTTGTTGCGAAATGAATCACCGCTCATACGCATTCTCCCTTCTCCCGTAAAAAGTCCCGTATTAAAATATAGCTGTCCGAAATATATTTCTTACGCTTCCGAACAGTTACATTCTATATCACCTATGGAGAAAAAACAACGGAAAGTAAGGCACGTTAGAAAACTTTAATATGCAGTTTATGAACGGTTTTCATTTGGCTTGTCAAAGATATTAAAAAATGTTAAACTATGAGCGCCTGCAGAAAAATCTACAAAATATTGATTGGTATATGCGCAAGGGTACGTAAAGAGGGATGCCTATGGAAGCGGAATACAAAGAGCTAAAACTGCTGAAGCAGAGTGAAAAAAGTACGGTTTACCTGGTCTGTTCAGGGGAACGGAAATATATCCGTAAGGTACTGGCCGGACAGCATCCCGTCTATGAGGTCTTAAGGGACAATCCTCATCCCGGCCTGCCAGGGCTGCTGGAGGTAACTGTCTCCGAGAATTCCACTACGATCCTGGAAGAATATATAGAGGGACAGCCGCTGGGGACGGTCGAGCTGTCAAAAAGGCAATTCTCAACGGTTGTCAAAGAGCTTTGCTCCGTTCTGACGTTTCTTCACCAAAAGGGTATCATTCATCGTGACATCAAGCCCTCTAATATTATGCTTACAGAAGAGGGACATGTGTACCTCATTGATTTTGATATTGCACGTATGCCCAGGGAAGGCCTGGATCAGGATACGCGGCAGCTGGGCACCAGGGGCTTTGCTTCCCCGGAACAATACGGCTTTTCCCAAACGGACCAGCGAACGGACATCTATGCTCTGGGCACGACTTTGAAGCTGCTTTTAACGAAAAAGACTGAAAAGCCGCATTATAGAAAAGTTCTCCAAAAGTGTACTAATTTGGACCCGGATCAACGCTACCGTTCCGTGGAGCAGTTTCAAAGGGCTTTTTTCCCCACAAAGCGGAATTTGCTGTGGAGCTGTACGGCAGTCTGCCTGTCGGCTCTCATCGGGATCTGCGCATGGAAGCTGCCTGCCCTTCTGAATAAGGAAACAGCCGGAACAGCAGGCAAAAATGTTTCTCTTCCCGCTCTGCCCATGCCGGAAAACGTGCATTGGAACGGAGAAACGGGCATTGCTGAATGGGATAACGTGCCGGATGCAAAGATCGGCGAGGAAATTCAGTTCCACTTTAGGCTGTACAGACAGGATACGGCGGACACACCGAATCCGGAGGATGACAGCTTGTGTTATGAAGCTCTGGTCCGAATGGGCGGCAAACCCGCAGACAAAGATGTGCTTAGCTGGAATGTAGTGAAATCATTGAGTGAAAACGGCTTATACTACTTTACAGTATCCGCCGCAGGAGACAATATTCAGTTTACGGACAGCCCTTATGCCATGTCCGACGTCTTTGAATACACAGGCGAAGCTGCTCCGCCGCTGCCGGCTCCTGAGGGACTCGCCTGGAGACTGGTGGAGAAAAACAACACCCGGTACTATTATGCCACCTGGAGCAATCTTGACGATTACGAAGACAATGATACCTTTAACGTAACATTCTATGACGAGACCGGCACCTATGTGATGAATAACACCTGGCCGTTGTATTATATAAAGCAAGAGGGATACGGCGGGATCATTATTCGCTCACAGTTTCTGGTACAGGGCCACAAATACCGGTTTACCGTTCAGGCTTATTCCTCCAGGCCCAACGAATACAGCTCAAGTCCTATGCCGGATCCGGTACCGGAGGAATACTACAGCCCCTGGCTGATATTCGGACCGCCTGAAGAAATGGAATAGAAATGGAATAAAAACGGAATAAAAACAAACTCACAGCTTTCACGACAACGCCCCCAGTGCTGCCATCTTATGGGCATCCAGCAGCTCGTTTGTGTCCATAATCGTCTTATGATTCTTCAGGGCATATAATATGACAGCGTCCCTTTCATCCCTTGCATACAGTTCTCTGTTGCCGGACAGCTTCATCAGTTTCTGCGTCTCGTCCCCGGTAAGTCTCAGGCCGAAGGCCAGCGCAAGCAGCTTATCACGGGACGGCCGCCTCTCCCCGGAAAAAATCTGATATACATAGGCACGGTCAAGCAGGGACCCACGCACCACATCTGCTTTACTGATATTCTTTTCCACAAGAAGGGCTGACAAATGTTCGGAAAGACTGCCGGACAGCATATATTCCCGGTTTGAATTCAGAAAGTCCTCAATATTCGTGGCCTCTTCAATCTGATGGTTTAATTCTTCCGTACTGACGCCCATGTTCATGATAAGTATCTCCCTTACGTATCCAGCGCAACCTCATTCCAGTCCCGTTCCTCACTGATCAGCCACTAAAGGACCTCCCGCCAGATATTGCAATACGGCTTCCGCCTCATACGCAGGGGCAAATTTTTCTGCCGCCGTAAAAATCGGTTCAATGGCGGAAACCTCTTCTACCAGATCTTCCGCAATCTTCTCCAGCGACTGGCCCAGCTTCATCTTTTTACAGATTTGTGTAACCAGCTTTTCTGTTTTGCCCTTCAACTCGCCCTTCAATTCACCCTCCGCCTTACTTTTTGCCAGCTTCTCCATCAGTCTCACGCAGCTTATTGATGTTTCCGAATCAAATTTTACTACCTCTACCATCCTGTGTACCTCCTTCAGATCATCATTTACCGCATTTTGCAAATTGCTGTATTCCATATAATGCAGCATCTGCTTTAAAGCTTCCCCTGGCTCACCCTTTGTTCCCTTCGTATACAAAAATAAGGTTGATGCCCCGTCTTCATACTCCATCTCCGGTACTTCCACGCATCTGCTTTTTACGGTGTAAACCATGCGATCCAGCCCAAACGGGTCAAAGGGCAGCACCATAATCACTACAATATTCTTCAAATCATCATAGCCCGCACCGGAGTTCAGGCTTCTTGCAATAATCTTTCCATGGTAAAAGCGTACTCTGCGGGGTAGTGACCTTTTATCTGCCGCGCTGTCTTTTTTGTCCGGCTCGATGTCATATACGGTTACTTTCCCTTCCGAGTCCTTCGCTTCCGGCTCTATATAAACGTCAAGCCGCGCACCATGCAGATCGCTTTCCGTACCGTAAAGTACTTTCTGGGCCGCCACCGATAGATACTTAAATTCCCTGCCAAAAATCGTTTTCAGCAAAATCCTCACAAACCGTTCTCCGATTTCCGGATACGTCACTACCGAGCCAAACAGGAAATCGTCCAGCAAGTTCATTTCCGCCAGCTTCTTCCTTGCCTTTTCCTGCATTCGTTTATTCTCTCTTGCATTCTTTACTTCTTCTATTACTTTTTCTGTCTCTTCCATGTAATTCTCCTTTCGTATCTTGCGGAAAGAAGAATGTACACAACAGGGAAGCCCTTTTCCTTCATGACACTCAGCAAATGTCCGTAACACCACCGACAGCCCTAAGTACAGTGCATCATTATTATCTGCAGAGACCAAATCTCCCCTCGCACCACTCCTGCAATCCGCTATATTTTGTGGAATATTCAGATTCCATTTTCATACAGGGATTTTCAACCGAAATAGTTTGATATGACTCCCAGATATGTAGTCTCACTATAGCATATAATATGATACCTGTCAATTAAAAATTTTTAACTTCTGGAAACAATTACGTATCCAGCGAAACCTCATTCCAGTCCCGTTCCTCACTGATCAGCCACTCCAGACCTCTCCGCCGTTCCAGAACCACCTCCGGATTCAGCTTCCCGACAGGCGTTTCAGGCCTGATCTGCTTTTCCACACAGGCCCAATGATAACAGTAATACAAATCCAGCATGCTTAATATTCTGTCAACACTTCGTAATTTGGTAGATGGGTCATTGATGAGACTGCTGGAAAACATGGCAACCTTTACGTCACATCTGCGCGTGGCATTTCCAAACTCTCTGTCCACCAGCAGCTCCAACGACCACAAAAGAGCATAGCAGGTCTCATAGCTCCAGGCCACATCTATAACGTTCTGCCTCAAAATATCCGCTTCATTTCCCTTTTTCGTATGCCTGTTCCAAATCAGCGTCTGCTCCTTCGGCAGCAGGTCATCCTGATAGAGATCCCATTCGTACATCTTCGACAATACGAATTCCACAGAATCCTGATAATTTTCGTTCTGTGCAATGGAACAGGCCAGCATGGCACAGAGGAAAGAGCCTGAAGCGCGTTTCTTTACCTCTTCCAGGCTCTTCAGCTTTACCTCTTCGCATGTGGGAAGCAGCGGCAAATGCTCGTTAACCGCTATCTTTTGCTTTTTCAGCTTCTTTAAGGTCGCCTCTCTTCTATCTGCAGGCATTAAAAAAATGCTGCCGTTTTCTCTTCCAAACAATCCCATATTTCCTCTCATTCCGCCGCGTAAGCGGCATCTAAATCTGCAGGAACTTTGGGACGCGCAGCGTCACAAATTCCGAGATTGAAAATTTCAATTTTCAATCTTTACCCCAATGCCGCATCAAATATTCTCCAGCACAATCTCATCTATCCGCTCCCGCTCGTCTTCCGTAAAGGACAGATTTTTAAGCATACCGATATTGTCCAGGATCTGTGCGGGCTTTGAGGCGCCGATCAGTACGCTGGTAACATCCCCGTCCCTTAAAATCCAGGCCAGAGCCATCTGCGCAAGAGATTGCCCTCTTCCGGCCGCCAGCTCATTTAATGCCCTGATCTTTGCCAGCTTTTCCTCGGTAATCGAGTTTTCCTGCAAAAAGCGCCCGTCTCTGCGGACCCGGCTGTCCTCCGGGATGCCGTGCAGATAGCGGTCTGTCAGCAGCCCCTGCTCCAGGGGGCAGAAGGTGATGATGCCGATGCCATGAGCAGCGGCATAACTTTTCAGTCCGTCCCGTTCCATGGTCCTGTCCAGCATGGAATAGCGCCTTTGATTGATGATAAACGGCGTCCCCATCTCCTGAAACAGCTCCGCTATGGCCATAGTCTGCTCTTTATTGTAATTGGAGATACCCACATACAGCGCCTTCCCGCTCCTGACAATACCGTCCAGCGCCCTGGCCGTCTCTTCCAGAGGCGTCTCCGGATCCGGCCTGTGGTGATAATAAATATCCACATACTCCAGCCCCATCCGCTTCAGGCTCTGGTCCAGGCTGGCTACAAGATACTTTTTACTGCCCCAGTCTCCGTAAGGCCCCGGCCACATGCCGTATCCTGCCTTCGTAGAAATTACCAGCTCATCCCGGTACGTCCCCAGACTATTCCGTAAAATGCGGCCAAAGTTTTCCTCCGCCGCTCCCGCTTCCGGACCGTAATTATTCGCCAGATCAAAATGAGTAATCCCGTGATCAAAGGCCGTGCGGCACATTGCTTCCATATTGTCAAAGCTTCCGTTAGAACCAAAATTGTGCCACAGTCCCAAAGAAACGGCAGGCAGCTTCAATCCGCTTGTCCCGCACCGGTGATACCGCATTTCTTCATATCTTTTCTCATCCGCAATATACATTGCTCATACCTCCTGTCCTTCCAAAACCTTATCCAGAAACTCCTTTACAATCCTGCAATAGCCTTCTTCATCACTGTCAATGGAAAGCCCGTGGGTCGCGCCGGGAAACAAATGCAGCTCGCTGTAAGCCATCATGGCCTGGTGCATCCTCTCCGAATGGCTGCAGGGAATAAAATCATCCGCCGCACCGTGCATAAAGCAAACGGGAACGGTATTCTCCGGCAGGGAGTCTATGGGACGCACTCCTGTAAAGGAATAGCCGAATACCACTCTGCAGGCAGCGCTGGCCAGATAGCAGAAAAATCTCGGCATATGCAGCGCACTCCTGATATTATGCGTCAGCACCCCCATCAAATCCGCATAGCCACAGTCATTAATCACAAATTTCACCTTAGGCTTCTCCTTCAGCGCCATAATCTGTAAACCGGAGCCCATGGACTCTCCATGAAGACCAAGGATAATATTCTCCCCAAAACGCTCATACACCCAGTCAATCACCCGCAGCAGATCCTTTGATTCCCTGACTCCCATGGTGCATTTTGTCCTGAGATTATCCCCGTGCCCTCTGTCATCATAAATCAGACAGTTGTACCCGAAGGAACGAAACATATGTAAATACCGCAGGCTGCCGTATCTGTTATAAGTGTATCCATGTGAAATAATGACATACTTGTCAGATTCCGCGGGTGCCGGCACGTAAAAGGCCTTCAGCCGATAGCCGTCATAGGATTCTATCTCCAGCTCTTCCTTTTCCATTTTGTCATAATCCCGCCAAAAGCCTGCATCCTCCGCTATCTTTTTTGCCTTTTCCAGGCTGGTATAGCGAGGCTTCGCCACATAAGCCGCCATCAGGCAGGAAATCAGGGCCAGCACTGCAATTATCAACAGGATGATAATGACTGCGGCCCCAAACAGATCCGTACCGCTTGTTGTCTTTTCCGCTGTAAACCTTTCTCCGTCCGCGACCCGAATCATCATAAAATTGGTGGAGCCTTCCGAAATAAAAATCAGTTCATCCCCTTCCACCCTGAAGCGGTTTACATACGGCCGGGATGTCTCATCCGTAAGCACCAGAATGTCATCCGTCAATGCCCAGCTTCCATAGCCGATATAGCTGCTGATCGAGCCTTCGTAATAAGTGAAGCTTCCATCTTTCTGAATCGTAATGACAAAGGGATCCCCGCTCAGCCCTTCCTTCTCATAACAGTAGCTTTTTCCCGCAATCTTATCCTGGCCGCCGCAGCCGGTCAGAGCCAGCACAAATATCAACAGCATCACGTATGTTATCCGTTTTCTCATATGCCGCCACCTCCCTTTCATCATACAATACTTTTTCGCCTGCCGCAAGCAAAAGAACGTGAAAGCGCCCAAACTGAAAACGCCCAGGCGAGCTTAATCGCCTGAGCGCTCTTAAAGAAACGACGGAGTTTTATTCCACATCCTGCAGAGCAGCAAAATCCTCTTCACCGGTGCGGACCTTTACCACCTTATCTACATTATAAACAAATATTTTGCCGTCACCAATATGTCCTGTGTACAGGGCTTTCTTTGCCGCCTCGATCACATCGGCCACGGGAATCTTGCTGACCACCACTTCCACCTTGACCTTGGGCAGCAGCGTGGCATCCAGCTCCACGCCCCGGTATCTTTCCCCGGCGCCCTTCTGGACTCCACAGCCCATCACATTCGTCACCGTCATGCCGGTAACGCCCAGGTCATTCATGGCCTTTCTTAATACGTCATATCTGGTCATTCTGGCAATCACTACCACCTTATAAATACCAGTGGAGGCCATAACGGGGATTTCCGCCACAGGCACGGCCGCTCTCTTCTGCACGTCCGAAGCCGCTTCATATTCGCCCTCGCCCAGATCAGTATTCTCATTAACATCCATAATACCGCCGGATACGTCCATAATGGAAAATCCTGCATAAGCGGAGGCAAGACCATGTTCCTTCGCATCCAGGCCCACAATCTCTTCCTCTTCCGATACGCGAATCCCCACCGTTGCCTTGATGACCAGAAAAGCAACGGTTATGGTCACTGCCGTCCATGCCGCAACAGCCCCAAAGCCCAACAGCTGTAAACCCAGCAGCTTAAACCCGCCGCCATAAAACAGTCCGGTCAGCACATTGCCGCCTGCATCTGCAATCCCGTATCCCGGAGCCGTATCAGTAGCAAACAGCCCTACTGCCAGAGTGCCCCAGATGCCATTCAGACAGTGGACCGCCACGGCACCCACCGGATCATCAATGTGCAGCTTATTATCCAAAAACCATACTCCGAATACCACCAGCAATCCTGCCACCGTGCCGATCACGATAGCGCCAAGGGCATCCGTCACATCACAGGAGGCAGTAATTGCCACCAGCCCTGCCAGGGAAGCATTCAAGCACATGGAAACATCCGGCTTCCCGTACTTGATCCAGGTAAAGATCATACATGCCACGGTCGCCACTGCAGGCGCAATCGTCGTGGTAACAAAAATGGATCCCAGCTGTTCAATGCTGGTTGCCGCGGCGCCGTTGAAGCCGTACCAGCCCAGCCACAGGATAAACACTCCCAGCGCGCCGATGGGAAGATTATGGCCGGGAAAAGCATTTACTTTTGTAACCTTTCCGTCCTTGCCCCTGGTGAACTTGCCAATGCGGGGGCCAAGAATCTTTGCGCCGATTAAAGCGGAAATACCGCCTACCATATGGATGGCACAGGAACCGGCAAAATCATGAAAGCCAAGCTGTGCCAGCCAGCCGCCGCCCCAGATCCAATGCGCCTCAATCGGATAAATCAACGCAGAAATCACGGCAGAATAAATGCAGTAGGAAAGGAATTTTGTCCTTTCCGCCATGGCTCCGGATACAATGGTGGCCGTGGTAGCGCAAAATACCAGGTTAAACACGAAATTCGACCAGTCAAAGCTTTCATAAGCCGTAAAAATGTCAAATCCCGGCTTACCGATAAAGCCGGCCAGATCCTCTCCCAGCAGCAGACCGAAGCCGATCAAAATAAATACCACCGTGCCGATGCAGAAATCCATCAGATTCTTCATGATGATATTACCCGCATTCTTCGCCCTGGTAAAGCCTGTCTCCACCATGGCAAAGCCGGCCTGCATCCAAAACACCAGCGCCGCGCCAATCAAAAACCAGACGCCAAACAATTCGCCTCGTACAGTACTCAAAATTTCCTCTGTCATAATATTTTCCTCCTCATCCTGCCGGACGTTATCGCCCGTTTTGCTGCGGCACCAGCTTCCTCCCTTCCCTGCCGTTTTGCACCGCGTTCTTTTCATAATCGCGAAAAAGGCGCTACGGATTTCTCCATAGCGCCTTCGCTCTTTATGCTCGCAAGTATAGCACACCATTTTTAATGCGTCAACTATATTTCTTTAAAATATTTCAACAAAAAATAATCCCTTTCCCCTATATAAAGCTCTTGCACCGCCTGAAAGCCCAGCTTATCACACAGCTTCAGGGAAGCTTCGTTCCGGGTCTCCGCCAGTGCGTTTATCTCCTGAAACCCCAGCTTACCCGTACCGTAATCTAAAATCCCCCGGCATACCTCTTCTCCGTATCCCTTTCTCTGCCAGGGAACGCCGATAATAAAGCCAAGCTCCGGCTCATCATAGCCCTCACGATAGGAAAATCCTGCCCTGCCGATCACGGTCCCGCTGCTTTTTTCCACTACCGTCCATACCCCGAACTCATAAAAGGTATATATCCTTTTGATATATTCCCGGATGTATTCCTTCTCCTGTTCCTGATCCGGATACAGCCCTTCCATAAATTCCGTGATGGCGGGATCACTGTATATCCGAAAAAAGTCCTCTACATCCTCCGGCGTTGTCTCTCGGATCAGACACCTCCTTGTCTCCAAAATATTCCAGGGCAGACTCTTCAGCCTTCGGTACACCCGTTCCACATAGTCTGCCTCCAAATTTTCCGGGTCCTCCACCCCGAAGGTAAAATCCGAAAAATCTTCCTTTCCGTTCCCGTCATGAAAATAAATAAGCACCGCTTCCCCTGCATCCCGCAGCTGCTTTGCTTTTGTTACGCTGTCCGTCACATATAATGTGCCCTTAAGCTCAGCGGTGTTCACGTCAATTTCTCTGAAATAGCTCACGTCTGTATCTCCTGTAACCTCCATACCATCTCCAAGGCCGGCAAGCCGCCTTATGAAGAATGCCCGCAGAATATTTGCTTTACTGCTGCCTCTATTTAAGGTACAATAATCGAAACAGATTTTATTATACTCTTTTTGCAGGAAAGGACAACTATTATGGCACAAAATCCGGGAGTTTGACACTTCCTTTTAAACCTCATAACACACAAATCATGTATTTAA
>CAJUIA010000027.1 GCA_910586485.1 uncultured Acetatifactor sp.
TGCCAGTCTTTTATCTGGCATTACTGTTCGTTCTTTTCTGAATTCATTCTTTATTTTGACATCCATCTCTCTGCCTGACTGCCTAATGGCCGATTCTCTCTTTCGAGTCTCCTCCTTCAAGCACTGCCTGACGCATGAATGTCTTTTGGAATCTTTTCAGGGTTGCATTACTGTTTGTTTGTCAAGGTACAATCAAGCCTGCCCCGTTACGGGCTTTGCTTCCAAGCGGTCCTGCCGCTTTGGCTTTGCCATCGCTTGAGCGACAGCTTATTAAGGATAGCACACCTGGAAAGGTATGTCAACTACTTTTTTTAATCTTTCAAGCTTTATCTTTCAAACTTGAAGCTATCCTCAACAACGAAATTGAGTATACCACCCGCCATTCCCCTTGTCAACCATAAACTTGAAATTTTTGTAAAAATTTTGCACAATTTATCGAAACAGCCGAAACGCTTTATTTTATAAGCATTTCGGCTGTTTAGCACTTTATTGCTGTAAACTTTTAACTGCATATATCATCATTTTAGCTGAATTGTATATGCTTTTACATCATTTTTCAGATTAAGGGAAATGGAAGCTACATCCTCAATGCTTTCCTGCTCCACCTCTATAATGAGAACTGCCTCCGTAATTCCGCCTGTCGGTATGGTTTCACGAAGCGCGGTCATATCATCCAGAAGCAGCACCGTCATTGCATTGCGCCTGTAATCCCCATTGACGGTAATCCGAAAAGAAAGCTCCTTCTGCGATGCAATGTCTACAAATTGCTCCTGCTCCGTATTGTTGACAAACTGAAAGTGCAGCACCAGCAGCTTTTTCCCGCTTGAAGCGGAGACGGATAGTCCCCCGATCTCATCTTCATGCGGATATTTATCACAAATCTCCGCATCCGCAAAGCTGACGTTCACCCCTTCGGTCAGCCCCAGCACATCCTCCATGCTGCCGGGATCCTCAGGCTCCGTCATGTCCGTAACGGGCGTATTATCCACCGGTCCTGTTTCCGAAGGGTTTTCCGGCTCCAGCGGCTTCTCCGGCTCCGTCTGCTCAGGAATTTCCGGCACAGGCTCCGACGGAAGCTCCACAAGGCGGCTCCTGTTGCTGGCATCATATTTCATTAATGTAAAGGCGGCATATTCCCCGATGGTCTGCATTTCGCTCTCTGTCAATTCCGGAATCATATTTTCACCGCAGCCAGTCATACCTAAGCATAACCCCATGGAAAGCGCTGCCACCGCCAGACCGGTCCTGAATTTTTTTGTCAACATACTGTCCCTCACTTAACTTTAAAAAATTTTATCCGTATGCTTATAATATACCTCACTTTTTTCTTACAGTCAACCATCCCTGCAGCCTCAGGCACGATTCCGTAACAATTCAGGCACCTGCGCTCTGCTGCCTGTACAGGCTGTACTTTTCTGCATCCTGCTTTTGACAGCTGACCTTTAAATGTACGCCCGCCTCCGTATACTCCTGCTTCAGCACCGTAGCATTTTCCATCAGAAAGGATACCAGATCTCCCCGGTTAAAAGGCAGGAGAAAATCCGTCTCCACCCTGTCGGCGTAAAGCGTATCCTGTATCATACCTGTCAGCTCCTCCAGCCCGCAGCCCTGCCCTGCCGCCATATAGATCCGGCCTTCTTTTTTCTGTGGGATTCCTTCCATTCCGCATTTATCCGCTTTGTTATAGACCACAAGCCTAGAGATGTCTCCGGCCCCTAGCTCCTTCAGTGTCTGCTCCGTAACTTCCATTTGCTGTTTGTGATGCTCGTCGGAAAAATCCACCACCTGAACCAAAAGGTCCGCATATTTTACTTCTTCCAGCGTAGAACGAAAGGCCTTTACCAGACCATGAGGCAGCTTGTGTATAAATCCAACTGTATCCGCCAGCAAAAAGGGCCTGTTGTCACCGGTGCTGATACTCCTGACGGCAGTATCCAGCGTAGCAAACAGCATATCCTTTTCCGTCACAGTCTTTTCACTGCGCTCGCCATAGTGCTCTACCAGCCTGTTTAAAATCGTGGACTTCCCTGCATTGGTATATCCGACCAGCACCACCTGGGGTATGCCCGACTGCATTCGTCTCTTCCGCATGGTTTCCCTGTTTTTGGTCATCGAATTCAGCTCTTTTTCCAGCTCACTGAGGCGGTGTTCTATCTTTCTACGGTCCAGCTCCAGCTTGGTCTCACCTGCACCCCTATTGCTCATTGCGCCGCCGGTTCCTCCCTGACGGCTTAAATTTTCGCGCATTCCCACCAGCCGTGGCAGCATATACTGCAGTCTGGCCGCTTCCACCTGCAGCTTGGCTTCTCCCGTTCTGGCCCGAAGGGCAAAAATGTCCAAAATCAGATTGTTCCTGTCCAATACAGGCAGCTCCAGCTCATTCGCCAGATTTCTGATCTGGGTAGGGGACAGGGCATTGTCAAATACGATCTCTTCCGCCTCTGCCTGGGCAGCATAAGCCTTTACCTGGGCAGCTTTTCCCGTTCCGATATACAAGGATCTGTTTACCGTCTCCATGTGCTGCACGATGGTACCGACTACCTGCTTGTGAGCGGCTTCCGCCAGGCTGGCAAGCTCCGCCATGGAGTGCTCAAAATCCGCTTCCTCTCCTGTATCCACTCCCACCAGCAACACCCTTGTAAATTCAATATTTTCTTTTTCTCTTCTCATATTTCCTCTTATTTCCGCTGCACAGGCTGCGAGCCGGCAGCATCTCACGATTCTGTTTCAACGCCTCCCTATCTTATTCATCCACATTTTCCTCACATCCTTCCAATTCAAACCAAAACAATACCCCGTCCTGACGGTTTTCCACGCCATACTGCCGATTCATGGATTCCATAATCGCCTTCACAATGGAAAGCCCCACGCCGCTTCCGCCATACTCCCGTGTTCTTGCCTTATCCACCTTATAAAATTTTTCCCACAAATGGGGCAACGCCTCTTCCGGCACCAGCTCCCCCGTATTAAATACGTTCACTCGCACCAGTTCATCCTTACTTTCCAGCGTTACGACAATATTTTTATCTCCGCTGCAATGATTGACCGCATTGGAAAAATAGTTTGTAAATACCTCTTCAACCTTAAATTCGTCTCCCCAGACCCAGACCGGCCCATAGTCCTCCATTTGTACCCTGATTCCGTTCTGCCTTATCAGTATTTCCGCCGACTGAACAACATTTCGGATCAACGCCGCAATGTCAAAGCGTTCCATCGACACCACGTCATTGCCAAATTCCAGCTGATTTAATGTCAGCAGCTTCTGCACCATCAGATTCATCTTTGCCGCCTCATCCATAATAACCTCGCAGTAAAAGCTGCGGCTCTCCGAATCTTCATTAACGCTTTCTACAAGGCCCTCCGCATATCCCTGGATCAGCGCAATAGGCGTTTTCAGCTCATGAGATACATTGGCCAGGAATTCCCTGCGCATCTGATCTATTTGTTCCTTTTTTTCAATATCCTTCTGCAGCTCATTGTTTGCAGTCTTTAAGCCGGAAATGGAGCGCTCCAGAGAGCTTGACAGCTTGTTTATATTTGCTCCCAGCGTACCGATTTCGTTTTTTTCGTCACCCTGATACTTGGCTTCAAAGTTAAGATGCACCATTTGCTCCGAAATGCTGTTCAGCTTCTTGATGGGCTTCGTAATCCTGCCGGAGATAAGCCACATGATAATTCCGCCCGCCAGCATTCCGCCCAGTCCCACATAGGCAAAAAAGCGATTTGCAATATCCGCGCTCTCCCGAATGCTTTCCACCGGCGTTCTCATGATAAAGGAAATCCCCGTGCTCAGTCTCCCGTACATGATAAGGAATTCGTCTTCCCCGGAGGTCATCCTCTGGATCACATAATCCTCCCCTTCCTCCAGTACCTTTACGGGATTTGTATCAAAGCCAAATATATAGCCCAGCAGCAACGCATCCAGCTCGCTTCCTCCGTTGACGGATTCATAGCGGATCTGCGAGTTGGCGTCAATCACCAAAACCGTAATGTTGGCCACACTACAGACATCATCCAACTCTTTTCTAAACTTTTCCGAGCTGTAGGTGTCACTGCCCGCCGCCTGCCGGATGCTCTCATATGCTTCATAGATCACTCTGGTCTTGCTCCTGATATAATATCTTTCCAGAAACATATTGTTGACAACCTGACAAAGCAGGACCGTCCCCATCATCACACCCATAAAAATCAATGCAATTTGCTGTCTGATTGAATGCTTCATTAGCCCTCTTCCAATTTATATCCCATACCCCAGATTGTCTTGATCATATCGCCCTTTTCACCCATTTTACTGCGCAGCTTTTTCACATGAGTGTCTATGGTGCGGGCATCTCCGAAATAATCATAGTTCCACACATGATTCAATATCTTTTCTCTTGGCAGCGCAACCCCCCTGTTTTCCACAAAATAGGTCAGAAGCTCAAATTCCTTAAAGCTTAATTCAATCTCCTTCCCGTCAATCCTGACACAATGTGCCACCTTATCAATCTCGATTCCGCCGCAGCTTAAGACGTCTTCCTCCGATGCCCGGCTTGTCCTGCGCAGGATGGCTTCAATTCTGGCCACAAGGATCTTGGGACTGAAGGGCTTCGAGATATACTCGTCCACCCCCAGCTTAAAGCCCTGAAGCTCATCCTGCTCGTCACCCCTGGCTGTCAGCATGATGACGGGCACCTTTGAATACGCACGCAGCTCGCGGCACACCTGCCAGCCGTCCATCTTCGGCATCATTACATCCAGCACCACCAGCGCAATATCCTTCTGGCGGAAAAATAAGTCCAGCGCCTCTTCCCCGTCCCCGGCTTCCATCACATCATACCCGGCCTTGACCAGAAAGTCCCTCACCAGCTTGCGCATTCTGCTCTCATCATCCACCACAAGAATCTTCAACCTGTCCATGATAACCTCCGTGTCGCCTTTTCTCCATCTCATTATAAAATATATTTATGTCTATTCTGTGAAAAGCTCATCATTCCCATTCAGCTTCAGCTCTCTTTCCCTTTCTCGGACCGCATTTTCCCTTTCCGTCAGCTCCTGCTCCCACTGTGCATACTTATCCGTAATTACTCTTTTATAATTCAGTATATTAGGGTTATCACTTCTTATGGTAATTGTAAACATGGCAGCGACCGCCAGAATCAGCAGCACATTCAGTATGACGGATATTTTGAATCCGTCCTTCCCGCCGTCTTTCGTCTGGATCCTGTTTTTTGCCGGGTTGCTCCGTTCTCTGATCACCCCGCTGAAGCTTTGATACAACGGGATTTCCGGAACTCTCTCAGGATCAATCTCCGGCCGCTCCAGCAGATAATCCCGCAGCTTTTTCAAATACTGCATCCCTACCGGCGTTTTAAATATTCTTTCATGAATCGTCTTCTCATAAACCGTTAAAATACTGTCCGGACGGGAATAATCAATGCGCGCCTCCAGATATTCTATTTTCTTTAACTCTTCTGCTGCAAGCTGCGCATCCTTTTCCGTATAAAACCGGTAGCCGCCCACAGACAAATTTCTATTGTCTGCCATCCTTAAAAACCTCCTGCCTGTCTTTTTGATCTCGTCCGCACCTTAAGCAAAAAAAGAGCGGGCGCAAACCCCTAGGGATTCTATCTGCCGCTCTTTTTCATAATGGAGTAGAGGGGAATCGAACCCCTGTCCAAAAGCCCATTCCCTGTCCTTCTACTATCATAGTTCGTTTTTGCGTGTGAACTTGCTTCACACTGTTCCCCTAATACGGCAGAAAACGAACAATCTTCCGCTTAAGGTAGCTTCATGATACGCCCGCGCGGGCAAAGCTTACCGCGCGTCGTTTCTCACATAATCGACGCCCGGATTCCGGAGTGTGAGTGCCCCGGAGCGGACGAGCCGCCTAAGGCGGCGTCACCTGCAGCGGTTAGGCTGCAAGTGCTAACTGAGTATTATCTTCAGCGTTTAGTTTAATTTTGCGGACAAAGTCCGCAGTGCGATTAACGTGTCGCAACGGATAGCTTCTCCAGCTGCAAGGCCCCTGTCGAAACCTTTACTACCCCTGATTCCTGTTCGATATAGTATATCGAATCGTCTGTACTCTGTCAATGAATTTATCGGCAGTTAATTGAATTTCCGTAACCGTGTATGAATTTTTATCTGTTTCTGTCCTTAAATTCTCTTTCTATTTCCCTCCGCGCATCCTTCTTTGCCATATCCTCCCGCTTGTCATAAAGCTTCTTGCCCCGTGCCAAACCGATTTCTACCTTTACCTTTCCCTCCTTAAAGTATACCTGAAGCGGCACCAAAGTATACCCCTTTTCTGCCACCCGCCCTGCCAGCTTATTAATCTCATACTTATGCAGCAGCAGCTTCTTCACCCGCAGGGGATCCTTATTAAACAGATTGCCCTTCTCATAGGGACTTACGTGCATACCGTAAACAAATACCTCGCCGTTCTCAATCCGGATAAAGGATTCCTTGATACTACACTTGCCCATTCGCAGAGACTTCACCTCCGTACCGTGGAGCGCCACTCCGGCCTCATAGGCTTCGTCTATAAAGTAATCATGATAAGCTTTTTTGTTATTTGCCACCAGCTTACGCTCTTCCTTCTGCTTTGCCATTCACGCCTCACCTCCCGTTTTCTTTTCTTCCTGTTCCTTTTCTTCCTGTTCCTTTTCTTCCTGTTTTCTTTCCTTCCCGTCTGCTTTCATTCGCAGCCTGCTTCCTCTTTTCCCTCATCCAGCGAAAAGTCGATGGTTTTGTTAAACCTGTCACAGCCGTCCACTGTAATCCGGACCGGCATCCCCAGCTTAAAACAGCGTCCTGTCCGTTCTCCCACCATCTCGCAGCTTTCCTCATGATAGCAGAAATAGTCTCCGGGCAGCTTGGATACATGTACCAGACCCTCAACCGTATCCGGCAGCTCCACGTAGATTCCCCAGCTTGTTACGCCGCTGATTACACCGTCGAAGCTCTCTCCGATACGATCCTCCATGTATTCCACTTTTTTCAGCTTATCCGTTTCCCTCTCCGCCTCGTCTGCGCGGCGCTCGGTCTCCGAGGAATGCTTTGCCACCTCCGGCAGGATTCCCCGGTAATGTGCCGCTCTCTCTTCTCCCAGCCTGCCTCGCAGCTGTTCCTTGATAATCCGATGGATCTGCAGATCCGGGTATCTCCTGATGGGTGACGTAAAATGACAGTAATACGGACTGGCCAAGCCAAAATGCCCCGTACATTCCACACTGTATTTTGCCTGCTTCATACTGCGCAGGGCCATGCGGCTGACCAAAGCCTCTTCCGGCGTTCCCGCCACGGCGGCCAGCAGCTTCTGGAACTCCTTGGGATGAACTTCCTCCCCAACCGTTTTTGATCCTGCCCGTCCCACACCCTTCATGTAATAACCAAAATTATGAATAAATTCCGACAGCCTTTGAAGCCTTTCCGGGTCAGGTACATCATGAACACGATACAAAAAGGGCAATTCCATCCAGTAAAAATGCTGCGCCACTGTCTCGTTGGCCGCCAGCATAAAATCTTCGATCATGTCAGTAGCCACATTTCTCTCATAAGGGCGAATGTCCGTGGGATGCCCCTCTTTGTCCAGCACTATTTTACACTCCGGAAAATCAAAGTCTACGGAGCCCCTTGCCCTTCTTCTTTCCCGAAGCAGTGTCGCCAGCTTTTCCATTTCTCGAAACATGGGCAGAAAAGCTTCATACTCCCGCAGCAGGGTATCATCGGTTTCAAGCCCAGCGTTTTCCGAAACGCAATGAAGAACGCTGTCCTCGCTGAGCAGCTCCTTAACCACAGTATATGACATCCGCCTGTCCACATTGATGACAGACTCACAGATCTCATGATCCACAATCTCGCCTTTACCATCCACCGTCATCAGGCAGCTTAAGGTCAGGCGGTCCACTCCCTGATTCAGAGAACAGATGCCGTTGGAAAGTGCATGAGGCAGCATGGGGATTACCCTGTCCACCAGATAAACGCTGGTGCCGCGCTTTCTTGCTTCTCTGTCCAACGCAGAATTCTCCTGAACGTAGTTTGCCACATCCGCGATGTGTACCCCCAGATGATAATGTTCCCCGTCAAAGGAAACGCTTACCGCGTCATCCAGATCCTTGGCATCCTCGCCGTCTATAGTAACCATAAGCAAGTCCCGCAGATCCCGCCTGCCTGCTCTGTCCGCCTCCGAAACCTCCATCTGTACACGCTCCGCCTGATGCAAAGCCTTCTCCGGAAATTCTACCGGCAGTTCAAAGCCTCTGACAATAGACATAATGTCCACTCCCGGATCATTTACATGCCCCAGAATTTCCGTTACTTTCCCTTCCGGGCTGCGCCTGTCAGTACCGTAATCCGTGATTTCAACCACTACCTTATGCCCGCTCACGGCTCCCCTGGAATACTCCTTGGGAACGAAAATATCCTGCGCCAGCCTGGAATTATCCGGAATGACAAATCCGTAATTGTCCCTGGTCCGTTCATAAGTTCCCACCGCCTGCGTCATGCCCCGTGCGATCACCTTAAGCACTTGCGCTTCCTGCCTTTTTCCGGATTTTTCCGGAAGCAGCGCCACCTCCACGGTATCCTTATGAAAAGCTCCCCCCGTCTTGTCCTCCGGGATAAATAAATCCTCTTCCCGGCCCTCGACCTCCACAAAGCCAAAGCCGTTTGCATTGCCGATAAAGGTCCCCGTCAGCACTCTGCCGTTGGATTTCATGTACTTTCCTTTGATTGAAAGCATCAGCCGCCCTTCGGCCAGAAGCTCCCGCAGGATTTCACGAAGCTCTTCCCTTTCCTCCCTGGAAACCTGCAGGAACATGGCCAGCTCTTTTTCCTTCATGGGGACATAAATGGGATCCTCCACAAGCTCACATATTATTTTTTTCCGTCTTTCTTTTGATTGATTGCCGCTGTTCATATGTTATCACCTGCTCAATACGGTATGCCGTTATATTAAAAAACACTCCTGTGTTTGTCACAGAAGTGTCTCATACGACCTGCGCTTAAAATACATTTAAGTTCAGTATGACCGCAAGCAGCATAAATAATACGGCAAGAATCTTGGTAAACCGAACCAGCCGTCCCTCCATGGAACGCCCCTTATTCTTGCCCCAATAGGTTTCTGCCGCTCCGCTGATTGAGCCCAGTCCTGCGGACTTGCCCTCCTGCATCAGCACCAACACCACCAATGACAAACAAACCAATATAAAAATAACTGTCAAAATAATTCTTAACGGTCCCATTTCAAACCTCCTGATGCCGGGCATTACATTGCCGAGCAGATTCAATCATACCATACTGTACAACAAATGGCAAGCATTATTTCTTTACTCTGCCAACGCTGTCAGAAAGGAAATCCCCAGAAACCCAAGTCCAACGATTACAAACGGCAAAAAATGGCCTCGCCGTCTGCTCCGCTTTTCCTTCTTTTTCATACTGTATTCATAGAGATCCTTGTACTTTCTTTGGACGCTGAGCGCCGAAAACCCGTAACTGATGGTATCAAAAGCTCCAGCATCCGCAATCCACATCAGCAGTCCCAGCAGGATGGAAACACCTCCAGCAACACTGAACGCGTCCACATAGTAAATCTTCAGCTCAAATCCCCGCACAAACAGCACCACCAGCGTAACTGCAATGTTCAGCACAAACGCCGCTGCATACCTTTTCCATGATCTCATGCTCAAGCCTTCAATTCTTCCAAATATTTCTCATATTCCGCATTGTTACAATACACAAAATGGTCTTCCCGCACTTCTCTAAGCTCAGGCAGATCCCCGTGTTCGTAATCATGCACCTCCGCCGGATTGTAGAGGATACGCTGTCTTTTCTTCTCCGACTTTGGATTGGGCTTGGGAATAGCGGAAAGCAGCGCTCTTGTGTAAGGGTGCATGGGATGCGCAAAAAGCTCGGCGCTGGACGCCTTCTCAACAACCTTACCGAAATACATCACCACAATCGTATCGCAAAAATACTTGACCACGGAAAGATCGTGGGCAATAAAAATAATGGAAAGATTTAATTCCTCCTGCAATTCATTTAACAGGTTAATTACCTGAGCACGGATAGAAACATCCAGCGCCGATATGGGCTCATCGCAAATCAAGAGCTTGGGATTCATAATCAATGCCCTTGCAATGCCGATTCTCTGCCGCTGGCCGCCGGAAAATTCATGGGGATAACGGGACGCATGCTCTTCCACAAGGCCCACGCGATTCAGCATTTCGACCACCTTTTTATGGTTTTCCGCCTTATTGCGGAAGCCCTGAATCCGCAGACCCTCCTGAATAATGTCTTCCACCGTCATACGGGGGTCAAGAGAATCCACCGGATCCTGAAAAATCATCTGAATTTCATTGAGCAGCTTTCTGCTTACATGCTCATTATCATATTTGATCTGCTTTATCTTTTCTTCCTGAACTCTCCGGACATTTTCGATTCTTTTCCTGATCTCAGCCTTATTTTTCTCCGCATCGCTTTTCAGCTTCGCCTCTTTTGACTGACAGTCCGGACTGCTTTGATCCAAAGCGGCAAGATCCTTAGCCAGCTTTTCCTCTATTTCCTTAATCTCCTGATTCCCACGAATTTTAGTCCACTTAATCTCTTTTCTGTTCCATCTCGTACCGCCGCTTATTCTCACACCCTTATAATACACGGAGCCGGAGGTAATATCGTAAAGGCGAATAATGCTCCGCCCAGTGGTTGTCTTTCCGCAGCCACTCTCTCCCACGATACCAAGGCATTCACCCTCCTTAATATCAAAAGAAACATTGGAGACCGCCTTTAATTTCTGACGATTGACACCCTTGCCGAAGAAAAAGAACTGCTTTAAGTGCCTGACGGAAAGAATGATTCCCTTCTCCCGCAGTTCAGGCTTCTGCTTCACCTTCGGATTGACATTATACAGATTGTTGAATTCCCCGTCACTGATAGCGTCCGCTCCGTATTGGTTATTCTTCTCACTCATTTTTACCGTCCTCCTCAAGTGAAATGCGAATCCTCTCACTCACAATCTTAGGCATTTCAACCTTCGGCGCATGAGGATCCAAAAGCCATGTGGCCGCATAATGCGTATCACTGACCTTAAACATGGGCGGTTCTTCCCTGTAGTCAATATTCATGGCATATCTGCTGCGGGCAGCAAACGCATCCCCTTTAGGCGGATAAATCATATTGGGCGGAGTTCCCGGAATAGCCTCCAGCTTCTCCTTGCTGTCCACATCCGGAATGCTGGATAAAAGAGCCCAGGTATAAGGATGCTTCGGATCATAAAAAATCTCTTCCGCCGTACCGTACTCCACAATCTTTCCGGCGTACATCACCGCCACCCTGTCGGCCATGTTTGCCACCACGCCCAAATCATGAGTGATAAATATACAGGAAAGATTTCTTTCCGCCTTAATTCGATTAATCAGCTCCAAAATCTGCGCCTGAATGGTCACGTCAAGAGCCGTGGTCGGCTCGTCGCAGATCAAAATCTCCGGCGACGCCGTCAGGGCGATGGCAATTACGATACGCTGTCTCATTCCCCCGGAAAACTCAAAGGGATACTGCTTAAAGCGCTTCTCCGGCTCCGGGATGCCTACCTCTCTCATGATGGCAATGGCACGCTTTTTTGCTTCTGCCTTCGTAAGCTTCAACTTATTGATATACTCCAGCTTCTCGTTTTCTATTTCTTCCTTCACTCTGGATTTATCTTCCCCGGATGAAGCGGCAAGCTTTTTCTGAAGCTCATCAAGGCGCGCTTTATGCTCTGCAGTCACCTTGTCCTTATAATCCTTTACCTGCTGCTTTGCCTTCTTCTCGGCAACCTCCAGAACTGCCTTCAGCTCTTTCGCCTTTTTCCCGTAAGTCGCTTTTGTTTTTTTCTCAAACTCTTCAAAAGCATGCTTTCTCGCCTTGACTGCCTCTTTATCCGCAGCTTTTTCCTGAGCGCTTGGATTCTCCTTTGCCCGGATCTCCAGGATAAAGGCCTCCAGCTTCTTTCTTTCATTGGTAATCTCAATATTCATCTTGGCGAGAGTATTCTTATAACGAATAAGATCGTCGCTGATCAGATCATTGTACATAAGCTTCAGCTTGTCTGAATTGATCAGCATGGCCTCCGTAATCTGCTTGCCGATGCGAACAATGGGATTCAAGGAAGACAGGGGATCCTGGAAGATCATGCCGATCTTGTGCCCCCTGATCTTATAAAACTCATCCTCCGAAATTTCCAGCAGGTTTTCTCCCCGGTACATGATATTTCCGCTTTCGATAATGGCATTGTTGGCAAGGATTCCCATAATCGCCTTGGAGGTAACGGATTTTCCCGAACCGGATTCTCCCACGATACAGAGCGTTTCACCCCGGTTTAAATCAAAGGAAATATTGCGGACTGCTTTCAATAAACCGTTATCCGTTCTAAAATTGATCGCAAGATTATTAACCGATAAAACTTTCTCCTGTGCCATTTTACTCACTTCCTTTCAGAACCGGATTCAGCGCATCCCGCAATCCATTTCCGAACAGATTGAAGGAGATCATCATCAACGCCATAACCACTGCCGGGAAAATAACCAGATTCGGGTAAACTCCCAGATAGGGCTGATTATTGGACATCATGACACCAAAGGACTGCCTTCCCTGAAGTCCCAGATTTAGGTAAGCCAGCGTAGCCTCCGAGAAGATGCCGCTTGGAATCATCAAAACACTGGAGGTAACGATAGTTCCCAGAGAATTAGGCAAAATATGCTTAAATATCAATCTCACATCCGAAGAGCCCAAAGTCCTAGATGCCAGCACGTACTCTCTTCCTTTAAAACGATAAAACTGTGTACGGGTCCTGGATGCCGTTCCGATCCATCCGGTCAGGCAGAGAGCTAAAACAAACGTAAAAAAGTTATTACCCAGATGCAGGATACATATGGTCATAACCACAATCCAAGGCACGCCTCCTAGGATCTCGCAGAACCGCTCCATCCATATGTCCACATTTCCGCCGAAATACCCTGAAATGGAACCCCAGATCAAGCCAAAGGAAAAACAGAAAATCGCCGTGCATAGGCCCAGTATCAATGAAGTCCTAAGTCCGGCAAAGGACCGCTTAAACAGGTCAAAGCCCGATGTGTCCGTACCAAACAAAAATTTGGGCATCTTATCATAGCCCAGCTTCCGGTATCCCCAGCCCCTGCCGCTGATATTGGACAGCTTCTTGGTAATCCCCATCACCTGCTGGTCAACCACCGTATCGACAGGACAGTCATCGGTAAGCTTCACAAAGGATTCCGGTCCTACCTTGTAATCATAGCTGCAGTACCCCGCCTCAATCCAGCTGTTTAACTCTGAAGCAGGATAAACCACCACGTCTGCGTCGCCATATACCAGGGCATAGGTATCCAGCGTATAATCGCAGTAATAAATCAACGAATCATGAATACCCTTACGTCCTGTACAGGACCAGTAGGAAAGCGAACCGATATCGCTGACATTGATAAATTCCGTTGCATCCATAATGGAAATTTCCGCGAGTTCCTCTGCATTTGCCACTGCCCCGTCCGCGCTGATCACAGCGCTTTCAATTAAAATATACTGAAATCCTGCGGCAGATGACTTTACCTCAAACACAACCTGCGCCCGCAGGGAATCATGTCCCGCAGTCTTCAGCACTTCACCTATATCCACGGATAACGGGTTGTAATCTCTTGAAAAATCCCGAAGAAGAATCTTCTCTTCCCCTGCCATTAAATATATCGCATATTCTCCCAGACTTGAATCACTGACGCCGTCTTCATTACCGAAGGTTACATCCAGCCTGTAATTCCCGTTGACATTAAAATCTGCCGCCTTGGAAAACATCAAGGCGTTTTTATTATCCAAAGCTGCATCCGTAGCCAGCACCACCATGCCGCCCTGACCAAAAGAGCTTGCGGTATCAATTCTGGTTGGCTCACTGTCCACGGTAATCTTCACCAACGCTGCCTTGATCGCCTCCACCGTGTATTTTTCACCTAAGGCAGGCACCTCGTTCTCTCTGTCATATACAACTCTTCTATATTTACGCGTTCCATCCCAAAATCCGGTTCCAGCCTCGAAAAGCTTGGGTGCTAAAAACGCTTCTTTAGTACTCACCGAGGTAATATTTTTGGTAGAAATCACAGGTACCAGTATCGTCAGCAAAATCAATATGCCAAGAATAGCACTGCCGGCCACCGACGCTTTGTTTTTCCGAAAGCGCTTGAGCGCGTCCTTGAAAAATGTGGTTGGCTTTGTATCGAGCTTTTTATCTGTGACTCGCTTATCCTTCTGAATCAGCACAAAGTCATCTTCTCTGAATACTCTTGTCTCCTTTGCTTCAGCCATTATTTCTTCGCCCCCATTCTGATTCTCGGATCAATAAAGCCATAGGACAAATCCAGCAGAATACCTGCCAGAAGACCCAGGGTGGTGAAAATCGCCATATCTACAAATAAAATATCGTAATCCTTGTAATTTAACGCCAGAACAAACAATTTTCCAATACCGGGGATACTGTATAACTGCTCCAATATCATGGAACCTCCCAGAATACTTAAAAACTCCGCTAAAATAGAAGGAAAAATTGGCACCATGGCATTCTTCATAGCGTGACGTATAATAGCCTGTCTCCTGGTAAGCCCCTTTGTGCGGGCCAGCAACAGATAGTCGCTCTCCATAACCTCACATAGCTCAGCTCTGGTAAAACGGCAATAACCACAAATAGAGCCGAAGGAAAGGCAAAATACAGGAATGATATATCCCTGGATTTTTACTGCCGTTGAAGCCGAAGCCGTGGGCCAGGCACTGGGCAGCCAGCCTAAATTATAGCAGAACATTCGCACAATAAAAGAAATCAGCACAAAACTTGGTATGGATATAAAAATCATGACCAGTGTAGAGATAGTATGGTCCGTCATTGTATTCTTTTTTAAAGCTGCCCATATACCCAGCAAAATGCCGATGGGCACGGAAAATATCACCGAAATAATATTGAGCCGGATAGAATATCCAATCCGGGAGCCAATAATAACCGCTGCGGAAACATTGGGCTGGAAAGTCTTGCTGTAGCCCCAGTCCCATTTTGTAACAATATTTTTAAGCCAATGGACATATTGCGTCATAATCGGCACCTGATAATAATACTTTGAGCGGCCGTGATCCTTAGGCGTCTTATACAGACACTCTCCGTATTCCTGCGTTTCATATTCAAGCCGATAAACATAGCCCAGATTATACTGATTGTCAAAATAAGCCATCTGCTGGGCGTCCCCTCCGATCGGCCGTTCAAACGGAAGGAGCTTTACTAAAATAAAGGTCAATGAAAGTATGATGAAGGCCGTCATAAACGCCAGGCCTATCCTTTTAACTACATATCTTGCCATGGTCTTCCCCTTGCATCCCTGTATACTTAAAAGGTAATGCGGCCGGTATTCCAACCGCATTACCCTCAGCTTCTTATCGGTCCCGCAGCTATTCTACTTCAAAGGCATCGTCAACACTGAAGAGACTGCCTGTAGTAGTTCTGCCGTTCAGATCATAATCATAATAGAAATCAAATCCTGTGATTCCCTGAGGATTTTCGGAAGTACCGCTGCCGGTAGCGTAATCAGCTGCCAGCTCCGCAGGTACGGTAAAGACGATACGGTAAACGCCATTGCCCTTATCCTCTACCTCAAATTCCACCACTGCTTCATCATACTCATTGTCGCCATTGCGGTAACGTTCATAGTTGCAGCACACAACGCCTGCAACGGTTAATGTGGTCAGATCCGGAAGGGTCGTCTTGATTTCAGCCGCGCCGGTATAGCTCCCGTCATCATTTTTCTTAATGGGCTCATATGCGTCATTGTTAAAGGTAACCGCGTCTGCACTGATGCCATCTGTCACAATCGCCTGGTTGTTAGCCGCCAGATAGAACGCATCATATGCAAAACGCTCTCCGTTGTATACAATCGGATAGCTGTCCGCATCATTGGTATCTGCGCCCCAGCTTAAGGTAAAGGAATTGGAAATCTTCTGATTCGTGGACAAAATGTTCATAAAGTCCAAAGGATTCAGAGAATTTCCGCTGATGGAACCGAAACCAAGATCAAACTGTCCTACCAGCATCTTATTGTAATACACATCACTCCAGGCATTACCTACCCAGAATTTAGCATCCAGTTTATACTTTCCGCCGGAAACGCTGGGATCATTAAACGCGGACTCCAGAAGAGTCTTAATTTCATTATGATACCCTTCCTCGTTCTGAGGATACATCCAGGCAATTTCAAGCGTAATCACCGTAGGATTCTCTGCAGTGCCGGGTGTGTATACGCCATCTGCTTCCAGCTCCGTAAGAGCCACCCTGAAGTACTCTCTGGCAAGCTCCAGAGAATAGCCGTAACCGTCGGTTTCTTCGAGCAGCGGAGCAATAACCCGCTTATGCGCTTCTGTATCAATATAGGACGAACCCACACCTCCTTCGGGCTCCCACAAATAATTGGAAGACAGGTAACTCACCGAAGCAATACTCCCTCTCTTTTCCGCAAAAGTCTTACGGTCAATGGAATATGACAGGGCCTGTCTGAAATGGCTGTTGTTAAGAGCAGGCTCTACCTCCCAATACTCAGCCTTGGGCGTCTGAGCCACGGTACCGTTCTCACCGAACATCTGCTCCCATTCTTCCTGATTCAGCGCGTTCATATTCAGCTTAAAGCATGAAGTACCTAAAGCCTGCCTTACGCGGGGATCATTACGATACTCATCCATTCTGGTCTGAGGAATGCCTGACGCATCTGTATGCCCTGCCAGAAATTCATTAAAGCCCGCCTCTCTGTCCTCTGACATTGCGGGGAAAATCCTGATATGGACACCTTCAATACTGTATTTAGTATCCGCGAAAACATAGTTAGGATTCTTCTTAAAAACAATTTCCTGATCCTGATTGTATGCTTCCAGATACCAGGGTCCCAGAGAAAGGGAATTATCTATTGGCGTCTCTGTAGCATCCGAATTAAAGCTCAGATAATTCTGCACCGTCACCAGATCGAGGAAATCCTGAGGAACCGGCATATAAAGGCCGCCGTTGATATAATACATGGCATAAAAAGGAGCCATTTCCTGCACATACTCTATTTCCAGATAGCTCTTGCCGTCCTCCACATAAGTCTTAATTCCAACCTTGTCCCAGAGATCCTGGCTAAAGCCGTTTGCCGTACCGTTATAAAATTCTTTTACGCCCACGATTGCACCGGTGGTATTACCTGCCATCTCAGCGCCGCGGTAGTACTGATTGCTCTGGGTCAGCAGCAGCTTGAAGGCCGTCTCATAATCCTCCAGCTCTACCTCTCTGTTGTTGAAGGCCGCACGAGATTCCATCTGGGAACCAGTAGTATACTTTAAGCCCTCTGCTCCGGTACGCACCTGAAATCTCCACTTGGTAGCCGTGCCGTTACCGTCGTCATCATTCAGAGCCACGGGCATCTCCATGGCAAGCTCAGGAGTCCAGACATATCCGTCCTTCGTCTCATTCATGAAGGTATTGAAATAAGTGCCGGCGATATAATCATAAAAATCACCAACTTCACTGCCCTTGTCGTTCAAATAATTCAATGTGCCCGGATCAGACGAATTCAGAGTGTGATAATATCTCTTCCAATCGGGATTGCTCTCATACTCCAGATCCGCCGTGATCGAGCCTTCTGCCAGCGTACCAAAGCCGTAACCAACAATATAGTTTTCCGTTCCGGTGGTAACGCGCTCGTGGAACAGCTGAAGCGCGCCCTCTTCCAACAGGGTAAGACCAGTAATTCCGTTTCTGACACCATAGGTCTCCAGAATCGCCAGCATATTCGCTCGCTCTTCATTGCTCTGATCCGCATAGGAAACCAATCCGTCTGCCTTGGGAATACATGCAAGAACCGCATTATATGCGTCCTTGTAAGCCGCTCTGACATCGGAAACAGTACCTGCATTCGCGATCGCCTCCGCTCCAGCCGTCTTTGCCGCCTCCACTGCGGTCTTCTGGTCTGCAGTCAGCTGATCCTGAATGTCAATCACCATCTGCTCCAGGTCGTGCGTGATGTAAGCCTTGTAATCGTCCGCCTCCATGTAAGCTCCGTCCCAGTTGGCATTCACATCTACATCCGGGGTAGCCTCAGGAGCCGATCCGCTGTCCGGCGTGGACTCGGTACCCGGTGTTGATTCACTGTTCTGACCGGAATCAGACGCATCCGTGTTGCCGTCGCCGCAGGCTGTCATGCCAAAAACCATGGCTGAAGCCAGCAGTAAGCTCAATACTTTCTTTTTCATAATCTCTCTCCTCTCGATAGATTTGCCATACACTTTGACGCTTTATTGTTTTAAACTTCCAGATATAACAAAAAAGGGTTGAAATATCTTCACTCCCTTGTGAATACCTGTATACAATTTACGTCATATGTAATTTGCATAATTCAGTATAAATTACACTTTTTGAATTGTCAAGAAAATTTTCGCTGAAATATAGAGGATTTACGTCCCGGAATTTATGTCCTTCAAAAAAATATTCAGTTTTTCCCGCGCTGCCTGTTTTCGGGCTTCAAAGCTGTGTGCATAGATGTTCATGGTGGTAGAGCAGCTGGCATGTCCTAAATATTTGGAAATATCTACTATGTTCACATCCAGGTAATTCAGCAGTGTGGCACAGGAATGCCGCAGTCCGTGCAGGGGAATGGCGGGAAGTTCTTCCAGCCCTCTCTCAAAAGCCTCCTGCGGGTAGTCACGCACCCACTGGTTATACTGCTTTAGGTGTTTTGTAAAATGCTGGTATGGAGTTGTGTGGCCCATGCGCCTCCCGTCCCGGCGGATAAAAAGCGCTTCCTCTTCCGGCTGTCTGCTGCCGGGGCATATCTTTCGTTCGTCATATTCCTGCCGGTATTTTTCCAATAACAGGCATACTATGTCAGGAAAGGGGATTTTGCGCACGGAAGCCGCATTTTTTGTCTCCTTGCTGCGAAAGCCTTCCTCCGTTCTCCCGATGGATTTCGTGACAGAAATTTCTTTGCTTTCAAAATGAATATCCGGCCAGTTCAGAGCCAGCGTTTCCCCTTTGCGCAGGCCGCAAAACAGGGATAATGCGTAAAAAACCTTATAGCCGGTGGAAACAGTATATTCTTTCGCACTGCCGTCTTCCTGCACCTTCCGCAGAGGCAGATCCAGGGATTTCAGGAACATGAGCGACTGTTCCGGTGTAAAATACCGCAGTTCCCTGCTTTGCCGCAGTCTGGGCTTTCTGGCATACCGGCAGGGATTTTCTTCCAGTATTTCCCGGCGTACAGCCGCCTTGAAGATGCAGTTCAACACATTGGCATACCGCCTGATCGTTCCCAGAGCATATCGCGCCGCAAGCATTTGATAAAAGTCCTCAATATCCTGCATTTTGACCTGCGCCAGCTTATATCCCTTGAAATAAGGAAGAATTCCGGCGCGCAGAAGCTGTTCATACCCGGTGTAAGTCCCGCAAGCCAGACTGCCCCGGACATGTTCCAGCCACTTTTGCGCAAAGTCTTCAAACAATATTTCTCCCTCACCCGGTTCATGACCGTATTTTATCCGATCCTCTATCTCCATAGCGTACTGCAGCGCTTCCTTTTCCTGCTGCCTGCGGGTTGCGGACTGATTCACGGAATAAGTAAGACTCTTGACACGCCTTGCTCCCTGCTTTGTGCGGCCCATGGAAATGACGATCCGATATACCACTCTGCCGTTTTTGTTTGTTATTCTTTTTACTGATGCCATGTTTTCAGACCTCTCTTTCTCTTTTGTACTGCGAACATCCGTTTGCAATGGCATTATAACAGGGAGATTTTTCAAAGTCTACAGAAAAGTGTAATTTATACTGAACTATGCAATTACATATGACGTAAATTGTATACGGGTATTCACAAGGGAGTGAAGATATTTCAACCCTTTTTTGTTATATCTGGAAGTTTAAAACAATAAAGCGTCAAAGTGTATGGCAAATCTATCGAGAGGAGAAAGATTATGAAAAAGAAAGTTTTAAGCCTGTTGTTAGCCTCGACCATGGTTCTTTCCATGGCGGCCTGCGGGAAGGATGATTCATCCGGCCAGAGCGAATCCGACACATCATCCAACCAGAGCGGGACAGGCTCGTCTTCCGGTCAAAATGAAACGGAAGATTCCAATCAAGGCGGAACAGGAGATGTGGATCCGTCCGGCGGTGAAAGCGGACTTGGCTACACCATTACAGAGTTTGATCCTGATGCTTCCTATACTCAGAGCGTTGCACTCACCTCTATTCCGGGTAACTGGAACATGCATGACTATGAGGATTCGGCATCAGGGGATATTTACACCTATCTGGTGGACAGTCTCTATAACCTGTCCTATAATGACGAGCTTCATCCGAAGGAGGGGGCCGAGAACTGGGAATCCTATATTTTCCTGCCCGGTATGGCTGCAGATTACCCTACTGATGTGACTGCTGAGGTTAAAGCGGCTCATCCGGAATGGATTCCCGAAAGCGCCACGGCGGGTTATGCTTGGGAAATTCCCCTGCGTGAAGATCTGTACTTTGATACCGGTTATCACATCACTGCCGAAACATATGTTCAATCCGTGAAGTATCTGCTGGATCAGCGACTTCAGAATTACAGAGCTACGGATTTCTATGACGGCGCTTACGGCATCGTCGGCGCTGAGGCATATTTCAAGCAGGGCCAGATTAACTATATTGACAACGGCAGCGCCGGTAACCCCATGGAATCTTTCGTCAAGGGTGAAGACGGTGCCTATACCTTTGAGGGCAGCCCTGTCTATGTGGCCGTAGATTACGGCATCGCACAGACCGGAGGCAATACTCTGAAGCAGTATGTAGAAGCCTACGGCGACGGATACTTCGGCCTGGACCGCTGGGATGAACTGGTGGCATTGATGGATGACAAAGGGCTGGCTCCCTTAAATGACGACACCCTGGCCATGATCACTGATGTGACTACCACCAATCCTAACTGGAATGAAACCGATGGCCTGTCCGTCCCCAACTACTTCGTCATTGCAGAAACAATGCCTGACGGCGTCAGCTTTGAGGATACGGTAGGCTTTTACGCCAAGGATGATTACACCCTGGTTCAGGTCTTTAACGGCAGCTTTGACGGCTTTTATCTCTATTCCTATGCCATTAAGGATGCAGACATCCTGGTGGAGCCTGATGTATATGAATCCTGCCTGAAGCAGGATGAGTCCGGAGCATGGTACAGCACTTACATGACCAGCAAGGAGACATCTCCTTCCTATGGCGCTTATTCCATGACTGGCTATCAGACCGACAAGCAGATTACCTTTGCCAAAAATGACAAGTGGTTCGGCTGGACCGAGGATCTGTATCATGTTTACAAGGATCCTAACGATGGCAATGTTTATCGTGAGAACATGACTACCAATATCGACATGCAGTATGTGCCGGAGATTGCCACCAGACGCCAGATGTTCCTTGCGGGCCAGATTACATCTTTTGGTCTGGAAGAGAGTGATTATGAGCAGTACGGCCATTCCGATTACGCCTGGTCCTATCCTTCCGAGACAGTTGCCGGTCTGTGGGTTACCGGTAATATGAACGGCCTGGAGGCTAGGGAGGCAGCCGCTGATTTCGACACTGCCACTCAGGACACCCAGACCATCGGACTGGTAAGCTTCCACAAGGCCCTGGCCGTTTCCTTCGACCGGCAGGCATTCTGTGATGAGTGCCATCCTGCTTATACCCCCGGATACGGCATCCTGGGCGACCAATTCATCTATGATGTGGAGGACGGTCTTTTCTACCGTGATACCGACCAGGCCAAGCAGGCTCTCTGCGATTTCTATTCCGTGGATGTCAGTCAGTTCGGCGGAGACCTGGATGCGGCGGTTGACTCAATTACCGGTTATGATCTGGACGCTGCCAAGGAGCTTTACAAGGCTGCTTTTGACGAATCTCTTTCCCTGGGCTACATTACCGATGCCGACGGCGACGGTATCTGCGACCAGACCATTACCATGATCTACGCATCTTCGGCACCTGCGGATTACGTTACCCGCCGGATTAATTACTTAAATTCCTGGATCGGCAAAGCCGTGGTCGGCACTCCCTTCGAAGGCAAGATCACTGTGGTGGAATCCGCACCTCTTGGCGACAGCGGCTGGATCGACGCTTATCGGAACGGTTCCGCAGACATCATGATCGCCGGTGTGGGCGGCTCCATTTATGATCCTTTTAATGCCATGGCCCTGTACTGCGATCCTAATCAGAACCTGACTGCCAACTGGTACGATCCTAACGCTGACATGATCACACTGACCATTAACGGCGAAGAGATCACCATGAGCGTGTATAACTGGTATCAGGCCATGACCGGAAGCATGGTGACTGTAGGCGGCAAGGACTACTCTTTCGGCAGTGCTGATGTGGAGCCCGATGTCCGCATGACCATTCTGGCTGCCCTGGAGAGCAGAATGATGTCCCGCTATGACATCCTGCCCATGTGTAATTTCGGTGCCAAGAGCCTGCTTTCTCAGAAGCTGTTTAATGTACTGGATGATTATAACCCGCTGTTCCAGAGCTACGGGCCAAGACGGTATAACTACAGTGATGCCGAATGGGAAAAGTATGTCGGAGAGCAGATTGCGGCCCATGGCCAGCTGCAGTATTAATTAAATTGCATTGTTTCCCCCTTTTTGCAGGGGATAAGAGGGGAAAGACCGTTTGGGTCTTTCCCCCTGTATTTATCTTATAGGAACAAGGAGAATATCTGCATGTTCAAATATACCTTACAGAGAATTCTGTACATGATTATCGTGTTTTTTGTCATCACGTTCATGTGCTTTGTCCTGATTCGTATGCTGCCGCTTCCCGCCCTGCCTCCGGATGATATTCATACGGAGGTCATCCAGATGCGCCGTGAGGCTCTGGGATATAATAAGCCCTATCTGGTACAGTTCGGGATTTTTCTCAGAGGCATTTTCACCAAGTTTGACTGGGGGCTGAGCGAACAGCTTTATACAGGACGGTCTGTCCTGAGCATTTTCCTGGAGAAGCTGCCGGCCACGATGATTGTGAATCTGTACTCGATTTTGTGGACCATTCCTGTAGGCATCGCTTTGGGCATCTGGGCCGCATTGAAGAAAAACACCTGGGTAGATTATCTCATTTCCACTCTGACGATGGTGGTTATTTCCGTACCCAGCTTTGTCTATGCTTTTCTTGTTCAATATATCTTCTGCTTCCGCCTTCGTTGGTTCCCCTTGATCATGAAGGGCGGCACGGACTATTTCTCCATGGAGATGTTCCGAAGCATGGTTCCGGCAATTCTGTCCCTCAGCTTCGGCGTCATCGCCGGATTCTGCCGTACCACCCGCGCCGAACTGACGGAGGTGCTGACCAGTGAGTTTATGCTGTTGGCCAGGACCAAAGGGCTGACCAGAGCCCAGGCCACGGTGCGCCATGCCTTAAGGAACTGCTTTGTGGTCATTGTTCCCGGTATCTTCGGCGAGTTTATCGGTATCCTTGGCGGTTCCCTGATCATTGAGAATATTTTTGCGATTCCCGGTGTAGGCGGCCTGACGCTTAACGCCATCCGCTCACAGGATTATAACGTGTTTATCATGTCCACTTGCTTTTATACAGCGATCGGTCTGGCGGCAAGCCTGGTGGTGGACATCAGCTACGGATTCATTGATCCCCGGATTCGTATGGGTTCTAAAAAATAGCAGGGAGGGAACTTATGGACTACGAAAAGATTCCGGCCGAAAAATTTACTTTCGTCCAGGAAAATGAAAAACTTCACGACAGGGAACTGCAGACAAAAGCCCGCAGTTTCTTTGCGGATGCCATGCTGCGCTTCGGCAGGAATAAGTCTTCGGTAATCGCTGCCTGGATTTTGGCTCTGCTGATCCTGTACGCTGTTGTCGCACCACTGCTTTCTCCTTACGACATTCAGAATCAGGACAGTATTTATATCAATTTTCCGCCATATATCCGCTCCATTGCTGATATGCACCTCGGCATTCTGGATGGCGCCAGAACCCTGGACAGCCAAAATGATAACTCCATGCTTGCCTGGAAGGCTATTGGTGTTGAGACCGGCATGGAGCCTGTGATTCGTATTCTGGGCACCCATGACACGGAAATGATCCAAAAGGGGCAGACAATTACCCGTACCACCTATGATATTGAGGTCAATGCATATTATCTGAAGGGGATGATTTACAAGACTTTTTCTTATGCTGAATTTCAGCGAATCCAGGACTGGCAGAATGAGACCGGCATCCAGGTGCTCTATCCCTATGTAGAGCCCAGGGACATCAACAATATCAGTGATAACCCCAATATCTGGTACCAGGTAGACTCCAGGGGAAACGCCGTTTTAGACGACAACGGTGATTTCATCCCGGCTTATTCCACCAGTGTGGACAAGGCCGGTGCGGAGTATAATTCTTTGCGTATTCCCGACGACCCCGGCAGCTATATTTACTCCTACGGCAGATCCGGCTCCGTCCAATGCCGGGTATTATATTATAACTATTATCGCTACCTGAACGGCATGGAACCTGCTTATCTCATGGGAACAAATGCGCTTGGGCAGGATATTTTCTGCGGGATCGGTGTAGGCGCGAGATTCTCTATCATCTTCGCCATTCTGGTCAGTGCCGTCAATCTAACGATTGGAGCATTCTACGGAGCCTTACAGGGTTATTACGGCGGTTGGGTGGATATGCTGCTGGATCGTATTGCGGATATACTTTCCGGCGTGCCCTTCGTGGTGGTCACTACCCTGTTCCAGCTGCATCTTGCCCAGAAGGTGGGGATTGTACCGTCGTTCCTGTTTGCTTTTGTGCTGACAGGGTGGATCGGTATGTCGGCCCTGACAAGAAAACAGTTCTATCGTTTCAAGAGCCAGGAATTTGTCCTGGCGGCGCGCACTCTGGGTGCCAGCGACGGCCGGCTGATGTTCAAGCACATCTTCCCCAACGCTATCGGCACCATCATAACCAGCTGTGCCCTGGTGATTCCCGGTGTCATCAGCTCGGAAACCTCCATGACCTATCTGGGGATTGTGAACCTGAGTGCTTTTGCCGGCACCACTATCGGTACCCTGTTAAGCCAGGGTAATGCCGTTGTCACCACAGCTCCCCACGCCATCCTTTATCCAAGTATTTTCCTGGGGCTGTTGATGATTTGTTTTAACCTGTTCGGAAACGGCCTGCGCGACGCATTCAATCCAACGACAAGGGGGGTGGACGACTGATGGAAAACAAGCTGCATGTACAGGATCTGCGAATCTCCTTCCGTACCGGCAACGGCAAGGTACAGGCGGTCCGCGGCATCAATTTTGACCTGTCCAAGGGTGAGACCCTGGCCATTGTCGGCGAGTCCGGCTCAGGTAAATCCGTTACCAGCAAAGCCATTCTGGGCATTCTGGCAGGTAACTCCATTGTGGAGTCCGGTGAGATTATATATGACGGCCAGGATTTGCTGAAAATATCGGAAGAGGACTTTCATAAGATCCGCGGCGACAGGATCGCCATGATCTTTCAGGATCCCATGTCCTCCCTGAACCCCATCGTACGCATCGGCCGCCAGCTTACGGAAGCCATGCTTCTCAAGGGCAGAATCCGCCAGCGGGAAAGCAAACGCACCTTCCGTACCTTTCTTAAGAGCCTGTGCGACATGATGATTGCCAGCGCTGCCGAGGATGCGGAACGTACCCGCGCAACCGTCAGCTGCAAAAAGTTCCAGCAGTTTGAACGGAAGCACACCGAGCTGGAGGCTGCTTACAACGCTGCCCACGAAGCAGCGGCGGAGGCGCTGGACGATATTGAAATCATTGCCTTTGAGCTGGAAAAAAATACCGTTGCCAGGGGTGCAGCAGACCGTGTCAGGGATATTGCCCGCCGCTGTCGTGAATCCCTTAACAAATATGTGGTGGATCCGGATAAATATAAGGCTGAGGTTATGCAGAACGCTTCTGCCCTGGAGGGAAATTTCCGCAGGAAGGATTACCCGGCTGTGCTTGGAAATCTCTACCGCCTGCGGGAGATTATGAGGGAAGGTGCAGAAAGGCCAAAGCCGAATTTCTTCCGCATGGGCTATTATCTGACCTTCTGCGACAAACCGCTGCCGGATATGCCCTTGGAGAAGCTGAACGAATTTTTGCTTAAATTTCTGGAAAAGAATTTTATGGACGACTTTATCTCTGACGCCCGACGGGCAGTGACCTATTCTGCCGGGCAGTGTCAAGAGCATATACGTGCGGCACTTCAGGAGCTGGAAGCCGCCAGACCGGTTTTTTCCGCTGAGCACCTGGATAAAAAGCAATGTATTAACGCCTGGAGGAAACTGAGTGTGACAGTCAGGAGAACCATTGATCCTCTCGCCGTCAGCAGGGACAGCTTGGTCTATACCTTTTCTCCCAGCATGAAGAGCGAGCTGGATAAGTATTTTCATGGTGCAAAGGCCAATGTAGGAATCCTGCGCAGGCACGAACGGGAGAAACGTAAATATGAAGCCATCGTGTCCAAAGGCGGAAAGCCCGATTGGGAGGTGGCGGAAGCTGCCGTTACTGACTTAGAGCTCATCAAGGCAAACCTGTCACATATTATCGACCGAATCGCGGAGCATTACCAAAAGCTTCTGGAAACCGCGGACAGCCGGGATTATCACGCTGAGACGGTAGGCGTCATTGACTGCCTGATGCAGAATGCTTCCGGCATCGTAGACAGGGTGACTCCCAGGATTGCCAAACACCGTGCCATCAGGCTGATGGAGGAAGTTGGCATTTCCGAACCCCATAAGCGCTTCCGGCAGTATCCCTTTGAATTTTCCGGTGGCATGCGTCAGCGTATTGTCATTGCCATTGCCCTGGCCGCCAATCCGGATATTCTGATCTGCGATGAACCCACTACGGCTCTGGACGTGACCATTCAGTCCCAGATCCTGGAACTTATCAACAGACTGAAGACTGAGCGCCGCCTGTCTGTGATTTTCATTACTCATGACCTGGGCGTGGTTGCCAACATGGCAGATCGTGTGGCCGTCATGTATGCGGGAAAGATCGTAGAGTACGGCACCAGCGAGGATATTTTTTATCACGCCGCCCATCCCTATACCTGGGCGCTACTCTCTTCCATGCCTGATCTGGATACCAATGAGAAGCTGACAGCCATCCCCGGTACGCCGCCTAACATGATCTATCCGCCCAAGGGCGATGCTTTTGCTCCCAGAAACAAGTATGCCATGCAGATTGACTTTGAGCGGCAGCCGCCCATGTTCCAAATCAGCGACACACACTATGCCGCAACCTGGCTCCTGCATCCGGACGCGCCCAAAGTGGATCCGCCCAGGGCCGTTATGGATCGTATTGCCAGGATGAATCAGAGAAGGGAGACCGCAAATGATTAATCAAGAACCCCTGCTGAGGGTCGAACACCTCTGCCAGTATTTTAAAGCCGGTAATTTTGTGACAAAGGCCGTTGACGATGTCAGCTTCGACATTCGCAAGGGAGAGGTTTTCGGCCTGGTGGGCGAGTCCGGCTGCGGCAAGACCACCACCGGCCGTTCAATTATCAAGCTATATAATATCACTTCCGGCAATATTTATTTCAAGGGCACGCGCATTGCCGCAGGCACCCAGTCCTACAAAGACGAGCTGCAGACGGCGAAGGATCCCGCCCGTATTGCGGAGCTGAAGGCCCAGATCAAAGCTGCCCGAAATGATCAGAAAAACTGTGACAAAGCATACGCTGCCAAGCGCATGGAAGAATTGAAAAACGAATACGAACAAAAAATAAAAGCGGCTGCCGATGAAGAAAAAGTCCGGCTGGAGGCCCAATATAAGGCTGAATTGAGAAAGGCCAGGAAAACCCGTTTGGTTACCCAGATTCAGATGATATTTCAGGATCCAATCGCTTCCCTGGATCCCCGCATGACTGTCCGCGAGATCATTTCCGAAGGGCTGGTCATTCAGGGAGAACGGGATAAGAAGGTTATCGACGAGAAGGTTTACGAAATGCTGGAGCTGGTGGGATTGGTTCGGGAACATGCCAGCCGTTATCCCCATGAGTTTTCCGGGGGGCAGCGCCAGCGTATCGGCGTTGCACGCTCCATCATCATGAATCCCGAACTGATTATTGCCGATGAGCCTGTGTCTGCTCTGGATGTATCCGTTCAGGCCCAGGTCATCAACCTGCTGAACGAGCTGCGGGAACGCTTTGGACTGACCATTCTTTTCATCGCCCATGACCTTTCCGTGGTCAAGTATTTCTCTGACCGCATCGGGGTCATGTATTATGGCAAAATGGTGGAACTGGCGGACTCCGACGAGTTGTTCGCCCATCCTTTGCACCCCTATACAAGATCCCTGCTTTCCGCCATCCCACTGCCGGATCCTGTTTACGAACGGCAGCGCAGACGAATCACCTACAATCCGCTGGCAGAGCATGATTATACCGTAGATCGTCCATCCTTCCGGGAGGTTCGCCCCGGTCATTTTGTTCAATGCAATGAGGCGGAATACCAAAGGATCATGACGGAGCTTTCCGTTAAATGAGGGGGGTAAGAAAAAGCCTCATAGTCTGCCTGACAGCGGGAGCTGTCATTGCGGCAGCTGTGTGCGCCTTAAACGTCTGCAGGGGCTATGGCTGGAGCCGTTCTGTATGCGACGGCTTGTTCCTGGCCTCGGTGATGCTGCTGGGGCCAGGTATCATCAGGGCAGTGAGCAACCGGGGGGCCTTCGACGTGGCCGGATACGGTCTGCGAACGGTTATGGAGCTGGTTTTGCCGCTTATGAAACGGGAGGAAAAGGAAGATATTCATCAATACAGAGAACGCCGGGAGGCGCAGCGGAAATCTCCGGCAGGCCTGCTCCTGTCCGGTGCGATATACTTTTTCCTGTCGCTGGCGGCACTGGCTGTATATGAACTTTCAGGACCCGGCGGATTTCCTTGATCCCCGCATGATTTCCGGAAATCTTTCCGGTTCCTGAACAGTCCTTCTGATTCCTATGAAATCCTGGAAAGCAGTTCACTGTGCTTCTGTACCGTAATTTTAAGATTATCCACATCTGCCTGCATTACAGGCAGCACCTCCATGCTCTTCATATATCTTTTTGAAGTTTCTACATAGCACTTTTCTATGGTATTGAGCCGCGGAATTATATCATTTTCCAACAGCACCACCCGGACATATGTGATGTCGTCATTCAGCTTTGATGTAGTACTCTCCAGCCTATCCAGACGTTCGTTGATCGGACGCAGCCCTTCTTCAAATTTTTTATTGAGCTTTGCCTCCAATTTTTCTTCCAGTATTTCCTCCAATTTTTCCTCCAGCTTCTTTTCCAGTTTTTCCTCCAGCTTCTCTTCCAGTTTTTCCTCCAGCTTCTCTTCCAGTTTTTCCTCCAGCAGATCCGAGATCGCCGCGAGCATTTCCCTGTCTACCATAACGTTGCCTCCTTTTGTACAGCGATAGGAGAAGGCAGCCCTTCCGCCTATCTGTTTACAGTTACTTCATGAATCATTGGCGAAAAGCCGAGACATCATATCAGAAATGTATGACACAAAACAGCAGAAACCGTTTCGTTTGAGATTCATTCTTTGAAAAGAGTAACACACTTCCGTGAAAAAGGCAAGCATTTTTTTCAGACAATAAAGCTCCAGACAATAAAATTGACACTGAGATAAAAGCAGCGTGTCCGAATAAAAACGACGGCCGGAAGGGCCGCATTCCAGACTGACCAGGCCAATTTGGACTGCTTACCTTCCGGCTGACAACCTGCTTTATTCATTTCTGCGAAACAGCCACATGCCCGGATAATCCGCCGCTGTTTCCAATTCCTCTTCTATTCTCAGCAATCTGTTATATTTTGCCACGCGGTCGCTTCTGCAGGGGGCGCCGGTCTTGATCTGCCCTGCGTTCCAGGCCACGGCAATATCCGCTATGGTGGAATCCTCCGTCTCTCCTGAGCGGTGAGAAATCACGGCCCGATAGCCTGCCTTGTGGGCCATATCCACCGCTTCAAAGGCCTCCGTCAGCGTACCGATCTGATTTACCTTGACTAAAATGGCATTGGCACACCCCAGCTTGATGCCCGCATCCAGCCGTTTGGTATTGGTGACAAATAAATCGTCTCCCACCAGCTGCACCTTATCTCCCAGCCTGGCCGTCAGCTCCTGCCAGCCGTCCCAGTCATCCTCCGCCAGCCCGTCCTCGATGGATACGATGGGAAAACGTTCTGCCAGCCGCTCATAATAAGAGATCATATCCTCCGTGCTGCGGATCACCTCTCCGCCCTTTACACTGCTTTCTCCAGGGAAATGGTACATCCCCGTCTTTTCGTTATAAAGCTCGCTGCTGGCAGCATCCATGGCAATGCGCACGTCCTCCCCCGGAACATAGCCGGAGGCCTCGATGGCATCCACCAAAAGCTGCAGCACGCTCTCCGCATCCGGCAGATCCGGTGCAAAACCGCCTTCGTCTCCCACTCCGGTGGATAGTCCCTTTTCATTGAGCAGCTTCTTTAAGTTATGGTAAACCTCCGCGCAGATACGCAGAGCCTCGGCAAAATTCTTTGCCCGCACCGGCATGATCATAAACTCCTGAAAATCCACGGTGTTGGCGGCATGTCTGCCTCCGTTTAAAATATTCATCATCGGCATGGGCAGAAGCTTGGTGCAGATGCCTCCAAGATAGCGATACAGCGGAAGCTGCAGCGCATTGGCCGCCGCCCTGGCACAGGCCATGGACACGGAAAGGGTGGCATTGGCTCCCAGATTTTCCTTGCTTTCCGTTCCGTCCAGCTCCACCATCATTCGGTCGATAGCAGTCTGACATAAGGCATTCCTTCCGGTCAATGCTGAGGCAATTTTTTCGTTGACATTTTTCACAGCATGCTGTACTCCAAGCCCGAAATATCTGGTCTCCCCGTCCCGCAGCTCCACCGCCTCAAAACGTCCCGTGCTGGCCCCCGACGGCACCGCGGCAAGGCCTCTGTACAAACGTCCGTCCACGGGATTTTTCACCGTGACCTCCGCTTCCACAGTAGGGTTGCCTCTGGAATCCAGGATCTCCCTTGCCTGGACCTTTGTAATCTCAAAATATGCGGACATATGAATTCCTCCTTGTACTGTTTCATCTGGGCAGAGTATACCCGTACAGGGAGGAAGTTATACATATGTTATATCTGCCAGACAATCTTTTCGCCTTTCATACTTCCTTACCGGCAAGGATTTCACAATAGTCCTGATAATTCTTTTCCAGCAGCGCCGGGGTATCCAGGCCATAGGGACATTTTGACTTACATTTCCCGCAGTGAAGGCAGGACTCAATCCGCTTCATCTTGGCCTGCATTTCCGGCGTCAGTTGAGCGGCGGAAGGCGCCCTGCGGATCAGCAGGCTCATCCGGGCACAGTTATTGATTTCGATTCCTGCCGGGCAGGGCATACAATACCCGCAGCCACGGCAGAACTCGCCCATCAGCTCTTCCCTGTCGCCGGCAATTACCGCCGCCAGCTCTTCATTCATCACCGGCGGCTTCTCCACATAGGATAAAAATTCGTCCAGCTCGCTCTCCCGCTGTATCCCCCAGATGGGAAGCACGTTTTCATATTGCGCCATAAAGGCATAAGCCGCTGCAGAATTGGTAATCAGACCACCAGAAAGGGCCTTCATGGCAATGAAGCCCATATCCGCCTCCCTGCACATTTCCACCAGCTCAATATCCTTCTCTCCGGCCAGATAACTGAAGGGAAACTGCAGCGTCTCATACAGACCGCTCTCTATTGCCTCGTGGGCAATGCTTAGCCGATGGTTGGTGATTCCGATATGGCGAATCATGCCTTTTTCCCTGGCCTCAAGCATAGCCTCATACAGTCCCGTGCCGTCCCCTGGCTTCGGGCAAAAATCAGGATTGTGGAACTGATAAAGATCAATATAATCCGTCTGCAGATTGCCCAGTGAAGTGTTCAGATCCTTCCAAAACCCCTCAGCCGTCTGCGCCCCTGTCTTGGTGGCAATAAAGACCTTCTCCCGTATTCCTCCAAAAGCTTCCCCCAGCTTTTCCTCGCTGTCGGTATAAAAACGCGCCGTGTCATAAAAGGTAATCCCTGCATGATACGCCCTGCTCAGCAGTTTTACCGCTTCTTCCTTCGAAACGCGCTGAATGGGCAGCGCTCCGAAGGCATTCTTTTCCACTATGATTTCCGTCTTTCCCAGCCTTACCTGTACCATAATCCCTCCTGTTCTTTACCGCACACAACATCTCAATAACAAATGCTCCAATTTTCATTCCTGTAATTGCACCATCAGCGTACACATACCGCTGCTTCTTATAAAATATATTATCACGAACACGCCGGTATTGAAAAGACCTGTCTGCAATTCTTCTTCAAAGTAAGGATCAATACACTTTCCAGAATCAAATATATTTCTCTTGACACCTTCAGAAGTTCCGTTCACAATATAGATAACAAGTTACAGGCGTGGCTCACCTTTTTCAGCTCTGATGAACCCGCAGATATTCTGAAACTGATAAACGCATACCCTGAATTTTGCGAATTGTATCAGGAAATCGCAGAATTCAGAACAAAACCGGAGGAGTTGATTTATATGTATTCTGAAGCACTGGCCATCGCAGACCGCAACACCATACGCCTTATGATCGACGATATGCAGCAGGAACTTGCAGACTTAGCGGAGCAGGTCAAAATTAAGAAAGCAGAGCTTGCCGTTAAAGAAAATGAGCTTACCGTTAAAGAAAATGAGCTTGCCGTAACAAAAAATGAAATCTCTAGCAGGAATGACGAAATCGCTGCAAAGGATAGCGAAATTGCCGCAAAGGATGATGAAATCGCCAGATTAAGGGCTGAAAATGAAAGGCTAAAGCTCTCCCGCCAATAATTTCCGATAGCATCAGGGCCGCCGGAGCAGTAGCCGGCGGCTCTATTCAGATTTCTCTTACATTTTCAGTTCATAGATCCTGTGCCTTGGAATTCCCTCATTTTTTCATCAGCAGCGACTTTCCTGTCATTTCTGCAGGCTGTTCTCTTCCCATAATCTGAATCAGGGTGGGAACGATGTCCGCCAGGCAGCCGCCCTCACGCAAACCATACGCTTCGTCATAATTTACCAGAATAAAGGGCACCTGATTGGTGGTGTGCGCCGTGAAAGGCTCGCCGGTCTCATAATCGGTCAACTGCTCTGCGTTTCCGTGGTCTGCACAGATAAACAGGACGCCGCCTGTCTCCTTCACGGCTTCAACTGCTTTCCCCACACATTCGTCAACCGTCTCGATAGCTTTTACCGCCGCCTCCAAAACGCCGGTATGCCCCACCATGTCAGGGTTTGCAAAATTAATGATGATCACATCATATTGATTGGAACGGATTGCCCCGCAAAGCTTTTCACAGACCTCAGGAGCGCTCATTTCCGGCTTCAAATCATAGGTGGCCACATCCTTGGGGGAATTTACCAGCACCCTGTCCTCTCCGGGATTGGGCTCTTCCACACCGCCATTGAAGAAAAAGGTTACATGCGCATATTTTTCCGTCTCCGCAATCCGAGCCTGCTTTAAATTGTTTGCCGCCAGCCACTGTCCGAAGGTATTGTCCACCGACTGCTTTTCAAAGGCCACTTCCTTGTTAGGAATGGTCGGGTCATAATCAGAAAAGCATACAAAGGTTACATCCTTCCTGGGACCTCTGTCAAATCCCTGAAAATCATCATCACAGAACGCCCTGGTAATCTCCCGCGCTCTGTCCGGACGGAAATTAAAGAAGATCACGGAATCGCCGTCCTGTACAAGTGCCACCGGCTTACCGTCTTCGAGGGCCAGAGTGGGCTTTACAAACTCATCCGTCTCCTCCCTGTCATAGGATTCCTGAATGGCACAGATCCCACAGTTCGCAGTAAGTCCCTCTCCCTTCGTCATGGCATCATAGGCGAGCTTTACACGATCCCAGTTTTTGTCACGATCCATCACATAATAGCGTCCCATGACGGAAGCGATCTTACCTACGCCGATTTCCTCCATTTTTGCAGTCAGCGCCTCTGCATATTCCCTGCCGCTTGCAGGAGGGGTGTCGCGGCCATCCAAAAAGCAGTGTACATACACTTTATCCAGACCGTTTTTCTTTGCCAGCTCCAGCAGGCCATACAGATGCGTATTATGACTGTGAACGCCGCCGTCCGATAAAAGCCCCATCAAATGAAGCGCGCTGCCCTTACTCTTACAATTCTCCACCGCCTTTAACAGCGCGGGATTTTCAAAAAAGGTGCCGTCCTGAATCTCCTTAGTGATCCTGGTCAGCTCCTGATACACGATACGCCCTGCACCCATATTCAAATGTCCCACCTCGGAATTACCCATCTGTCCTTCAGGCAGGCCAACCGCCATACCGCTGGCATTTCCCCTCACAAAGGGATATTCCTTCATCAGCCTGTCCATAACCGGCGTCTTCGCCTGCGCGATGGCATTTCCTTCCACCTTTTCATTGAGGCCGTAACCGTCCAGAATCATTAAAACTACTGGTTTCCTGCTCATTTTCCTGTCTCCTTTATAGCATTCTCTTTGTCAGATGTTTTGTTTTTCTCTCGCGGTTATTATAACATCAAAGTTATTTTCCATGCAATACCAACCGGGAATATTTTTGCACGGCCATGGCAGTACAGCCATACAGGATAAAGCAGCGGTAATGATTGCATTTTCCCCCGCACCTTGTTATACTGAATCAAAACACCTCCAAGGAAGGACATTATTTATGGTTACCTTACTGTCAAGATGGTTTATAAAGGATCGTGAGAACACGAAATCTCCGGCTGTACGGCAGGCCTACGGAGTGCTGTGCGGCGGGCTGGGCATCGCCCTGAACCTGCTTCTGTTCGGCATAAAATTTATATCGGGACTAATCAGCAGCTCCATCGCCATTACGGCAGACGCTTTTAACAATCTATCCGACGCGGCGTCATCCGTCATTACACTGATCGGTTTTAAAATAGCAGGTCAAAAACCGGATCAGGACCATCCCTTCGGACACGGACGCTTTGAATATATCTCTGGATTCCTGGTATCCGTCATCATCCTGCTTATGGGCCTTGAACTGTTGAAAAGCTCCTTTACCAAGATCCTTCATCCTGAGGAACCTGCCTTTTCTCCTGTTATTCTGGCCCTGCTTGTGGTTTCCATCCTGATAAAAGGCTATATGTACCTTTATAACAAAAGCCTTGGCAAAAAGCTGGATTCCGCCGTCATGAAGGCCACTGCCACGGACTCCCTGAGCGATATGCTTGCCACCGGAGCAGTCCTTTTCTCTGCCCTGCTGTCCCGCTTTACAAGCCTGCACGCGGACGGCTGGTGCGGTATGCTGGTGGGACTGTTCATCTGTTATGCCGGATTCAGCGCGGCAAAGGACACGGTCACTCCCCTGCTGGGCCAGGCACCAGATCCGGATTTTGTACAACAGGTAAAAAGCATTGTCACATCCCACGAGGAAATTCTGGGCCTTCATGACCTGATCGTACACAACTACGGCCCCGGCAGAATTCTCATCTCCCTGCACGCGGAGGTATCTGCCGCCGGGAATATTGTGACGCTTCATGACGTGATCGACCATATCGAACACGAGCTTCGTGATACCTTAAACTGTCAGGCCGTCATCCACATGGATCCGATCCGCGTGGGTGATGAAGAAACGGAAGGCGGCAAAAAACTGATACAGGACATTTTGAAGGAAATTGATCCCGCCCTGACCATGCACGACTTTCACATGGCCGCCAGAACCGAACGCACCGATTTGATTTTTGATGTGGTCACTCCCTATGACTTCCAGCTCTCCGACGAAACACTGGCGGCTCTGATTGACCAAAAGGTAAAAGCACTGCACCCCGATTATCACATCATCATTGATATAGATAAACCTTAACATATAAATTTGAAAAAGAAGGGAAAAACATGTCACGGATTACCTGCCTGACACCGGCGGAGCTAAAACGCCTGGAAGCACTGGAAAAAAGATACCGCAGCGCCGCCAGAAGCTGCTTTGAACAAAGATGCGCCTATTATCGGTCTATTACCGGAGGTGCTTATACCTCCGTCACCATTCGGGACCAGAAGACCCGCTGGGGCAGCTGTTCCTCCCGCGGCACCCTCTCCTTTAATTACCGGCTGATCTTTGCACCGCCCCAAGTGCTGGACTATGTAGTGGTCCATGAGCTCTGCCACCTGACCCATATGAACCATTCCAAAGAATTCTGGAATATGGTGGGCTCCGTGATGCCGGATTATCAGACCCAGCGGAAATGGCTGAAGGAACATGGCAGCGAGCTGACTCTGGAGAATTATCTGGAATCGAAGGGAATTCCCGTAAAACTTTCCTGAAAAATTTTTGACTGCCGCAGACGGCACAAAAAAGGCCCCGCGTCTTTCCGGCAGGGGCCTTTTTCATTCCTTTATCTTCCGTTTCTAATCCGTTTTTCTTCTGTTTCCCTTCTGTTTCTCTTCCGTTTCCCTTCGATCAGCTATTCTCGTCCACGTAATTCTGTACTCTTCTCTGAATAACATCCGCCACGTCCCTGGCCGGCTTCTGGCCCGTGAAAAATCCGTCGATCTCTTCGTTAATAATGTTCATAACCTCTTCGTTATAATAATACGGATTATGCACGGACTCAATAAAGGCAATGAGTTCGTCCAGCTGTTCCTGGCTTAAAGGATCATAGGGCACCGACTCTCCGTTGATCCAGATGCTCATATCCTCATATTCCGTATGAGTCTCACCGTTTTCATCGGTATATTCATAAGTCCGGCGCTGTGTAGCCTCCTTGGATTTCTCATAAAACATATCCTTCCGCACCGGGAAGTAGTTTGCCTCCTTCTGCACCTCCTCCGTCAGATAATAGCGCATGAAGTTCCAGGCTTCATCCAGATTCTTTGACTTGGCAGAAAGAACATAGGTTACACTGCTCATGATATAGGAACCGTTCCCGCCCTCCGTAGGGAAGCCCGTATAGCTTACCTCTTCGCCGATCCTGCCGTTGATGGTATAAGCCAAATTGTCAAACCTCCAGAAATTGGCTTCCAAAAGCAATGTCCTGTTCTGCCTGTACTGAGACTCATAATTGCTCCAGTAATCCTGCCAATACTCTTCGTCATAGTCACTGGAACCTTCATCCCCGGAAGGAAGGGCCTTTGCATACTCCATCATGGAGATAAAATCCTCCGTGTTAAAAGCACACTTTCCCGTGGATACATCCACAAACTGGTTGCCGCAGTAGCGCATGACCATGTTCATAAATGTGCTGCGGGTGGTATCTCCGCTGAAGGCCTTAGCGCCTTCCTCCATACCGGCCAGCACCTGCTGCATATCCTCCATGGTCCAGCTCTCTCTGTCGCCCACCAGAGATTTCTTTGCAATCACGGTGTAAATTTCAAAATCTGGAACGACATAATACAGCTTTCCGTTCACCCGGTAAGCGTCAAAAGCATTCTGCATGAACTCCACCTGTGACAGCTCTTCATCCTGTTCGATCAGCTTGTCAATGTCGGCGATCAGGCCCTTGGCAATATAGTTGCTGACAGGCAGGCTGCCGCCGCTGTTACATACCAGAATATCCGGCATGTTTCCCGAAATCACATCATTATTCAGCTTGGTCATACCCGCCGTATAATCATCATAAGAATTAAAGCTGTTATATTCCTTTAAAACGATTCTGTAATCCGGATTATTTCGGTTATATTCAATGACACGCTTTTTCAGATCCGAGTTGATATATTCTCCGGCCATTACCAGTACCTTCTTGTCCTGAATATCCTCAGGAGCAACATAGGTAAATATTCCTGCCTTCATGCCGGAGTTCCAATCCTCCTGGAAAAATCCCACAAACGAATCCTTGTTCAGCTCCACAAGGCCGTACATGCTCTCTATGTACACATCAGAATTGACATAGTCCATCATAAGCTGTCCGGCTTCATTGCCTTCATCCCAATAATAAATACCTCCGTTACCCGTGTAGATCAGATCATGAAAAAGGCCTGGTCTCATCATATTATAATCATATGTGTACGAAACGGCACTGGGAAAATCCTTAATTTCGCCGGCTTTATCCGCAGCCACATCATATATGGTATAAAACATCTTCGCCCAGTCATTCTCGTCCCGGAAAGAAATAAATGCCGTACCGTCGCCCCGTGAAATCATCTGATCATTGTTAGTAAACAGCTTCATGCTGTCCTCGGAAACCTTCTCCCGCTCTCCGACGCTTCCGTCCAGGCCTACGCGCATCCTGTAATAGTCGGTGGTACTGTAGTCCTCACTGCTCACCGTAAGCATTACATACAGTGCATTGTCGGAGCCTTCCATAATGGAATTAATCCATGTATGATCATCCTGTTCTCCCAGGCTGATGTCCAAAAGCATCTTTCCCTCGGAATCCCAGCAGCAGATACTGGTTTCATTCTTATAGACATAATTTTCAGGATCAGACCAGTCTTCCGTGCGATGGATTTTCCGTGCATAAACCGTACCGTCCGCCATCATGGAAAAACTGGAATAATTGGTATACTCGCTGATGCTGGGCTTATAACTGCCGCCCGGCTCAATCGGTTCAACCGTATCTGCCGGCAGGGTAGAAATTCCTCCCTCAGCTTCGTCTTCGGCACCCTCGGTTTCAGCATCTTCTACCGGAGCTAACGGAGTACTCTCCGACTCCGCCGGCGCCGAGTCTGCCGGCGCATCCTCTGTTCCGACCTCCGGTATTGCCGGAGGATCTACCGGCGTTTCTCCCGAAGTGTCTCCCTCTTCGTCCGTTCCCGGAATTTCAAGAGGTATGACCTTTGCGTCGCTTCCGTCCTCATTCATGGTGATCAGGCGATAATCATACTCATTATAAACCTCGGCATTCCAGTCTCTGATCCACACCAGAAGATTGACCTTTCCCTCCCTGACAGCAGATGCCATAATATTCATGTTTCCGCTTTCAGGATTATACATCTCCGGCAGTTCAATCTCCTTGATCCGGTAGACATTTTCCTTCGCCAGATTTGGATCCGACTCATTTCCGCCTCCGCCGCAGGCACATAAGCCTGCAGCAGCAGCCAGTGTCAGCCCAAGGGCCAGACATCTGCTTACCAATCCCTTTTTCATAAATCATTCTCCTCCCGTTACCATAACTTGGCATCCTTCTTTTTATCCGGCTTTTGTGCTTTGTCCTTTTTCTTCCGGCGCTTTCCTGCAGGCTCCGCATCGGCGCCGCCGTTTCCTTTGGTCTTCCCGGCCAGACGCCTTGCACGCAGCTTCTCAACGCCCCGCTCCGCCTTATCCTTCACAAACAGCCATTTATCCTTCAGCGTCCAGCCCTTATGCTTCCACCAGCTGCCAAAAAGACATAACACCAGCACTGCCGTATACAGCAGGAACAAGACCTGAAACAGCGTAATCACGTCAAGAATATCCTCATATCCCCTGGCAATATTTTCCCAGTAGGGATAAATAATGGCTTTTCCGTTCATAGAGCGGGTGCCGAAGGCAGGGATCCGCTTCAGTCTGGAAAAGAAAGAATAACGCGAGGTATTTTCCAGCACCTCCGCCTCCTTCTCCGAGCTTCCCAGCCTTTCCCTGATCAGATTTTCTGCAAAGCTTGTTACCGGATTCGGCATCACAATCTCATAATGATTGATACCGTTACAGTTCCCCAGCTCACTTAAGGTCTGATAGGAGACATAGACAAGGGTGCTGTCCAGGCCTGCCGCCTCTTCCAGCCTCCCGGACGGTCTCTCAACCACGCCTGCCACAATATGCGGGATTCCGCCGATATTCACCGTCATTCCCGCCACATTATTGGACCCGAACAGCTGCCACGCGGCATCCTGATCAATGATACAAAGATCCTGCATCAGATCATTTCCCGAAAAATAGGAGCCTGAAAGCAGCTTCAGGGGATGAAAGAGGAAGAAATCCCCGCCAATACCGATGGCATCCGCTTCCAGAGAAGTCTTTTCACTGGAGAGCGTAATACGCCCGTCCGCACTGTAAGCATCTGCCCACAGCCTGGCTCCGGGATTCTCCGATTCCTGCAGCACGGCGGCATCCGTCAATGCCGAATCAATGGTATGCTCAAACTCTATGATCCGGTCCTCCGTGATCCCAGAATTTACCGAAAAGAAACAGCTGACCTGAGCCACATCCTTCTTTTCGCTCCACCGCTCCGCCATAGTCTGGGATTCCTGTTCCTTCGCCAGATGATTGGACACTAAGAGCAGAATCAGGAAGAGCAGGAGGGAGACCCCTCCGCTGATTCCCCATACTAATTTTTTCATTGTCAGCTTCATTGCTTGCCTCATTTCCGTCAAGATTAGTTATTCGGCAGTCTCACCAGCTTACCGGCTTCCACAGGCTTATTTGAGGTAGTGATCACATACTCATAGCCATTTAAGCCTGCAGAGATGGCGGACTGGGTTTCATCGCTGGCCAGTACCTCCACATCCACGCGGGTAGCCATATAGCGGTTGCCCAAAGGACTTGACTTGGTTTCCACGATCAGGATGAATTTACCGTTGCTGTCCTCACGGATGGCGCTGTTGGGAACGGTCAGGTCATAGTTGGCGCTCTTTTGACCCACGGAGATATTAAAGGTCTGCCCCGCGGTGACATTTCCGGTCACATTAAAGGTCAACAGCTTCTTTTGACCCGGATCCTGCTTATCCGGCTTGATGCTCGCCAGTGTTACCTCCACATCGTCATATCTCCAGGCATTCACCAGATCCGCCCGATCTCCCACGGAAAGGCGCTTTGCCTGCTCATTGGTAACGGAAAAGCTTAAGGTGTAGCCTGCTCCCTCCGGCTGCAGCACCATCACAGGCGTAGCCGCATCGGTCTTATTGCCGGCCTTTACATTAATTTGCGTAACCGTGCCTGCTATATCCGCATTGACGGTGGCATTGGTGGACTTGGCCGTCAGTTCGTCCACGGTTTGCTGTGCCTTGGCAATCTTATCCAGTAACTGCTCCAGGCCCATCACATTGCCAATGCTGCCCACCAGCTCGTTCAGCTTCTCGGTTTTCTCCGTTACTACAGCCTCTGCCGCGGTAACAGCTGCTTCCTTCTCTTTTACCGCTGCTTCTGCCGCTGCCTTATCCCGCTCCACAATGGATTTTTGCAGCTCCAGATCCGCCTTGCCCGCAGACAGATTATTGACCGCCGCCGCTCTGTCATTTTCGCTTTTCAGGGCCTTATCATACTCATTATATTTTTTGTTTTTTTCTGCTTCCGCAATGGTCACTGCCGACTGATAGGGTGTAAGATCCCCTCCTGATACGGAAGCGGCCACCAGCTCGTCATTGGCTCTCTCCCAGGCAGCTAATGCCGCTTTATATGCCGCCTCGGTATTGGCAACATTCTGCTGGCTTCGCTTTATAACGTCTTCATTGCTGTCATGGGAAATCTGGTTTTGATAAGCGCCGATCAATCCGTCGATCTCCGCCACCTTCTGCTCATAAGGCGTCAACGCCCCCTTGGCCGCCTCCAGCGCATCCTTGGCTGCCTTCACATCGTTTTCCGCTTTCTTCACTGCTCCCTGGGCGTTGGTGATCTGCTGACGGTACACTTCGGAGGATATGTCCTCGTTGGCGGAATAAATATTGGAGGAAGTTATTTCCGCTTTCAGCAGAGCCAGCTCATACTCATTCTGAGCCGTTTCCAGCGCTTCCCTGGCCGCCTTTAATTCATCGCTCTCCGCATCCTCCAGGTAAAGAAGCACCTGCCCCTTCTCAACGGTCTGCCCCTGTACCACAGCTACACTGGCTACCTTTCTGGACTCGGTGACCTTCACCTCATAAGGGTCCCCGCTCTCCACCGTACCGGTGCCCCTGATCTTCGCCGTGATCGTACCGGACTGAACATAACTGGTGGCCACCTCCGGCAGAGAGTAATTCATGATAGTCTGAGCGAAAAACGTCAGCACAAGCATCACTGACAAGAATATAATGGCTGCCGTCTTCACCCATTCCCTTTTGTTCTTTTCGTTCTCTTTCATTTTCTTTTCCTTCCCTCTCCTACCTTATATATATTTCTTATTATTAACACAGCTCTGGAAGAATCCGCAAGCGGATTCTTCCCGGCGGGACATAGAAAATATTAGCTTGTGTCCTTTACAAGCTTAGATTTTCTTCCCGCCGTCAGCCCTTAATACCTCCCTGATAGGTGATTCCGTTCACCAGATAATCCTCCCCGTACAGGAAGATCAAAAGGCTGGGCACCATGTAGATCGTTGCCACCGCAAACGCCAGCCCGATCTCTCCCGCATTGATCTTGCTTAAGAATACGGACAAAGGGTGCTTCTCCGCATCGGACAGCAGGATCAGCGGCTGCTCCACCATATTCCAATAGTCAATAAACACCAGGATGGCCGCGGAGCAGATGGCTCCCTTGCAGAGGGGCATACAGATCTTTTTGTATATCTGCCATTCTCCCGCGCCGTCGATCTGTGCCGCTTCGATCACGGACTCCGGAATACGCCGCATGAACTTCGTCAGCAGGAACACCGCAAAGGGAGAAAAAATACCCGGCAGCCAGATGGACCAGTTGGTATCCAGAAGCTTTAACCAGTCGCTGACAAGATAGTTCGGCACCAGCGTCACCTGATAAGGCATCAGCATCAATATGATATAGGCAAAAAAGATAATCTCCCTGATTCTGCCTCGATACCTGGCAAATCCGTAAGAGGCGAGGGATGCTGCCAACAGCTGAAACACCACAATAGGACCCACAAGCGCCACGGAATTCCAAAATTTATACAAATAATCCGGGCTCTTAAAAAGAACCGTCACATACTGGCTGAAGGAAACCATATCCGGAATAAATTTCAAATTTACCTTCTCCGATATGTAAACCTTTCCGCCGCTGCTGTTGGTGGCGAAGACCGAGCCATAGTTTGACGAAATCTCCGATGCCGACATAAAGGAGTTTGTAATCGTCAATACAATGGGAGTCAGGAACAAAATGGCAAAAACCGCTGCCACGGCAGTACCCAGAGCAAGCCTGGTGCCCTTAAAAAACTTTTTGGCTTTTTTCCCGGAAATCATCCTTCCACATCCTTTCCGAATCTGTCCTCCGCGATAAACAGGATGCCAATAATCACAATCATAACAAGGGACATCAGAATTGCCGCCGCGGACAGGGTCTGATAATCCAGATTCCGAAACTTGTTGTTCATAAAATGCTGCAGCATATATACCGTATCTGTAGGGTAATCCCCTGTCAGCAGATATACCTCCCTGAAGATCTTAAAGGAATTGATCAGCGACATGATGGTCACGAACAACAAGGTAGAGGACAAATACCTGATCTTAATCTTAAAAAAGGTTTGAAAGGCCGTTGCACTCTCCAGCCTGGCCACCTCCAGAATATCCTTGGGGATGCTGGCAAGAGCAGCCATGAACAAAATCATGTTATAGCCCAGATTCTTCCAGAGGAACAAAATGGTAACCACTACCAGGGCGTATTCCGATTTCATCCAGTCGATTTTATCCAGACCGAACTTCATCAAAATCTCATTTACGGAACCGTTGTAGTGAAACAATACCTGCCAGATCAATACGATGGATGCCACCGGCACCATCATGGGACTTAAAAAGAAGGTCCGAAACTGGCTTTTAAAGGGTATTTTGGATTCCAGCACGATGGCCAGAAGCAGGGATAACACCACCGCCAGCGGCACCGATGCCAGCGAAAACATCACCGTATTGCGCACTGCCCTCTTAAACGCAGAGTTTGCCACAATACTTTTAAAATTATCCATAAAGACAAAATTAGCGCTGACCGGATTATCTACCATCGAATACCAGATAACCACGATAAAGGGCAGTATAAAGAACAGCATAACGCCTATAAAGCTGGGGGCAATAAACGCCCCCGAACTTAACTTAAGCTTCCTGGTTCTCCGCGTGGTTTTTATATGCAGCTTTTCCGGCTTTGCCTGATCGGCATTTTTATTTGACTTATTTTTTTGACTTTTCTTTCTGACTATCCTGTTCACTTTGCATTCCTCTGATCTGTTTAGCTGTTTTCACCCACATACATGGATACCCGGCTCTGAATGGTGCTTACTACCTCGTCCAGGCTCTTCTGCCCCTTATAGTAAGGAGCCGCCTCCTCCTGAATGATAGACAGGACCTCATTGTCGCTGGACGGCATGGGCTGCGCCACATCTATCAGCTCCCGCAGGGTAGCCATTTCTTCCTCCGTACAGGGATGATAGGTATATTCCCAGTCATCATAGCCAAAGTCGCCCATCCCCGTTATGATGGGATCACCATTCTCATCCTTTACGATTTCGCCATTCTCATCCGTTAAATAGTTCACCTCCATGGCTTCCTCAATTTGTGCTTCCAGCTTCTCCTTCATTGAAGGAAAGCCCCAGGAAAAAATAGTATCCTCACCGTTTAAATAGCTCTCAATAAATTCCCAGGCTCCTTCCTTGTTTTTTGACTTGGAAAGGATGCCGTAAGCGCCGCTGCCATTCATCACACAGCCCACGCTTCCGTCCGCGGTGGGAAATCCGATATAGGTCACCGGCTCATTAAACATCGCCTCGGCCACCTGAATATCTCTGCATTGCCCTACGGAGTCCGTGTACAGCAGCAGCTTACCCGTAGCCAGCCTGGTAGGCGTGTTTTCTCTTTCCCCATCATAATCATACTCTTCTGGGAAGCTGGCCGAAAACTCCAGAATCTTTCTGAATTCCGCCGTATCAAAATTACAGGTGCCCTTCTCCCAGTCAATAAACGCATTTTGATTAAAGGTCAGCAGCATTCCCATCATCTCGCCCTGGGTGACATACTCCATAAGCTCCGCATCGGGATGCTCCGCTGCAAAATTCATAATATCCTCAAGGGACCAGCCCATCTCATCCCCCACCTGGGAGGTCTTAGCGGCCACCGCCGAAAGTTGAAAGGTCTTGGGTACGGCGATCAGCGCGTTATCGTAGGTATAGCCCCTAAGCACACTCTCCACAAAGGAATCCCGGCTGAAAGTACTGCTTTTCTCCAAAAAAGCACTCAGATCCTCAAACACTCCTTTCTCCGCCAGCTGCTCTGCATTAATCCGGCTGGAGTCCAGAGCCAGAATATCCGGACCGTTTTTGGAGGTGATGTCATTATTCATGTTTGTAATGGCGTCACTATATTCCATGTCGCTGTCATAGTCGTAATATTCCTTTACAGAGACATGATATTTTTGATTGGTCTTATTAAACGCTACCGCTGCCGCCCGCAACTCCTGATCCATGGTCATGGTGCCGATCACGATTTCTTCCTTCTGTGCCACCTCGGAGGCTTTTGTTTTCGTCAGGTATACGATCTCCGACTTATCGGTACCCCAGTCTCTGGTAACCGCCATCAGCCGTCCGTCCGCCATCGCCGCCACAACTTGCACATAGTCTCCGTTGATGTCGCAGTCCAGCCAGTCCAACAGCTCTTCCTTCGTTTCGGTCTCCGGCTCGAACATTACAAGCTTGGTACGGTCGCTCATCAAAAAGCCTTTTTCCAGGCCGGCAGTCACTATATCCGCATTTCCGGAAAGCTTATAAGAAGTACCCAGCTTTTTCCCTGCAGTATCTACCTCCACGGCTACCTTGCCGCCCTCGGAGCCGTTCCAGTCATAGTATGTTATGTATACCTTACCGTCATTCCCCCGAAACGCACCTTCTGTCCAGCTGCTATCCAGGCTTATGCTTCCTGCCTTGCTGCCCTCGCCGTCATAAACACTGATGCTGTCATCAAAAATGAGGCAGATCATGCCGTCGCCGTCCACTGCCATGCGCTGTATGTATCTGTCCTGCCCGTCCGCTGTCAGCTCTTCCGTCATATCCTTCTGGAATATTGTACTGCCGGAGGGATCATATTTCGCCAGAGCAGCTTCCTGATGATAATTATCATTCTCGTCCCACACGGCGCGCACCCATGCGATATATATATTGCCATCGCCGTCTACCGCCATCGCCTGAGGATTGGCGTCTTGTCCCGCATCCTTCCACATCGGCAGCTCCTCCGCGTTTCCTGTTTCCGGATCATACCGGAAAACGGGATTCTTGCTGACGCCGGTTTCCTCATCATAGCTCCAGCTGCTGTAGTACAGCTTCCCTCCCTCGTATAAAGGGTTTGACATGCGGATCTCTCCCATGTCCACAAACTCCGGTACATAGACGAAGGTATCTCCCCCGGCAGGCTTATTGTCCCCCTCCGCCTTTCCGTCATCCCCGCCGCAGGCGGCCAGTGAAACGGCAGTCAGCACAGCCAGCCCTGCTGCCAGCATCCTTTGAAATCTTTTTTTCATAATCTCTCCTTCTTTCCGCATAATGCTTTATAATTACATCTATATATGCTTTCTGTATCCTCTTTGTTTCAAAGCTGCAAAAAAAATGTTCAATACACAGCTGCCAGATACATCACAGGCTACTACATATTGAACATTATAGCACACTATATACAAAATAAACCTTAAGAATTTATGAATTACTGTCTAAGGACTATTAAAATTGCAATAATTTCGTAACAGTTACCTGATCTGTATATACATCCTTTTTAACTCCAGCAGCCGCTTATGGCGTCTCCTGATGCTCCCCAGATGATTATAGAGCCAGAAGGAATGTACCAAAACGTCGTTGAGCCTGCCGATTCTCTGCTTGGTGGTCCGTTGATAATAACTGCCGCCGCAGGTGCAGGCCTGACTTCCCTTCTCCCTTACCAGCCTGATCAGCTCGAACTCACAGGTCACCTTTTCGGTGAATTCCGTAGCACCCAGGCCGATACAGTCTGGCTTATGGGCGTCGCTGCCGCCGAAGGCCGGCTTTCCGAAGCGTTCCGCAATTTCCATGGCCCTCTGATTGCTCTCCGGATCCTCACAGGAGTTGAAGCCTTCTATAAAGTCAAATTGTTCTATGACCTCAGGCCGGTTCCTGTGCTTTCTGGTATTAAAGATACTCATAAACTTTACGCCGCAGGGATGAGCCGGCCCTAAAATGCCTCCGCTTTTATGAACGATTTTGATCAAAAAGTGCACCGGCAGCCCGCGCAGCTCCAAAATGGGCAACTTTATCCCCTCCGGCATGATGACCAGAATGTGTCCCGCGTCAATCGTGTCATACTCGATGCCCTTTAAGACCACAAAATTTTCCTTCCGCTGGCACACAGGATTCCGTTTCCAGGCCCGGTAGCCGTTATAAGAATCATGATCGGTAATCAGCATCCCGTCATAACCCTTTTCGATCAAAATGTCAATGAATTCCTCAACGGGCACCTTCCCGTCCAGCGATCCTTCTTTCGTATGGCAGTGCATATCAAATTTCATATTTCTTTTTCTCCATTCCTGTCATGCGCCTGATCCACTCCTGTCATGCGCTTAGTCCACGCTCTTTAAGGATTCCGTCATGCTGATTTCCTCCAGCTTCCGCCCCATAAACCTGTCAACGGCCCAGGCAAACACAAAAGTCAGCAGCGCGCTGTAAAGAAAGCTTAAGGGCCTGATATTTACATCAAAGGCAATGAGATCTACCTGGATTTCGCTCATGACAAAAGCGTGCAGAAGACGTCCCAGCAGAAAGCCCGGCAGGACGGCCAGCGCCGTCAGCAGCATGTTCTCCCGGAATACATAGCTGGCCGTCTCTTTTTTATAAAAGCCCAGCACCTTTACGGTAGCAATTTCCCTGACCCGCTCCGTAATATTAATGTTGGTCAGATTATACAGGACAATAAAGGCAAGTCCCCCTGCACAGAGAATAACCACCAGCACGATAATATCAAGGCTGTTCATCATGGTGCCGATCCGCTCCATGGTATCGGCGTTTACGATAACATTGGCCACATCTTCCACATCCATCAATGCTGCGGATACCTCATGGGCATCGGCTTCCTCCGTCAGGTTGACATAGACCGTCCCGGCCTCCGGCTCCGTCCCAAAGGCTTTTTCCCAAGTCTCCGGGGCGATAAATACATAATTATAAATATAATTTTCCATGACGGCAGAAATCCTTACGGACAGCTCCTTCATGTCCCCGTCTCTTAAGGATACCACATCTCCCGCCCGAATGCCATACTGTTTTGCCAGTTTTCGGGTAATCACTCCTTCTCCCGCCTGCGGATAGGCAATCGGCTCGCCGGCCGAAGTGTGCATATCCAGATATTCGCCCATACGGGAAGGCTCTCCTGCCACCAGATAAACAGATTTTACCCCTTTATCCGTGACAATATCCATCGTTGTCTCCATAACCCGAAGATAGCTCTCTACACCCTTCTCTTTCAGCCCGTCCAGACTTTGTTCCACGGCAGTGCCTGCATCCGGCTTTAAACTGACGCTTACATCATACGTCTGTATTTCTTCAAACTGCTGTGCAGCCACATCCGCTATGGAATCCTGGATTCCAAAGCCGGTGATCAGCAGCGCTGTACAGCCGCTGATCCCCAATACCATCATAAACAGACGCTTTTTATAGCGGAAAATATTTCTCACGGACACCTTCTTTAAAAAGCCCAAATGCCGCCAAAGGAAAGGAATCCGCTCCAGAAATATCCGTTTTCCGGCCTTTGGCGCCTTGGGGCGCATAAGCACTGCCGCCACCTGGGCCAGCTCCATCCGGCAGGAAAGCCAGGTCGTCCCTACGGAGCAAAGCAGGGACACCAGCAGGGAAATCACCGCCAGCTTCCAGTCAAACAGATACGCAATCGGCGCTGCGCTGTACATCATGCCGTATGCAAACCAGATCACTCTTGGGAATCCCCAGGTTCCCAGCAGAAATCCAAACACACATCCCAAAACCGCGGCCAGTCCGGAATATATCACATATTTTGACATAATGCTCCCGCTGCCATAACCCAAAGCCTTCAATACGCCGATCTGGGTGCGCTGTTCCTCCACCATGCGGTTCATGGTGGTTATGCAGACCAGTGCCGCCACCAGGAAGAAAAACACAGGGAAAATATTGGCAATTCCGTCCACAATGGCCGAATCACTCTCAAAGCAGGCATAGCCGATATTGGTCTCCCTGCCCAGCACATATACCTCCGGACTTTTTAAATCCGCTATCTTTTTTTCTGCCTCCCTTAAGCTTTCCTCTGCCTCCGCCGTCTTTTCCAGAAACTCCTGTCTGCCCTCTTCATATTCCCGCTCACCGTCTGCAGCCTCTTTCCTTGCGGACGCAAGCTCCGCCTCCTTTTCCTCAAGAATCCTCTCCGCCTCGGCAAGCTCCTGCTTTCCCTCTTCCAGCTGCCGCTCACCCTCGGAAAACATCTTCTCTGCATCCGCCAGCGCCTTCCTGCCGGCCTCCAGCTCCTGCCTTCCCTCGGCCAGCTGCCGCTCACCCGCAGACAACTCCTGCTCCCCCTGGAGCAGCTGTTCCTCCGACCGGTCCAGCTCCAGCCTGGCTTCGGTCAGAGTACTCCAGCCTCCATTAATCTGCTGTCTGTAGGACTCTATCTGCACCATGGCGCCCTGAAAATCCGCCTCTGAAAGCACCCCGGCCCGATAAGCCAGCTCCAGTCTGGCAGCCTGGGTCTCCAGCGATGTACTTTGCGTCTCCAGCTCCGCTATGGCGGAGGTCAACTGCAGCCTGCCCAGCTCCAGCTCCCTGCGGCCGGCCTCCAGGCGCTTCCTGTTCTCCGCAAGCTCTTTCTCTCCCGCGTCAAGCTCCGCTTCGGCCTGTTCCAGCTTCTTCTCATTCCGGGGCAGAGCCGCCTTCCCTTCTTCCAGCTCCCGCTCCTTCTTTTTTAAGGTTTCTTTGCCGCTTTCCAGCTCCTGCCTGGCTTCTGCCAGGGCCTGCTCTCCTTCGGCCAGCTGATCCCTTGCCTCCTCTAAGGCTGCCTTGCCCTTGGCCAGCTCTTCCTCCCCTTCCGCACGCTGCCGGGCAAGCTCCTGCTTCCCGTCCTCCAGCTCTTTCGTCGATCTGGCCAAAACCAGGCTGTAGCGCTTCTTTGCCTCTTCCTCGGAAAAGCCTTCCCACAGCTCCTTTTTGGCCTCCATATAATTTTTATAGCCCTCCCCGTAAAGCGGATGGTCCTGCTGAAAACGGACATAAACCTCCGTGTAATAATCCAGGTCAAAATCATCGGGAAGCAGATAGACAAAGCCGGCTATCCGTCCCGTTCCCAGCGAAGTGCTGCCCCGCTCAAACTGAATATACAGAGGCGACTGTACCGTTCCCACCACCGTATAAGTCCTTTGGGTAAAGCTGTTTAAGGTGTCCTCATCATTTACCTCCGCCAGGCTGATCTCGCTTCCCAACACAGACTCGTCAAATAAATTGCTGTCCACCACGCACTGACCGCTGCCTGCCGGCAGATGCCCGCTGACAAGCTCCACCCTGTTAAGCTCCTCCGGCAGGCTGTAAACCTTCAGCACGCTCTGTCCACCGTCCCCGATCTGAAAAACCGCATCCATAGACACGGCTCCTTCCGCCGCTTCCACATCCTCTCTTGCCCGGAATGCCTGAACATTTTCTTCCTCATAGCCCAATGTGGACAGCAGACGCAGATCATAAAAGCCGTGCCCGTCCAGATAGTCCTTCACCGTAAGCACCATGGCGTCCCGCGTCACCTTCAGTCCGGCAAAAAAGCCCACTCCCAGCGCAATAATGGAAAAAATCGCCATAAAGCGACCCAAACTGGATTTAATTTCCCTGAATGTACTCTTTCTGATCTCTTTCATGCGGTCCTCTCAAAATTACCATTCCAGCTTTTCCACATCTACAATCTTCTCATTCCTCGTCATGCTCACAACGGTCCCGCTCTTTACCGTAATGACCCTGTCCGCCATAGCAGTCAGTGCCTGGTTATGGGTAATGACGATCACTGTCTTTCCCATGTCCCTGCAGGCAGCCTGAAGCAGCTTCAATACGGCCTTTCCCGTATTATAATCCAATGCTCCCGTAGGCTCGTCGCAAAGCAGCAGCTTAGGATTCTTTGCCAAGGCCCTGGCTATAGCCACCCTCTGCTGCTCGCCCCCTGAAAGCTGCGCGGGAAAATTACTCATTCTCTCCCCCAGCCCTACCTGCTCCAGCACTGTAGCCGCGTCCAGCGGCTCCCTGCAGATCTGCGCCGCCAGCTCCACATTCTCCAAAGCTGTCAGATTCTGCACCAGATTATAAAACTGAAAGACAAATCCCACGTCATACCGCCTGTAGCCTGTCAGCTGCCTGCTGTTGAAGGATGAAATCTCCTGGCCGTCCAGCCAGACCTTTCCCTCCGTCAGGGTATCCATCCCTCCCAGAATATTTAAAATTGTGGTCTTGCCGGCCCCGGAGGCTCCTACAATCACACAAAACTCGCCCTTCTCTATCTCAAAATTCACGTCGTGAAGAGCAGTAATTTCCACCTCTCCTGATTTATATATTTTCTTTACATTCTCAAAACTCACAAAGCTTCCCATATTTCCTCTCATTCTGCCGCGCAAACGGCATCTGAATCCCAAGATTGAAAATGACAATTTTCAATCTTTCCCTCCTATAAAAGGAGAGTATAACACATTTCCTTTGCATCTTCTATTAATTTTGGTATAATTTAAATAATTTTAAGCCCTGACGGAGGTTTGTTATGTTATACATTCATCTTGCCGCTGCTTTCGGTATGCTCCTGCTTTTCATCTGTTTCCTGCTTCGAAACCACAGACAGGCGGCCAGCCGCCTTGCTCCAATTCTCCTGTTCACCGCCGCGCTGGCCCTGCGGCTGGCCGCTGCCGGCTTCTCCGGCGGCTTCGACAATGATACTGCCTGTTTTGCCGCCTGGGCGGAACGGATCTTCCGGGTTGGTCCGGTGAATTTTTATTCCGATACCGTTTTCACCGATTACCCCCCCGGCTATATGTATCTTTTGTACCCTGTAGGCGCCCTCCGTGCCCTTTTTCAGGCAGAATACGGCTCTCCCCTGCATCTGATCCTGTTAAGGCTTCCCGCCATAACCTGCGACATGGCCTGCGGCCTGCTCCTGTACCGTGAGGCACGCCGTCATCTTGACGGCTTACAGCCCCTGCTCTTTACGGCCGCATACCTGTTTCATCCCGCTATCCTCTTAAATGCTTCCGTTTGGGGACAGGTAGATTCCGTTTATACCCTGTTGGTGATTCTCATGTGTCTGAGCCTGATCAGAGGACGTACTTTCTCCGCTTACGCCTCTTTCTGCTTTGGTGTTCTGATCAAGCCCCAGACCCTCCTTTTTGCTCCGGTTCTCCTTATGGGCTTTTGTGACCAGGTGTTCCCCTGCGGGAAAGGATTTTCCCTGACCATGCTGCTTAAAAACCTCAGAGCCGGCATTTACGCCTTTCTGGGAATGCTGTTTTTGATCCTTCCCTTCGGCCTTCAAAATGTGCTGAGCCAGTATCTGGATACGGTAGGCTCCTACCCTTACGCCGCGGTAAATGCTTACAATTTCTGGGGCCTGCTGGGCTTAAACTGGGTCAGTCAGGATAATACGTTTCTGGGCCTGCCCTATCGCTTTTACGGGAGCGCGGCCATCGCCGCCGCATTGGTCCTGATCACTCTTTTCTGGCTCTTTTCCCGGAAAACGGCCTCAAAGGCCGTAAACTATCCCCTGATCGCCGCCCTGTTCATGGCGTCGGTATTTGTCCTTTCCGTGCGTATGCACGAACGTTATCTTTACCCTGCCGTAGTGCTGATGCTGTTTGCCTGTATCCATCTGCCCTCTAAGCGACTCTTTCTCTGCTATTGCGGCTTTTCTCTGCTGCACTTTTACAATACTGCCCATGTGCTGTTCTTTTATGACCCCGGAAATTACGACCGCAAAGCCGCCCCGATCCTCCTTATCTCCGCAGGGATGTTTTTGTTTCTGATCCTCTTATGGAGCTGGGTTTTGAAATCAACGGCAGGAATATGGAAGATTTCTGCCCGGCATTTTTCTGCTTCCAACCCCGCTCCTGACGGAAACCCTGCCGCCGGCAGCAGGACTTTCGAAAGTCTCGGCACAGGGGCGGATGATCTGTACACGGCCACAGACATCGCCCTGCCCCCTTCCGCTTCCCGACCCTTTCCCCGTCTGAAGGCAGGGGATTTTCTCCTTATGATTTTCATAACACTTCTTTACAGTTGTTTTGCCCTGTATGACCTGGGCGACCTCAAAGCCCCCTCTACTTCCCTTTCCCTGACCGCGGGCGACAGCATCCTCCTGGAATTTTCTTCCTATGCGGAACAACAGCCCGCAGGCTTTGCTTATTATATCGCACCGGGGCACAAGCGCCTTTTCACCCTGTCCGTGGAAGGCGCTTCCGGGGCTTCCTCCGAAGAAGCAGCTCCTGCCTCGCAAGTTACTTTTGACAAGGTTTTCACCTGGCAGACGGCAGAGCTGCCTGCCATGACTCCCGGAACAAACAGGCTCCGCCTGACCCTGGACAGCGAAAGCGCCTCCATTTTGGAGCTGGTATTCCTGGACAAGGCCGGAAATATACTGATTCCCGAAAACGCCGGGGATTACCCTGCTATTTTTGACGAGCAGGAATTGTATCCGGCGCGGATCAACTTCCGAAACAGCATGTATTTTGACGAGATCTATCATGCCCGCACGGCATACGAATTCTTAAACGGCCTCACTGCCTACGAAAATACCCACCCGCCCTTAGGCAAGCTCATCATCGCCGGCGGCATTGCCCTCTTTGGCATGAATCCCTTCGGATGGCGCATTGCCGGTACGCTCTTTGGTATCGCAATGATCCCCCTTGTATACCTTTTTGCAAAAAGGCTTACCGAAAACACGCCCCTGGCGGCCCTTGCCTGTTTTCTGTTTTCCTTTGATTTCATGCACTTTACTCAGACCCGGCTTGCTACCATTGACGTGTATATCACCTTTTTTGTGATGTTGATGTACCTGCTCATGTATCATTATTCCCGGCTTAGCTTTTATGATACTCCCCTGAAAAGGACCCTGCTGCCGCTGGGTGCCTGCGGAGTGTCCATGGGGCTGGGCATCGCCTGTAAATGGACCGGCGTATATGCAGGGATCGGCCTTGCCCTTATCTTTTTCGCAATCCTCTTTCGAAGATACCGGGAGTACCGTTATGCCCTGAAGGATCCAGAGGGCACCTCTGACGGTATTTCCCACAAGACCGTTTTGGACCGTTTTATGCCCTGTACCGTCCGGACCCTTTTATTCTGCCTCCTGTTTTTTGTGGCCGTTCCCATGCTGATCTATCTGCTGTCCTACCTGCCCTTCCGGGACAGCACCGCAGACGGACTTTTCTTAAAAGTATTACACAATCAGGAATATATGTTCCGCTATCACAGCGGCCTCAATGCCTCCCACCCCTATTCCTCCCCCTGGTATCAGTGGCCCGTGATGCGGCGGCCCATCTGGTATTATTCCGGTATTCTCACCGGAACCTCCGGAAACGGCGGCTTAAGAGAAGGTATCAGCGCCTTTGGCAATCCCCTTGTGTGGTGGGCAGGAATTCCTGCTGCGTTTTTTACTCTTTTTATCATCCTGAAGCGCCCCCGCCATCTGTCCCCCTCAGCGCCCCTGGCCCTGCACGGACAGATCTCTGACGTACACAAAGAAGAGGGTATACTGCCCTCCCGCGGCAATGCCCTCTTTCTGCTCACAGGCTATCTGGCACAATACCTGCCCTGGTGCTTTGTCAGCAGAGTTACCTTTATCTACCACTACTTTCCCAGTGTGGTGTTCATTGTGTTGATGATTGTATTCAGCCTGGCGCGGCTAAAACCGCGGATGAAAAGAAAGAGCTTTCTGATCATGCTGTCCCTCTATGGGGCCGCCGCCTTCGGCCTGTTCCTTTTGTTTTATCCTGTGCTGTCCGGAGAGCCGGTAGAAGCTTCCTTTGTCAATAGATTCTTACGCTGGTTTGACAGCTGGGTCCTGGCCGCTAAATAAATACAAAACGAACTTGCCATATCCGATATATCTCTACCACATTCAGGACACTTAATCAACGCCATTGCTATTCCCCTTATTCTTTATATTTTTATATCCTATAATAAGTAATATCAAACCTACTCCACAAGCAACAATAGCTTCCATTCTATATTTCCATATTATTTTGCAGGCTCTTTTGGCCATGTTTTTATACCCCAATGCTATATCCTTATAACTACGTTTAAAAAATCCACTCGTATATGAATTAGCAGTTGCAATATTTTTATCATAACCTTGCATACATGTTTCATAATGTTCTAAATTAAACTTATAATCGTCATTATTAATTCTTAAAATAGCAACTATAAACAAAATGCACCCTATAATACACATGACTATTCCAATATATCTTTTATTCTTATATATTGGTTGCTCTGCCTTATTCTTAATAGGAAATCCACAATTTGGGCAGGTCAACACACCCTCTTCAACTTCCTTTCCGCATTCCGGACAGTTAATTAATGCCATAACAATTCCACCTTTCTTATTCATAAGTCAGGATCCCACTATCTATCTCCGACAACTGTATAACCAAATTTTTCACATCAAAGCATTTCAATGATTTTACTACCATCCATGCCGTCACTCCCCATCTATTGTGCAGCATCTATTCTGTTCCGTCATCCAATTTAACTAGCACCTCATCCAAACTCATATTGTACAATTCTGGATGATCTAATAAAATTTTCTTTCCAATCTGAAGTACACTCTTGATCTCTTCCCTATCAGTTATCATTATCGCACCTCTTTTTATCTCACATCCCTGCTTTTCTGTTTCTTACTTAAAGCTTTTTGAATAATCTCATCCACATTACTTTCCTTTACTTTTCCTCCTTCATATTTCTGAACTTGAAGCACTGCCTGTTTTGATAATTCCTCTTCATGTTCCTGTTCCATAAACAATTCTTTTAAGCTTTCTGAATCTAAAGCCGCTTTCAAAACCTGTATTGCATATTCGGAAATATTATCCCACCCGCCATACAGATTTCTTACTGCACAATCAATCTGCTGGTAATTTAAAGGCTCTCCCATTCTTTCTTGTTCACTAAAGATACCAATATTTTCCATTTTTCTTACGAAACTCTTTTTCTAGTTTCTTTAAATAATAGTCCAGATTTTCTTTGGTAAAACCTTTCTCAACAGACATTCCTTATCTCGCTTTCTATAATATTAAACCTCAAAAATTCAGGAATCGCTTCTTTCAGACATTGTTCTTTCTTATCAAGGGAATCATCCAGTTTTGCAGCAAGAATGATATCCTTTGGATATAACGGCTCCGACAGCTTACAGTTCCTTATATCTTCGTAATCATTACACAGTGGAAGTTTATTTTCCCTGCTTAAGTAATCTACCATAGCCAAAAGATAAAAACTTTCCCGGTACCATTGCCGTTCCCAATAAGTCCTTATTTGATTTTCTTTTAAAATATCAATAATAAAGTCTATATCCCCTTTATCTTTTACTAAATGACAGATATTACTTTTATATATTTCAAAATCTCTTAAATTTGAAGCATTTTCATCTTCCTTAAAACATTCTGTCAAAAGTTCTTCCATTGTCACATGAAGCGTACTCGCTAATTTATATATTGTTTCTGCCGTACATTTTTCAATCCTGGTTTTTCCTTTCACAATATCTGACAATGTAGTATATGGTACATGGCTTTCCTTAGCACACTGATAAACGGAAAGCTGCCTTTCCTTTAACAAACTCATCAATTCCATTTCTCATTCTCCATTTCATGAATTCTTTTTCTACTAATTATAACGGTATATCGTTATAGTGTCAAGAAATGAAAATCTAATACATAATATCAAAAAACCCCTGCAAGTAACATTTTCAAGCTACTTACAAGGGGTTCTTCATTCAAAATAACCAAGCAAACTTCGCCTTATGCATTCATCTGCTTTGCAAACTTTTTGACGGAATGCCGGATTTATGCGGGGTTGAGGAATATTTCATTCCCTGTTTACCAAATTTTGCGTTAGTAGAGTTTTTCTGTCCTTCAATTTCCTAATCAAAGCAGGTAATTTTCAAAATTAGTAAAGCATATTTTAAATTGGTAAAATATGCACCAACTTAAAACATCTTTTCTCAAAACTTTCTTTTCAACATTTCGATTTATTTAACTTTCTCTGCTTTTGGTACTTGTATACTCCGATACCGCAGAATTACCTGTCTGATATGGATGAGCTGTTCCTAACCAACAGCCATTATTCCCGATACATCTACATATTGACCAAACGCATCTATAAATTGATTGAATAAATCTTCTATCTGTTCGTAAGATGCTTCTTTTGCCACATCAAAAA
>CAJUIA010000028.1 GCA_910586485.1 uncultured Acetatifactor sp.
ACGCCGCTGAAAAGCGGCGTTGCTTTATTATGGGGCGCATGGTTTGACGTTTACGGATGATACGCAGAAAATCCTCACGGAATTTCCTTTCGGTCCTCCCATGAGGATTCTCTGCATTAAGAAAACTGGCCATTACACATTACAGTTTTAATCTTCTTGAACTACTGTAATATGTGTGCTGTTTCCACTGCAAGCCGCATGCTTTTTCAAATTAATTGTAACGGTTGCTTGCAGCTTTACAACTTGCGGCTTCTTGTACTTCTTCATTTTTTCTTCTCCTTCCCTGTTTTTTATAATAAATATGTATGAGCATATTTGTTTATAATTTTTTATTTGCTCTGGCTCTGGTTACAAAACAAGCCGAACCATCCTTTGCCAAAACATCTCCACTTTCTACATATGCTATTCCACTGCACCTTACACATAATTCTCTATTCTTACATTTTCTACATTCCTTCAAATCTTTCCACTTATAGTTTTGAATTTTATGAAGTGTTTCCGAACCATTCCATATTGATAAAATGGTTTCATCTCTAACATTTCCTAATACAAGCGGCAGATTTCCACATGGTTGAACGTCTCCGTTATATCTAATGCACAGATGATGACGTGTACTCTCACATATAAACGCTTCATCATCAGTAATGTCCTGTGTTTTTCTTACAGAATCTATTTCTTGGATAATCTTTTTATGTGTTTTCTCATTTATCCTTAATTTTTTTACGTCAACGCAGTCATTTCGGGCAGCATAAACTGTTGTCGTTGCTAAAAACGAAAATCCCATTTTTTCACAAAATCTTTTTATATCTATATAGTCATAAGCATTATCATTCATAACTATTGTTTTAACCTCAAGCGGTATTTCTGCATTACTTATATTTTGTGCAGCTTGAAGTACACTTTGAAGTGAACCTTTTCTCTGCGTAATTTTATCATGTACTGCATCATTCATAGAAAATATAGTACACGAAATTTTGGAAATCCCCATTTTTGCAATTTCATCTACTATTTTTATATTCTTAAGATATGATATGTTAGAAAATATACTAACCATAAACCCTTTCTTTCTTGCGTATTTCAATATGTCCAATGTATCCTTTCTGGTAAATATTTCACCTCCTGTAAACTCAATCTCAAACACCCCTAAATCTCTAAGTTCATCCAGAATCTTAAATAATTCATTTTTTTCTAATCCGCCCTCGGAATGGTTTTCGAGATAACAATGTAAACAATCCCAGTTGCAAGTTGTATTTAACTCGATTTGAACATCATATAAAATTCCTTTTTCTGTCACTTCATCTATTAAACTTTTTCCCTTGATCATCAAGGCCTCCTTCTATGTTTCTTCTTGCGTTTCTTTCTCTAACATTCCCGCATTAATTAATTCAGATATAAAATCTTTTATGTCTCTCAGGGCTTCCTCTTCGTCAACATGGTATAACTTACTCACTCTGCTTACGCAGTTTTCTATGGTTCCGGATTCGTACAGCTCACACCATATTTCCATAGCTGAATCGCAAAGTTTAAAAAACTCACCTGTTCTGATATTCTGCACATAAACATATTCCCTAGAGGGAGCAATCTGCCAAGCTACATTATATGAAATTCTGTAAACAAAATTATTTGGTACATCCGTTTTATTTAACACTGATTATGCCTCCATTTACTATTTCCAATATATCGTCAAATTGTCTTAATTCTTCATTTAAGTTATGCGTAACAAGAATAATTGTTGTGTCCTTCATTTGTAGAAGCAAACTTTGCAAATCCTTCGTCAGCCCTTGATCTGTAGCAGAAAATGGTTCATCCAATAATAAGATTTTTTTCCCGGAGCCCTTTCCCCGTAAAAAACCTATTATTTTCTTTTCGCCTCCGCTTAGCATTGTACAGTCGGGACATTCTCTTACAGTGCTATAATGTATATTCCCTTCTAATACTTCTACCGCAGGTAATTTATATGTTCCATATATAGATACATTCTGCATAAAATTATCACTAAAAATATAGTCTTCCTGTCGAACAAAAAACACCGCGTCTGACATTTCAAGTTCCCTTACATTTCTTCCGTTAAAAAAAACACCGCCTTTACTACATTCTATCTCTCCCGCGATCATCCGCAGTAACGTAGTCTTTCCTGTTCCGCTATTACCAGTCAGTACATACTTCTTCCCTGATTCAAATGTATAATTAACATTGAGTAATTTACAATTATCTATTTCAAAACACATGTCTTTAACCTCAATATTAAATTTCGAATCATTGATCCTATATAAATCTCTTTTCTTTACCGTATCATACCTTTCGAGTTTCTCCTTTATCTCCTTCGTAGCCGACATTGTTGTTCGACAATATAATATTTGCTCAAATGGATCACAAAAGCATTCTACATATCCAAACGCCGCAATAACCGCTCCCGCTGTCAATTCCCCCTTCACAAACAACACACCTGCCAAAATAAAAACAGCAAAATTAATAAAATAATATCCGCTTCCGTTCACTACCATGGCAAATGACTTCTTCTTGCCATAGTTGTATCTTGCCTTTGCTGTTTCATTCAAAACATCTTCATGCCTATTCTTAATCTGTGAATAAGTGTCTTTTGTTACAAGCGCGTGTGCTTCGTAAAACTCTGTAACCCTCGTTGTATATTCCGCCTGTAGAGCAGAATAATTTCCTCTGGCTTTTGACAGTCCACGTTCAAATAATTCCGGAATAAACGTAAAAATAAGCGATAGCGCAATAATAGTCAACGCTATTCTATAGTCAACGACCACAACCACAATAATCGAATTGATCACCACCGACAAAATTGAACTACACATTGCAATTAGTGGTGTTAAATAATCCTGTTCCATTGCAGTAACATCATTACTTTGCATAGAAATGTACTCGCCAACTTTTCTTTTTTTATATTCGTCACTTCTAAGTGCAATTATCTTTGCAAATAGTTTTGATTTTACCGCTTGTTCAAATCCTATCCCCGTCTTCCATTGTACAATATTACATGTATAAGTAGTTATTAAAAAAATCAACACCACCAATAGGTATATACCAAATATCTTCCAAATCGAATTCATGTTTCCCAATACCGCATTATCAATAAGCTGCTCTCGAAAATAGGGAAATAATGCCGCTGATATAGTAGTAATTGAATTAAGAAGAAGATACAATACAACAAAGCCACTTATTTTTTTAATAGATTTATTAATCATATGTTATCCACGACCTTTCTCACTAACGCAAAATTACATGCTAGCAGATCTTTGTCATAGGGATTTCCCGAATTAATATTGGCCATACCACTGCACCTTACACAATATTTTTTCTTTTGACAATCTCTGCATTGATTACAGTCTTTCCATTTTGCATACCTTAACTTTTTATAGCATTCTTTTTCCCAAATACTTTCCAATTCTTCTTCCAGCACATTCCCCATTGAAATCCTCATGTTATTGCACGGGCACACATTTCCCTTATAATCTATCCAGAATGACGTTTGCATTGAACTGCAAACATAATCGTCTGCATTCTTTTCCACATAATCGACTCCATTATTTTGGTCGATATCTGGCAAGACATCACAAAGCTCTTCAAATTCCAGACGATGACATAGTATCCCCCTTCCTGTTTTTAGACCGTAAAAAACATTGGCATCTGTTTTAAACGGAATGTTATTGCTCTTTAAATAAGTCACTGTTTTAGCATAATCCTTGTAATTTTCTTTCATTACCATCATTTTTAACTCAGTTTGAATGCCAAGCTTATTAAGTTTATCCATGTTAGCCATAAGTACAGCCAACGAACCCTGAACGCCCGTGATTTTATCATTGACCTTTTCATCAATAGAATATATTGAACCTGATAAACAGCTAACTCCCAATCTCTTAATTTCGCTAATAAGTGCCTCATTTAATAGAGATAAATTTGAAAACAGCGTAATGGCAAATCCGAGTCTACGCGCCTCAGATATTATATCAATAATATCTTTACGCAAAAATATTTCGCCACCAGTAAAAATCACTTCGTATACTCCAAAACGTCTTAATTTTCCAAGTAATTCAACAACGTTTGTATACGCCAAGCCTTTGTCCGCATGATTTTCCAAATAGCAGTGAACACATTTCCAGTTGCACAATGACAACAGCTCTATCGTCGCAGAAAAAGGAACTTTACATTTTCTGTATTCCTCAAGCACCTTATCCATAATTGCAATTTCTCCCACTTAATCATAGTAGACAAAACATATTATTTTCCCGATCAACCCCCCCTTTTTAATCCGATTACTTCAAATCTGTTTGATCGTATCATTTAAGTATAAATATGAACATGACGTTATTGGAAATTTTTATTTTCTAGAAACGTCATGTTGTTTTGTCTTTATCTTCTGTATTCTCATATTAAGGGCACTGCCAAAAACAGATGCCGGCCAAATACCAAGGAGGAAGAAGACATGTTAAAGAAAACAAAAGCAACTATCATTTTTGCCCTAACTGCGATGCTTGCCGCAGGCTCTATAACTGTAGCAGCAGGAAAAGCCGTGGCGGCGCAGGGTAGTGAAAATCTTTTACAGAGTTATGGTGCGGAAAAGCTGTTTTACTGTGAGACGGATCATGACTACAAATATGCCAATGATTGCTAATACCATTCTACTGAATGTCCTGACAGCTTCTCATAGGATCTCTTAGCAACCTGAACTGACAATTCCTTATTAAACAGCTCCGCACTGTAAAAGGCAAGTCTGTAATATTGCAGACTTGTTTCTTTTTTCCCCAGATGCTCCAAGGCGTCTGCCTTATTATTCACAAAAGTTGGCAATAATTTCCAAGTACCGCTGACCCGGCACAAGCGAATCCCTTCCTCGGAATAAGCCAGCTCTTCCTCCCGCTTTCCTAACTGCCCCGTACATCCCGTTAGACGGGCTACAATTAATCTCACTCTTCTGAAATGAAATTCCGGCTTGACTCTGCTCCTTTGATAATGTTCCAGCAGCTTCTCTAACAGGTATTGAGCCTGCTCCACCTTATCTTCATGTTCCAGTGCATCCGCCATCTTCATCATCACGCCGATTTCCTCCGCACTGAAAGGACGATCCCAAAAGTCCTCTCTCCATTTTCTGACGTCCTTTTCTTCCGGCACCTCTTCCACCGTAATGGACAAAATCCTTCTGACCATCTCAAACTGCCATTCCGCTGGAATCCTGCCTAACCCGCAATCTATGGTAAACTTTTTAATTTCCAGATACTGGCGATTACACCCGTAAGACAAATCCAGCTTTTCCTTCATCTCCTGCAGCGTTTCTTCCGCCTGTTCCCACTGCCTGTTCATAATCAGCTTGGTAACCTGCCATTCCTGATCCAGCAGGACAAGGTCGTCCGTCTCAATGTCGCTGTAATAATAGTCCTCCCTCAGACACAGCTTCTCCGCCAGCGCCCGGAAGGTGCCGGTATTGGGCGCCCGCCTGGCAGATTCGATCCGGGAAAGGGTTTCCGGGGTACAGATTCCCTCGCTGAGCTCTTCCTGAGAATAGCCCTGATAGCGCCTGTTTTGGCACAATACTTCATCCAGCAGCTCCACCTCCTGCCATACGTCCATCATATACAGCTCGTCGTCCGCCTCCCCCTTCCCCTGTCCAAGCTCCTGCATCAGCTCCCGCCATGCTCCCAGCTGTACTTTCCGCTTATGTACCTGCTCCCCCAACCCCAGCTTCTCCGCTGCCTGTACATAAAACTCCAGAACAACTCCCATGCTGGAGGCATAGCCGGAGGTAACCATCATCTCCACAGCCCGTTCCCCTATGACCATGCACTCATGATAGCTGCCCCGCTCCAGCAGAGCAGGCAGATACCTGGCTGCCACCTTGGGATACAGCTTTACCTGCTCCCGCTCTTCCGAGTAACTTGTTCGAATATAGCTCTCCAAAAAAGCCAGCACTCCAATAGCTTCTTCCCCATCCTTCAGTGCATCCTGCCAAAGTAACATAAAACTGATTTCCTGCATGCTAAGGTAAGTGCGGGTCCCCATCTGTTCTGGGAAATCCCTTACCGTCCTTTGTATGACTTCCTTATACAATCTGGCGCAGTCTTCCTTTTCCCCGGACAGCTCCGCCTCCGCCCGGATGCGGATCATATCCCTAAACTGCTCTCTGACCGCCTGATTACAAGACGGCTCCTGCGCCGCATCCTCCTTTAACAACTCCAGCACTTTTTTCCAGTCATGGTCCAGCAGTGCCATAGCAAGACGCTGCCGCCAGTCGAAGTAATAATACTCATTCTCTGGAAGCAGGGTGACAAACTTATCCGGGGACAGGCCCATCCTTTGCATCAGCGCAGTCAACAGCAACCGGTCCATTCTCCGCTCACCGTTTAGGTACTTGGTAAGCACCGAGGCAGAGCATAGCCCCCCGCACAAATCGCCCCTGTTTATATTTTTTCCCCTGATTGTGTCCTGCATCAGCTCTCCCAGTGTCTTTTTCAAATACTTTCACCTGCCTTTTATTGCGTTATCCGACTTTTCGCAATCATCGTCCGATTATATCATATCTTTATAAAAGCCTCAACCGCAAATCACTTTTGCAAATTTTCTTTTATTATCAGAGATCATCTTTTTACTATCAAAACAAAACAATTAAGCATTTGACTCTTGATTCCTGCTGTCGAATATGTTATATTACAGGCAGAAAGGGAAAGCCATAGAAGCGGCTCTACCCAAGTTTTAGATAGCTTTACCTCATATGAGGTCAGCCGTCACTATTGGTGGTAGTGGCGGCTATTTCTTTTTTCCCTTGTAAATTTGATAAATCAAATGAACAAGGGCCACAATGAGTATTCCAATCTGGATTGAAGGATAAAGCCGCCTTTGGCTCTATGGTTTTTCCATATGAATAGTATAACATAAGGTCCTTTTTGTGCAATTCTTTTCATAAACTGCAAATATCGACTGCAGTCGCCCAATCACCGAAATAGCCGCTCTCTCCAGTATCACACCCTTTCCTTGACTTTAGCGAGTAAAAGTGATAAAGTGATAAACATGACTGAATAACAGACGGAACAATAATTTAAGAAAGGAAACTGTTTATGCCAAGTTTAGAGGAAATTCGCCGTCGTTTTCAAAACGACCATTTTGCTATGGATACTACCGGCATCAAAATTGATTCTGCGGAACCTGGAAAAGCGGTCTGCTCGCTGGTTTTGGAGGAACGACATATGAATGAGAACCATGTTCCCATGGGAGGCGCTGTCTTTACATTAGCGGACATTGCCTGCGCCGTTGCGGCCAACGGCTACTCCGAAAAAAAGACGGTCAGCCAGCAGGTTTCCATTACCTTTCTGGCCCCTGCAAAGGGAAAGCAGCTGACGGCGGAGGCAGCCTGCTTAAGAAGCGGACGAACTACCGCGCTTTATGCGGTGGATATAAGGGACGAGCTTGGTACCTATGTAGCCCATGCCACTATGAACGGATATGTCATCAGCTAAAGAAAAAGGAGAAACCATATCATGGTAATTACGGAATTTTTAGAGCGGAACGCCCGCCTGTACGGCTCGGATACGGCCCTGGTGGAATTAAATCCCTCCCAGGAGCGGGACAGCGCGGTAACCTGGCGGGAAGCCAGCCTGATCGAAAGCGCAGGCAACGGCGCTCCCTACCGCAGGGAGTTGAGCTGGGCAGACTTTGACAGAAGGGCCAACCGCTTTGCCAATCTGCTGTTAAGCCGGGGCGTAAAGCGGGAGACAAAGGTGGGTATCCTGATGATGAATTGTCTGGAGTGGCTGCCTGTTTATTTCGGTATTCTAAAAGCCGGCTGCGTGGCCGTACCCATGAATTTCCGCTACTCTGCCGAGGAAATCAAATACTGCCTGGAGCTTGCGGATGTGGAGGCGCTGGTCTTCGGGCCGGAATTTATCAGCCGCATGGATACCATCGCAGAGCAGCTGCCGGGAGTGCGGATGATGTTCTTTCCAGGACCGGACGGCCCCTCCTACACCGAGGACTGCCTGAAGCTGACAGGCTTCTGCTCTTCCAGTGCGCCCCCTGTTGCTCTGGAAGAAACAGACAACGCGGCTATCTACTTTTCCTCCGGTACTACAGGCTTTCCCAAGGCCATCCTGCATAACCACCGGGCCCTGCGTTCCTCCTGCGAAACAGAACAGCGCCATCACGGGCAGACAAAGGAGGATGTGTTTCTCTGCATTCCGCCCCTTTATCACACCGGGGCAAAAATGCACTGGTTTGGCTCCCTGATCACTGCCGGCAAAGCCGTCCTGCTTCGGGGTGTAAAGCCGGAGTGGATCCTCAGGGCAGTCACGGAGGAAAAATGTACTCTGGTATGGCTTCTGGTTCCCTGGGCTCAGGATCTTCTGGATGCCATTGATTCCGGCAAGGTGGATATGGAGCATTATCTGCTGGAGCAATGGCGGTTAATGCACATCGGCGCCCAGCCCGTTCCTCCCAGCCTGATCCAGCGCTGGAAAAAGCATTTCCCCCATCACCAGTACGACACCAACTATGGCCTCAGTGAATCCATAGGCCCCGGCTGTGTGCATCTGGGTGTGGAAAACATACATAAGGTAGGCGCTATCGGAAAACCCGGTTATCACTGGGAAGCGCGAATCGTAGATGATAAGGGAAAAGATACGGCGCAGGGTGAGGTAGGCGAACTGATCGTCCATGGCCCAGGCGTTATGCTCTGCTATTATAAAAATCCCCAGGCCACGGAAGAGGTCTTAAAAGACGGATGGCTTTACACGGGAGATATGGCCCGCATGGATGAGGACGGCTTTATTTATCTGGTTGATCGGAAAAAGGACGTTATCATCTCCGGCGGCGAAAACCTCTATCCGGTGCAGATTGAGGATTTCCTGCGGCGGAATGAAAAAATAAAAGACGTGGCCGTGATTGGACTGCCGGACGCAAGACTGGGCGAAATTGCCGCGGCTGTCATTGAGCTGAAAGAAGACATTTCCTGCACGGAGGACGAAATCATGGAATTCTGCAGGGAGCTTCCCAGATACAAGCGTCCCAGAAAAATTATTTTTGACAAGGTGCCCAGAAACCCCACAGGCAAAATCGAAAAGCCCCTTCTCAGGGAGCGCTACTGCCACGGCAGCCTGGTGGAAGCACAGATTAACAATTAGAGAAAACCGGAGGTACTGACATGGATTTGTTTATCAAGCTTTTTATGCTGATCGTCTTTTTCGGCGTCATGATCGGCATCGGCTTCTATTGCCGCCGTCACGCCACCGATGTGAACGGCTTTGTGCTGGGCGGCAGGAGCGTAGGCCCCTGGCTGACTGCCTTTGCCTATGGAACCAGCTATTTTTCCGCGGTGGTTTTCGTTGGCTATGCAGGACAGTTCGGCTGGAAATACGGAATCGCCGCCACCTGGGCAGGCTTGGGGAACGCCTTTTTAGGCTCCCTCTTAGCCTGGGCGGTGCTGGGGCGGCGTACCCGCATTATGACCCAGCATTTAAACAGCGCCACCATGCCGGAATTTTTCGGACAGCGCTTTGGCAGTAAGCCCTTAAAGCTGGCGGCCTCGGTCATCATCTTTATCTTCCTTATTCCTTACACTGCCAGCCTATACAACGGCTTAAGCCGCCTGTTCGGCATGGCCTTTGATATTGATTACAGCGTGTGCGTGATCGTGATGGCAGTACTCACGGGAATCTATGTGATCGCCGGAGGCTACATGGCCACGGCCATCAATGATTTTATTCAGGGCATCATCATGATCTTCGGTATTATTGCCGTGATCGCCGCAGTATTAAGCAGTCAGGGCGGATTCCTTACGGCTCTGGAGAAGCTTTCTGCAGTCAGCGATCCCTCCGTTTCCGCCGCACCGGGAGTATTTAACTCCTTCTTTGGTCCGGATCCGGCTGGACTTTTGGGAGTAGTGATTCTTACCAGTCTGGGCACCTGGGGACTGCCCCAGATGGTACAGAAATTTTATGCCATCAAAAGCGAAAGCGCTATCAACAAGGGCATGATTATTTCCACTGTTTTTGCCCTGATCGTTGCGGGGGGCTGTTATTTCCTCGGCGGCTTCGGCCGGCTCTTCAGTGACAGGATAAACATTGACGCTAACGGCTACGACTCCGTGGTGCCTGCCATGCTCTCAGGGCTTCCGACAATTCTCATTGCAGTGGTGGTGATCCTGGTGCTTTCCGCATCCATGTCCACCCTTTCCTCCCTGGTTTTGGCATCAAGCTCCACCTTGACGCTGGACTTTATTAAAGGTAATATGATAAAGGAGATGGACGAGAAAAAACAGGTCAGATGGATGCGGGGACTTCTGGTAATGTTCATTGCCATTTCCGTAGTACTGGCACTGATCCAGTATCATTCCAACGTCACCTTCATCGCTCAGCTCATGGGTGTAAGCTGGGGCGCCCTGGCAGGTGCTTTCCTTGCTCCCTTCCTTTACGGGCTGTACTGGAAACGAACCACAAAGGCCGCCTGCTGGGTCAGCTTTTTATTTTCTTCCGCAGTGATGCTGGCCAATATCTTCTTTCGCTCAAGCTTTCCGGCTTACCTGCAGTCGCCCATTAATGCCGGGGCCTTCTGTATGCTGGCCGGGCTTGTGATCGTACCTGTGGTAAGCCTGTTTACAAAAGCGCCGGCACAGGAAAGACTGAACGAAATCTTCTCCTGCTACGAGAAAAAGGTAACGGTTTCGGTAACGGATTCCATCGGCGAACAAACAACTTGATTAGGAGGACAAATGAAAACATTAATGCTTGGCAACGAAGCGGTTGCCAGAGGTCTTTATGAGGCGGGATGCGGCTTTATATCCAGCTATCCCGGAACGCCCAGCACGGAGATTACCGAGTGCGCGGCAAAATATGACGAGCTGTATGCGGAGTGGGCGCCCAACGAAAAGGTTGCCCTGGAAGCGGCCTTCGGAGCTTCCTTAAGCGGGAAGAGAAGCTTCTGCGCCATGAAGCACGTGGGCTTAAACGTGGCGGCAGACCCGCTCTTTACCATCTCCTATACCGGTGTCAACGCAGGGCTTGTGATTGGTGTGGCAGACGATGCCGGTATGCACAGCTCCCAGAACGAGCAGGATTCCCGCCATTATGCCAGGGCATCAAAGCTCCCCATGCTGGAGCCCTCAGACTCTGCGGAAGCTTATGAATTTGCGAAGCTTGCCTATGAGCTTTCCGAGCAATATGACACTGCTGTCTTAATTAAAATGTGTACGCGGGTCAGCCACTCCCAGAGCGTGGTGGAGACTGGGGAACGGGTGGTGCCGGAGCGGAAAAAATACGAAAAGAATCCCGGAAAATATATTATGATGCCAGCCAATGCCAAAAAGCAGCACCCGGTGGTGGAGGCCCGCACCAGGACCCTGACGGCCTGGGCGGAGACTGCCGAAATCAACCGTGTGGAGCCGGGACAGGATTCCTCCTTAGGCATTATCACCTCTTCCACCAGCTATCAATATGTAAAAGAGGCCTTCGGCGATACATACCCCGTCCTGAAGCTGGGGATGATCTGGCCCCTGCCGGAGCAGAAAATAAAGAGCTTTGCGGCTTCCGTGCAAAAACTTGTGGTAGTGGAAGAGCTGGACGGATTTATTGAAACGCACTGTAAAAACCTCGGCCTTTCGGTATCGGGAAAGGAGCTGTTTCCCAATATCGGAGAACTGAGCCAGAATCTGGTAAAAGAAAAGCTGGGCGGCAAGGTACAGTCAGGCCCTTCTCTTGAAGAAGCGATTCCCGGAAGGCCGCCGGTTATGTGTGCCGGCTGTCCCCACCGCAGTATCTTTTATGTCCTGAAAAAAATGAAGCTGACGGTGTTGGGGGACATCGGATGCTATACTCTGGGAGCAGTGCCGCCGCTTAACGCCATCGACACTACCATCTGTATGGGCGCCTCCGTCTCCGGTCTGCACGGCTTTGTCAAGTCCGGTGAAGAAGAGAGCGCCGGGAAAACCGTAGCCGTCATCGGCGACTCTACCTTTATTCATTCCGGCGTTACCGGCCTGATTAATATTGCCTACAACGAATCAAATTCCACGGTAATCATCCTGGATAATTCTATCACCGGCATGACGGGCCATCAGCAGAACCCCACCACAGGCTATAACTTAAAGGGGGACCCCTGTACGAAAATTGACTTGGAGAGCCTCTGCCATGCCGTGGGCATCAAACGGGTACGGGTAGTGGATCCCTACGACATGGAAGCCTGTGAAACGGCCCTCCGGGAAGAGCTCGCCGCGGCGGAGCCTTCCGTCATTATTTCCCGCCGCCCCTGCGCATTGTTAAAATATGTGAAGCATCCGGGGCCCATCTGTGCCGATCCGGAAAAGTGCAAGGGCTGCAAGGCATGTATGAATATCGGCTGCCCTGCCATCAGCATGGAGAACGGGAAGGTAAAAATTGATGCCACCCTCTGCGTGGGCTGCGGCGTCTGCAGGCAGCTTTGTAAGTTCGGCGCACTATAAGGAATGGCCGACCAACTTACTCTTCTTGCAAATATTGTGCCTGCGGCCCAGATTCGCAGGCTACGGAAAGGCATGGTTATGTTATGGAAACAAAAAATATTATGATCGTAGGTGTGGGCGGACAGGGCACCCTGCTTGCCAGCAAGCTGCTGGGGCGTCTGCTCCTTGGCCGGGGATATGACGTAAAGGTCAGCGAGGTACATGGCATGAGCCAGCGGGGCGGCAGCGTGGTCACTTACGTCCGCTGGGGAGACAAGGTCTTTTCCCCCATTATAGACAAGGTACAGGCAGACTGTATCCTCTCCTTTGAGCTTCTGGAGGCGGCCCGCTACACAGAGTATTTAAAACCTGACGGTCGTGTCATCGTCAACAGCCAGCAGATCAATCCCATGCCGGTAATTGCCGGCACGGCGGCTTATCCGGAAAATCTGGTGCAAAAAATAGAGGAAAAAGGAATTCATGTGGATGCTCTGGACGCCTTGACGCTGGCGGAAGAAGCCGGGAGCAGCAAGGCCGTAAATCTGGTGCTTATGGGCAGACTTTCCAGACACTTTGACTTTACAGAGACTGAGTGGATGGAAGCGATTGAGCGCAGCGTCCCGCCGAAATTCCTGGAAATGAACAAAAAGGCATTTGCAGCGGGAGCCTCCTGCTAAACAACAGCACAGAAATGGAGAAAAACATGGAGCGATATTTTCAAAAAGAAATCGAGACGGCTGACAGAGAACAGATCCTTGCCTGGCAAAACGAACGCCTTGTCAGGCAGGTGCGCCATGTATGGGACAACGTGCCCTATTACCGCGCAAAGATGGAGACAAAGGGAGTTACACCAGAGGATATTCGGAGTGTGGAGGACCTGCACAAGCTGCCGTTTTTAACAAAGGACGATCTGCGGGAGGCTTATCCTTACGGCCTGCTGGCAAAACCGCTTAAAGACTGTGTCCGCATCCAGTCCACATCGGGCACCACCGGCCGCCGGGTAGTAGCCTTTTATACACAACATGATTTGGACCTATGGGAAGACTGCTGTGCCAGGGCTATTATGGCCGCAGGCGGCACCAATGAGGATGTCTGTCATATCTGCTATGGTTACGGCCTCTTTACCGGCGGCCCCGGCTTAAACGGCGGCAGCCACAAGGTGGGATGCCTTACTCTTCCCATGTCTTCGGGCAATACGGACCGCCAGCTGCAGTTCATGGTGGACCTGGAAGCTACCATTCTCTGCTGTACTCCTTCCTACGCCGCTTTTCTGGCAGAGAGCATCCAGGAGCGGGGACTGCGGGACAAGATCAAATTGAAGGCCGGCATCTTCGGTGCAGAAGCCTGGAGCGAGGAAATGCGCCAGGATATACAGAACAAGCTGGGAATCAAGGCTTACGACATCTACGGGCTCACGGAGACCAGCGGTCCCGGTGTGGCCTTCGAGTGCAGCGAACAGACAGGTATGCACATCAACGAGGATCACTTTATCGCAGAAATTATCGACCCTGACACCGGAGAGGTCCTCCCGGAAGGCAGCAAGGGGGAGCTGGTATTTACCTCCATTACAAAGGAAGCCTTTCCCCTGCTTCGCTACCGCACCAGAGACATCTGCGTACTCACCAGAGGAAAATGCTCCTGCGGCCGCACTCATGTAAAAATGAGCAAGCCCATGGGCAGAAGCGATGATATGCTGATCGTCAAGGGCGTGAATGTCTTCCCTTCCCAGATTGAAACGGTGCTTTTAGAGCAGGGTTACCCCGCAAATTATCAGATCATTGTGGACCGTGTCAACAATTCCGATACCCTGGAAGTAATGGTAGAGATGACTCCCGAAAACTTCTCCGATAATCTGGGTAAGATCACGGAGATGGAAAAGGGGCTGGTGTCCGCCTTAAAGGCCATGCTGGGCATTTACGCCAAGGTACGGCTGGTAGCGCCCAAGTCCATCACCAGAAGTGAAGGCAAAGCAGTTCGCGTCATCGACAAGCGGAAAATTTAACTGGCAGGGAATAACATTACACATTAAATTCATGATTATGCGCCAAACGGCGCAAAAAGGAGGCAGCTATGACAATACCTCAAATTTCGGTATTTTTGGAAAATAAGGCCGGACAGCTTGCGGACATTACCGGCATTCTTTCGGAGAATCAGGTGAACATGCGGGCCATCAACATTGCAGAAACCGCGGACTACGGCGTCCTGCGGCTGATCGTGGACGATGCCTCAAGGGCATCCTCCATTCTGCTGGAGCAGGGCTTCATCCTGACCATGACCCCTGTGGTGGGCGTGGCAGTATCCGACGCACCGGGCGGCTTAAGCAAGGTACTCAGCGTAATTTCCCGCGCCGGGATCGACGTAGAGTATATGTACTCCGTCTTCGGTCAAAAGAACGGGCAGGCCTGCATGATCTTCCGGGTAGCGGACACGGAAGGGCTTTCCGTCGTTCTGCAGGAGAACGGGATCGGCACCATCACAGGAGAAGACCTGGGACTGCACTGAAACACCGACGATGTGAGCTTTATCGCAAGCAGAAATGGAATCAAATATGATTTGGCTTTGGAATCAGCATCATCGTCACGATAATCAGTATTCGACAGTCCAAAAGAAATAAAAGACATCAAAAAAGCAACCGCCCTGACCAAAGTTAGGTTGCTTTTTTGACCCTATAAACTGAGGCGAACCGTTGTTTTACGGTAACACCTTTTCTACAAAATATGTTAGCACTTATCAATGTTCCCGTCAACAGCTTTTTCGTAATAGCGTCTTTGGCATTTTAATGTGTCCTCATAGGAGCTGCCCGCCCAGTAAAGACTCATCTGAAAATTCTGGTTGTCAATGTTAATGGAATGAAACGAAAACTCCAGATAAGAAAACAGGCTGATGTCCCGCGCCCGGTTTTCCGTATTTTTGATCCGCACATCCCACAGCAGCACATTTTCTCCCCGTGGAATAAACATGGTCTGCGCTGCCTCCAGCCCTCTATAACGGCACTCATAAACCGTATAGGACATACCGTGACGGCAGCGATAAACCGCCTCCGTAAAAGGCTTTGCCACCGGCTGCCAGGAGATGCTGCAATAATCCCCGTCCTCATTATCCCTGATATAAATATAGTAGCCAGGGCGGTCCATGGGAATGCTGTTACCGCGAAAACGGCTGATCCTGTGATATTCGGGGCTTTTATAAAAAGCATAGCCCCCCGCCGTATGATTGACCACGGCCGCCATGTCCTCCACCCCAAGATAATTGGTCCAGGAGGTGGGCAGATCCACCTTCTCGATCACATATTCTCTGTGCCCATTGTCAAAATGTCCGTACTGCATAATCATCCTCCATTCTGTCTAACTGATCCGGTTGTTTTCCGATAACTGTTACCATACCATGTCGCCTGGCTCATGCCCGTTCCGCTCCCAGGTTGGTCTGAAGTCCCCATTTCTATTCAAATCCTCAGCCTTTCCCTTTGCTATTTTGCATCCATCTCCGTCATCTGCAGAACAGCCCTCACAGCCATATTTTTCTAAAGCAGGCCCCTGTTCCGTAAATCCTCTGTTCGGTCTGTGCCAAACTCCCATCAAATACCTGCTCCGGCAGACCGGCGTCTGTTCGTCAATCTGCGTGCCACCCTCCACCACACTGCCGCTTGCCATATAAACGCCCTCACTCAGCTCTGCTATTCTGATAACTTCCGGTTTCTCATAGTTTGTCATTTTTATCCTCCTCGTTTTTAAAATCTTACGCTCCTTTTGTAATTTAGTATATCTGACCCTGCCAGGGTGCGGAATTGTCATAGTTGTGCTTTCTTATCCAATTTTGTCAACCTGCCGCAAAGTACTTGTAAAGGTTTTGAATTATGTTAAGATAATAATCAGAAGCACAGGCTGTTTGCCGAAATCGGCAGGAAGGGACAGAAAAACTTAAGGAGGAATCTATGAACATCATTAAAGCAAAAGACTACAAGGATATGAGCCGCAAGGCCGCAAACATCATTTCGGCGCAGGTTATTTTAAAACCTGACTGCGTCCTGGGGCTTGCCACCGGTTCTACGCCCCTCGGCACATACGAACAGCTGATCGAGGGCTTTAACAGGGGCGACTTGGACTTCTCGCAGGTCAGTACAGTAAATCTTGACGAATATTGCGGCCTGCCGGCGGAAAACGAACAAAGCTACCATTACTTTATGCGCCATAACCTTTTCCGCCATATCAATATTCCGGAGAATCACACATTTGTGCCGAACGGCATGGAGGCGGACGGTGCTCTTGCCTGTCGGGCCCACGAAGATATTATCCGCAAGCTGGGCGGTATTGATTTGCAGCTGTTAGGACTTGGAAACAACGGCCACATCGGTTTTAATGAACCGGGTTCCGTCTTTGAAAAGGAAACCCATCCGGTGGATCTGACCGAGAGTACGATCCGCGCAAACGCACGATTCTTTGACAGTATGGAGCAGGTGCCAACACGGGCCTATACCATGGGTATCAAGACCATCATGCAGGCCCGCAGAATCCTGATTATTGTCAGCGGCTCCGGCAAGGCGGATATTGTGGCCAGAGCCTTCTGGGGACCGGTCACGCCGCAGGTTCCGGCTTCCATTCTCCAGCTGCATCCGGACGTGACGCTGGTAGCTGACGAAGAAGCCCTGGCAGACGCACCCTTATAATTACAGGGAGGTTAACAGATGATCATTCAAAACGGTCTTGTCTTTCGGGGAAAAGAAGGATTTAAAGAAGATACTCTTTATATAGAAAACGGTCGCTTCGTCGAAGCAGCAGGCGGGGACGTGGTTGACGCCGCTGGCTGCTATGTGATTCCCGGTCTGGTGGATATACACTTCCACGGAGCTGTGGGAAAAGATTTGTGCGATGCGGATCCGGAGGGCATCGCCGCCATTGCGGAATATGAACGGGCAAACGGCATCACCTCCATCTGTCCTGCTACCATGACGCTGAGCGCCGAGCGCCTGCGGGAAATCTGCCGCAACGCTGCGCTTTATTCCGAAACAGCAAAATTGCAGGAGAAACCGTGCCAGACAGCATCCGGGCAGCCAAACAGCAGGCGGCCAGGCGGCGCGCGGCTGGTGGGCCTTCATCTGGAGGGTCCGTTTATCGCTCCCGAAAAAAAGGGCGCCCAAAACCCGGAATATATCATTCCGCCATCCGTCCAGCTTTTGGACGAGCTGCTGGAAGCATCCTGCGGGCTGGTAAAGCTGATCACAATTGCACCCGAAATCTCCCCGGCGATGGCGTTTATTCCAAAAGCTGCGGAAAGAGGCATACATGTATCCGTGGGGCATACTGCCTGCGATTACGACACCGCCGCCCAGGCTTTCGCCCTCGGTGCGGATCACCTGACACACACCTGTAACGCCATGCCTCCCCTGTCCCACCGCGCTCCGGGGCCCATTGCCGCCGGATATATGGCGGACCATGTTTTTGCCGAAGTCATTTGTGACGGCATCCATGTACACCCTGCTATGGTCAAGGGGCTGTTACGGCTGTTCGGCGAAGACCGGGTGGTCTTTATCAGCGACAGTATGCGCGCCGCAGGTATGCCGGACGGCACCTATGATCTGGGCGGTCTTGATGTACATGTGTCAGGAGCCTATGCAAGGCTTGCCGACGGCACCATTGCCGGCTCCGTTTCCAATCTCATGCAGTGCGTAAGGCAGGCTGTGTCCATGGGCATTCCTTTAGAGACTGCCGTCACCTGCGCCACCATCAATCCCGCCCGCTCTATCGGCATCGACAGGCAGGTGGGAAGTCTGGAAATCGGAAAATACGCAGACTGCGTACTGCTTGACAAAAATATCCTGGAGATCAGACAGGTTTTAAGCTGATCTCCAGGGGAGAACCCCTCTGCCCTATACCTGATTCAGCATTTCAATCAGCTTTTGTGCCGCTCTTTTTTGTTGAATTATATTTTTTACATGCTGATTCTAATTTAGGGAAATCCATAGAATTTTTCATATTCTTATGCTTTTCTTTCGGCGACGAAAGCGGTATGCAGTATTTGTGACTCCCACAAACAAGAACAATTCCTATGAAAACTCTGTTATCCTTTCCCGCCTGTGGCGAAACAGAAAACACTTTATCATCTATATTATGTAGATTTCGAATATATTTCATATCCACCTTGTATATTTTAAAATCCATCTGCATATTTCTCCTCATAAAAAGAATAAGCGCTTCCGTATTCATCCGGCCAAAAACTTTTTATTAAAATGGCTATGCGTTTCCGCATAGCCATTTTTGCAGCAGCTCCATTAGAGTTGCTAACGCTTTTAGCAGTCCACTTTGCGGTAGGACTCACCACTAATATTATAATGCCACATTTAAAAAAATAGTCAACATTTTCTGAACTTGAGTTTTTGGTATTCTGTGTTCAATCTTGCCTTCTTCATAGGGATAAACCACCATAGTCATAATTAACCGGCAGTTCCATCTCGACTTCCATGCTGACAAACCCATACTTTTCATACAGCGGCCGCCCCATGGCCGTTGCTTCCAGTCCGATGTGCATAATTCCCCGGTCCCTTGCCGCCTTCACCAGTAAGTCCAGCGTATGCCAGGCAATCCCCTGCCTGCGATACTCCGGCGCGGTGTACATGTTCATAATGTATGCCTTTTTCCCACTGGGATTGTGACAGGTAGGCAATACCTGATAAAAACTTACGCCGCCTGAGCCGATTACCTTTTCCTTATCGTATACCAGATATGCTATATGTTCTCCTGTCCTCACGGCCTGCATATAGTACTCACGGGACGCTCTTTCCACCCCCGACAGCTCTGCATCCTCCGACAGCTGATTTGCCGCCCGCAGTACAATCACTCTTGTTTTCACCAGCTCGTCTATATCATCTGCTGTTGCAAGCTTAAATTCAAAAATACGATCACCTCTTCCTCAATTATTATTTCAGCTTAATTTCTATTCCTGCTTTTCCGCTTTTGTACCTCTAACATAATATTTTTCCCAAATCCTTCTCACAGCTCTGTATCAATCCTAAAATCTGGGCTGCTTCACGAGCGCATATCATATCCTTCATCCCCACGTAATATGCTGCAAACAAAATTTCAATGCACTCCATCACACAGGGAATTGCCGCCTTTTCCCCCGCCGTCAGCAGGCTGATGCTTTCGTAGCCGCAGGTCACGGCCTGAACGTTTCCCAGCCATTCCTCCTTTGTAAGCGGCTCTTCGGTTTCTTCCGCCAATAAGCCTGCCAGAAAATAGCAGACATCAAATATTCTGATATTTCGCTGGCTCAAATCAAAATCTATGTATCCTGACAAATTTCCCTCATGAAATAAAAAATTTCCGAAATGTACATCTCTGTGAATCAGCTGCTTGGGCAGATCATCATACATCCGCTCCAAGGATTCTACCGCTTTTTGATATTCTTCCTCCCCAATGATCTGCCACTGATTCTTTTCCAGATTCTCCCGGATCCATCCCTGCATCTCCTTAAGCAGACTGTTGTCCCAGAATTCCATTTCCTTCTCACACCGTAAAAATGCCTGATGCAGGCGGGCCATGGCGGCTCCCATCTTGCGGACAGCCGCTTCATCCCTCAGATTCACAATATTACTTCCCGGCAGCTTCCTGGTAACAAGAAAATACCGCCCTTCCCATGTCACATATTTTTCGCCGGTTTTGGCAGCAAGTATTTCTGCCACCGGAATATTGCAGTCCTTAAGAATGGTTAATATTTTTACATTGCGCTCCAGCTGCTCCTGATCATCATAAACTTTTATAATACAGGAATCATTGACCTCCCAGGCAGTGGAATACACCTGCGATAATTTACTGTCCTCCATTCCCCATTGCGGCAGCATCTGCCTTAATATCTCTTCCATAAAAAGCCTCCCTTATTTTTCTCAGTTCTCTCCACACATTGTCCCCGTAGTTGCTCACCAGCACAGAAATCAGCCCGTTATTGGGATTGTATTCCGAGATAAAGCTTACGCCCGGATCACAGCCCTGAAAATAAGCAATATCCCTGCCGCCAGGGCAGTCAATAATCCACATACCGTAACCGTAAAAGCCTTCCTCCGGATCCATGCCGTCTCCGCTCTGTTTGCTGAGCATATCCGAGACCGTTTCTTTTGACAACAGATTTCCCCCTGACAAGCCGTTCCAGAAGCTTACAATATCCCTGACGGTAATAAACGCCCCTCCTGCCCCCGTCCCCTTCGCATCTACGGAAAAGATATTGGTGCGGTAATCCTTCGTGTCATCGCAATAAATATAAGAATTAGCACATCTCGACGGCAGCCTGTCCAGCTCATAATAGCCTGTGGATTCCATGCCGCACACATTAAAAACATTTTCCTTCAGGTATTGATCAAAATACATTCCGCTCACCTTTTCCAGCACGCTTGCAAGCAGCACATAACCGGTATTGTTATACTGAAACCTCTCACCTTTTAGATACATCATCGGTTTGTAAATAAACAGCGGAAACAAATCATTGTTATGCCGGATTTTATAGTTGGGAAAATCCGTCCACAGCTCTTCATATTCATCCATAATGCTTTCATCAAAATAATCCGGAACGCCGGACGTATGCGTTAAAAGCTGCTTTATGGTAACGTCCCGGTCAATCCGGTTCCATTCGACGTCCAGCAGCTTTCCCAGCGTATCATCAAGCCTTAGTTTTCCCCGCTCAATTAACTGCAGGATTCCCACAGCGACAAATGCTTTCCCTGCCGATGCGCTTGCAAATCTGGTATCCGGCCTGTTAGGAATTTCATTGGCCAGATCCGCAAAGCCGCGGGCGCTTTCATACAGTATTTTATCCTTTAGGGCAATGCAGATGTTTCCCCGGAAATTTTTGTCAAATATTTGATTTATCTCCGTTTCTCCCATTTTGCTCCCTCCCTTTGCCAACTCAGCTGGCTTTATAACTCAAATTTGCCTGCCAAAATCATTGTAGCACATGGCCGGCATTTTTCATACCTGCTTATTTCTTAACTAACTGGCCTGAAACGCAAAAGCCCCCGCGTCTTGACAACTGAATATAAGGGCAGTGATTTTGAAGAGCATTGCAGACACTTTTTGAATATGCTACAATGCTCATGAATAAAAGCTCTGCAAAGTTTGTGCCTGCGGCCCATAGGACAAAAAGCTTATGCTTTTCGCCGTCAAGAATTCGCAGGATTACGAAAGGTATGGTTATTAGTATGAAAATCACACGAATAGATACCTATCAGGACTGCCGCTTTACCCAAAAAGTCCTCTATCAGCATGGCTGTTTTCTTGTAGACGGCACCCCCTATGAGATTGAAATCATTTCCGACCGTGAAGCTGTAGTCCGTGGGGCTGACCCGCAAATTTATACAGCGCTCATTGAGGACTTTCGCTTCTATACCCCCCATATCACCCGTTTTTACAATAAGAGCCTGCATCTGATCAAAGAGTTTCCGCCAAAGAAGGTCTTCTCTGTAAAGCTGGAGCAGATACAGCCCTCTCAATTCTATGTAGACGAGGATAAAATTGCCGCCATCAGCAGCTTCATCCAAAAACCGGAGGACATCATTATTCAGGTACTGCCCTATGAGAACCGCTACATTTCCCTGGACGGTCATACCCGGCTATACTACGCCGCCATAATGGGATGGGAAGCTGTCCGAGCCGTGACGGAAGAATCCGACACCTGGGTTTATGGCTTTGTAGATGAGGCAATAAAGCGGCATATCCGCACCCCCCAGGACCTGATTCTGGTCAGCCACAAGGAATATGACGAAAAATGGAATCGCTACTGTGATGAATTTTTTGCAAAAGTGCAAACAAATATATAGCAATCATTTTAATATTGCGAACAAATTTTGCATATGCTATAATGCCATTAGGCAAAAGACAATAATGTCCAAGGAAACACACAAAGAACGAACCCCCGGAAGTAGTGCGAATACTTCTGGGGGTTCTTCTTCTTTTACGGAGAAGTCAACCGCCAGGCTAGGTTACCGACTATTCTTCACCGTCTAACCATTTGCACAGGTAATAGGCTATTACGCTGGCCAATACGGAGAGAATAAAAGACAATAATAAATCCAAGAAAACACCCCCTTCCTGTCACCAGTATTGGGGCGGTAACACGGCGATTATATCATATCCGTTACGACGCTGCAACCAGCATTCTAAAAGGAGCCAGGCCTGAAGATCGAAAAGCTACCAACATAAAAATGGCGGTTTTCTGCTGATTTTACAACAGTTCCCGCCATTTTTTCATGCTTTTTCTTAACTGGAGATAGGGGGACTCGAACCCCTGACCTATGCGTTGCGAACGCATCGCTCTCCCAACTGAGCTATATCCCCGCATTCCGGCCGCCTCACTGCCGGAACAGTTTTTATTATAACTCTTTTTCCCTCACAGGGCAACAATTTTTTCCCGTTTTTCTTCTCTTGCAATGCTCTCCTGATTTCTATATAATGGATAAAAAGACAACTTATGTTTGCGCCCGCAGGAAGCAAAGGGTGCGGCAAGAATGGAGGATGCAATGAAATTTGGGTTTTTCGATGATGCCAACCGGGAGTACGTGATTACCACCCCGAAAACTCCCCTGCCCTGGATCAACTATCTGGGATGTAACCAGTTCTTCAGCCTGATCTCCAATACCTGCGGCGGTTATACCTTTTACCGGGACGCCAAGCTGCTGCGGCTGACTCGCTATCGTTATAATGACGTCCCCACGGATAATAACGGCAAATACTTTTACATAAAGGAAGGCAATGATGTCTGGAATCCCGGCTGGCAGCCTGTGAAAGCGGAGCTGGACAGCTATGAATGCCGTCACGGCATCGGCTACAGCCGTTTCACTTCCTCCAGAAACAGTCTGAAAGCATCCCTGCTTTCCTTCGTTCCCATGAACGACAACTGTGAAATACAGAAGCTGACCCTTACCAACGACTCTTCTTCCGCCAAGACCTTTTCCGTATTCTCCTACGTGGAATGGTGTCTCTGGAACGCAGATGACGATATGAAAAACTTCCAGCGTAATTTCAGCATCGGCGAGGTCGAAGTAGTGGACTCCACCATCTTCCACAAGACCGAGTACCGGGAGCGCCGCAATCATTTTGCGCTCTATTCCGTAAACGCTCCCATTGCCGGATTTGATACGATCCGTGAGGACTTTCTGGGCGCATACCGGGGCGCAGACAAGCCCCAGGCGGTAGAAAACGGCAGCTGCACCAGCTCCATGGCCAGCGGCTGGGCGCCCATTGCCGCACACCAGCTGGATATAACCCTTGCCCCCGGCGAGAGCAAGACCTATATTTTTGTGCTGGGCTACATTGAGAATGCCGAGGAAGACAAATGGGAATCCCATGGCGTGATCAATAAGACAAAGGCCTGGGAAATGCTGAAAAAATATGATTCCGAGGAAGGCGTGGATAAGGCATTTGCCGAGCTTAAGGCTTACTGGCAGCAGCTTTTGTCAAAGTACTGCGTGGAATCCGGAGACGAAAAGGTAAACAGGATGGTAAACATCTGGAACCAGTATCAGTGCATGGTAACCTTTAACATGTCACGCTCCGCCTCCTATTATGAATCCGGCATCGGCCGGGGCATGGGCTTCCGTGACTCCTGTCAGGATCTGCTGGGCTTTGTACACCTGATTCCCGACCGGGCAAGGGAACGGATCATCGACATTGCCTCCACCCAGTTCCAGGACGGCAGCGCATATCATCAGTATCAGCCCCTGACCAAGAAGGGAAATTCCGACATCGGCAGCGGCTTCAATGACGATCCCCTTTGGCTCATTGCCGGCACCTCTGCTTATGTGCGCGAAACCGGGGATACCTCCATCCTGACGGAGAACGTCCCTTTTGACAATGATATGAGCGTGGCAGCACCCCTGATGAATCATTTAAAGCGCTCCTTTGATTATACCGTAAATCATAAGGGCCCCCATGGCCTGCCTCTGATCGGGCGTGCAGACTGGAATGACTGTCTGAACTTAAACTGCTTCTCCGCTCATCCCGGCGAATCCTTCCAGACCTTCGGCCCCAGCGAAGGCCCCGTAGCGGAATCCGTATTCATTGCCGGAATGTTTGTAAAATACGGTGAGGAATATGCCCAGCTCTGCGAACTCATGGGCGATGAAAACGAGGCCGCAAGGGCACGGAAAGAGGTTGCCGTAATGTACGATACCATCCTTGCAGAGGGCTGGGACGGGGACTGGTTTCTGCGGGCTTATGACGCGTACAGTCATAAGGTGGGCTCCAAAGAATGTAAGGAAGGCCAGATCTACATCGAGCCTCAGGGCTTCTGTGTACTGGCCGGTGTGGGCGTCAAAGAAGGCCTTGCACAGCGCGCCCTGGATTCTGTGAAGGAGCGCCTGGATACTAAATACGGCGTAATGATCCTGCAGCCCGCCTACACCGAGTATCATCTGGAGCTGGGCGAGGTTTCCTCCTACCCCCCCGGATACAAGGAAAACGCAGGTATTTTCTGCCATAATAACCCCTGGGTATCTATTGCCGAGACCGTAATCGGCAGAGGCGACAGAGCCTTTGACATCTATAAAAAGACCTGCCCGGCCTACATTGAGGACATCAGTGAAATCCATCGCACGGAGCCTTACGTTTACTCCCAGATGGTGGCAGGACGGGACGCAAAATTCCACGGAGAGGCCAAAAACAGCTGGCTCACCGGCACGGCGGCCTGGACCTTTGTCAATGTTTCCCAGTATATTCTGGGCGTATATCCTACCCACAACGGACTTTCCGTGGATCCTTGTGTGCCGGAAGGCTTTGGCGATTTCAGCATTACCCGAAAGTTCCGGGAGGGAACCTATCACATTCAGGTGAAAAATCCCGGCAATGTGCAAAAGGGCGTAGCTTCCATGACTGTGGACGGCAAAGCCGTAGAGGGTCATGTGATTCCTTATGAAAAGGGGAAAACAGATATAAACGTAGTGATCACCATGGGCTGACCAGCCTCTTACCGACGAGTAAAACAGCGGCTCCCAGCGCATGATTCACAGAAACGAAATGAGAGGCAAATGCCTCTCATTTCACATGGCCGCCTTATGCTTCAAAATATGTATGAACAGCAGGTTATGCGGAGAAAATATAAAACAAAATCACAGGAGGTAAATCCATGAACACATCTTTAAAGATCCTGTTTTATGACACAAAAAGCTATGACCGGGACTCTTTTCAGGAAGCCCTTACAGATTTTCCCGATATAGAGATCGAATATACAAAATCCGATCTGGATCCCCGAACGGCAGCACTTGCCGAGGGCTTCGACGCCGTCTGCGCCTTTGTCAGCTCCGACATCGGCACTAAGACCGTAGAAATACTGCATCAAAAGGGCATCCGGCTGATCCTGATGCGCTGTGCAGGCTTCAACAACGTAGACCTGGAGACTGCAAAAAAGTATGACATTCGTGTCATGCGCGTTCCCGGCTATTCTCCGGAAGCCGTGGCAGAGCATGCCATGGCCCTGGCTCTGGCAGCCAACCGCAGACTGCACAAGGCCTACAATAAGGTGCGTGAAAACGACTTCAGCCTGAGCGGCCTCATGGGCTTCAACTTTTATGAGAAGACGGCAGGCATTATCGGCACAGGTAAAATCGGCGCCGCCATGTGCCGTATCTGCCATGGCTTCGGGATGAAGGTTATCGCCTATGACGTATATGAAAACTCGTCCCTGAAGGAATTCGTAGAATATGTTTCTCTGGAAAAATTACTGTCTGACAGTGATGTCATTTCCCTTCATTGTCCCCTTATGGATTCCACCTATCATCTGATCAACATTGACACCATCCGTCAGATGAAGGACGGCGTCATCCTGGTCAACACCTCCCGCGGGGCGCTGGTAAAAACGGATGATCTCATCGAGGGAATCCGTATGCACAAGTTTGCCGGCGTGGGGCTGGACGTATATGAGGAAGAAACCAATAATGTTTTCGAGGACCGCTCCGATGAAATTTTAGAGCATTCTACCACCGCCAGGCTCCTGTCCTTCCCCAACGTGATGATTACCTCTCATCAGGGTTTCTTTACCAGAGAGGCTTTAAGTGCCATCGCTGAGACCACGCTGCAAAATGCCCGGCTCTTTATCAATGGTCAGGAAAGCCCTAACGATGTAAAGTGAAATCATGCGGCTCGCTAATCCAGATGAAACACTGTCTGCAGGTCCACGCTGACAGGACTGTTGTCAGGGCTTGTCTCCATGATGTCCGCCATAAAATCCCACCATTTGCGGTTGATGGCGGTGTCGGCGCCCTTTTTCCACAGTTCTTCATCCTCGATCTCAATATAGCCGAACAGGGTCAGCGTCTCCCTGTCCAGAAAAATGGTATAATTCCTTCCGCCATATTCATGAATCATTTGCTGCATTTCCGGCCAGAGCTCATTATGGCGCCTTTCATACTCAGCCTCCTGGCCGGGATACAGCTTCATTTTAAATCCTTTAATCATGGTAATCATTCTCCTTTCTTTTGCGCACTATATTGTTATTTTGTCCAAGGCTCTCTGTTTCTCACCTGGCCTGTCATGCGTTCCCAACAATATTATTCAACCAGACACCCTTCTTAACCAGAATGAAGCCAATGGTACATTTAATCAAATCCAACAGCTGACAGCTTAAATACAGGGGCACGATGGAAAGGGCTGTAAAGCGGCTCAGCACAAAGGCAAAGGGCGTAGTTACGCACCAGAGAAAAACGCTGTCAAAGAGGAAGGTCACAATGGTCTTACCTCCTGTCCGCAAAGTAAAATAAGTGGTGTGCATAAAAGCCCAGATCGGCATACAGCAGGCTGCTACCCGCAGCAGGCTGGCAGCCAGCGCAGGCACCTGAGGAAAGCCGCTGGTATCGTAAAACTTCGGAAACAACGGCGCCAGCAGGAACAACACCACGCCAAATCCCAAGCAGGACAGGACGGCAAAGGTAATCAGCCTGGCGTCCGTTTCCTTCGCTTCTTCCATCTTTCCGGCCCCCAAGAGCTGCCCCACTATAATGGCAATGGCGCTTCCCATAGACATAAACACCACGTTAAACAGGTTGGAGATCGTAGTGGAAATATTTAATGCCGCTAATGCTTCCAGGCCCCGCATGGAATAGCACTGATTCAAAACCGCCATGCCTGCTGCCCATAAAATTTCATTAATCATCAGCGGCGTACCCTTACAGATAATCTTACCGGCAAGATTTGCCGGTACCTTTAACTCACGATATGCTCCCCGAATAAAGGGCATTTGCGCGGCATGGGTATGGGTCCAGAGGATAACGATCAATGCCTGCACGTACCTGGAAATCACCGTAGCCACGGCGGCACCTGCCACTCCCAGCACAGGAAAGCCAAGTTTACCGAAAATCAGCAGATAATTTAACACCAGATTCACACATACTGCCGCCACTCCTGCCACCATGGGTATTTTGGTCTCCCCGCATTCACGCAGGGTACTGGCATAAATTTCCTCCAACGCAAAGGGTAGCAAGCCCGTAAGCATCACCAGCAGATATTGCTTCCCATAGCCAAGGGTAGCCTCCAGCTCCACGTCCTGCCCTTCCCCATGAAGATACAGCAGAATCAGATTGTCGCCCTGAAACAATAAAAGTAAAATGCCCAACAGCAGGAGCGCCAGACAAATATACAGTTTAAAGCGAAAGGTATGCTGTACCCCCTTGTGATCCTTACAGCCATAAAACTGCGCACCGAAAATTCCTGCCCCGGAAATGGCTCCGAAAATGGCAAGGTTAAACACCAGCAGCAGCTGATTCACGATAGCGATGCCCGTCATCTGCTCGGTGCCTACCCGTCCAACCATGATATTGTCCAGCAGACTCACAAAATTTGTGATACCGTTCTGGATCACAATCGGTACTGCCACCCCCAGCACCATGGCATAAAATTTTTTATCTCCAAACAGCCTCTTTACGCTCATTTTATCATTACCTCTTGTAAGCCTTCTCACGTACACAGCAAGGTTTATTCTACACCATGCGGCGCTTCCTGTCCACCGCTTTTCCGGCAAATCAGTTATGAAAGGTAATTTATCCTGCTTATTTGAAAAGTTTTCCATATTCTTCGTGCAGGTTTCTGCCTTTTAGGAACTATAGACATACTTTGCAGGCAACTGTGACTTGTTGCAATCATTATAATTGACATCTAAAAAAATTCACCATATAATAAAAGTGTAGAAGAATTATAACCACATTTAATACCCGCGCAGAAAAATCATAAGGGGTTACAAAAAGGAGGATTCAAAACTATGAAGAAAATTTTACTTACCGTCCCGGCATTGTGCCTGGCAATACTTTTTTGCGGATTTACGGTCTTAGCGTCAAATCCAAATGATGTAAATTATTGCTCGAACTGCGGCGCTGAACTATACTGGGCTTCAAGCCCCTCCGTAAACTATACGGAAACACACCTAGTAAAGACAATTTATGTTGATAGTAACGGAGCACCCATTTATGCAACATGCACTGTAGGACACTCGAAAACAGAGGTCGCAAAAATGTGTCCTAATGGGCATGGCGCTCGTTGGCGCGGAACTCACCATTCCGAAAATCATTCCTACTGCGGCGGGTCCAAATCATATTATGAATAGATAAAATGAATCCCTTATGATTTTCTGCCTCTAATTTGATAGAAAGGACCTTATTATGAAAAAGCAGATCCATCAGAAAGTCTTTGCATCTATCATACCCCTGCTTTTATCCGCCGCCATACTCGCCAGCTGTGGCAACAGAGAAACCGCTCCCCTGACAGAAGAAGAGTCGGCCGGAGGAACAGAGGATACCACCACCTGGAAAACAGCAGGCTTTGCGATCTCCAAAGATATTGAGGATAAACAGAAATTATGGATTACGGAATTTATTCCCTGGACGCATGAAGATGTTATCCTTAAGGATGAAACGGAAGATCTGCTCACATTATTTTGGGACCCGCCTTCCCAGATTCTTGGCGAAAAAATATATCGGCTGAATACAGTTTATAATCCTCCGGTGGTAAAGGCCACAAGGTGGATTCTGGAAATCTATGATACCGTTTCCATGAGTTCTACCGTCAAAGAATTTTCCTATGAGCAACTGGAACAGGCATCATCTGGGAACTGTTATCTGACAGCTATGGATCTAGTGGGTGAGGACAATTTTGTCTTCCAATGGGAGATATGGGAAACAGACGCCGATCAAATGATTTGTCAAACCACCAGCAGAATGATTTACTCAGACTTGCAGAAGGATATACTCAACGTAGATCTGTGGGACATTTATCTGGAAAAGGGTATAGCCAAAGAGGATTCCAGCCCCTATCTTACCCTTGGTCCGGGATACTGTGTTTGTGACAGCGCGGGAAACACTTACCAAAAAGCTGGAATGGGTAAGCTTGGTTACACTCAGCTGTATGTCATGGACAGAGACGGCTCTGTCATTTTGGAATATGAAGGAGAGCCGGAACAGACCATAGAAGAGCCTATGCGGGTCGAAAGCGGGGAACTGATTTTTCCTGTCTATGATATGAAAGAATCATGTTATCATTTTATATGGCCGGATACAGAAACAGGTGAAACACGCCTTCTGGGAACCATGAGCGTCTCAGCTCGCAGCATAAAACAGCTCTTTGGTATGCAGGGCAATCTGATCTACTATGAAACTGCAGAAGGTATTGTGGCCTGGAATATTAAAAGTGGAGCCCGGACGCTGGTTTTTGACTATCAGGAAAATGGAATTCCCCGGATCTTTCAAACCATGCTGGTATTCAGAAACGAACAGCCTCCGCTTCTTCGCCTCTATCGAAGCAGTGACGAAGGTGTTGAGGACTGGCTGGCCCCCCTTTCATATGAGCCGGTACAGCGGGAAAATACCTTACAGGTGGCAAATCTGGCAAACGATGTACTGGGCAGCAAACAGGTATCAGAATGCGCCGGACTGGCATCCAGAAAGGATATGAATCATACCTATTTCTATCAGGCGGCCGGCCAGGATGCGGATGCCTTTCGGACACAAATCATGGCGGAGCTTATGGCCGGAAAAGGGCCTGATCTTCTGTATGTAACCAGGTCCGATATGGCGCTGCTGCAGGAACTGGGACTGCTGGCTGATTTAAGGGAGCTGATTCCGGCGGAGACTCTGGATGATCTCTGGCCTGGCGTGATCAGTATGGGAACGCTTGACGGACAGCTGGTCGGCCTTCCCGGAAATATCGAAGCAGTCCGGGGGCTGGCAGTTGCCGGCGACACCTGGAGTGAGAATACCTGGCAGCTGGAGGACATTATCTCCCTTATGGAGGAAGGCAGGCTGGAAAACGCTGTGTATTACCCAAATTCTGGCTCCTACTTTAGCCCCATGGGTACAGCGCGCTGGTTGCTGGAATACAGTCTGGCAGATTCCTTCCTCATCGACTGGACGCATCGTGAGAGCCATTTTGAAGACGAACGCTTTGTCCGTCTGCTGGAGATGACCAAAGACGGCAGTGACACCCTGTCCGATGATTCGGACAGCTGGTTTCATGGCGGAAAAAGCATTGCCCTGGTTGACTACTGTTCTTACACTCAAATGAATCATTTTGATGTTATGGCAGACAAGGAAAGGGGACGCTATGTAGGCTTCCCGACAGAGGGCGACAGCGGAAACTACCTGGAAGCCTCCGGGATGCTGGTGGTAACTATTAATGCCAAAGATACAAAAGGGATTGAAGCCTATCTGGAATACTTTCTGGGAGAGCAGATTCAGGACATTTGCGAACATCATACCGAAATAACAAACTCTGCCTTAAGTGTTCGCCGTTTCCATGAGAGCGAAATCGAACAGTCGCCGGAAGGTGAATATCTGTGGCGGGGCGAAGGGCTTTCCGTCCTGGAGGACGGCTCCACCTCCCTCCACCGGGCAATTTCCTTCCTGGAAAGCTGTGTTCCTGCGCCTGCGCTGCACCCTGAGCTGATGAAAATTATTTCCGAAGAGCTGGAAGCATTTTACACCGGAGACAAAAGCGCTGAGCAGACAGCGAAGATTATCGACGGCAGAATCCAGATTTATCTGGATGAAAAAAATTATTAATTCATGATGAGAAATGCCGTACTTCTCACACTATGCCCCGAAGCTGCACTTCCTCTATATAGCTCTTCACTATTTCCAGGATCCTTCTCATGTCATCTTCAGGGAAGGCTTCAAAGCCCGCCTGTATCACATTTTCATCCTTCCTGAAGGACTGCAGATAATAGGCCCGGCTGCCCTCCAGCAGCCGGCCGATGGCGGCAAATTCCGAAACGGTATGAAGCCCCTGCACCACGGTGGTTCGAAACTCATAAGGAATATGGCAGTTCTTTAAGATGCCGATACTTTCTTCTATCCTGGAAAAATCCAATCCGGGACAGCCAGCCGCTTTTGCATAATTTTCAGGTGACGCCTTTATATCCATGGCCACGTAATCCAGCAGCCCTTCCGACAAAAGCCGCAGCAGCACTTTAGAATGATAGCCGTTGGTATCCAGCTTCACAAGGTATCCCAGCTCTTTCAGCTTTTTTATAAAATCTGCCAGGTCCGGCTGCAGCGTGGGCTCCCCGCCAGTAATGCACACGCCCTCCAGGACCCCCCGCCGCTTTTTCAGATGAGCCAGCACCTCTTCCTCCGGAATCAGGGGCTGGGATTCCGGCTTCAGCACCAGCTCCCCGTTGTGACAAAACGGACAGCGAAAATTGCAGCCACCGGTAAATACGGTGGCTGCCACGTGTCCCGGATAATCCAATAATGTGGTCTTGTTAAATCCGTGAATTCTCATTTACTCTAATCTTCTTACTTCTTATGGCTTATCGCTTCAGAAGCATTCTTCTCCTTCCGCTTCTTACCTTTCTCCGATGCCTTGGACTCCTTCTGTACCTTTCCCTTTTTAGGCGTCCTTCCGTAAAGCTCCGACATCTCCCGGATTTCCAACGCCAGCTCCTTGGTAAACGCTCCCCGTTTCATCCGCCAGGTCCAGTTGCCTCCCAGCGTAGAAGGAATGTTAATCCGGGCCTCCGATCCCAGTCCCAGGTAGTCCTGCATGGGAATTACCGCCAGATCGGCAACGCAGGAAAGCACCGCCCTGATAAACTCCCACTTGACTTCTTCCTTACTGCCGCACTTCTTCAGATTCAGATAACGGTCACAAAAATCCCTGTCCGCCTCCGGAAGCTGCTCATACCAGCCCAAGGTGGTATCATTATCGTGGGTCCCAGTGTAAGCCACGGCATTCTTAATATAATTATGGGGCAGATAATCGCTGTCCTCTCTGGAGTCAAAGGCAAACTGCAGCACCTTCATGCCGGGATACCCTGTGCGCTTAACCAGCTCCAACACAGACGGAGTCAAAAAGCCCAGGTCCTCCGCAATCACTTCCCTCTCCCCCAGCCTTTTCTTCATGGTCTCAAAAAGCGAGTCCCCCGGTCCCGGCTCCCACTCGCCGATCTCTGCGGTTTTCATGCCTGCGGGAATGGAATAATATGCGTCAAAAGCCCTGAAATGATCAATGCGGACCACGTCATACATCTTAAAGCAGGCCTCCAGCCGTTTCATCCACCACTCATAGCCCGTCTTTTTATGGTAATCCCACCTGTACAGAGGATTTCCCCAAAGCTGTCCCGTGGCGGAAAATGCGTCCGGCGGGCAGCCTGCCACGGCTGTGGGATTACAGTCCTCATCAAACTGGAAAAGCTCCGGATTCGCCCAGGCATCCGAGCTGTCAAAGGCCACATAAATGGGAATATCCCCGATGATTTTCACGCCCTTACGGTTTGCGTAAGCTTTCAACTTCTCCCACTGTACGCGGAACATGTATTGCTGGAACTGATAGAACTCAATCTCCTGGGCAAATTTCTTACGATATTTCTCCAAAGCCTCCGGCCTGCGGGTCTTAATCTCTTCGTCCCATTCCACCCAGCACACATTGCCGAAGGAATTCTTCACCGCCATATACAACGCATAATCATCCAGCCAATAGGCATTATCCTTCACAAAAATCCTGAAGGCAGCCTCCTTTGCTATCTTGCTGCTCTTCCACGCCTCTTTCAAAAGCAGAAAGCGGCTTTCGTATATCTTGGCATAATCTACGTATTCCTCATTGTCCCCAAAGTCATAACCGGCACATTTCTGCTTTGAGATATATCCTCGTTCCACCAGGTCCTCCGGGTCAATAAAGTAAGGATTGCCCGCAAAGGTAGAAAAGGACTGATAGGGAGAATCCCCATAGCTTGTAGGCCCCAGGGGCAGTATCTGCCAATAGGACTGCCCTGCTTTTTTCAGCTTATCAACAAAGTCATATGCCTCTTTTGAAAAACATCCGATCCCGTATGCCGACGGCAGACTGGAAACCGGCAGTAACACACCGCTCGCTCTCATGGCTAACCCTCTTATTTCTTATTTCTTTTTCCTTTTCCCAATACAATCAGCACCGCGCCTACTACGACCAAAACCACTGCGCAGACCACGCCGATCAAAACAATGTTTACGCTCTCCTTCTCCGTGGGCTCAGACACAGCCGGCCCATTCCCATCCTGTCCGTTTTCCTCGGAAGCGGGCTGCTCCACCACGGGCACGCTGTCGTCCTGAATCAGGACCATGGCGGAGATGGGCGCAACGCTTACCTTCCCCGAAACTCCCTCCAGCGCCTGCGTGCCTGCCGTCTCGCCGTTAATATATACGCTCCAGCCCCCTGCAGGAAGATTTACCTCCGCCGCCTCCGGGTTGGCGTTAAATACCACAAACATCTCTTCCGCCGTCTCGTTTTCCACGCCGCCGGTCAGATAAAAGGCCAGAACATTCTGCGGTACGTCTTCCACTCTGGAAACATGCTCCTGCACTGCCTGGGCATCCTCCAGACGTAAAACCCCATGCTCCTTGCGGAATGCAATCAGTCCCTTATAATACTCCAAAACCTGCTGATATTCTTCCTTCTCCAAATCACTCCACTTGATACTGTTGACCTCGTCACCGGAATTATAGCTGTTGCTGTTGAAGCTGCCATCCGCATTCACCTTGGTCCGGAGCATTTCTTCCCCTGCCTGCATAAAGGGCACGCCCTGGGAGGTCATATAGATGGCCGCCGCCAGATTATTCATGCGGATCAGCTCTTCTCTGGAGGCGTCCGAACGGGATTTCTGCAGCTTGTCAAACAGGGTCAGGTTATCATGGCAGGACGCATAGTTAATGGTCTGAGCGGGGCTTTTGCACCAGGCGGAATCTGCCGTAAATGCTTTTGCTACCTCAAAGCTGCCGCCGGACCCGCCGGATATGTAGCCGGTTTCCATATCGTTAAAGACGCCGCCCTTCAAGCCGTCGCGGATCTTGTCATTAAAATAGGCAAATCCCGGCGTCTGAGCCGAATTCGTCTGCGTCGCCATGTCCACATTTGTCTTTGTCACATTGGTGGTCATGGTCCAGCCTTCGCCGTAAAAAATCACATCCGGGTGAGTCTTGTGCACTTCCTCCACAATGGCATTCACCGTCTCCACATCCAGCAGTCCCACCAGATCAAAACGGAATCCGTCCATATGGTATTCATCCGCCCAGTAGCATACGGAGTCCACAATGTATTTTCTCACCATGCTGCGCTCGCTGGCGGTATCGTTACCGCAGCCGGAGCCGTTGGAATAGCTCCCGTTTTCGTTAATGCGGGAAAAATAACCGGGCACCAGCCTGTTAAAGCAAAAGTCGTCACCGCTCTGCACATGATTGTACACCACATCCATCACCACGCTGATTCCCTCGTTATGCAGGGCCTGGACCATCTGCTTCACTTCTCCAACCCGGACCGCGCCGTTATAAGGATCCGTGGAATAGGAGCCCTCCGGCACATTGTAATTTTTCGGATCATAGCCCCAGTTATAGCCGCCTGCCGCTTCGTCCACAGAGCCAAAATCATACATGGGCAGAATATGCACATGGGTGATCCCCAGCTCCTTCAAATAGTCGATACCCGTAACGGCGCCGCCCGGCGTTTTGGTCCCTTTTTCCGTAAATTGCAGATATTTCCCGGCATTTTCAATACCTGAGCTTGCATCTGCGGAAAAATCCCGCATATGAAGCTCATAAATAACCGCATCCGTTATCTTCTCTCCTGCGTGAGGATTAACGTCATTCTCCCAGCCTGCCGGATCCGTGCCGTCAAGATCAATTACCATGGCCCGGTCTCCGTTTACGCCGGTGGTCCTGGCGTAAGGGTCGCAGGCCTCCCTCTTCTCATCGCCGGTTACTGCCGTATAGGTATAATAGACTCCGTTCCTGTCTCCTTCCGCCTCCAGTACCCAGGTGCCATTTATATCCTCTGTCATGGCAAGGCTTTCAATCAGATCCTCGGCAGACGCGTCTCCCGATTCGTACAGATTCACATAGACCTCATCGGCCAGCGGCGCCCACACCCGAAAGACAGTTTTTTCCGGTGTCCACACGGCCCCAAGATCATTTCCCGTATAGGTAAATTCCGCTTCAAAGGAATCGGTGGAAAAAACATTGGGCATGTTCACCTTATAATCATTTCCGTCAAAGCTTATGGTATAGCTGCCAAAAGGATCCAATTCCTTTTCCAGCGTCAGCGTATAAATATTGTCTGCTTCCTCCACGCCTGCAATATTTACCTTTCCCTCGCCGCCGCTTATCGCAAAGGCCTTTTCCGGCTCTTCCACCGGAGCCGTCACCTCCACCGTTACGGTGCCGTCGCCTCCATAAACTGCCTTTGTAAGCTTAATTCCTTTCACTACATCATCTCCGTACTCCTTGGTAAATCCCTCCACACCGGCTTCCACATAGATGTGTACCGTACCGGAGATCACCTCCGGAATCTCAATAAACTGATCCTTATCCACATCCTTTGTCCAGTCCTCCGTGCGGACAATAAATCCCACGCTGGTCACACCAGGAGAAACGTTCATCGTAGCAATCTGCTCCCCGTCCGTCTCTTCAAAATAATAATCGCCGCCTTCCGCTCCCGCTTCCCAGAACCATACCCGCCAGGGAGCATAATCTCCGTCCGGCCGGTTATAGTGCAGCTTGATCACCGCCCCCTCGTCGGCTCTTGCCGTAATGGGCGCGCCGATGAATCCTGCCACCAGCAAAACTACCATCATGACAGCCATGCTGATGGCCGTCAGCCTCTGCTTCAAAAGTTTTTTCATGCTAACCTCCAAATATCCCTGTTATACTCGGCAATGGTCCTGTCGGAAGAAAAGAATCCGGCCTTGGCAATATTTACCAGCATCATTCTCTTCCACTTGTCCCTGTACTCATAATCAGCAAACGCCTTATCCTTTACAGCAATATAATCCTCCAGGTCAAGCAGGGTCATAAACCAGTCCTTATTTAACAGCTCCTGATGCAGACGGGTCAGATTTTCCTTATGGCCAACGGCAAGAGCTTCCTTGCTGACAATAAAGTCTACGGCCTCCTGAATAACCGGACTCTTTTTATAATATTCCTCCGGCACATAATCCTTCTTTGCATAATGCTCGATCACCGCGTCGCTCTTTTCGCCGAAGATATAAATATTATCGTCTCCCACCAGCTCATGAATCTCCACGTTTGCACCGTCGCTGGTGCCCAGGGTAACGGCTCCGTTCAGCATGAACTTCATATTGCCGGTGCCGGAGGCCTCCTTGGATGCCAGGGAAATCTGCTCGGATATATCGCAGGCGGGAATCAGCTTCTCCGCATAGCTTACGTTATAGTTTTCCACCATAACCACCTTCATATAGGGGCTGACATCAGGGTCCTTGTTAATGATCTCAGACAGCACCAGCAGCAGGTGAATAATATCCTGGGCAATCACATAAGCAGGCGCTGCCTTTGCTCCGAAAATGAAGGTCATGGGCCTTACCGGCTTCTTTCCGTCCTTGATTTCCAGGTATTTGTGAATGATGTAAAGTGCATTCATCTGTTGCCTCTTATACTCGTGAAGCCGCTTTACCTGAATATCAAAAATAGAATTGAGATCCAGGGTTACACCCTCCTTCTCCCGGATGTAGGATGCCAATGCCTTTTTCTTCTGCTGCTTGATGTCCTCGATGGCATTCAGCACCGTAACATCGTCCTTTTTCTCCAGCAGCTTTTCCAGCTGATCCGCATCTTTTTTATAGCCGTCGCCTATAGTTCTTGTCAGCAGCTGGGCCAGCTCCCTGTTGCAGGAAAGCAGCCAGCGGCGGAAGGTGATGCCGTTGGTTTTGTTATTAAACTTTTCGGGATACAGCTTATAAAAATGATTCAGCTCCGTATCCTTCAAAATATCCGTGTGGATGGCAGCCACGCCGTTGACGCTGTAGCCATAATGAATGTCGATATGAGCCATATGCACACGTTTGTTCTCGTCAATGATCTGCACCTTAGGATCGGTATACTTCTTCGCCACCCTGGCACTTAACTCCTTGATAATGGGCACCAGCTGCGGCACCACCTTCTCGATATATTCCAGGGGCCATTTCTCCAGGGCCTCCGCCAAAATAGTGTGATTTGTATAAGCACAGGTCCTGCTCACCACATTCACTGCGTCCTCGATGGTAAAGCCCTCATCCCAGGTCAGAATGCGAATCAGTTCGGGAATCACCATGGTAGGATGGGTATCGTTAATCTGAATTGCCGCATACTCGTCCATATGATACAAGTCACAGCCCTTCTCCTTCAGCTCCCGGATAATCAGCTGCGCGCCGTTGCTCACCATAAAGTACTCCTGATAAATACGCAGCAGATTACCTGCCTCGTCGGAATCATCGGGATAAAGGAACAGTGTCAGATTCTTCTCAATGGCGGTCTTGTCAAAGTCAATTCCCTTCTTGACCAGGCTCTCGTCAACAGACTCCACATCAAAAAGATGAAGCTTATTACAGCCGTTCTCATATCCGATCACATCAATATCATAAAGCACGGAGGTCACCTTCCTGTCGCCGAAGGAAACCGTAAACCGGGTTCCCGTGTCGGTCAGCCAGGAATTGGCTTCGATCCAGTCATTCTTCTCCGCCTTTTGCAGACGCTCCTTAAATACCTGCTTAAACAGACCATAATGGTAGTTCAAACCGATTCCGTCCCCCGGCAGTCCTAAGGTAGCGATAGAGTCCAAAAAGCAGGCCGCCAGACGCCCCAGACCGCCGTTTCCTAAGGAAGGCTCCGGCTCTGCCTCTTCGATGGCAGAAAGGCTCTTACCATTCTTCTTCAGCAATCCCTCCAGCTCATCATAAATCCCCAAATTAATCAGATTATTGGATAAAAGCTTGCCGATCAGAAATTCCATGGAAATGTAATACACCTTCTTCCTGCCGCTGATCACCGGCTTCTCTGCCATCTGCTCCTTTGTCAGCTGCAGCACGCAGTTGTACAGCTGCGCATCCGTACACTCCTTAATCGTCTTATGATACATCTTTTTGGTCAGTTCACCCAGCCGCCCCTCCAGGCCCATTGTTGCTGCCGTCATCATCATACCTCCTGCTGTTTTTATTTTTTTAAATCCTTCCACTTAATTGTTTCCTCTTATTGCCAGAATATCACCGGAAAACGTTTTCCGCAAGAGGCAAATAAATTTTTGTGAAAATTAGACAAAATGTTTTCCCCTAACATATAATATCCTTATAATACATCTTCACCACGCTGTGGGGCATTATCACCCGCCGCCCCTCCTGGCCGTCCATCAGCAGCTTTACTTCCTCCACTGCCCGGCTGGAAATCGCATAAAAGTCCTGGCGTACCGTATTCATCTGCTTGCCCACATACCCCATAAGGGTTATGCCGTCAAAGCCGCACACCGGCCGAAATATATCCAGCTCAATCAGGGCGTTCATGGCTCCGATGGCCATCAAATCGGAAGCACACACTACGCAGTCCTTCTTTTTTGCATATTTCAGGGCCACATTCCTGGCCGTCAGCTCGCTGAAATCTCCCCTGCGCACCAGCATAGACAAATTCATTTCCTCTGTCAGCCGTTTCATTCCCCGAATACGCTGCTCCGTAACAAATCCGTCTGCCTTTCCCGAAATATACAGAATCGACTTACACTTATCGTCCGTCACCGTTTTTTTGGCCACGTCATACTGTGCCTGCTCATGGTCAATGCTGACAGAAGTAGTTCTGGCATTGACAATAGGGGCATCCACAACCACACAGGCAAAGTTTTTATCCTCGATCAGCTTCTGCAGGATCCTGTCCTCCTTAGAGAGACCGTAGATAATCACGCCCAAGATGCTTTGAGATAAAAAATATCTGGTAAGCTCTTCCGCATTCATTCCGGCGATCATGGAAGAAAAGACGGTAATCACCTCTATGTTCAGCTCTTTTGCCCTGTCCAGCGCCCCCAAAAGGTACTGCATGAAAATCTGGTCAATGGCCTGTGTCTGGCGCTTGGGATCAAGCAGCAGGGCAAGGCGTCCAAACTGCTTTGAGGAAAGGGCGGAGGCAATGGAATTGGGAATATAATTCAGCTCCTGTATCGCATCATTTACCTTTTTCTTCGTCTCCTCACTCACATTGGGATACCCGTTCAATACCTTTGACACCGTAGATATAGCCACCCCGGCCTGTTGTGCAACCTCTTTTATGGATACCATGCCCTTACTTCCTCTCTGTTTCTTCCGCCGTTTGTACCGCATTGACGCGGGGACCTTTTTCTCTTATACTGGTATTATCTTATACTAGTATTAATTGGGGAAATTGTCAAATTCAGCCTGAACTGAAATGCTTACATGGGAGAATAGATTGAAAATTGTCATTTTCAATCTTGAAATTTGTGACGCTGCGCGTCTCAAATTTCCCACAGATTTAGATGCCGCTTGCGCGGCGGAATGAGAGGAAACATGGCTGTTATAAAAGATATTCAGGAAAAGTACATGCGAGAAGCCTTAAAACAGGCAAAAAAGGCTTATTCCTTAGGGGAGGTGCCCATTGGCTGCGTCATTGTTCATGAGGGTAAAATCATCGGGCGGGGATATAACCGCCGCAACACGGACAAAAACACCCTTTCCCATGCGGAAATCACCGCCATCCGAAAAGCCAGCAAGATAATCGGAGACTGGCGGCTGGAGGACTGCACCCTGTACGTGACTTTAGAGCCCTGCCAGATGTGCGCCGGTGCCATTGTGCAGGCCCGCATCCCCGAAGTGGTGATCGGCTGTATGAATCCTAAGGCGGGCTGCGCCGGCTCCGTCCTGAATATTCTGGAAATGCCGGAATTTAATCATCAGGCAGCAGTCGTCAAAGGCATCCTGGAGCAGGAATGCAGTGATCTGCTGAAAACCTTCTTCGCTGAGCTTCGCATCCGAAACAAAGAAATGAAGGAATCGCCAAATATGCAGCTTTAAGAACCAACCCGTGGATTATTTTACCTTTACGGAGTCAAAGACAGCTTCCCGCTCCGGCTCATTTTGTATAGCTCTTCCGCAGCAAGCCTGGCTTTTGCCACAATGTCTCCGCCACCCACAGGAAAACAATAATACAGGGCATCCTGATTTCCGATGCAGATCATGTCTCCCACCTCGTACCAGTAATAATCGGCATACAAGCTGTAAGATGCGGATGGCCTCTGCACATAGTCCAGCTTCCCCTCGCAGCCTGTAAGATGAAATCCCGCCGCACTGTGACGAAGTCTGCCGGTGCCTACCCTGTAGATGCCCTTCATATTCACCATCATACAGATGTCTACCTCTACATCCAGGCGGTAGGAGCCTTCCTCCAGTTCCTTCCTGACGCATTCCCGCTCCCAGCGATACCAGTCCGGAATATGGGGAATTTCCGTTTCTCCCTCCACTGCCTCCATAAAACCAAGCTCTGTCAGCACATATTCCTTACCACAGCATCCGCAGGTCAGCTTTGTGCCCTTTCCCAGCATCCTTCCCTCTTCGTGGCAATGAGGGCATTTATAAAGCACCCTGTTCAGACAGTCCGCCCGAAATGCCTCCTGAATCAGAATATGATTTTCCTGCTGCCAGCGGAAATTGTCAAAGCTAAACTTTTCGGCCAAAATCTCATTCAGCTCCGCCGCACTCTTTTTTGCAATATCCTCCGGTGAGAAAAGATATTCCATATCTGCCGATACATCCACATTCCGCGGCTGTAAATTATTATACAGAGGATCTCTGGCAAAGGCTCCATAGGTTCGGACCATAACCACAGGCACTCCCATGATCTTTAAGCACTTCCCCAGCGTATCCGGCAGGGGCGTAGCCGTTCCGTCAAAGCTGTAGCTGGCTTCCGGATACATAAGGACGGAACATTTCAGCTTTTTCAGCGCAAACATCATGTCCCGCACCAGCACCATATCCGTAACAAACTTCTTTGTAGGAATGCAACCTGCCGCATACATCAGCCGCCTCTTGCCCACAAAGCCGTCCGAAGTGCAGACGATATTAAACGGCCTGGGATACAGGATTGCAGCCGCAATTTTCAAATCAATAAAGCTGGAATGATTCATTAAAATCAGACATGGCTCCCGCTTCCCCAGCTTTTCCATGCCTGTTTTCCTGCATATAAAATTTGCCGCCCGCAGCTCCGATGCCGACACCGCCTTTAAAAGCGTGCGAAACAGGATTCCCGGTCTCCGTGGCAGCCGATGAAGCCCAACCGGCTTTGCCAGCACCTCTTCGTACTTCATCTCCTTTATTTTTATCTTCATGTATCCTCTCGTTCTGCAGCACCAGACATGCAGGAGCGGCGCCGGCTTAGAAAATCTTCATTCCGTTTATACTTCTTCCTGATAGGTAGGTGCGTTTTTCGGGCTCTTCCCTTTGATTACATTGTGATAGTAAGCATAGGTCATGGGCGTATCCTGCTTTAACACATCTGCATCCACTACCTTACCCAAAAATACGGTGTGGCTGGAGGTCTCCATTTTATCAATTACCTCGCAGACAATGTAGGCGCAGGCATCCGGCACAACAGGCAAAAACGATTTTATCACCGGCTCTACCCGGTCAAATTTATTTATGTCTTTTCCGCTGTAAAACCCAAAAGTTCCGATAACGCCCGGATCCGTATTCTCACCCAGGACGGAAACCGCAAACTTGCCGGTATCCTGAATGCACTGATTGGTGTAGTTATCATGGTTAATACTCACTGCGATCGTGGCGGGAGAAGACGTGATCTGCATGGCACTGTTTGCCGTACAGCCCGTGGCTCTTCCCTTATCCCATGTACTTACGACATAAACTCCGTAAGATAATTGATAAAGTGCGCTCTTATTCATATCTTTCCTCCATTCCGATGCTTATTTGCCGCTTCTCTGCGGCTATTATACCATGTGCGCAGAAAAGAAAGCGCCTCGAAGAGGCATTTTCTTTTCAAGCCATGGCTGAGTATAATGCAGCACAAAGTGCTGGCAAGACAGCTTTAGCTGGCTTGAATTCTGCGTCAGCAGAATCATTATACCATGATTCCCCCAATTCTCTCAATAAAAACAGTAAACTTCTTGACAAATGAATAAGAAACCGATACACTAATAAAGCCGTATATTTGTGGCAGAATAATGAAATTCGGTCTCGCGCAATGGGAACTGTGAACCGTGTCAGGTTGGGAACAAAGCAGCACTAAGCAGAACCTCTCATGTGCCGTGAGGAAGCCGGGTGGAGTTCTGCCCGGATATACGGTTTTAGTATAATACAGGAGGCCCGGATCATGACCCCTTATCAAATAACCGCATATATGTCCGACTGTGCTCTCTGCCCCAGGCAGTGCCATGCCAACCGCGCGGCGGGGCAGACAGGCTTCTGCGGCCAGACCGCTGAAATCGGCGTAGCAAGATCCGCTCTCCATTTTTGGGAAGAGCCCTGTATCTCCGGCTCCTGCGGATCAGGCACGGTTTTCTTTTTTGGCTGCGGCCTTCGGTGCGTTTTTTGCCAAAATCTCTCCATTGCTGCAGGCATGGCCGAAAAATCCGTGACTCCGGACAGGCTTGCCGAACTGTTTCTGGAGCTTCAGGAACAACATGCCGCAAACATCAATCTGGTAACGGCTGGACATTTCATTCCTCAAATATGCCGTGCCCTTGAGCTGGCAAAAGGCACAGGCCTGACCGTCCCCATAGTATACAATACCGGCAGCTATGAAGAGCCGTCCTCGCTCCGCCTTTTAGAGGGACTTGTGGACATCTGGCTGCCGGATCTGAAATACTATTCCTCCGAGCTGTCAGAAGCCTATTCTCATGCTCCGGATTATTTTACAAAAGCCTCCGCCGCCATTGCGGAAATGTATCGGCAGGCCGGACCTCCAAGGCTTGATGCAGCAACAGGTATGATGAAAAGCGGCGTTATCGTCAGGCACCTTGTGCTTCCTGGCCAGGTAAAGGATTCCAAGAAAATTCTGCGGTATCTGCATGACACTTACGGAAATGACATTTATGTCAGCATTATGAATCAGTATACCCCGCTGAAGCATACAGCACATATTCCCGGCCTAAACCGCCGGGTTACGGATGAGGAATACAAAAGAGTCCTGGACTTTGCCGAAAAAATCGGTATCGAAAATGGTTATCTCCAGGAAGGCAGTACGGCAAAGGAAAGCTTTATTCCGCCTTTTTTTACCAGTGTAACCTGATTCCGTATTTGCAGACTTCAAGGCTCAGCGGTTTTCGTCCAGATATAGAGCCATTCCTCAAAGGCCTTTCGGCTTACAGGAGTTGTACTGTCTGCAAATGTAGCAGCCTTTGCTCCCTGAACTTCATCGCCAGGCAGATAACGAATAAACTCCCCGGCTCTCCCTGCCAGGTGCTTTCTGACGGTCCGCTCTTTCCCGCTTCCTTTTCTTCCTCTCCACAGGCGGTAAGCACAAAATAGCCATGTAATATGCTGCCTCACAGCTTCACCCGCATCATATAATAACCGAAATCCGAAGACTGGGCCGGCTCCTGGGCGCACTCAAAGCTTTCAAAGCCGAACATGACCGCCACCTGCTTTTCCCTGTCATAATAGTTTCCGGGAACGCCCACATAATACAAGATCTCTCCCCGCCGTTCCTCCCGCGCCAGGATCAGATGACGATAATTATAATAGCCGTGCAGCATGAAGCTGTTTCCCGCCGCCCTGTAGGAATCCTCGGAAAGCAGCACAAAATCCTCCGGCCCAATGGAAAGATACTCTCTTTGGTCCTGAAAGGGATTTATATGCGGATAAATTGCACATAGCTGAAGCCACTTATTTTCCTTCAAGGGAGCTGCCTCCGGCAGTTCTTTTACCGCTGTATCCCTGACTGTCTTCCGCTCCACTGATGACATTTCATACTGTTCCTGCTCCACAGGCAGTTTATCAATCAGCTCTTTCATCTGCTTATGTTTCTCAGACTGCTTATCAATCTGCTTCTCCATCTGCTCATGTTTCTCAGGCTGCTTGTCAATCTGCTTCTCCGGCTGCCTTACAGGCGGCTCTTCAGACTTCTTTTGTTTCTCAAGCGGCCTTTCCGAGGCCTCTTCGAAGCTCTTTTGCGCTGCAGGCTGCTTCTGCTTCCTGGCCGGCTTTTCAGCCTGCTCTGCCGAAGGCCTTTGGCTCTCCCAGATACACGCTGCCTCCCTGCCTTCGCCCAGCGGAATCCTGACCCCGGTAAGCTCGTCACAGGCGATTCCCGTTTCTCCGATTCCTGCACCTCCCATTTCCAAATCCAGGCGGCATGTATACCTGAATTCCCCCTGACCTTCTCTCATCTCTATCTTACCCAGCATTACTTCCCTGCCGTTTCCGCAAAGAATCACATCCCGGACAGATTCCCTCTCTCCCCGTACCCCTTTCACGGTAAGCTCCATTTTAAAAAGCTCCGCTCCGGTCTCCAGCTTTAAAAATCCGCCGCTCCGCACCCGCTCCCCGTTTTCCAGATAGTCCAGATATTTGATCTTCCGCTCAAAACGCATAAAAATACCCCCTGAATATTATTCTGCAGCATCTACCGCTTTTTACATGAAAGCACACCGCAGATTGTATACGCACATCTGCCCTGTACAATAAGGCGGCGCTTTCATTGTAATATATTCAGAGGGTTGTCTTACTAGTACCAACGAATATTGACCGATACCGGCTAATATTCATTGCTATTCAAATATTTCATATAATTCACTACCATCAGTGCGATCTTAAAGGTCAGTGCATCATCAAAATTCCGAAGGTCCAGGCCCGTGCTTTTCTGCAGCTTCTCAATCCGGTACACAAGAGTGTTTCTGTGAACAAAAAGCTGTCTGGAGGTTTCCGATACGTTCAGATTATTCTCAAAAAACTTATTGATCGTATTTAAGGTCTCTTCATCCAGATCGTTAGGCACATTGTCGCCGAATATTTCCTCAATAAAGATCCGGCACAAATTGATGGGCAGCTGGTAAATCAAGCGGCCGATGCCCAACGTGCTGTATGCCACCACATTTTTTTCGGCATAAAATATCTTCCCCACATCCAGGGCAAGCTTTGCCTCCTTATAGGATTTGGACACGTCCTTCAGCTCCGGCACCACCGTGCCAAAAGCCACCCTTACATTCATCATGGCCTCCGCATTCATCATGGCTACGATGGTGTCAGCAATTCCGATCAGATCCTCCTGGGTACTGTTCGGCTCCAGCGCCTTGATTAAGATGACATTGCTCTCATCCACGGCAGTAATGTAATCCCCTGCCTGACCGGAAAACATGCCCTTGAGTACCTCCGTTACGATCCCGTCCTTTTCCAGCCTTGTCTCCACCAAAAACACTGCTCTCGGCACTGTCACCTCAATATGGAGCTTTTTTGCCCTGTTATAAATGTCTACAAGGAGCAGATTGTCCAAAAGCAGATTCTGGAAAAAGTTGTTTCTGTCAAATCTTTCCTTATATGCAATGATAAGATTTTGAATCTGGCATACCGCAATCTTTCCCACCATATACGCATCTTCACTGGTTCCCTTCGCCACCAGTATATACAGCAAATCCCCCTCATCTAAAATCTTCAGCAGATGATGACTCCCGATCACCTGACTGTCTGCCGGGGAATTTACAAAGCCCTTCACCAGCTCACTGCTTATATCTATCTGATCCGTAGTGGATGCCACCGGCATTCCCGAAAGATCATATATACACAGCTCTACCTTGGTGATAGCCCTCAACTCATTGATACTGGTCTGCATCGTCTGATTCGAAATCATAAATTTACCTATGCCTTTCCTGCGGAAGCTTTACAATGCTGAAGTCGTTAGAAACCTGCGCTCCAAAACGCATTACTTCAAAAGGGGGTGCTGTTACCAGCACCCCCCTGACTTGCCTTTAACTAGTTGGTAATAATCTGCTCTGTTTCCTTATCAAATACATGAATCTTCTCAAGGTCAAACGCAAACTTAATGCTGTCGCCAGGCCTTGCTGTTGTACGGGAATCAACTCTTGCAGTGATCGGGAACTCATCCAGATCAAAATACAGATAAACCTCCGCACCAAGCAGCTCATATACCTTTACGGTAGACTCGAATACACTGGGTGAATTTGCAATAAACGCCTCGGAGTCATATACATCCTCAGGACGAATACCAAAGGTAACCACCTTGCCGTCATAACCGCCGTCAATCAGCTTTTTGGACTTTTCTGCAGACAGAGGAATGCTGTGGCCTGCAATCTCAAGGCTGGCATTTCCGCCGTTTACCTTAACGGTCGCATCCAGGAAGTTCATCTGAGGAGATCCCATAAATCCTGCTACGAACAGGTTGCAGGGCTTCTCATACAGATTCTGAGGAGTATCTACCTGCTGAATAACGCCGTCCTTCATAACAACGATTCTGGTACCCAGCGTCATAGCCTCGGTCTGGTCATGGGTAACGTAGATAATGGTGGTTCCCAGTCTCTGATGCAGCTTTGCAATCTCGATACGCATCTGTACACGCAGCTTTGCGTCCAGGTTGGACAGAGGCTCATCCATCAGGAACACCTTGGGGTTACGAACGATTGCACGACCCATGGCAACACGCTGTCTCTGACCACCGGACAAAGCCTTGGGCTTACGATCAAGAAGGGGGGTCAGATCCAGAATCTTAGCCGCTTCCTTTACCATCTTATCTATCTGATCCTTGGGAACCTTTCTCAGCTTCAAGCCGAATGCCATGTTGTCGTAAACGGACATATGAGGATACAAAGCATAGTTCTGGAATACCATGGCAATATCACGGTCCTTGGGCTCTACGTCATTAACAACCCTGTCACCGATTTTCAGTTCACCGGAAGAAATATCCTCCAGACCTGCAATCATACGAAGAGTGGTGGACTTACCACATCCGGAAGGTCCTACGAAAATGATGAACTCCTGATCCGCGATCTGAAGATTAAAGTCTTTAACTGCCTCAAAACCGTTGGGATACACTTTACATACATTTGTCAAAGATAAACTTGCCATAAAAAACTCCTTTCATCATAATTAAACTACTCGTCATTTGTTTCACGGCACAGTACCGTTCAACCTAAAAACAGTATAGCTGACAATCACAATCAAGACCATACCACTATTTCACAAAGTTTTGATAGCAGATTGTAAAATTTGCTTACAATCCCATCCGTTTTTTTCACTGCCTGTCAATTTGCCCAAAAAAGCATTATCCAAATTGTTCAAAACTGATAGTCCACTAAGTTATATCCTTCTCTGCCAGCACCGGGTCCAGCTCATCCCGAAAGATCCTCTCATCTTCCTCTCCGGCCTCCTTGGGTGCGGGAGGATTCGCCGCCATCACCTGGTCCTCCAGCTTCTTAAAAAACTTGTTATACAGCTTTGCGGAAATCCAGGCAGGAACGGAAAGTCCGAACATCAGACATAAGGGCATCGTCTGCGCCACGGTAAAAAACAATACCGGCGGAGCCGCATAGGCAATGATCATGATAATCGTCTTGGGAAACTGCATCAGGCTTATCATAAACGCGTTTTTAAACGTCCTGAATACGGTATTTTCGAACTTTGCCAGCACCGGAAATACATAGATCATGGTTGCGGCCACCATCACGGCAACAGCCATAATAACTCCCCACAAAACCTTTTCAAAGCCGGTCTCTCCCCCGCCGTTCATAATCAGGAAATCGGCCGCCAAAACAACGATCATCACCAGCAGAATCAGCCAGATCACTGTGGCCTGCCTGAAATTTTCCTTAAACGACTTGAAAAAACCTCTTGTAATATAGCACTCTTCATTCCGCGCTATTTTTAATGCCATATAATTCATGGCCGTTAAGGACGCTCCGATGGTCACAATCGGCAGACAGCAGATTAAAGTCAGCACATTAAGCCACAAAAGATCCGCCACCTTGTTCAACGCCTGCATCAGCGGGCTGTCCAGGTTAAATAACCTCATATCCACACCTTTCCCTTTCGTGTCAGAATACCTTCTCCATGGCCGTCACCCGGATCCCTGAATATTCCTCCTCCGGCTTTACGGTCCGAAATCCCTGTTTTCTGTAAAAATTTACCGCATAGGGAGCCGCCTTCAGAGACATACAGTGCTCCCCTGCCTCCTTCTTAAGATAATTACACAATCCGGCAAGAAGCGCACTTCCGATTCCCATATGGTGATACTCTTCATCCACAAACAGCAGCGACAAATGATTTCTGCTGCGAATAGATCCGGCGCCGATTATTCTCTCACCGTCCACTGCCACCATCATCCGATATGTACCCTTCAGAAAAGCAACATAGAGATCGTCATCGGTAATAAAATCAAAAAAGTTTTTGATGCCCTCCTGGGTGTAATCCTTTCCCTCAAATTTCAGAAAGGTCTTCCATATCATCTTCATGGCAGGCGCCCATTCAGTTTCTCTGGCCCACCTGACAATATAGGGCCCCCGTAAATCTTCAGTTTCCATTATACCTGCTGCTCCGACTTGCCGCCCTCCAATATCGTCTCTTCCATCCAGCGGAATACATCCTGCATGACCTCGTCCCGGTTGGTTTCGTTTAAAAGCTCATGTCTTCCGCCTTCATACAGCTTCAGGGTAATATTTTCCAAGCCGGCATTCCGCAGGCTTTCATATGCCCTCTGTACCCCTCTTCCGTAATCTCCTACCGGATCCGCGTCGCCGGAAACCATCAATACCGGAAGAGATGAAGGGATCCGCTCAAGATTTTCCTGCTTATTCAGCCTGGATATTAATTCAAACAGGGTTGAAAAGCCGTTGGCGGTAAACACAAAGCCGCACATGGGATCCGAAATATACTTTTCCACCCGCTCCCCGTCCCTGCTGAGCCAGTCAAAGGGTGTGGCCGGATTCCGGATCCGCTTATTATAGCTGCCGAATGCGAGCTTATCTATGAGACCGCTGACATGCTTCGGCCCGCAGAAAACCTTTTGCATACCGGCCACTGCCTTGGACACCTTAAGCAGTGCCGGCGGCTGCATACCCGTCCCCATAATGACCGCGGCACTGATGCCCGTTCCGTAACGGAACATATAATTTCTGGTGATAAAAGACCCCATACTGTGACCCATAATGACATAGGGAACCTCCGGGTATAACGCCTGGGTTGTTTTTTTCAGCCGATGTACATCCCTGACAAGAACCGTAGCCGGATCCTGTTCGCAGAAATATCCGTATTTTCCCGTTTTACCCACGGATTTCCCGTGGCCCATGTGATCCTCGCCGGTAACGACACAGCCTCTTGCCGTGAGGAATTCGGCAAACTCTTCATATCTCTCGATATATTCCGCCATCCCGTGCACGATCTGGACCACACAGCGAATATCCGCGTCGTTGTCCGGCATATATCTGACTGCATGCAGCTTGCTCTTGCCATCTCTTGAATCAAAATAAAATTCTTCTTTTATCATTATCCACCTCTGAATCAGCACATATATCCGCTCTACAAGAAGTATAACTCATTTTCGACAAAAGATTAAGGCCTTTTGTACAAATTTTATATAATCTTTATATCAGTCAGCCACTTACTGCAGGCAAGCCTCAGCAAATCTCCGCTCCGGCAGGCATATCCTTTTCCGGCTTCATCAGGCAAAAAGCCCCGTTCTCATCCTCGGCACATAACAGCATCCCCTCGGACACCACGCCTGCCAATGTGGCGGGCTTCAAATTCACCAGCACCATCACCTTTTTCCCCACCATTTCCTCCGGGGTATAGCAGGCCTTGATCCCTGACACGATCTGCTTCACCTGGCTTCCGATCCTGACCTTGCTGCACAGCAGCTTTTTAGACTTGGGCACCGCTTCGCAGGCAATGATCTCTCCCACCTGGAACTGAAGCTTTGCGAAATCATCATAAGTGATTTCCGGCTTGGCTTCTATGCCTATGACATGTGTGTCAGTTCCTTCTGCCGCTCCCTTTTCCGACGTTTCGCCCGTCTTCGCCGCGGCGGCCATCGCTGCCTCCAGCTCTGCCTCCCGCTTCTCCACTTCCTTCATGTCCAGCCTTGCAAACAGAATTTCCGGCTGATCGGTAACCCTGTTTCCGTCAGGATACAGTCCGAATCTGTCCAGGGTTTCAAAATCCCGCAGGGAAGTATTCAGCTGAGCGGCTATTTTCCCCGCCGTTTCCGGCATGAAGGGTTCCAGCAGGGATGCTCCGATGGCAATTCCCTCCACCAGGTTATACAAAACCGTCGCCAGCCGGTCCGCCTTCGCTTCATCCTTGGCCAGCACCCAAGGCTCTGTCTCGTCGATATACTTGTTGCAGCGTTTAAAAATCCCGAAAATTTCCGTCAACGCGTCCGCTACCCGCAGCGCCTCCATCTTTTCCACGGCTTTTGCACAGGTACCCGTCACCACAGCCTTTAAATCCTCATCAATTACGGCCTCTTCCGCATCTGCAGCGCCTTTATCCGCTACCACACCGCCAAAATACTTGTTGCTCATGGAGACGGTACGATTCACCAGATTCCCCAGCGTATTAGCCAGATCGGAATTGGTCCGCTCTGCAATCAGCTCCCAGGTGGCGTTGCCGTCATTCTCATAGGGCATCTCATGCAGCATATAATAGCGGACCGCATCCACACCGAAAAAGTCCACCAGATCATTCACGTAAATTACGTTCCCCTTGGACTTGCTCATCTTACCCCCGTTCATCATCAGCCAAGGGTGCCCGAAAATCTGCTTCGGCAGGGGCTCTCCCAGAGCCATCAGGAAAATGGGCCAATAGATGGTGTGGAAACGGATAATATCCTTACCAATCAGGTGCAGGTCCGCCGGCCACAGCTTTTTATACTGCTCCGTGCTGTTCCCTTCCGCGTCATAGCCTATGCCCGTAATATAGTTGGAGAGAGCGTCCAGCCACACATAGACTACATGCCGGTCGTCAAAATCCACGGGAATGCCCCACTTAAAGGAAGTCCTGGACACGCACAAATCCTGCAGCCCAGGCAGCAGGAAATTATTCATCATCTCATTCTTCCGGGACACCGGCTGAATAAACTCCGGATGCTCATTGATATGACGAATCAGCCTGTCGGCGTATTTGCTCATTTTGAAGAAATAAGCTTCCTCCTTTGCAGGCTTCACCTCCCTGCCGCAGTCCGGACATTTCCCGTCCACCAGCTGACTCTCCGTCCAGAAGGACTCGCAGGGCGTACAATACATGCCTTCATACGCTCCCTTATAAATGTCTCCCTGATCGTAAAACCGCTTAAATATTTTCTGCACCTGCTTTTCATGATAATCGTCCGTGGTACGGATAAATTTGTCATAGGATACGTTCAGCAGGTCACACATTCCGCGGATAATTCCTGCCACATTGTCCACGAATTCCTTGGGCGTTACTCCCTCTTCCTGTGCCTTCAGCTCGATCTTCTGGCCATGCTCGTCAGTTCCCGTCTGGAAAAAGACATCATACCCTTCCTTCCGCTTAAAGCGTGCAATGCTGTCCGCCATCACAATCTCATAATTGTTGCCGATATGCGGCTTACCCGATGTGTAGGCAATCGCCGTAGTCAAATAATAAGGTCCCTTACTCTGCATTTTTAAATCTCCTTTTGCTGTTTATTTTAGATTGTCACCGCACAGGTTAAAAAAAGCCCGTCTGCCCGCGCAAAATAATATGCGCAAGAAGACGAGCTGTCTGCCCGTGGTACCACTTCTCTTCATCCGGTTCTCACAAGCCGGATCTCTTCGAGTCATAAGCATTTCAATGCCAAAATACACGTTAATTTATGACACATCCGTCACATTGCATTCTGCCCTAACTCTATCCGCTGTAACAGGCGGAACCTGTCGCAGCCTTGCCACATAAATAAATCATACTTTTCGTCTCCGGTATCCGGCTCGTGTACGTTCTATTTACGTCCGCTCGGTGCGCTGCTCGGAAGCCATGTTCCATCCGTTCTGCCCTGCCCCTCTCAGCCTTGCGGCTCCGTATCCTCAAATACGCCGCCGGGACATTCTCTGTAAAACAGATAACCGATGTACTCTCTTCGTCACTGCCTTTTTCTCTTTGATAATGAGAGTATCACAACTATAGACACCCTGTCAACGATAACTTACTTTTTTGTGGTCAACTGGCTGTACTCTCCCTTTCTGTCATAGGAATCCATCAGATAGCTTTCATCCGTCAGGATACAGTCTATCTCCAACTCATCTTTTCTATACTTACTGCGCCTGCGCAGATCCTCCTTAGGCCGCTGCTGGGATTTTGCCTGAAAGGAGTTTTTAGCCTGAAAACGAAAGGCCTTCCCCGGCAGTTTACCCGCCAGCTTTTCCGCCCCGCCCACAATTTTAGCGCGGAGCTTCTGAAAGGGTGTCACATAAACCACATTTTTCTCCGGCGTTGTGGAAAAATAAGGATTCCCCTGCAGGGCCGCACTTTGCTCAGCCAGCCGCTGATCCTTCGCTGTCCCCCGGCTGCCCGCCGCCTCATTGTCATCAACCTGCGCCATCAGCTGCGCGCTGCCTGTCTTTTCTCCGGGAACACCGGCCGTATTCGTCTCGTTTGTTCCCCAGACTCCCTTGAGAAAGCTTTTGCTCCCGCGCAGCATTTTCTGGAGCCAGGAGGACAGAGAAAACTCGGCATCCTGCTGCTGTTTCTGCATCTGCATCTGCGTCATTTGGGAATTCATATTTCCTCCACCTGACTTTACGTTTTCCTGATGATAATGACTATGGCTGTGCATACACCCCGTCACATGATGGGCATCCGAGCCGTGATCACTGTCTACCTTGCCGATCAGGTGCATATCCGCCTCCTTCCTCTATGGCCAGTGCCTTAATATTCTCTGCAATGCTGCCTTTAAACACCGCGGACCCTGCCACAATCACATTGGCGCCGGCCTTCAGGGCCAGCCTCACATTATCCGCCGTGATGCCGCCGTCCACTTCAATGTCAATATCCAGCCCCCTGCTCTCCGCAAGGCTTCGAATCGTTCTCACCTTTTCCAGACATTCCGGCATCAGCTTTTGTCCGCCAAATCCCGGCTCCACGGTCATGACCAGCACCATATCCGCCAGCTCCAGGTAAGGAGTGACCGCATCTGCAGGAGTGGCCGGCTTGATGGTAATGCCTGCCTTTTTCCCCAGGCTATGTATCCTTTCTATCGTTCCCCGGATGTCCTCCGAGGCCTCCAGATGAAAATTGATGAGATCTGCCCCGCAGTCCGCAAATTCCTGTAGATAGCGCTCCGGTCTCTCTATCATCAGATGCACGTCAAAAAAAAGGTCCGTATGTCTGCGAAGCGTCTGAATCACCGGCATCCCGAAGGAAATCGAAGGGACAAAGGAGCCGTCCATCACATCAATGTGCAGATACCTTACCCCTGCCTTCTCCGCTTCCTGAATCTGTTCTCCCAGCCGCCAGAAGTCAGCGGCCAAAATGGATGGTGCCAAAATGTTCATTTCTCCGGTTACACCTTTCTCAATTATTTTTGTAACAGTTATATGAATTGTTGGCAAAATGTATATTCCGGCCATACAATAGAACACGGACTTACTATTGTCAAAACTTATGAATGGCATGTCTGACTGTTACTTATTTTTTATATTTAACTTTTTTATATTTTAACAGATGAAACGGATTTTCGCAATACACCCTGTTTTACCGCCACATAGATATATCTTGCCATCTTCTTTTTAAATTCTTCTAATTGCTCATTAACGCAATCTGTCTGCCCCATCAGCATATCAAACCAATTCCTGTGTCCTTCCGCCTCAAATTCCGCCTGATGTGCCATGGCCGCCACCCTCTTTCTCTTAAGCAGGTCATAGGTCTGTTCCGTCAGATCCGTCACACGGTAATTCATACCGTTTTTCTTCAATGCTTTTGCCAGTGCTGAGGTGTCCGCATTTTCCGTCTTTGGTAGAACGTCTCCCTCCTGATAGCCGGCAAAAAATACACCGTCCTCTTTTAACCATGTTCTTATCTGCGAGACAAAAGCAGTCATATCCTTCGCAAAATACATTGTGTCCATAGAAATTACAACATCAAATTTTTCTTTCGGATATTCCACTTGACCTATGACCCCTTCTTTAAATTCGGCGTTTATCCGAAACCGCTTTTGCGCCGTCCTGATTGCGTTCTCCGAATAATCAAACCCATAGATATACGCCCCTGTCCTTTCCTGTAAATAACCAAGCATTTTCCCATTGCCGCAGCCAATATCCAAAATATGCACATCCGCCTTTTGCGGTACATACTGCAAAATCAAATCTACCTGCTTTATGTCGCTGAAGCCATCCTGCGAAAAGTCTTCACCAAAAGCACCCCGGCAAAATGATCTAAAGGCCGCAGATGTTTCTGCCATTGCGTAAAAATCTTCATATTCATTATAAAACAATAAGTTCTCTCTTTCCATCGCTAAATCTCCCCGTGTTCACCACCTGGCAAAGCAGTTTTTTGTTATTAATTACTATACCGCGACAGCATTTAGTTTACAAGAGTGGAAAACCCGTGTACTGCCACTTTCGAGAGTGAACAATAAGGCCGGAAGCCATGCTTGACCTAAGGGCATTCACAGTAATGTGAGTGTCCTTATTTTATTGCTTCCGGTATTAAATTTTTCCTCTCTATTTTGTGCAAAAATAGAGAGGAAAAATTCAAGGATAAGCCTTATAATGATAATGACAAAATTTCGTCCACAAATCACATATGTGAGGATAAGGAGGTATCTCATGGAATGGGTTGAACGATTAAACCAAAGCATGAATTATATTGAGGAACACCTAACAGGAGAAATTGACTATGAACAGCTGGGACGGATTGCCTGCTGCTCCGCCTATCACTATCAGAGAATGTTTACTTATATGGCGGGTGTCACTTTAGCAGAGTATATCCGAAGAAGAAAAATGTCTTTAGCCGCGGCAGACCTGCTGGCTGGGGAGGAACGAATTATTGATATTGCAGAAAAATACGGCTACCGTTCCCCCACTGCATTTAACAGAGCGTTCCAGGCTTTTCACGGGATCGCCCCCTCTGCCATTAAGGCTGCCGGCGCATCTGTGAAATCATTTTCCCCCATTGTATTTAGCATTGCCGTGAAAGGAGCCACAGAAATGAATTATAGAATTGAAACGAAGGAATCATTCCGCATCATAGGCGTATCTGCACCACTTGACCAGGAAATTGAAAATAACTTTATGGTTGTGCCTAAGATGTGGCAGGAGGCGTCTGTAAATGGAACGATACAGAAGCTGGCAGCAATGATGGATACACCGCCAATGGGACTTCTGGGCGTAAGTGCCTGCAATGGCGAAGAACAATGGAAATACTTTATTGCCGTTTCCAGTACAAAAACAGATGATGAGTTTGAAGAATATACCGTGCCTGCATCTACCTGGGCAATCTTCGCCGGAACGGGTACAAATCAATCCATACAGGAGTTGGAGCAGCGGATTATAACAGAGTGGCTTCCAACCTCCGGTTATGAATATGCAAACGCTCCAGATATTGAGGTTTATTTAAATCCAGACCCACAGAACGCACAATATGAGGTATGGATACCCGTAACAAAGAAAAAAGGATGAGGGAGGGACTTATGGACGAGAAATTTCATATGTTTCTGGAAACGGTGGACGAACGTTTCCGCAGCTTTGTAAGCGAAATCAACGAATACTTGACACAAAACGATTGTAAATGCGATATTAAACTACAAAAAAGCGGCTATGTCGTGTCCTATGTATTAAACGGCAGCAAAAGGACTTTGGCAACATTTGTATCTCGAAAAGCAGGGATGAAGCTTCGCATTTATCCCGATCATATCCAGGAATATCAGAGCTTTCTTGATTCACTGCCCGAAAAGGTAAAAAAGGAAATCAAGAAAGCGTCTGTCTGCAAACGGCTGATTAATCCCGATGACTGTAACCCGAAATGTATAAGAGGATATACCTTTGTGTTGGATGGTGAACAGTATCAGAAATGCCGTTACATGGCGTT
>CAJUIA010000029.1 GCA_910586485.1 uncultured Acetatifactor sp.
CTGCCAGGGCGGCCTGTGGGGCTTTTTTTGTCAAAAGACTGTCAAACTCAGGATTATAGCATATGCAATTTTATTTTACAATATGCTTTTTCGTTACATTTCCCGATCATGCCGTGATCTCATGGTGGATCTGCAGCTCATACAGCTTTTTGTAAATGCCGTTTTGGGCCAGCAGCTCCTGATGAGTGCCCCGTTCCCGGATCTTTCCCTTGTGCATAACCATGATACAGTCCGCGTGCTGGATGGTGGAGAGTCTGTGAGCCACCATGATGGTAGTGCGTCCTTTCATCAGTTTTTCCAGAGCCTCCTGGATCAGCAGCTCCGTCTCCGTGTCAATATTGGCAGTGGCCTCGTCCATAACCAGAATGCTGGGCTTATGTGCCAGCGTGCGGGCAAAGGACAGCAGCTGCCGTTCTCCGGCGGAAAAGGTGGCGCCCCGCTCCGAGACAGGCTCTTCGTAGCCCTTTGGCAGTCTTTCGATAAAGTGGGAGGCATTTACATATTCTGCCGCTGCCCTGATTTCCTCCGAAGTGATTTCGTCATTATATAGCCGGATATTACTTTCAACCGTCCCCTCAAAGATGAATACATCCTGCTGCATCTGGCCGATGGCGCTGCGCAGCTTACTTTTGCTTAAGCGTCGTATATCAACGCCGTCAATGTAAATATGTCCCTGCTGGATGTCGTAATATCGTCCGATTAGATTCAGAATAGACGATTTGCCCGCGCCGGTAGCGCCCACAAAGGCTACGCTCTGTCCGGGCTCGATCACAAAGGATACGTCCCGCAGCACATAATTTTCATCATCATAGGCAAACCATACATGATCAAATTCAATCTGCCCTTTGATTTCGGGAAGGACAACGGGCTGATCTGCTTCCGGAACCAGGGCTTCTTCATCCATAATGGTAAAAATCTTTTCGCCGGAGGCCAGGGAGGACTGAAGGGTGGAGAACTGCTCCGCCAGTTCCTGGATCGGCTCAAAAAAGGATTGAATATATTGGGCAAAAATATACAGGGTGCCGATGGGGATAATCCCGTTTAAGACATCCCGGCTGCCTAAGCCCAGTACAATCATCAGAGACAGGACGCTGAGGATGTAAATCAGCGGCCGGAAAATGGCAAATACCAGCATCTCCCGATAAAAAGCTCTGTAATATTTATAATTCTTGTCATTAAATTCCTCAAACTTTCTTTCTTCCCGCCCAAAAAGCTGTATGATGCGCATACCGGAAAGATTTTCCGAAAGAAAGGTATTCAGGTCGGTGAGCCGCGTTCTGGTAATGCGGTAGGTTTTTCTGGAAATGATCCGGAAAATCACCGTCAATACCGCCACCACCGGCAGCAGCACAAAGGAAATCAGCGCCAGCTTCCAGTCCAGAATCAGCATCACCGCCGCCAGGCCTATAATTTTGACAACATTTCGAAACAGCCGCACCAAAATGCCGGAGTACATTTCACTTAAGGCTTCCACATCGTTGGTGGCTCTTGTCACCAGCTTTCCTACCGGCGTTAAATCAAAATACCGGCTGCTTAATTTCTGAATATGTGAGTAAAGCTCCTGGCGAACGGTATGAATAATGTTCTGGCCGATTTTCTGCAGCAGCCACATGGGAACGACGGTGAAGAAAAAGCTCAAAACCAGCACAATACCGTACTTTACGGCGGTCTCCATAATGATGTCATAGCTGCCCTGTTCCTCAAACAGATCAATGGCATCGCCGATCAGGATGGGGCGGTAAAGCTCCAGAGCGGTCAGGCCAAGCATCAGGAACAGGCAGAGAAGCACCTGGCCCAGATATGGCTTCATATAGGAGAGAAGCCGCAGTAAAACACTTCCCTTGTAAGCGGATTCTATTTTATCTTCCTGCATAATAACCTCATTTCTGCGCCGTTTTGGGTATATGCTCAACCCTCCGGCGTATATTTTCCGGTAATTCGCCGTTTGATTCTCCCAAACAGGGCTCCGGCGCTTTGCAATCTACGGTAAAGCTGCCCTGCACTTTGCAGCATTATGTACTTTCCTGCAGCTGCTGCTCCAGCTGCTGCTTTTCGTTAATGTGGGCATAGAAGCCGCCCAGGGCCACCAGCTCGTCATGGGTGCCGTATTCCGTAAGCTCACCGTCTGTCAGCACCGCAATATGATCCGCCTTCTGCAGGGTGGAAATGCGGTGGGCAATGACAATAGTGGTTTTGTTCTGGCGCAGGCGCAGAAGATTTTCCAGAATCTGCTCTTCCGTGTCCGTGTCCACTGCCGACAGGGAATCGTCCAAAATCAATACGGCAGAATCCTTCAAAAGCGCGCGGGCAATGGAGCTGCGCTGTTTTTGGCCGCCGGAAAGAGTGACGCCTCTTTCGCCCACCAGCGTCAGGTAATTTTCCGGGAAGTCCATGATATTGTCATGGATGCAGGCAGCCTTCGCTGCCCGGTGAATATTTCCGCGCAGTTCGGGATGCTCTTGAATGCGTTCCTCCAGGCCGAAGGCAATATTTTCCTCCAGGGTATCCGAGAACAGGAAATTTTCCTGGGGGACATAGGCCATGTCCCGGTGAAGAATACTTAAAGGAATTTCGTCTATGGGCTTTCCGTCTATTAACAGCATTCCCTTTTTACAGTCATAAACCCGCAGCAGCAGGTCCGCAAGGGAGGATTTTCCGCTGCCGGTGCGGCCCAGAATACCCAGCATTTCGCCGGGACGGATATGGAGATCAATATTTTTCAGTACGGGCAGTTCGCCGTCGGGATAGGTAAAGGTCAGGTTTTCCAGCCGGATGTCGCCCTCCAGATGCAGCTCGCAGTCCGCGGAAAGCGGGGAATCCGCATCCACAATATCCGGCTTCTCCTGAAAAATTGCCGCTACCCGGTGAAAGGCCGCCGCAGCCTGACTGAAGGTGTTGACACAGTCTCCGCAGGCAATCATGGGCCAGACCAGCATCCCGATATAGGAATTAAAGGCCACAAACTGGCCGATGGATACCTGGCCCTCCAGTACCATTTTTCCGCCGAAAACAAGCGTCAGCAGAAGGCTTAAGCCCGTTACCATATCCAGTGCCGCGCCGAAGATTGCCTGGAGCTTCGCTACGGAAAGATTCTTTTCCATGTTATTGCGGCTGGCGTCCTGAAAGACTTTGAAATCGGCATCCTCCTGGACAAAGGCCTTCAGTACTCGAATCCCCGCCAGGCTTTCCTGGGCCTTGTCGGAAAGATAAGAAAATGCTTCCTGCCGTCTGGTCTGCCGCCTTTTCTGTTCGGTGCCGTAATAGTAACAGCCGAAGGCCACCAGTGTCAGGGGAATAAAGGCCAGCATGGTCAGCTTAAAATCCACATAAAAAATCATTTTAAAAAGCACCATAATCGTCATAACCACGGCGTCAAAGGTAGTGATCACCGCGATTCCCACTGCCTGGCGAATGGCCTGTAAATCGTTGGTAAAATGTGCCATCAGGTCGCCTGTCTTATGGCTGTTGTAGAAACGGGCGGAAAGGGTTTCCAGATGCCCGAACAGGTCGTTGCGCATTTTATATTCGATTCCACGGGAAGCGCCGATGATAAAAAAGCGCCAGCCGAAACGGCCCAGCATCATGGTAAGGCCGGCCAGCAGGATTTTCAGCAAAATGGGCTTTACGCCCTCAAAGCCAAAGGCGCCCTCCGTCAGGCCGTCAATGATCTCGCCGGTGTACTGGGGAATGTATAGGCTTGCCAGGTCTACCAGCAGCAGGACGATGACGCCCAGCAGATAATGCCATTTATAGCTCCACAGGTAAGGGAGCATGGATAATTTTTTAGGTCTTGCTTCGTTCATAATATTTTTCCTTATTGCTCGTACAAGTATCTGTCTATGCCGTTACGGAAGCCAGCAGCTGAAGAAACGCCGAGTTCCAGTAGATGGTGACTTCGTTGGTGGAATAGCTTCCCGTCATGTCAACCAGACATTTTGCCGGGGCAGGAGCCGTTTCTTTTGTAAACATGCTCTTGATGGTTTCATCTGCAATCCAGCTGCAGGGGCCGCCGGAAAGCATACCGGGCATGGCCTTGCCGAGGAAGCCGGAGGGTCTGTGGTGGGGATGTTTGACGGCATCGGTGCCGCAGCCGGTGACGAAGCACAGCCCCAGACAGTTGCGTCCTAAAAGATAGTGAAGCTGCGCCGCGGCGGCATCCAGGTATTTCCGCTCTCCGGTAAGCTTCCAGGCATCATAGAGATGGAGACCGTTGTTTGCCGCGTTCATTGCGCTGCCCCAGACGTATTGCCCCGGCTTCAGGGCGGTGCCGTAACCATCCGCCTCGGCTGTCTGCAAAAGCTCGTCGGCCAGAGAAAGCATGGCCTGACGTATGGCGGTCCTTAAGTCCTCGTCCACGGGGCGCATCGTGTTCAGATAGGCAAGATTCCCATAGCTCCCCATATCGGCCCAGCCATAGCCCTGATAAATTTTTTTCTGGGCAAGGACCTCGAAGTCCGCCCTGTACTGCTGATCTCCAAAAGCATTGTACAGCTCTGCCGCCGCCCAGTAACGCTCGTCCAGATCGCAGGAGTCGCCGTATTCTCCGGTGGTGATTCCCTGTGGATTTTTAAAGCCGCCGGGCAGCTCCATTTTTTTCATGGCCTCATAAGCTTTTCTGGAAGCCGCTTCCAGCCTGCCGGCATAAGCCGGATCATATTTTTCGTAAAAGCGTACCGCCATGGCGCATACCGCTGCAAAGTCGCCCGTAGCGGTGACGGAGACGGGGCTTAAGACGATTTCTTCCGTCTCGTCCTCCGGCATAATAAAAGCACAGAAATTATGGCAGGATGCTTTGTGATACAGGGTGCCGTCCTCCCGCTGCATCTTCATCATCCAGTCCAGCTCGTATTTCAGTTCCTCCAGATAATCAGGAAGCGGAGCAGCCGCTTTGTTTTCAGGGCACCGATAGCTGCCGCAGAGGGCGCCGTTCCGCTCCGCCGCATAAAGAAGCTGCGCCACGGCCATGGCCCCAGGACCTACATAGCGCCCGTAATCGCCGGCGTCGTGCCAGCCGCCGGTCACATCCCTTGTTTCTTCACTTTGATAAAGGCGGCCGATCTTCGTGTGGCAGGCCCTGTGCCCATAGAGCCCTGCTGCTTTTTCGGGAAGGTCATATCCGCAGCGCTGGAGATAGAAGAAGGCCATGGCCTTCTGAAAGGTATCCTTATAAGCGTCCTCGCCTACGATAAAGGTGTCGGACTCGCCCAGGCCTTCTGCAGTGACGTAATAGCGTCCGTTTTCCGTGACGGCGGAAAAGTCGCCCACATAATTTGTTTCGCCGGCGGAAGGGTTTTCGATCCGTCTGTCAGCCCTGCCGGTGAATACGCAGGCACCGCTGCTTGTATGCACGTTGAAGGAAACGGGCCTGTCGGTGCGGAAGGTGACCTGCTTCTGCATCCAGGGCAGGTAGCCGCACTGGTTTATAAAAATGTTTTTGTACATAAGAGACCTCTTTCCGGAGCAAGTTTTCTGATATAGGCTCCATTTCAGAATTATAACATTTTTTGCTGCGGCTGCCTAGAGAGATTATTTCGGAAGCAGGCCGATGCGTTTCCGGCAAATATATTTATATGCCATTCCCTTTTCGAAAATTTGATTGCTTTTCGGGCGGCTGCCGGATATAATTGAGGTAAGAACAGTTGCGTGAGAAGATTTCTAATGGTATGCGGTATTTTTACAGGCGGATTTGTTCGCTTTGGGATTATGTGATTCCGCAAAGCGGAATCATGGAGGTTAGTGTGCAGAAAGGAACTGAGGATCAAGCAAATGATGGAGTTTACAAAAGCTGGTACTGCAGATGCGTTAGTGTTAAGCAGTATTTCCAGGCGTGCGTTTGAAAGTGACATTGCGGTTGGCGCCCTTTCAAAGGCAGGCCCGCCCGGATACAGATCGGTAAGCTTTTATACGAAGATGGCAAGAATGAATCATTTATATAAATTGTCAGCGGACGGCCTGATTGCAGGAGGCGCCCTCCTTTTTGCGGATGGATTGCGGCTGAATATAGGCAGAATATTTGTAGATCCCGAACATTTCAGAAAAGGGTATGGCATATTTATCATGCAGGAAATTGAAAAAATTTTTCCTGATGTGGAAGAAATGTCGCTTGATACCCCTGTCTGGAATGTCCGCACAAATACTTTTTACCAAAAATTGGGCTATGTCAGATATAAGGAAGATCACGAGTTTATTTACTACAGGAAACAATTAAGTCAGAGCTCTTAACAGGTCCTCGTTCAGCATTTCGTTTGAGTCACCTCGGACAATTCCCATATGCGTACTGTGAATTCCCTGATCAAACAGAAGATACCGAATATTGGTTTTACGAAGAAGCGCCTGGTGACCGTAAATACTTACCGTTTCACACAATACTTCTTCATCGTTTTTTCCCTGGGCGATTACAATTTTAGTTTCAGAACCGTTGATTCCGTCAACTGCGCTTAAATTTTTTCCCCACCCAAAGTAGATGAACTGTGCAATCCGAACCAACAGCTCAACAAGAGAAGAAAGTTTCTTTATATTTGCCTTGGCATAAGAATGAATGACTTGATTGATTGTCGCAAATCCGGCCACGGAAACAACCTTGTCAACAGTCACATCGGCAAAATTTAAGACGGTACAGACCGCATATCCTCCCATGCTGTGTCCGAACAAGGTGATTGGGAGTTCATATTGCTCTGCATAATGAACAGCGGCTCGCAAAACGAGGACAGCCTGCGAAAATCCACGAAAGGATCCCGGATTATCCCGATATGCTGTATTACCAATATGAAAACATTTTCGTCTGTTGAGTTGATTTTGCATTGCAAATCGCATATACTATAAGTGCATTAAATCACGAAAGGAGTTGATGTTATGGCAGATACAACAAATTTCAGCGTCCGCATGGACAGTGAAATCAAAAAGCGGTGTGAGAGTTTGTACAGTGAATTGGGGATGAATCTTACTACCGCTATTAATGTTTTTTTGCGCCAGTCTCTTCGTGTCGGAGGCTTTCCCTTTGACGTAAAGCTTGAACAGCCCAACAGGGAAACCATTACTGCCATGCTGGAAGCGGAGCACATTGCACATGATCCAAATGTGAAGCACTATTCCGATGTTGAGGAAGCCCTTCGGGAGCTGAAAAGATGAAGCGTGATATTGTGTGGACCGCAAAGATTTACTACAGGAAAAACGTAATTGACAAGGAAGAAATGAGGTGTCCGCATCGTGAAACAGATTAATTATATAAAGCAGCCTACGGAGTATTTATGTGGACAGGCCTGTGTTGCCATGCTTGCAGGAGTAACGGTAGAGGAAGTGGTTTCCGTGATGGAAAATGATAAGGGCACAGGGAAAAAGGATATTGAGAGGGCGCTGAACCACTATGGAATCAAGCAGGCGAAAACGATGACGAAAGCAGATAATACGTCGGCTTTACCAAAAGTATGTATTCTTAAAGTTCTCCTGCCAAAATACGGGCATTGGATTTTATACTGTGACGGGACTTATTATGACCCGGAATTCGGAGTGATGAAGGAATTGTATCCCAAAGCAAGAATCCAGTCGTATCTGGAGATTTTTACAGAGGAAGGGTAGAAGGGAATTATTCTGTACGGTGCTGACGAACGCCGGCTGCTGGCAGCCGCATAGAAACGGCAGAAGGAGAGCAAAAAAATGAACACGGTAGTATTTGATATGGACGGCGTTTTATTTGATACGGAACGGCTTTGCGAGCGGAGCTGGCTGGTGATGGCGGAGGAAGCCGGGCTGCCGGGAATGGAGGAAATCTTTCCCAAATGTATCGGTCTGAACGCCAATGACAGCAGACGGATCGTGATGGAGGCCTACGGGGAGGATTTTGACTACGAGGGCTTCCGGACCAAAGCCTCAGACTGGTTTTGGGATTACATTGAAAAAAATGGGCTGCCCGTAAAGCCTGGTGTCCGGGAGCTTCTTGACTGGCTGCAAAAGCAGGGCTTTCGAGTGGGGCTTGCCTCATCCACCAGGCGCTCTACCGTGCTGAATCACCTAGAGCAGGCGGGAATCCGTGATTTTTTTGCGGTGATTGTTACGGGGGACATGGTAGAGCATTCCAAGCCGCAGCCGGATATTTATCTGCTGGCCTGTGATCAGCTTGGCACACAGCCGGAGCAGGCTTATGCCATTGAGGATTCGCCAAACGGGATCCGCTCCGCACATGCCGCGGGGATGACGCCTCTGATGGTGCCGGATATGATCGCACCGGATGAAGAGATGGCCCGTCTGAGCAGAAAGATATTTAAGGATTTGGGCGAGGTGCTGGAATTTTTACAGGAGAAATCCAAATGAAATTGATTATAACCGATCTGGAAGACTTCAAGGCTTCGGTGGAAGGCGATCACAAAATCATTCAACCTCAGGGGAATATCCAAAACTGCATCGGATGCTTTGGGTGCTGGGCTAGGACGCCGGGAAGGTGCGTGATTCATGACGGATACGAGAACACGGGGATTGATATGAGTAAATGCACGGAGCTGATTTTCGTGAGCAGATGCTGCTATGGCAGTGTGAGCCCCTTTGTAAAAACCGTGCAGGACCGGGCGATTTCTTATATTCATCCGGATTTTGTGATGCGCAGGGGCGAAATGCACCATAAGCGTAGATATGATAATGTGATCCTGCTGTCCGCCTATTATTACGGAGAAAATATCACGGATGCGGAAAAGGAGACGGCGCGGAAGATTTTGGAGGCAAATGCGGATAACTATGACGGAAGCGTAAAGGATATATACTTTTACAAATCCGCAGAGGAATTGGAGGGCCTGCTGATATGAAAACAGTACTCATTAACGGAAGTCCGAAGGTAAAGGGAAGTGCCAGCGGAACATTGCTGGAGGATTTAAAGGCTTATCTTTCGGAAACGGAAATTGTGGAAATCGGATTTCATGCAGGCGCCGTCGCAAAAGAAACGACGGAGATATTGAATCAGGCGGATGCCCTGGTGTTTGCATTCCCTCTTTATGTGGACGGAATTCCCGGACACCTGCTTTCCTGTCTTGAAGAGTTGGAGAAGACTTCCTGCAAAAACAGCAGCATCCGGGTATACGGAATCGTCAACTGCGGCTTCTATGAGGGTATTCAGGCCGAAACGGCGCTGCAGGTCCTTAAAAACTGGTGTGAAAAGGCAGGATATGTCTGGGGAGGCGGCGTAGGTGTCGGCGGAGGCGGCGGACTGGCGCAGATGCCTAAGACAAAGTCAGGCCATGGACCCAGGGAACCGATTGAAAGGGCATTAAAAGCGCTTGCCGAAACGATCTGTATGAGCCATGTGCAAAAGGATCAGCATCAGCAGACAGCAGAAAATCAATATGTTTCGGTTGCCTTTCCGAGATTTTTATATAAGCTGGCGGCGCAGATGGGATGGCGCCAGATGATGAAGGCAAACGGCGGCAGGGCGCGGGATTTGGGGAGAAGGCCGGAAGAAAGTAAAGACTGAAAAAGTGTAGAAATACAGAGTAAGTGCAGAGGAGACATGCACATGGCATCACTTGGCATACCACGCAACACGATAGAAATACTTCAAAAGTATCATTTTAATTTTCAAAAGAAATTCGGGCAGAATTTCCTGATCGACACCTCTGTTCTGGAGAGAATCATGAAGGCGGCAGAGATAACGAAGGATGACTTTTGCCTGGAGATTGGTCCGGGAATCGGCACCATGACTCAGTATCTGGCAGAGACGGCCAGGGAGGTTGTGGCGGTGGAAATTGATAAAAACCTGATTCCCATACTGGAAGACACGCTTTCGGATTATGAAAACGTAACGGTGATCAACGACGATATTTTAAAGCTTGATATTCCCAAAATTGTGGAGGAAAGAAACGGGGGCAGACCCATCAAGGTGGTGGCAAACCTGCCCTATTATATTACCACTCCCATTATTATGGGTTTGTTTGAAAAGCAGATTCCGGTGCAAAGCATTACGGTGATGGTGCAGAAGGAGGTGGCGGAGCGGATGCAGGCAGGCCCCGGCACAAAGGATTACGGCGCTTTATCCCTGGCGGTGCAGTATTATGCGGAGCCGAAGGTGGTGGCCAACGTGCCGCCCAACTGTTTTATTCCCAGACCGAATGTGGGCAGCGCGGTGATCCGGCTCACCAGGCATGAGAAGCCGGCCGTGCAGGTGGAGGATGAGAGAAAAATGTTTTCTCTTATTAAGGCATCCTTTGGACAGCGCAGGAAGACTTTGGTCAACAGTCTTTCAAATGCGCCGGAGTTGGGAATCTCCAGAGACCATGCGGCAGCAGCGCTGGAAAAAATGGGACTGCCGCCCATGATCCGGGGAGAGGCATTGACACTGGAGCAGTTTGCAGAGCTGAGTAACCGGATTTCAGTATTCTTTGCGGAATCCGAAGGTTAAGCATGAAGATAGATATACGCATCCTCCAGCGTCACCGGTACCGGCCGGCAGTCAATTCCCGGTTTCACACGGCTTAAAATGCGCAGCCGGATGCCGCCCTCTGCCTGCTGCTTGGAGGAAATGCGGTATTTCTGTTCCAGCTCACGGGCTTTTAGGGGATCGGTTACCATACACTCCCATACTGCGCCGGCTGCGTTGTCCAGCAGATTCTGTACACTGCCGGAATACAGGAAATGTCCCTTTTTCATTACGGCAAGTTGATTGCAGGTGGCGGCCAGGTCTTCTACCACGTGAGTGGAAAATAAAACGGTGCGTTTCTCTGCAAAATCCACCAGCAGATTGCGGATTCTAATGCGTTCCTCCGGGTCCAGGCCGGTGGTGGGCTCGTCGATGATCAGAAATTTGGGGTCGTTTAATAAGGCCTGGATCAGTCCCACTCGCCGTTTCATGCCGCCGGAGAGCTGCTTCATCTTCTTTTTCCTGTGCTCTGTCAGACCGGTCTTTTCCAGATAATACTCGATACGCTCCCTGCAGAGGCTCTTGGGAACGTCTGCCAGAGCACCCATATATTCCAGGCATTCCTGCACGGTCAGGCCCGGATAGAGGTCAATTTCCTGGGGCAGATAACCGATCTGCCTCTGAATCTTTTCATAATTTTTCTCGTGATACTGAATGCCGTCCATGGTTACCGTGCCGCTTGTGGGGCTAAGGGTAGTGGTCAGTACCCGCATCAGCGTGGTCTTTCCCGCGCCGTTTTCCCCCAGCAGGCCGAAGATGCCCTCCGGAATTTCCAGGCTGGCATGGTCGATGGCAGTTACGTTATTTCGAAAGGTCACAGTCAGGTCATTTATTCGAATACTCATATATTACCTCTTTTCCGATTCAAAAATTAATTTTCAATTTGTTATCCTCTTTTCTTTAACAGGATTGGCAGGAGCAGCAGCATTACGGCGCAGAGGGCGATACAGAGGCCCTTGCCTGCAAGCCAGCCGAAGTCGCCGGTGTCTGCAATGTTTCGATCGGCATAGGAAAAAACACTCCAGGTGTCCAAAAGCCTCCTTGCAAAGGAGGAAGCTGCCAGAAGCCACAGGAGCAGGCTTCCGCCGATTCCAAACCACAGGCTGCGGAAGATGCAGGCAATGGTATTTGAAAGCACGGACCAAAATGCGATTGTCACCGCCATCGCTCCCAGAAAAATCACAAACTGCCTGATTTCGCTTCCGGCCTCCGGCTGCATGAGGCTGAACAGGCGGGGCCTTTGAAAGAGAAAGAACAGGGAATATCCTGCGGCTGCCAGCAGCAGGAGAAAACCCTGTTGAAGCAGCAGTCTGGTACTTATGGCGAAGAGCTTATCTTTCATCGGATACAGGCGCCAGACTTCGGAGCGTCTGCCGGCAATCTCCTGTACGTAGGTGTCCGCACAGAACGCCGTCGCCAGAATGGCTATGGCAGGCTCCATGGCGGCTCCGATTTCACAGCTGACCGAAACGCCTCGGATCAGGCTTAAAATCACGATGAAGAGCAAGGCACTGGCAGTTTTATAAAAGGGCAGGGAAATTTTGACCTCTTTTATCATTATATCCGCCTCCGTTTCCACAGCTGAATGGAAAGCAGCAGAAGGACGGCAGATGCGGCCAGCAGAAAGCTTTGATTAAGCAGCACCATGGGCGGGTCCGACGTATCGAAAAGCTGTCCGGAAAACCGCACCATAATGGCCAGAGGCCGGCCCCAATAACCGCTTACTCCATAGGTGTTCCTGCCGGGCATATTGGAGTATACAATCAGGAGCAGTAAAAGCGGCACTCCGGGAAGGGGGTTTTGAAACAGCAGGGAAATCAGAACATAAGTGCATACAATCATAAGCATATTGGGCAGAATATACAGGCAGGTAGTCCTGATAAAATCCAGCAGGTGTATTTCAAAGCCCTGATCCTGGGTGGAAATCAGGCAGACCGCCCAAAACACCAGGTTCAGAATGGCCAGCGTAATCAGGCAGACGGAAAATCCGCCCAGAGCTTTTCCCAGTACATAGCCTTCGGCGGTGACAGGCTTGGTGTGAAGAAGCTCATAGGTGGAATTTCTCGTGTCCTGCATAAACAGAACGGCCAGCATGAGGGTGGCGAAGAAGCCCATATACAGCCCTGCAAAGTCTGCAAATATTCTGGAAAAATAATAGGAAAAGGGCCTTTCGGAGAGAACCTGCTCAAGATAAGCATTGATTTCCTCGCTGGTGCCTTTTCGGTATTTTGTCCCCTCATAGACCGAAGCCAGCCTATAAACAGAGTAGTTTTCTTCAAAATACGAAACAGCGTCATAGATGCTTAGATTTTCTGCTTCCTTTACGGCAGCTTCCGCTTCGGCGCTGCTCATTCCGAAAACCGAGACAAAGGTTTCCTCTACGGATGCTTCCCATAAGGACCGGCGTTCCTCCGGGGGTGTGGGGATATAGCCCTCCCAGGTCTCTCCCGCATGGATGGTTTCGGGGTAATTGTTGACAATCTGTTCCCCCGGAGAGAGAAAATGAATCTGCAGGTAAAAATCCAGATGCAGATAAATGCCCAGGGTCACGGCTGCAATTCCCAGCCAGAACAGGGGGCGCTTTAAATAGTTTGTGACTTCTCTTTTTAAAATTGCAAGCATGTTTTGCCTCCTTCTGCATTATTTCTGGTAATCAGAAAATTGTAAGTCAAAGCCGTCACCAATACAGAGTACCGGACAAATCACAATGAAAAGACAACAAGGCGGCATAAAACCAAAAAAAGACCGGACTGCTTACACAATCCGGCCAAATACAGCAGTTACCGAAGCACCGCCCTGCTGCAAATTCTCCGTCAGAAGCCTGCCTCCGTGCTTTTCACAATACAGTCTGCTGATATACATGCCCAGCCCTGAGTGATTCAGGCTGTCCCTGATGTTTTGCGGGTTCTGCGGGAAACAGGCTTTCGCAGCTTTGGCAGTGGAAGCGGAAAATCCGCAGCCGTCATCGGTGATGCGGATCCAGCATTCGTCCGCCCTGAGGTCGAGGGTGATTTCCACTGATTCCCTGGCATAACGCAGGGCGTTGGACAGCAGATTTTCCGTGACTTCTAATATGATTTCCTGATCGCCCCGAAAGGATTCTTCCGGGGTAACATTGCGGAGCAGAATTTTTTTCCCGCTTTCCTTTTCCAGAATGCTGATTTCCGCAGAAAGCTCCGCCTGCAGCTGCCTGGCGGTCAGCTCATCAGGATACAACTCCCGCCGTTCCAGACTGCTCAGCCTTTGCATGGTCTCCACGAATTTGTCCATGCGCTCAAGCTGTTTTCCACATTCCGCAAGCATGTCCATGGCCTTTTCCATGCTGATGGCTTCACCAGGAAGGTAGTCCGTCAGCATCTCATGGTATCCCTTTAAGACGGACAGGGGAGAGCGGATGTCGTGGGAGATGGCGGCGCGAAGAGCCCGTTCTTCGTCAAGGCTTCGCCACAGCAGGATATTGTTTTCTACCAGCTGCGCCCGCATCTGCTCAAATTCCCGGCATAGCTGTCCCAGTTCGTCCTTGTTTTCATAAGTAATATGAAACATCAGATTGTTTTGGGAAATATTTCGGGAGGCCTGCGTCAGCTCCAGAAGAGGGTATTTCAATTTATTTCGGTAAAACAGGAAGACAGATATACAGCTCCCGGTTATGGAAAGGATCAGTATCGTATAAGATTGCAAAAAGTCGCAGACATCGTCTATACGGCGGTGGGCAGGAGTCATTTCAGAGTAGGCGGGTCTCGTCTCGCCGTAAGGGTCGGGGGTCAGCGGGCTTTCCGCATATTCGGAGCGCCCCGGCACGGAATATTTATCCGGGTCAGTGTAATTTTGCCAGACGGCTGCCTGTGTATGCCGGGCCAGCATGGAAATATAGGCGGACAAAAAGCAGCTGCAGATCAGGCTGAGCATTAAGTATAAAAGAATTGTTTTTCTGACAGAAAGGTTTTTGATTATTTTGCCCATCGGTATCCCATCCCCCACACGGTTTCAATATATTCGGTTTTCGTAAATGCCCGGAATTTATTGCGGATTCTGCGAATCAGCTCTGTTATGACACGACTGTCACCATCGGCATCATAGCCGCAGACCCGCTCGTAAATCCGTTCCCTGTCAAAAACAATTCCCGGATTCAGGGACAGGAACTCGATGATACCGTATTCCGCTTTTGTCAATTCCAGAAAGCGGCCTGCGATCTGTGCGGTTTTAGCAGTGTAATCAATGATCAGCTCATCCTGAAAACGGCAGCTTGACGGGAGGCTGTGCCGCTGCTCCCGCTTCAGATGGGCAGTAATCCGGGCGTCCAGCTCTTTGAGGCTGAAGGGTTTAGTGATATAGTCGTCGCCGCCTGAAAGCAGTCCGCCCACCCGATCGTCCTCATCCGCCTTTGCCGTCAGAAACAGGATGGGACAGGACATTTTATCCCGGATAAGGCGGCATAGTGAAAGCCCGTCCATTCGAGGCATATTAATGTCCAGCAGAATGAGGTCCGGCTGATATTTCAATTTTTCCAATGCCTCTTCACCGTTTTCGGCGGTCAGGATCTCAAACTGTTTTATCTCAAAGTGGGTTTGCAGCATGGTGACAAGCGCCCTGTCGTCATCCACGATCAATAATTTCGCCATCTGATGCAGGCTCTCCTTTTATCATTTTTATAACCTAAAATCCAGTATACCAGATGGCCGGTCCGGTGACCAGTATTGACTTTGATACGTCTGTCCATACCGTTTAAGGGTCTTATACTAGATATTGTATTTTTTTTGCCTTTTTTCTTTGACATGTGTACTATATCTATGGTAAACTTAACAAAATAGTGGGAAAGTATACGCATGTGTTGACTGTACCGCCTTACTCAATTTTGGTGGAAAGCGATTTAGAAATGCAGATGAGGCGGTATATGAGATGGGGAGAGATACCTTGGATAAGTATGAATATAAAGTAAGGGCAGACGAAATTAAAGAGCTGATCGCAGAGGGGGACTATCCACAGGCGGCGGAGATTGCGGATACCATCGACTGGCGCAGGGTCAAGAGCGTCATGATGCTTTGCACCATCAGCGATCTGTATAAAATAAACCGGCGATATGAGGATGCGAAAAATATGCTGTTGCTGGCATATGAGAGAAGACCGGGGGGAAAGACCATTTGCTATTCACTCTGCGAGCTTTGCATTAAGACGGAGGAATTTCTGCAGGCGGTAAATTATTACAAAGAGTTTGTGCAGGTGGCGCCGAAGGATCCGGGACGATATATTCTGCAGTATAAGCTTTACGAGGCGCAGGATGTCAGTCTGGAAGAGCGAATCGGCGTGCTGGAGGAGCTGAAAAAAAGGGATTACCGGGAAAAGTGGGCATATGAGCTGGCATATTTGTACCACCGGGTGGGGTTGGCTACTCGCTGTGTGGAAGAGTGTGACGAGCTGATTCTTTGGTTTGGCGACGGAAAATATGTGATCAAAGCGATGGAGCTGAAAATGCTGCATCAGCCTTTGTCTGCAAGCCAGCAGGAAAAGTATGACCATCGTTTTGATCCTGTGAAAACTGTCGCGGCAGCGGATGAGCAGGGCAGCTGGGAAGAGTCTGGACAGAACGGAACGGTACAGGACGTCTGGGAAGAGTCCGGACAGAACGGAACGGCACAGGGCGGCTGGGAAGAGTTCGGACAAAATGGAATGGCACAGGGCAGCTGGACGGAGTCCGGACAGAACGGAACGGTACAGAGCGGCTGGGGAGAGTCCGAACAGAATGAAGCGGCACAAAATGGCTGGGGGGATCCCGCGTGGAATGCCGGAGCAGACGATGGAAACTGGCAGGAAGGCACAGCGCAGGCGGCGGACAGCAATCAGGCAGATAATTCTGTATACACGGGCTGGGCTGCACAGGGAACGGAGGTGTCGGGGGATACCAGAACGGATTGGGTGCTGGCAGGGCCTGCGCCTGCGGCGGAGTCTTCCTTTACGGGAGCGAGAAAGCCGCCGGAACCGGAAGAGATGGATATACAAGTTAAAACCATGGACGTGGGCGCTTATAATACGATCAATCTGCAGGCGGAAATTGCGGCCGGGCTGCAGGAGGTACTGGCTGAGAATCAGGCACAGAATGACGCTATTACCCGCTCCATTGTTGCGCCGTTGCTGGATTCCGATACCGAGAGCCTTGATCTGCCGGAAATAGACGAGGTGGATGAGGATGATCTGGAGCCTGAGGCGGAGGTTATGGAAGGCACCGAGGTATTCTTTGGGGAGACGGGAGAACTGGGTAATATCCGCAAGGTAGAGGCCTTTTCCGGGAAGGAGTCTCCCGTTGAAGAGGGACCGAAAGAAGAGTCTGCATTGCCGGAGGCGCCTGCAAAGGAGCAGGCCGCAGAGAGAGCTTTGGCGGCGGAGAATGTGTCTTCGGGAAAACGGTTACCGGAAGAAATGGTAGAGCTTCATGCTGATGAGACGGCAAAGATCGTAATGGATCAGCTGAGAATGGAGAACATGGGACGAAAGGTGGAGCAGGTACTGACCGCGCAGCCGCCAAGGGAAATCGCCGGAGTGTTGTCTCAGGAATCAGATGGTCAGATCAGTCTTGTGGTGCCAGAGAGTGAAAAGGTTGAAAAGCAGATCACCGGTCAGATGGATCTTGAAGATATATTGGATGAGTGGGAGAAGCTGAAGCGGGATAATGAGGCGAAACGGCAGGAGGAAGTGCGGCAGCATGTTTTGGAGCAGACGGGTAATATGTTTACCGAGTTTGAGGAATCCGTGAAGGATGGTCTGCTGGAACAGCTGGAGAAGGAACCCGTTGAGCCGGATGAAGAAGAGATAGAAGAAATCAGCTTTGAGGAAGAGCCTGCAGAGGAAGAGATAGAAGAGTCAGGCTTTGAGGGAGAGCCTGCGGAAGGAGAGGCAGAAGAGTCAGGCTCTGCGGGAGAGCCTGCGGGGGAAGAGATAGAAGATGCAGATGCGCCAGAAGAGATAGAAGAAATCGGCCTTGAGGAAGAGCCTGCGGAAGGAGAAGCAGAAGAGCCAGAAGAGATAGAAGAGTCAGGCCTTGAGGAAGAGCCTGCGGAAGGAGAAGCAGAAGAGTCAGAAGAGATAGAAGAGTCGGGCCCTGAGGAAGAGCCTGCGGAAGAAGCAGAAGAGTCAGAAGAGATAGAAGAGTCAGGCCCTGCGGAAGAAGAGACGAAAGAGGCAGAAAACGCTCAGCGAAGGGATACAAGAGTGCGCGCCCTGACCCATGAGGAAAAGGAGCTTTATGCCCCCTTCATCCAAAGCCGTTCCGGCAGAGAGAGGCTGGTAAAGGCCATTGACAGTATCAGCATGGCGGCCTATACCGGAAATGTAATTATCACCGGAGAGAAGGGGATGGATACCCTGTCCCTTGCGAAAAATATGATTCGGGAAATTCAGATGGCCGACAGTAATTTTTCGGGCAAGGTAGCGCAGGTATCGGGACAGGGACTGAATACCAAGAATATAGAGGAAACGCTGGAGCGCTTTAAAAGCGGTGCTTTGATTATCCGGGAGGCAGCGGATATGGAGAAGCCTACGATAGAAGCGCTGCAGAAGGCCTTACAGAAAGAAAACTTTGGCATCATTATTTTCCTTGAGGATACGAAAAAAGCCATTGATAAGCTGCTGGGTGCCCATCCGGGCTTAAGTGAGTGCTTCACGGCAAGGATGGACGTGGAGGCCTTGAGCAATGATTCCCTGGTGTCCTTCGGAAGGCAGTATGCCCATGAGATGGAATATTCCATTGATGAATTGGGAATACTGGCGCTCCACACCCGGATTGAAGAGAGGCAGACACTGGATCACGTGGTGACGGCTATAGAAGTAAAGGATATTGTTGATGAGGCGATCCGCCATGCCAATAGAAAAACCATTGGACATTTCTTTGACATTCTTTTCGCAAGGCGTTATGATGAAGAGGACATGATTATTCTGACGGAAAAAGATTTTGTATAATGGAAATTTTGGAAAGGCGGGGTATTATTATGGCAAAAGAAGCAGAAAAGGTTTTCATATCCGAGGCGGATCAGTACCTGTTTTCACAGGGAACCCATTATGACATCTATAAAAAGCTGGGGGCCCACCGCTCTGTGGAAAAAGGCGTGGAGGGTATCTACTTTGGCGTATGGGCACCTAATGCAGACGCAGTCCATGTGATCGGCTCCTTTAATGAATGGAATGAAGAATCCCATCCCATGGAGAAGCTGGGACCGGTGGGAATCTGGGGGCTGTTTATTCCGGAAGCGGCTGTGGGTGATATGTACAAGTTTCTGATTACCGCGCAGGACGGGCGTAAGCTTTACAAGGCTGATCCCTTTGCCAATCAGGCGGAGTATCGTCCGGGAACGGCGTCTATTGTGGCGGATCTTTCCGGCTTTGAATGGAAGGATGCGGCCTGGATGGAACAGCGGGACCAAAAGGACATGAACAGAGAGCCTATGGCAATTTATGAGTGTCATATTGGTTCTTTCATGAAGCATCCCGACGGAACGGCGGAGGGCTTTTATAATTATCGTCAGTTTGCAGACAGGATTGTGGAATATTTAAAGGAAATGAAATATACACATGTGGAGCTGATGGGTATTGCGGAGTTTCCCTTTGACGGCTCCTGGGGGTATCAGGTGACGGGGTATTATGCGCCTACCTCCCGATATGGCACGCCCAAGGACTTTATGTATCTGGTGAATCAGCTGCACAAGGCGGGTGTGGGAGTCATTCTGGATTGGGTGCCGGCGCATTTTGCCACGGATGCTCACGGTTTGGGACAGTTCGACGGGCAGTGTATTTTTGAACATCCCGATCCCCGTCTGGGGGAGCATCCCGACTGGGGCACCAAAATCTTTAATTACGAGAAGCCAGAGGTAAAGAATTTCCTGATTGCCAACGTGCTGTTCTGGCTGCGGGAATTCCATGTGGACGGTATCCGGGTAGATGCGGTGGCTTCCATGCTTTATCTGGATTACGGAAAGCAGGCGGGCCAGTGGGTGCCCAATAAGTACGGCGGCCATGAGAATCTTGCGGCTATCGAATTTTTCAAGCATATGAACTCCGTCGTCCGTGGGAGCTATCCCGGATTTCTGACCATTGCGGAGGAATCCACGGCCTGGCCTAATGTTACCGGGGAGATCGGCGGCGAGGGCCTTGGCTTTGCCTTTAAATGGAATATGGGCTGGATGCACGATTTCTGTGAGTACATGAAGCTGGATCCCATTTATCGCAAAGGGAATCACTACGCCATGACCTTTGCCATGAGCTATAATGAGAGTGAAAAATATATTCTGCCTCTGTCCCATGACGAGGTGGTGCATTTAAAATGCTCCATGGTGAATAAGATGCCTGGGTATCCGGTGGATAAATATGCGAATCTGCGTGTGGGGTATACATATATGTTCGGACATGCCGGAAAGAAGCTGTTGTTTATGGGGCAGGATTTCGGGCAGGAAAGAGAGTGGAGCGAGGCAAGAGAGCTGGACTGGTATCTTCTCGGCGAGAAAAGCAATAAGGGTCTGCACGATTATGTAAAGGAATTGCTGACGATCTACAGAAAATATCCGGCAGCTTACGAGCTGGACGATACTTGGGCCGGGTTTGAATGGATGAACGCGGACGACACGGAAAACAGTGTGTATTCCTTTGTGAGAAGGTCTTCTAAGGGCAGAAATAATCTGCTGTTTGTCCTGAATATGACGCCGGTTAAGCGGGAGGGTTACCGGGTGGCCGTTCCGAAGAATAAGAAGTATAAGCTGCTCTTAAACAGCGACGAGGAACGCTTCGGCGGCTGGGGCAATGAGATCCCCGAAGAAATCATGGCGGAAAAGGAGCCTTTGTGTAATCAGAAGTACTCGCTTTCACTGGATCTGCCTCCCTATGGAGCGGCGGTATTTGTATTTTAAACAGTAAAAAGGTGTAAAATCTATTCAATTATTTTGGCATTGCCAGCAGAAACAATTTACGTGAGTAACAGACATTTCGTAATCGTGTAACAGATGACAGACGGTCGCTGTTCTCAATGAAGACTGTGCGAGACGTCGGTACTTGGCAAGCGTACTGTGCTTGCTTATGTACCGTTACGTCGAGTCCCAAGCGCAAGCGTGTCCGAATGAGAACAGCGACCGTCTGCCGCCGTCAGGCCGTAATTGTCTGTTACCTTGCCGGAAACAATTTGTGTGTAAAGAATTGTCTCATCTTAACCGAAATAAAAAGAGTAAGACAATTATTTCGGCATCATGCGATAGGAGACAGCATCTTGAGAATATCATTTAATCAGCAGCAGGTCAGTGAAACGAAGAATCCATATACGGAGAGCCAGGGAATCAACGGAAGAGATCAGGCGGGAAGGGCCCATGCCGGGAAAAATCATCCTGCCCAGGGGGCGGTATCCGGGGAAAGCATATATGCACCGGGGCTAGGCCGAAACGGTCTGCCCGGAAACGGAGCGGAAAAGGGTAAGAGCCTGATTGAGCTTCAGCAGGAGGCCGAAAGCGCCGACGTGGGGATCAGTCAGGACTATATGACAGTGATGTCACATACGTTATCGGAAGAAGATTATGCCAAGGCTAAAGAAGAAGGCTTTGATTTTGGCAATATGAATCCAGAAGAGACCGTTACGATTGTAGATAAAATCAAGGCAGAGCTGGTCCGTGCCGGTAAGAAAATAGCAGGATATACGGATGATTTGGACATGGAGACACTGGCGGCGGCCCTGGGGAGCCAGGTTTTGGCAGAGGCAGTGGCGGAAAGCTTTCGGCAGGCAGACCTTCCGCTGACAGAGGAAAATCTGGAGCTGACGAAGAGCGCCTGGATGATGGCGGCTGAGCTTCAGCCTTTGGATCAGGGGAGCATCCGCTATCTGATAGATAATGAAATGAGCAGTGAGATCTGGAATCTTTATGTGGCGGAAAACAGCGGTGCCGCAGGCAGCGAAGGAACTGTTCCCGGCTTTTTTGCCGAGGATGTACAGGGATATTATGCTATGAGTGCCTTCGGCGCAGGGCAGGAGACCGGGAAAGCTTCCGGGACGGTGGGAACGAATAAAGGGGCTGATGAAGCAGTTCATGAGAGTGGCCTTGCCCGCCAGATCGAGAATATCATTGAAAATTCCGGGCGGGAGGTCAATGAAGAGAGCCGCAGGGACGCTGCCTGGCTTTTGGAGAACGGGCTGCCCCTGACGGAAGAAAATCTGAACCGGCTGGAGGAATTAAAAGGTCTGGAGCTGCCTGTAAAGCCGGAGCGTTTTGCAGAGGCGGCTGCAGGTGCGGTGGCGGAAGGGAAAACGCCCGTACACGGAATACTTTCCGAGGGCAGTGAGAATTTATATGAAAGGGCCGTGCGGACGGAGGACTATTACCGGAGTGAAGAGGCCTGGGAAAATTGCGCGGGGGACATTACGGCTAGAAGGCAGCTGGAAGAAATTCGTCTGCGGATGACGGCGGAGGTGAATATTAAGCTGCTGAAAAGCGGATTCTCCATTGACACGGCACCCATGGAAAAGCTGGTGGAAGCGCTGAGGCAGGCGGAGGCACAGCTGGCGGAGCAGTACTTCCCCGGAGATGAAAGCAGTGTGGAGAAGTACCGGAGCCTGCGGGATACGGATGCAGTGGTGCGGGAGCTGCCTGGGCTGCCGGCAGGTGTGCTGGGAACCTTTGCGGAAGGCATCAGCACGGAGTCCCTTGAGAATTTCCACAAAGAAGGCAAGATTCTGGAGGATACCTATAAAAAGGCGGGAGAAAGCTATGAGGCATTGATGACGGAGCCCAGGCGGGACCTTGGGGACAACATCGCTAAGGCCTTTGCCAATGTGGATGATATTTTAGAGGATCTGGGGCAGGAGCTGACGGAGGAAAATCGCAGGGCAGCGCGGATCCTGGGATATAACCGCATGGAAATGAGCCTGGAAAACTTAGAGAAGGTGAAGGAAGCGGACCGTGTGGTTCAGACCGTGGTGGAGAAGCTGACGCCGGCAGCAACTCTTAAAATGATCAGGGATGGGGTAAATCCGCTGGAAAAAACCTTTGAAGAGCTGGAGCGGTATTTTGAAGAGCTGCCGGAGGACTATCGGACGGAAGCCGAGAGCTACAGCCGCTTCCTTTACGGCCTGGAGAAGAATCATGCCGTTACGCCGGAGGAGAGAGAGAGCTATATTGGGATCTACCGCCTGCTGCGCCAAATAGAAAAAACGGACGGAGCGGCAGTGGGAGCCCTGGTTAATACCCAGGCAGAGCTTCATTTTGGAAATCTGCTCAGTGCCGTCCGCAGCGGCAGATGCAAATCTCTTGATACAAAGGTCGGAGACGAAATGGGGGCCGTGGCGGAGAGAATTCGAAAAGGTGAAAGCATTCCCGAACAGATTGGAAGAGCCTTTGTCAGAAATGTGGAAAAAGCAATGACAGATGTGTCATATAGTGAGACGGCGGAGACAGCATACAACAAAGAACAGCTGGAGCAGTACCGTGAGGCGGCAGCGTCGGCGGGGCAGGAGTGTACGGCTATGCTGGCGCGGGGGGATATTCCTGCCGGCGCAGATAACCTGCTTGCGGCAGAGGCTTTGTTGGACGGGGATGAGGATCTTTTTGCTGGGGCCGGATTTGTGGGGAAGAGCAATCGCTCTGCAGCGGCACATGCACACAAGGGGAAGCAGTCCGCCGGGGCCGTGAGCAGCGAAGCCCTGCAGGCGGACGGAGGCCGGAGGGCAGAGAGTACCCGATTGTGGGAGCAGCTTGACAGCCCGGAAGAGTTTAAGCAGGAATATGAAGAGAGCATTGCCGGAGCGCAGTCAGAAATAGAGGAAGCTACCTTTGAATCCGCAGACCGCAGTTTGGATGTGCGGCGTATGCAGCTGGTACATAAGCAGCTTACCGTTGCGGGTGCCCTGGCAAAGCAGGAGGAATTTTTCCTGCCGGTGGATATTGGCGGCAGGACGGCCAGAGTGCATTTGACACTTGAACGGGGAGCAGGCGCCGCCGGTATGGTCAGGATCAATGTCAGAGCAGGGAAAGAGAGTAATGTGCAGGCAGCCTTCCGTTTTGAAAAAGAAGCCTTATGTGGAATCATTAAAAATGAAAATCAAAATGAGGTTATGAAAACCGGGAGAATAGCCGATATTTTTAAAGAGGAGGCCGGTGAGAGCTGGAAGCTGGGGGACATCAGCGTGGTAAGTACAGATGTCCGCTTCCCGGAAGCAGCCGGAGTTGGCATGGAGGCCGGAATAGAAAATGTTGAGCTTTACCGTGTGGCAAAGGTATTTTTACGTGCGTGCATAGGTGAAGGATCCGCAGAACAGGAAGGAGTTTCATATGCGAATTAATTACAACGTGTCCGCCATGCTTTCCAATAATGCACTGGCAAATAATGACAGTCTTTTGGCTCAGTCTTTGGAAAGGCTGTCGTCGGGCCTGAAAATTAATCATGCCAAGGACAATCCGGCAGGGCTTGCCATGGCAAAGAGGATGAATGCTCAGATAGAGGGCCTGTCTCAGGCCAATGACAACGCCAACGACGGAATCTCCGTGATCGAGACGGCGGACGGCGCCATGTCCGAGATCAGTGAGATGCTGCAGCGTATGAATGAGCTGGCGATCAAGTCTGCCAACGGGACGATGTCGGAAAGCGACAGGTCTACCGTGCAGGACGAGGTGTCTCAGCTGAAGGAGGAGATTACTCGTGTTGCCGAAACAACGGAGTTTAACAGCCAGAAGCTGTTGAACGGCGAGTTTGAGTTAAAGGGCTATGTGTACGGCGATACTAATATAAAGGTGGCAAGCTATTCTAAGGATGTTACCGTGAAGGATTATTATATCGGCGGGATCACTTTGCAGAAGGAAGTGATAGATTCCCCCATGAAAGATGAGAAGGGGAATCTTGTGGATAAGAACGGCAATATTGTTGATGATCCTGATCTGGCGGCGAAGGAGAGAGTCTGGACGGGTAATTATCTGGTTGAGGTGACGGGGCCCGGCGGTCAGGCGGATGCTACCGGATTTCCGGAAGGGTATACGGCAAAAATGAATAAGGATAATCTGGTGACCATTTCCGGCTCCAACGGGTTTGAGATGACGCTGGATCTATCTAGGCTGAATCAGGATAAAGACAAAGATTACTTAACTCCGAAAAAGAACTTTGAAGATTTGGATCCGGGAGTTTCCGAAGTCCTGGCGGATCCCAATGTTCCAGGAGATACGAGCGTTCCGGGGGTCCCGGCAGAGGTGCTTGTATATACTCCCAGGGACGATGCCGGCAACGTTTCAAGTCTGCGGATAGAGGCTACAGGCGTGGGTGCCATGAGACTGCAGGTCGGGTCTAACGAGGGTCAGGTCCTGCCGGTAGAGATTCCTGCCATTTCCTTAAGAAATATGGGAATCGAAAATCTGGACGTATCCACCAAGGAAGGCGCCTTGAAGGGAATCGACGATATTGACGGTGCGGTTAAGTACGTTTCAAAGGTGCGAGGGATGCTGGGAGCATATCAGAACAGATTGGAATCTACTGTCAACAGTCTGGATGTCACTTCCGAAAATATGACCGCTGCATATTCCCGGATTATGGACGTGGATATGGCAGAGGAAATGACCAATTATACCACCTATCAGGTGCTGACTCAGGCGGGTACTTCCATGCTTGCGCAGGCAAACGAACGGCCCTCGCAGGTACTGCAGCTGTTGCAATAAAGCGTGAAGGGAATTTCTAAGTCTGCAAAAGGCGCAGACAAAGAAATTCTAAAACTTCACGCGGAAGAACGCAAAAAAGCGTTCTTCCTGGAAACTTAGTTCCATAGCATTGACTTGTGCCGCCGAAGGCGGCATGTCTGGAAGTGTGGAAGGTGAAAAACTGATAGAAAAAGGCTGGTAAAATTCTATGACAAGTGTGGAAAAACAGGATTTTACATTGAGAATATCTCAGGCGAATCCCACTCAGATGGTGGTGATTTTATATGAAATGCTGCTTTGTTATGTAAGGGACGGGAAGGCGGCGCTGGAAGGGGAAGAGCAGTCGGAGCTTAAGGCGGCAGTCCGCAGGGCAAGAGGATGTGTCAGCGAGCTGATGAACTCGCTGAATCTGCAATATGAACCGGCTCCCGCACTGCTTGGCCTCTATGGCTTCTGCATCAGGAGACTTGCCGCTGCGGAAAGCGGTAAAAAGGCACAGCCGTTAGAAGAAATTGAGCGTGTCATCGTTCCGCTGAAGGACGCCTATGAGCAGATCGCCGGGCAAAACAATGCCGGGCCGGTTATGGGCAATTCTCAGGCTGTGTATGCCGGGCTGACCTACGGCAGAAACTCTTTAACTGAAAACATGGCTGACCAGGGAGCGAATCGGGGAATGTACGTGTGAAGCCTCCTGTTCGGATACGGTCTCTAAGGCTGCCAGCTCGCTGAGATGTTTGTACTTTTTTTGCAGAGAATTAATTTCATAAATATAGCCGTCGATCAAGTCAGGATCGGTAGCATTGTTAAAACCCGCATAGGCAATGTCAAGCGCTCTGTGGGTTTTTTCTATGGATTCCCGCAGGGTGATGGGGGTGAGATCCTCTTCCACGGTTTGAACGGTGTCTGCCTTTTGGCTGAAATACATTTTCATGGTAAATCCTTCCTTTCCTGGGGTTGTTAAAATTATAGTCAGGGAATTAGTAAAATATTCCATAAACTGAAAATTGTGGAAATAAATCTTCATTTTGAGAGTCTCAGGGAATATTTGGTCGATTTGGGACATAGGATGTACAAAGGGACAGGGCGGCTTCAGAACGGAGGAAAACATGAAAAAGGAATGGATGCTGAATGTGATTTTACGCAGTATTTTAGGGATTATTGCCATGTATTTTATTAACGGCGCATTGGAAAGCGCTGGAGTTTCGCTGGGAGTGGGCATCAACGGAGCAACTGTTTTGACATCGGGAATCCTTGGAATTCCTGGGCTTGCGGCACTTTACGGGATTGGGCTGTATAAAATTTTGTAAACTATTTACAAAAATGATATTTTTGTGTTTTATATCTTGCAAAGCGGAAATCTTTCGCTTATAATACGCTTACAGCTAGGTGATCCGGCTGTTCGGCAGGCTTCATTTTTTCTTGGGACAGGTATCGTCCCGCAAATTCGTTTTAAAAACTGATCAGGCATCGCGAGAATGCAAGCATTCATAAATTGTCTGAAAAATGAAATCAGGAAGGAGGAAAGGTGTTGGCGGTTTTAGGTCTGTTGCTGGCAGCCGCCTGTGGATTTGATTATTGGAAGAGAAAAATTCCAAACGCTCTTGTGATCCTTATTGCTGCAGCAGGTGTGGCATTCCGGCTTCCGAGAGAGGGTCCGGCGGGTGTGCTGCTTTATCTGGGGGGAGCGGCGGCTGTAATGGCGTTGTTGTATTTTCCTTTTAAGACCGGCGCGCTGGGGGCCGGAGATGTGAAGCTGTTGGGCGCGGCTGCAGGGTATTTTCCATTCAAAAAAATCTTTTTATTTTCTTTTATTTCTTTGCTGATTGCAGCAATGATTTCACTTGTTAAATTAGTGGCATACAGGAATTTCGGAGAACGCCTGAAAGTTTTTTGGGGGTATCTGGAAAGCATTGCAAAAAGGGGCGGATTGCAGCTTTACCCTGACACGGGAAAGGACAGGCGGTTGAGCGTCTGCTTGTCGGGCCCTGTATTGTTCAGCTTTTTGCTGTATATGGGAGGTGTCTATTGACGGACGGGGAGAGGATCATGGCGCTGTGCGACACGGAAGAGGAATATGCGCAGCTAATGACAGAATTTTTAAGAACAAAAAAGGAATTGCCCTGGAAAATTCATACCTATACAAGCGTGCAGGAGCTGATGAAGGAGGGTAAGGAAGGACTGGAGATGCTGGTAATCTCCGAATCGGCATATTGTGATCAGCTGCTGGATCTGGAGGCACCCTGCATTGTGCTTTTAAGCGAAAGCGGGGTGATGAAATGGGAAAATGTCCGCTATGTGGACAAGTACCGGCAGGCGGAGGAGGTTCTGAAGGATGTATTGAACGTGTACATGGAGATTGCCGATCACCGGCTGCCGAAGCTGAAGAAAACAGGAAACATTACGTTTATCGGTAATTATTCGCCGGTGCGCAGGACCATGCAGACCTCCTTTGCTCTGACCATGGGACAGATGCTTGCCAGGGAACATGCCACTCTGTATCTGAACTTTGAACATTATGCCGGAATCCCGGAGCTGAGATCTGACCCGCAGTCGCCGGACCTGGCGGATCTTCTTTATTTTCTTCATGGAGACGGGGAAAAATTCGGACTGCGGCTGCGCGCCGGCTGCAGGCGTCTGGGAGATTTGGATTATATACCGTCCATGAAGTCCGGCCAAAATCTGCTTTCTGTCAGGCCTGCGGAATGGCTGGAGCTGCTGCAGCGGATAGAGGATATGGGAGAATACGAGTATGTGATTCTGGACCTGAGCGAAAGTATGCAGGGGCTGTTTGAAATACTGCGTATGTGTAAGGCGGTGTTTACGCTGACCAGAGAGGACAGGATTTCTCAAAGTAAGCTTTTGCAGTATGAGCAGCTGCTTTCGCTTTATGAATACGGGGATGTGCTGGAAAAAACCAGACGTTTAAAGCTGCCACGGATACAAAGACTGCCGGAAGAGCTGGAGCAGCTGACAAGGGGGGAGCTTGCAGCACTGGTAAATGATCTGCTGAAAAGCATCGGATGAGGTAAGGAGAGCCTGACAATGGAATATGCGGATTTAAAAAAGGAACTGCGGGAAAAGGTGCAGGAGAGGCTTGGATGTCTGCGGGAAATGTCGGATGAAGAGGTAGAAGAGACCATAGACGAGGTGTTATTGGAGCGGAGAGAGCTGGTGACCTATCCGGTTGCGCTGCGCTGGAAACTGAAAAAGGAATTGTTTGATTCCCTGCGGAGATTGGACATTTTACAGATTTTCGTGGAGGATGATTCGGTGACGGAGATTATGATCAACGGGACAGAGCATATTTTTATCGAGAGAGGAGGTCGGCTGCAGAAGCTGGATCAGGGCTTTGATTCACCAGAAAAGCTGCAGGATGTGATACAGCAGATTGTGGCAGGCTGCAACCGGGTAGTCAACGAAGCGTCGCCCATTGTGGATGCCAGGCTTGCAGACGGCTCCAGGGTGAATGTGGTCATGAATCCGGTGGCATTAAACGGTCCCATCGTAACCATCAGGCGATTTCCGGCCCGGCCTGTTACAATGGACTGGCTTGTGCGAAATCATTCCCTGTCGGAGCAGGCTGCCCTGTTTCTGGAAAATCTGGTAAAGGCCGGATACAATATTTTTATCAGCGGCGGCACAGGCAGCGGTAAAACCACATTTTTAAATGCACTGTCTCAATTTATTCCGGCGGAAGAGAGGGTTATCACCATTGAGGACAGTGCGGAGCTACAGTTACAGGGGCTGCCAAACCTGGTGCGCCTTGAAACCAGAAACGGCAATGTGGAAGGCTGCAGGGAAATCGGCATCAGGGAATTAATTCGTTCATCCTTAAGAATGAGGCCGGATCGAATCATTGTGGGCGAGGTCAGGGGGCCTGAGGCTGTGGATATGCTGCAATGTCTGAATACGGGCCATGACGGCAGCATGTCCACGGGCCATGCAAACAGTGGAAGGGATATGCTGGCCAGGCTGGAAAGCATGGTTTTGATGGGGCTGGAGCTGCCCCTTGCGGCAATCCGGCAGCAGATTGCGTCAGGAATCGACATTATGATACATTTGGGCCGCCTGCGGGACAGATCCAGGAGGGTTCTTGAGATCACGGAGATTCTTGGCTTTGAAAACAATGAAATTAAGCTGAACACTCTGTTTGAATTTGAAGAGGCAGGAGAAGACAATGAAGGGCGTATTATCGGGGAATTTCAAAAAAAAGGAACGCTTTTTAGAGAAAACAAGCTCAAGGCGGCGGGATTATCATGAATATCACTGGAAACGCCGGGAGCGGGCGGCGGCAGCACTTGCTTCGGCGGCGGTGGTAGTGTTTCTGGCATATTTCTTTTATCGCAGTCTCTGGGCGGTCCTGCCTCTTTTGCCGGTGGGAGCAGCGTTTTTTTGCAGGCTTCGGCGCAGAAAGGGGGAACGGAAGAGGGAAGAGCTGACTGAACAGTTCCGAGAGTGCATTTTGGCAGTAGCTACTCTGCTGGGGGCAGGGTATTCCGTGGAAAATGCCTTTATGGAGTGTGAACAGGATATGGGGCTGATGTATGGAAGGGACGCCTTGATCTGTGAAGAGCTTAAGGTAGTGCGGCGGGGACTGAACATTAATGTTTCGCTGGAGGAGCTGCTGACGGATTTTGGCGAAAGAAGCGGCTGTGAAGAGGTGGTTCAGTTTGCTGAAGTTTTTTCCATTGCCAAGAGAAGCGGGGGTAATCTGGCAGAAATCATCAAGGCCTCCGCGGAGCTGATCAGCAGAAAGGCGAAGCTGAAAAAAGAGGTAGATACGCTTTTAAGCGGGAAGAAAATGGAGCTGACGATCATGAAGCTGATGCCCTTTGCCATACTGGTATACATAGGCTCCGCCAATCCGGGATATTTTGACATTTTATATGGAAATTTGTACGGAGTCCTGATTATGACGGGGTGTCTGGGAGCATATATCGGTGCTTATCTGTTGGGGGATTTCGTCATCATAAAAATGGGAAAGGAATGGAGCGAATGAAAAAAGCGGCAATGTTTTTGTACAAGCGGGCCTGTATCCTGGGTCTTCCTGTTTTTCGCGGAAGGCAGGTGGAATCCGAGCTGGCGCTGCTGCATCCGGGCGAGAGAGTGGAGTGTGTAAAGACGGATTATTTTGTGAAAAAGCTTTCTCTGTGTCTGACCGTTTTGGCAGCCGGGCTGATCCTGGGGCTTCTGGCAAAGGCAGGCGCGGCCGGAAAGTCCTGCGTGGGGGAAGGCGGCATGATCATCCGGGGCGGTTATGAGGAAGGGGAGCGGGAAATCCGGCTGAAAACTCACATCGGTAAGGATAAGATGAGCTTTGTCATTCCAGTGTCTCCAAGGATATTGACGGCGGAAGAGACGGCAGCGCTGGCAGAAACGTTTTTTGATCATGTGGAAGGGCTGATTTTAAAGAATAATGAAGATATGCGGCATATCAGGTCTGACCTGACGCTGGAAGAGGAATATGAGGGATTTCCTTTTGCGGTGGAATGGGAGAGCAGCAGGGAGGAAATCTTAGACTGCGGGGGAAGGGTGGGGGAGGTGGATGAGCCGGTAAGGGTAAGCTTAACAGTCAGTCTGCGGTATCAGGATTTTTGCAAAGCAAGGGAGCTGGAAGCGGTAGTGCTTCCGGTTACTCTGACACCGGAGGAACAGGAGTATCTGGAGATGCAGGAGTACCTGCTGGCAGGGGAAGAGAACAGCCGGAGAGAGGAAGGGTGGATTCTGCCTGAGGAATGGAAGGGAAGACCCATCGGATGGAGCTATGAGATCAGGGATTACAGTACGTGGATCTGGGCAGCCACGCCGGCCGTTGCTTTGCTGATTTATCTTTCCTCTGACAGGGACCTTAAAAAAGCGCTGGAAAAAAAGCAGAGCCGTTTACGCCGTGAATACCCAGGGCTGGTCCACAAGCTTGCACTTTATGTGGGGGCAGGAATGACAATCCGCGGAGCCTTTCAAAAGATAGGGGGTGATTATGAGAAAAAAGTAAAAAAGGGCCTGGAACCAAAGGCAGGATGTGAAGAAGTACTTTATACCTGCAGGGAACTGCAGGCGGGCGTAGCCGAAGGCGCCGCCTATGAGCATTTCGGAAAAAGAACGGGATTAAGAGAGTACATAAGGCTGGCCTCCCTGCTGGGACAAAACCTGAAAAGGGGCAGCAGTACGCTTTTGGAGCGTCTGCGGCAGGAGGCGGAAAAATCCTCCGAGGAAAGCCTGCTCAGGGCCAGAAAGCTGGGGGAGGAAGCAGGAACAAGACTTTTGGTGCCGATGGTGCTGATGCTGGCCATTGTCATGGTAATGATTATGATCCCGGCGTTTGGAACAATTTGAAGACAGAAGTCAAAAGCAAAATGAACTGCAAAAAAACAGGAAAGGGAAAAATATGATGAAAAATGTGGAAATGTACACGGAGTATAAGGAATTTGAGGAAACAAAGGAGCGGCAGAAGCTGAAAAGCTGCCGGGAGCTTCTGCAGGAAGAGGATGGCATGGGGACGGTAGAGGTCATTTTGATCGTTGTGGTTCTCGTGGGTCTGGTAATTATTTTTAAAGATCAGATCACACAGATCGTAAATAACCTTTTCAACAAGATTACCTCTCAGACAGGCAAGGTATAAATGGAACGAGAAAACGGTTATCTGACAGTGTATCTGGCGCTTTGTCTGACATTGATCCTGTCCCTGTACCTGGCTCTGATCGAGGGGGCCAGGCGGGGCGGGGCAGCCATGGAGTCAGCCTGTGCAGCGGAAATCGGAATGCAGAATATTATGGCGGAATATCATCGGGAGCTTTTCAATCAATTTAATCTGTTTGCCCTGGATTCCTCATACGGAACAAGGATTTGCGGAAGGAAAAATACGGAAGCACATTTGATGGAGTATTTGAAACGTAATCTGAGTATGGAGGATGTTTTTGCCGGAAAGTATTTGTATCGGGATTTTTTTGGGCTGCAGGCCTATGATGCAGAACTGACAGGAGTGTCGATTCTGACGGATGAAAAGGGCGCAGTGTTCCGCGGCATGGCAATCGAGGCGGTGAAAAATGATGTGGGACTGAAGCTTCTGGAGGAAGTACAGGATTGGATGTCAGTGGTGCAGGTAAACGGACTGGCGGAAGCAGATTACGAGGCGGAAAGCCGGAAGCTGGATGAGGCGCTGGAAGAGTATGACGGTATGGAGGTGCAGATTTCGGAAAACGAAAGTGTATTTCTGGAGGTAGACAATCCTGCGGCGCAGCTGAATACAAAGCGGGGGCTGGGAACTTTGCACCTGGTAATTGAAAATACAGCAAGCCTTTCCCCAAAGATACTAAGCGGTGCAGAGCCGGTAAGCCGGCGCATGGAGCAGGGAATCTTACATAGTGGAAATATGCCGGTACAGCCGGCGGAGGATCTGTGGAGCCGCGTCTTGTTTCAGGAATATCTGCTGCGGTATCTGGACCATTACGGGGACGAAGCAGGCGGTGGAGCGCTGGATTATCAGATTGAATATCTGATCGCAGGAAAGGAGCAGGACACGGAGAACCTGAAAAGTGTAGCTGGCAGACTGAGTGCCATACGGGAAGCAGCAAATGTGGTTTATCTGCTTACGGACCCGGAAAAAAGTCTGGAGATAGAAGAGGCAGCCATTCTTGCCTGCGGCCTTTTTGCCCTGCCGGAGCTGATACCGCTGGTGAAGGCGGCCATCCTGTTTGGCTGGGCTTATGCGGAGAGTGTTTATGATGTGAAAACGCTGTTGGCAGGCGGGAAGATTCCTTTAATGAAGGATAAAAGCAGCTGGCATTACAGCTTGAGCAGTGCCCTGTATGGCGGCATGGAGGATTCCGGGGGGAGCGGGCGGGGGCTGTCCTATGAGGATTATCTGCGGATCCTGATGACACTGACGGGACTGGATACTTTGACGGTCCGGGCCATGGACATGGTGGAGGCAGATATACGGCAGACGCCCGGAAACTCGTATTTTCGGCTGGATGCCTGCTATGGGGAGCTGGAAGCCCTCATGAGGATCGACAGTTCCTTCGGGTATCGTTTCGAGATACGCAGGAAGAGGGCATATCAGTAACAAATATATCGTTAAAAGGCGGGGCAGACAGGGATGGCTTCTTTATGGAACAAAAATAAGAAACTGAAAACAATATCACAAAAACCTTCTTTCGTAAATTATGACAAAAATAAGGATCCTGCCCAAGATCCGCAAGGATTTTTCCGAAGGAAGCCCTCCCTGCCTGCTTCGCTTTTAAAAAAAATACAGGCGGGGATGACGGTGGAGGCGGCAGTTGCCCTGCCGGTATGCCTTTTATTTCTCCTGAATCTGGGATCTGCCGTGGAAATAATACGCCTGCACAATAACCTGCAGTTTGCGTTATGGGACGTGGGGGGAAGTACGGCTATGTATGGCTGTGAACAGGGGGAGGACAGGCTTCCGACGTTGATAACGGATTTTTACATCGGAAACAGGCTGCGGGACAGTCTCGGCAAAGAGTATCTGGACAGCTCGCCGCTGGTAAGAGGAAGCAGCGGACTTGGACTTTGGCAGAGCGGACTGTCGGAAACAGGCAATGAACTGGATATTACGCTGACATATCAGGTGGCTCCCCTGACCTCCCTTGCAGGCTTCCGCCCCTTTCGTATGGTCAACCGCTGTTATATCAGACTGTGGAACGGTTACGATGTTACCGGGGCGCAGGAAACGGAGATTTGCGTTTATGTGGCGGAAAACGGAGTGGTTTTTCACAGGGACAGAGGCTGTACTCATTTGCAGCTCTCCGTCCGCAGAATTGCCCGTGCAGAGCTGGAAGGCCTGCGAAATCAGTGGGGGCAAAGGTATGCAGGCTGTGAAAAGTGTGTCAGCGGGGAGATGCCGGATGCCCTGTATGTAACGGAGGAAGGTCATTGCTATCATTACAGGGAAAGCTGTTCAGGGCTTAAGAGGACTGTAAGGTCGCTGACCTTGCAGGAAGCGTCAGGATACCGCCCGTGCAGCCGGTGCGGGGGAACGCTTGAAGGCTCATAGGCAGTCAAATACCTGCAGTAAGTTTCAATCTTGGAATTTGTGACGCTGCGCGTCCTAAAGTTCCCACAGATTTAGGTGCCGCTTGTGCGGCGGAGAGAGAGGAAATATGTGGAAGGAGGCAATGACGGCAGCCTGGCTGCTTCCCATGAGCGTTGCGGATATAAGGAGTAAGCGGGTGCCGGTGTGGATGCTGGGTATTGGTGTACTGGGGGCAGCAGGGGTATTGCTTTATGAAGGGGTAAATGGAGAGCTGAACGGCTGGCAGGTGTGCCGGGGACTGATTCCGGGGATTATTTTGCTGGCGGCAGCGGCTGCTACCGGAAAAGCCGGGCCGGCGGACGGTATGATTGTGATGCTGCTGGGCGTCCTTACAGGATATGAGGGCTGCATGGCAGCAGCTTTGAGCGGTCTTTTTCTACTGTCCCTGTTTTCGGGGATCCTTTTGGCGCTCCGCAGGGTAAAGCGAAATACCAAAATTCCCTTTGTCCCCTTTTTAGCGGCAGGCTGGCTGATCACGGTCCTGGGGAGGTGGAGTCTGTATTGAAGGGGCAAAATGCTTATTTTACGGTGGAGGCGGCGCTGGTCCTGCCCCTGGTGACGGGTGCGCTGATTTTTACAACATTTTTGTTCGTTTTTCAATATGACCGCTGTCTGTTGGAGCAGGATATAAACATGCTGGCGGTCTTTGGGGCAACGGCCCCGGAGGATGGCAGCGGAGAGCTGGAAGCATCCATTCAAAGGAAGGCGTCAGAGCTGTATAGGGGTAAGTACGCCGCCTGGGAGACGAGTGTGCTGCAGGTTACCGTTAAGGGTGACAAAGTAAGCGTAACGGGGGAGGGCTTTTTTAATCTGCCGCTGCCAGAGTGGAATTTTCTCGGAACGCAAGAGTTGTGGAAGGCGCGGGCATACAGGGAAACCAGGCGTATATCCCCCGCGGATTATATCCGGCTATATCGAAAAATCAAAGGAGGGCAATAAGAGTGCAGACAGAATTTGTACGAAGTCTTAACTGTAATTATGAAAGAATTCTTTTAGAGGAAAAACCGGAGGAAAAAAGATACCAATACTGCATTCTCAACAGGGGCGGCATCCGGGGACTGCTCGCCTGCAGTCTGCGCTATATCAACGGGGATGCCTATCTGTATTACAACATATCATCGAAGCAGAATATAAAGCAGCTGTATGGAGGACGCTGTATTACCAGAGGCTGGTTTCTGGATTTTATGTGGAGCTTTCGGCAGATTGACCGGGAGCTGGGACGCTTTCTTTTGGACAGGAGGAATATTTTATGGTATCCGGAGCAGATTTATCAGGACCTGGAGAGTAATGTTTTTTCGTTCTTGTATTTTCCCTATCATGAAGGCAGTAACGGCTTTAAGGAGCTTCTGGAATTTTGGGTTGAACAGATTGACTATAATGACGAGGCGTTTGTCAACTGTGTTTATCAAATGCACGAGCAATATGAGCGGAACGGAGACGCATACCTGCAGGCCAAAATATTTGAGGATGCGGAACGGCTGGAGGCAGCGGAAAAGGTGGTAAAGCAGGAAATACCGGAACAAAGGGCCCAGATACAGGCGGCGGATCATGCTGCGGCGGGCAGGGCGGACGTGGAGAAGGCAGAGGAAAAGACCGGTGGTGCCGAGACAGACAAAAGAAAAATCTTCCAGGGAATTTTTGCCAAAAAGAAAAAGGAACGGGAGATTCGAGAAAGCTATCGCCAAAGTATGCAGGAAAGCATGAACGGATACGCCGTGGCGGAAGAAACGACATATGAGGAAGAATACGGAAGAACCGTTTATATCGAGGGAACGGCGGAAGCGGAAAGGACAAAGCGGGAGCTGTGTACGCCTGAGGGCAGAGTGCTTGCGATTCTTGACAGGGCTGTCATTACTATGGGGAAGAGGAAGGAAGAAGCAGATGTGGTGCTGGAGGATATGTCGGTCAGCAGACTCCATGCCAGGATTGTAAAAGACAAGGAGAAATATTACATCGAGGATTTGAATTCAACCAACGGAACATTTAAAAACGGGTTAAGACTTCAGCCCTATGAAAGGCGCGAGCTGGAGGAAGGAGATGAAATTAAGGCAGGAAGAGTCCTTATGGTTTTCCGATAGAATGATTGAAAAAGGGGAGAAACTGTGTTAATCTGTTACTGTTCAAAACAATTTTGGGGAGACATCCCGGTCTGAGTGTGCGCTGCAGCGCGCAGACAGGAGCAAGCTTTGAAAAGATGGAAGGAATTGCCTGTTGTCAGCAGCAGCCTTGTGGCTGTCAATATTCTGGTGTATATCCTGTGCATGTTTATGGGAAACGATCTGTACAGGATGGGGAATCTGAATGCTGTTGACGTTCTTGTAAACGGGGAATACGGGCGCGTTTTGTGGGCCATGTTTCTGCACAGCGGAGTTCCTCATATTTTCAACAATATGTTGATACTTTTCTTCATGGGGGCTATGATAGAAAAGGAAATTGGGCATGTCTGGTTTGCGCTGTTGTATTTTCTTTCGGGTATCGGCGGAAATTTGGTGTCCCTTTATGTTAAGGCGGGAAGCTATGATATGTCCGGCTCTGTCGGAGCAAGCGGCGCAGTGTTCGGACTGGACGGCGTACTCCTTGCCATGGTGCTGCTTTTCGGAAGAAAAATGGCAAATGTAACGCCTGTCAGGGTCATAGCAATGATTTTGCTATCGTTATATAACGGCTTCAGCGGGGAAAATATTGATAATGCGGCTCATGTGGGCGGTTTGCTTGTTGGATTTGCAGGTGGGTGCGCAGTGTGTATGCTGCAGCGGGTAAGACGCGGAAGGCGGCAGTAGGAGGTGCGGATTTGAATATTAATATCTATTACGGAGGAAGAGGGCTGATAGATGATCCCACAATATTTGTGATTAACAAGATGCAGGAGATTTTAGAGGAACTTCGCGTCAATGTGACCCGCTATAATCTGTATGAGTGCAAAAGCACCATTCCCACCCTTCCGCAGACGCTGAAGGAGGCGGACGGGATCATACTGGCAGCTACGGTAGAATGGTACGGCGTGGGCGGATATATGCAGCAGTTTTTGGATTCCTGCTGGCTGTTTGGGGATAAGGAAAAGATTGCAAAGATTTATATGTGCCCGGTGGTTATGTCCACTACCTATGGCGAGCGGTATGGTAAGCTGAATCTGGAGATTGCATGGGAGATTTTGGGCGGCCTGCCCTGCAGCGGGATGTGCGGCTACATTGAAAACACGGTTATGCTGGAAATGAATGAACAGTACACCCGGTTGATCGAGAGAAAGACGGAGAATCTGTACAGGACCATCAATCAGAAGGTGAGCAGCTTTCCGGCCAGCAGTCAGGCGGTGAAGCAGAGGATTGCAGTGCCAAAGCAAAACGATTTAACCCCTCAGGAGACGGAGCAGCTGTCCCAGTATGTGTCAGACGACAGCTATGTACAGCGCCAGAAGCAGGATATACAGGAGCTGACCAGCCTGTTCAGAGATATGTTAAGCGAGGAAGGGGCGGACAGTGAGGAAGAGTATCTGGGATTATTCCGACGTCACTTTAAGCCGCAGGCAGGGTTTCGTGCAGTATATGCCATTGCCATGGAAGAAAAAAAGAAAAAGCTGATTATTGAGGTGGAAGGTCCCAGGCTGGAATGCTACTACGGAAATGTGGAACAGGCGGATGTGGAGATGCAGACCAATCGAGCCGCCATGGAGGAAGTGGTTACTGGCAGGATGACTTTTCAGCGGGCCTTTATGTCCGGGGCCATGAAAATGAAGGGAGATTTCAGAATACTGCGGACCCTGGATCAGTTGTTCCTGTTTGAAGAGAAAGCGTGAAGTTACAGAATATAGAATGCAGAGAGCGGAGGACAGACAGATGAAGAAGGAAGATTGTATTTTCTGTAAAATAGCGGCGGGGGAGATTCCGTCCAAAACAATCTATGAGGACGGGCAGTTTCGGGTGATTCTGGATCTGGGCCCTGCCACGAAGGGCCATGCGTTGATTCTGCCTAAGGGTCATGCGGCAAATCTGTACGAGCTGCCGGATGAGACGGCGGCAGAAGCCATGAAGCTGGCAAAAAAGATGGCGCTGCGGCTTAGAGACAGACTTCACTGCGACGGATTAAATCTGGTGCAGAATAACGGGGAAACGGCCGGGCAGACCGTCTCCCACTTTCACATACACCTGATACCCAGATACGAGGGAGACGGACAAAAGATAAACTGGGTTCCCTCTCAGCCTTCACAGGATGAGCTGGAGGCTGTAAGAAAGGAAATTGCGGATTAGATGCGGACGTTGAATGTAAGTGAAATTGTCAGGAATATTAAGGAAATGTGCATAGAGGCAAACCATTTTTTGGCGGAAGACATGAAGTGTGCCATGAAATGTGCGGCAGAGCAGGAGAATTCTCCCTTGGGAAGGCAGATTTTAAATCAGCTGCAGGAAAATCTTGTGATTGCAGGACAGGAGATGATTCCCATCTGTCAGGATACGGGAATGGCGGTGGTCTTTCTGGAAATTGGCCAGGAGGTACATTTCGAGGGCGGATTGCTGGAGGAAGCCGTTCATGAAGGTGTGCGGCAGGGCTACACGGAAGGCTATCTGCGTAAATCCGTGGTCAAGGATCCCTTGATCCGGGAAAATACAAAGGATAATACGCCGGCGGTGATTCACTATGAGATGGTGCCGGGAGATCAGGTGAGAATTACGGTGGCGCCGAAGGGCTTTGGCAGCGAAAATATGAGCAGAATATTTATGCTGAAGCCGGCGGACGGCATCGAGGGTGTGAAGGAAGCCGTGCTGACTGCAGTGAGAGAAGCAGGGCCCAACGCCTGTCCGCCCATGGTAGTAGGTGTGGGGATCGGAGGTACCTTTGAAAAGTGCGCCGTTATGGCAAAGAAGGCTCTGACCAGGCCTTTGGACCGGCGCTCCGATATTCCCTATGTGAGAGAAATGGAAGAAGAGCTGCTGGAGAAGATCAATCTTTCCGGCATCGGTCCGGGAGGATTGGGGGGAAGCACCACTGCGCTTGCCGTCAACATTGATACATACCCTACACATATTGCAGGGCTGCCGGTGGCCGTCAATATCTGCTGTCATGTGAATCGCCATGCCGTGCGGGAAATATAAAAGGTGGAAATAGAGGAAAGATGGAGAAATATGTGAATGTGCCTCTAATGGAAGGGGCGGCAGAATTAAAAGCAGGAGATTATGTGTACCTGAGCGGAACGATTTACACGGCCAGGGATGCCGCGCATAAGAGAATGTATGAAGCGCTGGAGCGGGGGGAGCAGCTTCCGTTTGCCATGGAAAATAATGTGATTTATTATATGGGACCCTCTCCGGCAAGACCGGGAAGACCGATCGGTTCGGCAGGTCCCACCACTTCCGGCAGGATGGATAAATACACTCCGGCCCTTCTGGACCTTGGCTTGAAGGGAATGATCGGAAAGGGAAAGAGAAATCCGGCGGTCAGGGATGCAATCGTAAGGAACAGCGCGGTGTACTTTGCGGCGGTGGGCGGCGCCGGCGCACTGCTTTCGCAATCTATCCTTTCGTCCGAGGTCATTGCCTATGAGGATTTGGGAACGGAAGCAATTCGTAAACTGGAGGTAAAGAACTTTCCTGTGATTGTGGTGATGGATGCGGAAGGCAATAATTTATATGGTGATTAAGTCAACTTTTGCTTCATGGCTGTAACCCAGAGCAATTCACCCAACCCAGAAAAATCGCTGAAAATCTGAAATCTTGAAAAAGCGATTGACAAATAAGCCAGTCATGGGTATAATAATTCTTGCGTCGTAGTTTGATGCAAAAATAAATATTGGCAGAGTCGTAGTTCGGATTAGGGAGAAATACTCAAGAGGCCGAAGAGGCGCCCCTGCTAAGGGTGTAGGTCGGGCAACCGGCGCGAGGGTTCAAATCCCTCTTTCTCCGTTAGCAAATCTGCCAAAGGAATGCGAGATGCCGGAAAAGTGTCTCGCATTTGTTTTATGCGGAGATGTTGCCTGTTGAACAGATATTGCTCACTGAGCAATGAACTAAGGTGGCGCAATTATGGAAGAGATGGCGGAAATAAACAGTTTCATGCGGCAGATCAATGGCTGGCTGAAGGATATTTTAAAAGATAATTATGTAGGCGTCTATTTTCACGGCTCACTGCGGCTGGGAAGCTTTCATCCGCATAAATCGGATCTGGATTTTATTATCGTTGTAAAGAATAAGCCGGATTCTAAAGCAAAGGAACTTATTTGGGATACAATGCTGGAAAATATTGATATGTTTCCGGCAGGCGGGTTTGAATTCAGTGTCGTTTTATATGAGAACTGTAAAAATATAAGGCATCCCGTTCCGTATGAGCTGCATGGCAGCAGAGCCTGGATTGACAGATACAGGGCGGATAAATCGCCGGTAATAAATGAGGATTACAAGGTTGATTCTGATCTGGCAAGCCATTTTCATGTAATTAATGTGCCAAATGACAGTCTGGACTTTGGAAGGCCGTCACGGGAGGTTTTTGCGAAGGTCCCCAGGGAGTATGTGATAGATTCCAATTACCAGGATACACTGGAGTGTGTGGAAGAAATTGTAAATCATCCGGTTTACTGTATTTTAAATTTGTGCAGGTTTTACGCGCTGGTCAGAGACGGCCTGACACTGTCTAAGTATGACGGCGGCAGATGGGCTTTGGAAAATATGAATTCGGGCTATGAGGATGTGATACAGGCTGCCATGGATGAATACGGAGACGATGTTGATGGTACATACGATGCCGAAAGGTTAAGAAGCTTTGCAAAGGAAGCAATTACCCTGATTGAGGGTGCATTAACCAATACATGGTAACAGGAGGAAAAGTGATGGCTAAAGTAATTTTACTCAATGGAAGTCCCCACGAAAAGGGATGCACATGGGCGGCGCTTAACGAGATGGCGCAGATATTTGAAAAAGAGGGAATTGAAACAGAGCTGATTCATGTGGGCAACAAGGCCGTCAGAGGATGTATTTCCTGTGGATATTGTAAGCAGAACGGGAAATGTGTGTTTAATGATGATCTGGTAAACGAGACCGCACCGAAGTTTGAGGCTGCGGCGGGCTTGGTGGCAGGAAGCCCCGTATACTATGGCTCGCCTAACGGAACGCTCCTTTCCTTTATGGACAGACTTTTTTACAGCTCGCATTTTTCAAAGCACATGAAGGTGGGCGCGGCAGTGGTGAGCTGCAGGCGGGGCGGTAATACGGCATCCTTTGATGTGCTGAATAAGTACTTTACCATCAGCGGTATGCCGGTAGCTTCCTCTACCTATTGGAATCAGGTACACGGCTTTACTGCGGAAGATGTAAGAAAAGACTTGGAGGGACTTCAGACCATGCGTAATCTTGCCCGGAATATGGCTTTTATGATCAGGGCATTTTCTGATGCAGGGGAAAAGTACGGTCTCCCGGAGGTGGAGCGAAAGTATATTACCAGCTTTGCCGACGGCAAGGAATAGATGATAAAAATAATTTTAGAAAAATAAAGCAGATAGGAGGATTTTTATATGAGAAGATATGTAATGTCTGCATAGCACTGGCTATTGCAATAAAAATAAGGGTATCGCACCTTGCGAAGATCCCGGATGAATTGTTATAGCCAATGCGATCCTGAAAAATATAAATTTAGGAGGCAGACATGGGCTATATAAGAGCAGAAGAAATTCTGCCCATTGAAGTAATAGAATTGATACAGCAGTATGTTGACGGAGAAAATATTTACATTCCGCGTAAGGCGGCACACAGGCAGGCATGGGGAGCAGGTACGCAGATCCGGCAGGAGCTTTTGCGGCGGGACCGGCAAATCTACAAGGATTACCTGGCAGGCAGCAGGCCGCCGGAATTGGCCGGTAAATATTTTCTGTCGGAGAAGAGCATACAGAGAATCTTAAGGAAAATGAGTCTACAAAATATGAGCTGATACGTGGTATTGGCTCATATTTTTTTGTAAAAAAGGATAAGGTGGAAGTGGGCGTGGAAAATATGCTATTCTATCCCTGCGGACAGAGAACATCAATTTGCAGGCATAAGGATTATGGAGGAAAGTATGGAATCAACAGCTGAGTATTTACAAGGGTTAAAACAATGGCTTCAGGATACGGCGGATTCTCCGCCGGAGGAAATGGCGGCATTTTTTGCAAAACGACTGGATGATTATGAAGAGCATATGTCAATTTGGGAAAAGTCATATCAGATGTTTGCCGAGATGCTGCCTCTGGAATGCCAAAGAATTTTAGACTTAGGCTGCGGGACGGGTCTGGAATTGGATAAGATATGGCAAAAGAATCCGCACGTAGAGGTAACCGGCGTGGATTTATGCTCAGATATGCTGGAAAAACTGCAGGAAAAACATGCGGATAAAAATTTTACTACGGTATGTCAGGATTATTTTCAATATGATTTTGGCTTTTGCAGGTGGGATGCCGTGATTTCTTTTGAGAGTCTGCATCATTTTCTTCCGGAGCGAAAAGGGGAATTGTACCGCAAGGTGTATCACAGTTTAAAGGCAGGAGGCATTTTTCTTCTGGGAGATTATATCGCCTGCTGTGAGGAAGAGGAAGAGCTTTTGCACGGCGAATACCTGAAAAGGCGGAAGCGGTTCGGCGTACCGGATTCATGTTTTATTCATTTTGATATTCCACTGACACTGGAGCATGAAAAGAAACTGCTGCAAAGCGCCGGATTTGTGATGGGGAAAATACTGGACGTTTCCGAAGGTGCAACAATTATTGCAGCCATAAGGGAGACTGACTGATGGACTACAGCTTTAAAATATCGGAGCGTCAGTGGAACATGCCGGATAAAGGTGAGCTTGAAAGCCGCAGGGAAGAAACTTTTATTGATGATGTGATTCAAAAGAGTCATATTGAAAGGGAACTGCTTTCTCATTTGGACGGTGTGGAAACCGTGTTTGACGGAGGTGCCGGCTGCGGCAGATTTTCCATTTTACTTGCAAAGCATGGCTGCAGAGTGACACATTTCGACATTTCACAGCCCATGATCAATAAGGCAAGAGAATTAGCCGAAAAAGAAGGAGTCATTGAAAGGATAAGTTTTGTAAAGGGAGCATTGGAGGATTTAAGAGCTTTTGAAAATAAATCCTTTGACATGGTTATTTCCTTTGATGCCCCTGTTTCATATACCTATCCCAGACAGGAAGAGGTGATTGGTGAGCTGATCCGCATATGCCGCAAGCGCATTATGATAAGCGTCTCCAGTCGTTTGGGCTATCTTCCCTATCTGGCAAATCCGATACAAAAAAACCAGTTCCTATTGGACGAAAGCTGTGATGATCCGTTTGTCAAATGGTGTATTGATAATAAGGCAAACGCAGTCGAGGCTTTTTGGTTTGACAAAGGCGCCGTCATGAAGCTGTGGAAAGAAGGGCTTATGGGCGGTGAAGCCGAAATTGCCGAGTATGAAAATGGGGGAACGCCGTGGTGCATTACATACACTTTTCTGCCTGATGAATTAAAAGGTGTGATGAAGCGGTATGGTGTGAAGAATATTAAGCTGGCAGGTCCCGGTGCATATGCAAGGACGATTCCCAATGAATTGCTCGTAAAGATTATGAAAAATCCAAAGCAGCGTTCCGATTTTCTGGATTTTTGTTATCTTTATGATTCTAATCCGTATGTTTGCGGCATGGGAAAGGATAATTTGCTGGCCAGTGGCGAATTGTGATAATAATGGAAGGAGAAATGTTTTTATGACTACACCCGTTTACACTGCATAGCGTGGCTATTGCAGAAAAGACTAAAAATTTCAATAGCCCACGCATCTGCACAGAAAAATAATGGGAGATGCACATGAGCTATTTAAAAAAAATTGAATGTGAAATGATTCCGAAGGATTCTTTCCGGGTAATCCGCAGCTGTCCTAAATGCGGCGGCAAGACGCGCTTTAAGAATACGGGTAAATTCCGCGTTAATGCCAACGGTAATAAGCTGGATGTCTGGCTGATTTACCAATGTGAGCAATGTAAACATACGCTTAATCTTACGATTTATGAGCGGAAAAAGGTTTCGTCCGTTTCTAAGGAAGAATATCAGCGTTTTCTAAGCAATGATCAGCAGCTTGCAGAAATGTATGGAAAAAATATGCAGTTATTTCGGAAAAATCAAGCGGAAATTGACTTCGACAGAGTAAGCTATGACTTTGAAAAGCGAAAGGAAGCCATAGAAGGCTGTGATGCCATGGAAAGCAGTGATGCGGGTGAGCTGCCTGTGATTACGATCAATAACTCGTATCAGCTGAAGATTCGCCCGGAAAAACAAATTGCAGAGCTTTTGGAATTATCCCGAAGTCAGGTGAAGGATTTTATAAATAAGGGAGAAATAGAAATACTTGAGAAGCAGTCTCAGCTTATTTCCTTTAGGATTCACGGGGCTGTCGCACTAAGTGATTAGTGCGACAGCCCCTTTTCCAGTATGACGGGCATGTCGTCAGTCTGTGGTGAAAATCCAAAAGGGGCGTAGTTGCCGCTCTCTGGTAAAATTTCGGCTTCGGTTACTGGAATTGTACGGAATTTGCAATTTCGACCACCAGCTCCTGCAAATCCGCAAGTGCGTCTCCCGAGGCATCGGACAGATCCTTAAGGCTGACCATGGCGCTAAAAATGTGCACGTCCGTGGTGCAGACGATAATAAAGACATCGCCTGCGTTATAGACCTTGTGGTTTATGCCCTTTTCGTCGGTGGCGTCAAGTATGGGATCCCCATATGAAATATATTCGTAGGGATTGGCATATTTCTGCGCCAGCATGGAAAAGGATAAGCTCATATAGTATTTCTTCCCATTGTCATTCAAAATGCCGTCCACGCGGCGTCCTGCCTTTTGCATTGCCGGAATCTGCTTGTATTCAGGCATCCACAGCAGGGTCACGTTGTGGGTGTCAGACGTCAGTTGTACGTTCGGCACGTTCTCGAAGGAAATTGTGGATAAATTCTTACGATCGGTTTCCTGGATGCTTTTTCCAATATCAAAGCTGGAGACAGCCTGAGTGTCTTTGTTGACCCCAGTCATTTAAACGGATGGGGAGCCGGATAAGCATGTCGTCAATCTGCACCATGCCGCTGTCCCAGGAGGCGCTGATGATTTCCTGCTTCGCCTCATAGGAAGCCTCCGGGCTGGCAGTGGCCGCAGGAGCGGGCGTGCCAGAGGACTTATCCGCAGAATCCAGCGCATTCAGCGCGTCCTCAAAATCCTTTTCGTTCCAGTTGTCCAAATCTGATTCCTTGGGCTTATCTTCATTGTCTCCGCAAGAGCTGAGACTGCATATCATGCACAGCGTAATAATGGATAATAGTAACTTTTTCATGAAAATCTTCCTTCCTTTCCTCCCTGTAGTATCTGTAGGACCTTAACGAATGCTGCGAGGTCAACGATAGTGATTATATTCCCGTGAACGCGGAAAATCAAGAGCGAATGCTTTTGAGTTTCTCCAAAAACATCGGGGTGATCATTGCCGCTGTATGACTTATTTAAGATTTCCATGGTCTGGTTTTGCCAAGCCAGCCTTGTTCTGCCCAATATTTTCCATCGAGATATTCAGGGTCGTTTTTATGTAGTGTTTGCTGCATCAAGCGGCAAACGAAGAACTTTATTTTGATAATGAACTTAGTCCGTGCAGGTTTCGTATAATTTATCCGTGCAAACCTTTGAGACAGCTTTTTCACTTTTCCTGTCAGCTCTGCCTGTTTCTTTTTGGAAAGCCTTTCCCAGACAATATCGCTCATCAAGGCACCGGTGAATATGCCGATTTTGGAAACTCCCCACCAGGATAAGCTGTGCTTTATGTCCTTTGCCGCAGATTTTGCCCCTGCGCCTAAACACTGCGTAATAATCACGGCTCGTTTTCCAAACATTTCGGGAGCAGGACGGTGGGGCAGCCAACGGTAAGCAAAATGGTCCAGAAGCGTCTTCATTGCTCCTGTAGCATGAAATACATATGCAGGAGATGTCATGACAATTAAATCGGCTTCCAAAAGCATTTTCTCCATTTTTTGGATGTATTCTGCATCTTTGCAGGTGTTTTCGCCTTTCATGATACAGCTTACACAGCCACTGCAGAAATGGGGACAATCTTTTGGAAGATAATATTCCGTAATATTTGCAGTATCTTTGAAAGTGGATAAAAATATTTCCTTTAACTGATAGGTTACACCATGCTTTTCTGTTCCGTTTATAACTGTTATCTTCATCATTCACTCCATTTCTGCGCATACCTCCAAAATATCGTGCAGAATTTGTGTATGCCATGCTCTGCGGTTTTCTTTTTGGCGCAAATCAATATCAAGTATCGTTGATGCCGTTTCAGATCGAAGAAAAGCCTGCTGCATAATCGAAATCAGGCAAAAGGTCTTTCTTTTTACAGTATGTTCATCCCAATCGGGACGGCAGGCAGCCACAAGAGGAAGATATGCAGCGTAAGTTCTGTGAGTGTTGTCGTTTGGCGCCGGATTTTTCATATCGGTAAGCATTGAAATTCTGGAAACAGCATAATGCTCGAACAGAAAATCCAAAGTCATGTTTCCGAGATATTCTATTTTTTCAAAAGCTGTAAAGCCCTCTGTTCTTTCTCGAATATCTTGAAATTGCTCGACAATCCCGTTTATGATGCGCTCAACGCATAGTTCAATAAGCTTATCCTTGTTCCCAAAATGATAATTCACAAGACCTAACCCGACGCCTGCTCTTTTGGATATTTCACGAACGGTGATGGTATCTAAAGCTTCACCGTTTTCTTCAATGAGAGCAATCGTTGCCTGTATTATTGCTTCTTTATGATCCATATCTGCGCACCTCCTGAACAATGTTCAAATATATTATATTGAACGCTGTTCAAAAAGTCAATAGGCAATGGATTTTTTTTAATTATCATTCACATCATTCACAAAAAATGATAATACAGACAGGAACGGATGTTGTAGAATGGGTTTATCAACAGAAACCTGGATTGCCTGTGCCGGCTGCGCCGGCATGTAAAGGAGGTGTAAAACAATGAATAATCTACAACTGATCGAAAAGGTACTTATATTTATTGATGAGCATATATGTGAAGAGCTGAGCTATGAACGCCTGGCAGAGGTGTTCGGCTACTCATCCTTTCATTTCCACAAGATTTTTTCATCAGTGACAGAACTAAGTATAGCGGAGTATATTCGAAAACGCCGTCTTACCATGGCGCATAAAATATTATGTGAGACAACAGAGAGCGTTGCGGATATTTGCTACAGAGTCGGATTTAACAGTATTCAGACTTTTAACCGAGCGTTTAAGGATACGTTCGGAATGCAGCCCCTTGTGGCAAGGGAAAGACAGGCAAAGATTACCTATCGCAGCGTAGAAGAAATTGTTACAGGATACCTGAAACGTGTTGTGGTAGAAGGGATATTTTCCATAGAACCGCGTTTTGAAGAACGGGAAGAATTTTTGATTGCCGGATATAGAAAACACACCAAAGGCGGCTTTCATGTCATAGGAGAGTCGTGGTTTGAGTTAAAGAACAGCTTGGAGCCATTGAAAGAAAAGATGAACATACGATGTATGGCTTTGAAGATTATGCGGAAGAATTCTGCTCTGAACCATTGTCATTTTATTATATGGCAGGAGTAGAAGTGGGAAAAGATACGCCCCTTCCAGAAGGGATGTATCGCAAAGTGGTGCCAAAGGCAAAGTATGCGGTATTCACGGTGAATGGCAATAATGCTGACGGAGAAATTGGCGAGGCATTCAAATATATTTATTTTGTATGGCTGCCAAACTCGGAGTACTGTTTGGATGAAAAGGCGCTGTTTGACTTTGAATTTTATGATGAACGCTGGGATTGCCAGTTTGGAGCCGCACAGATGGATATTTATGTCCCGGTAAGAAGATTGGAGGATTAGCTATGGCATTTTGCGATTTATTTAAAGATTTTATTCCGATTCGGGTGGATGAGGATGTTTATCTTCGGCAGCATGAGCCGGAAAAGGATGCCAGACCCTTTTGGGAAATATATGATGATGAAGAAAATTTTACCTATTTTGGAGGCTACAAAAGACCTTGCGCTTGGAATGAAGAGAGAGAAATTCGGGCTGAAGCAAGCCGTGTAAGAGGATTTAAAGGTAAGCGGGAATATTCCTGGGTTGTGACATATCAGGGGGAAGTGATTGGTCAGATACAGCTGTTTGGTTTTTTTAACCATAACACCTGTGCGGAGGTTGGTTACTTTATCAAGAAAGCCTATTGGAACCAGGGAATCAATACAAAGGTATTAAAGGCAGTGTGCAGATTTGGGATAGAGATTATGGGATTGGAAAGAATTGAAGCATTTGCCCATGTGGATAATATCGGGTCCAATAGAACGTTGCAAAAGGCAGGTTTTGTGAAGGAAGGAATGCTGCGAAAAAGATTTGAAATAAAAGGGGAATTGTATGATTGTAATGTATATTCGTTTGTGAAGGATGATTTGGAAAAATAGATTAATGCAGATTACCCCTTGACCTTCACGTTACGTCATAGTTTATAATATAAGAAAACAGGAAAGGGGTATAAGATTGAAAATTGAAATTTTCAATCTCGGACTTTGTGACGCTGCGCGTCCCAAAGTTCCCACAGATTTAAATGCCGCTTGCGCGGCGGAAGGAGAGGAACTATGAAAGTATCTGCAATACGTTCAGATAACGTTTATTCAAAAATTATGAGTGCGCCTTCGGACAGGAAGAATGACATTTATCGGTATGAACTGATGATGCCGTTTGAAAGAAAATGGGCTTGTTACAATATTCCCATGAAGGCAAAAGCGCCTGGCGGTTATGATGTGATCAGGGCAGGGCGATGCTTTGGACTGATCGCGCCGACTAAGGTGGATGAAACACAAAAACAAAATATTCAAATGATTTCCGACGACACACTCTGGGAAAATTGTGAAACGGCAATCAGGAGAGCGTTAAGCTGCTTTACCGGGCAGGGGGTCAGCTTACCTGTTGGTGAGTATCTGTTTACCATATTGCTTGCAAATCCCGAAAGTCCTTATATTATGTTAAATGAGGGATACTGCGGCGACGGCGGTATACCGGGATACATTTTATCCTGGCTGACTCCCAATGAATATACATTGAAGCATCTTCCCGCAGCTTTGGCACACGAAACAAATCACAATGTCCGCTTTCAGTTTATTAAATGGAAAAACGACATCACGCTTGGAGAGATGCTGGTCAGCGAAGGGCTGGCAGAAAACTTTGCAACTTTTTTATTTGGCGAGGATCAGGCGGGCCCCTGGGTAACAAAGACGGATTTGACGACTTTGAACGAAGTTATCAAACCTGTGATCCAGAGTGGATTAAATGTCCGGGGATTGGAAAATCTCAATGCGTATCTTTATGGTGATGAACTGGCTCGATTACAAAATTTTCCGCAGGCAGGGCTGCCTTATTGTGCCGGGTATGCCTGCGGCTATCATTTAGTAAAGCACTATTTGAAAAAAACGGGAAAAAGCGTGGTTGAAGCGACACTTTTACCTGCAAAAGAAATTTTGGATGCTGCGGAGGATTTTTGGAATGACTGAAAAACTTATGTCTGTCCATAAGGTTGCCAAATTGACCGGTACTACAGCTCGTACACTTCATTATTATGATGAAATCGGACTTTTGAAACCTGCGAAGGTAACTGAAGCAGGTTACCGAATGTATGATGATACGGCACTTAGCCGTCTGCAAAATATATTATTGTTTCGTGAGCTGCAGTTTCCCTTAAAAGAAATCAAGGTAATTCTTGACAGCCCTGATTTTAATCCGGGTGAGGCACTTGCCCAGCAAATCAGGCTGTTGGAGTTACAATATAAACATATAGAGGAGCTGATCGCCTTTATTCGTGAAATGCAAAAAAAGGGAGGAACAGGAATGAACTTTGATGTTTTTGACAAGAGTGAAATTGAAAAGTATGAGGCGGAAGTCAAGGCAAGATGGGGAAATACAAAAGCATATCAGGAGTACCGGGAAAAGGATATGGCCGAAAATAAAGATGGTTACGGTAAGCTTGCAAACGAATTGATGACGATGTTTTCCGAATTGGGAGAATTAAAGCATTTTACGCCTGACGCTGATGAAGTCCAAAAGAAAATTGCCGCATTACAGAAGTTTATAACTGATCACTACTATGTGTGTACTAATGAAATTTTGAGCGGCCTGGGTGAAATGTATGTATGTGACGAACGCTTCAGGAACAACATTGACAAGGCAGGCGGAGAAGGAACCGCTGATTTTGTCAGGCAGGCGATTGCCGTGTATTGCAATAAGGCGCAAGGGTAAAGCAGCGGCTTGAGTAAAAGGTCAGACACCTATAGCTTGAATTGAAAAATATTGAAATCAATTATTTTTCGTGCTAAAATAAAATTCGTGGGAATGAAGTTCTCCCGTGGGAAACCTAAACCGCATTTTATGCTGATGACTTCTGCAAAAATATGCAGAAATTATCAGCTTTTTTTGTTGAAATTATTTCTGCAACAAGATAAGGAGGGTTTTGTATGTTGACAAGTGTTGCAGTAATTTTATTATTAGGGTTGTTTGTGGGAAGTATATTCTCAAAATTAAAACTTCCCAATCTTTTAGGAATGATTATTGTGGGTATTGTTTTAAGTCCTCACGCGCTCAATCTTATTGACCCGTCTATTTTGAACATTTCAGCAGATTTGCGGCAGATTGCATTAGTAATCATTTTAACAAGGGCAGGTCTGTCATTGAATATTGCTGATTTGAAAAAGGTTGGCAGACCGGCGGTTCTTATGTGCTTTGTCCCCGCCTGCACCGAAATTATTGGAACGGTTATTTTAGCGCCGCCATTATTGGGCGTAACGCCATTGGAAGCCGCTATAATAGGGAGTGTGATTTCTGCGGTATCTCCGGCAGTTATTGTTCCAAGAATGATTAAACTGATTGATGAGGGATATGGAAAGGAACACAGTATACCGCAGCTTTTACTGGCAGGCGCATCTGTAGATGATGTTTTTGTAATTGTAGTATTTACTGCACTGACTTCCTTAGCTTCTACGGGTACGGTATCCGCCATTAGCTTTTTACAGATACCTGTATCCATTTTAACAGGAGTTATGACAGGCGCATTGACAGGAAATGTGCTGGTTTTGTTTTTCAAAAAATTTCATATGCGTGATTCTGTTAAAATTTTGATTATACTAAGTTTTTCCTTTTTGCTTCTTGAACTGCAAAACCGCTTAGAGGGAATTATTCCCATTTCTGGGCTTTTAGCCATTATGAGTTTGGGAATTATCATAAAAAAACGTTATTCCATCTTAGCAGAAAGGTTGTCAGTTAAATACAACAAACTATGGGTAGCGGCAGAAATTTTTCTGTTTGTCCTTGTCGGTGCAACCCTTGATTTAAGATATGCCATTACAGCAGGTATATTTGCAGTGCTGCTTGTCGCCTGCGCATTAGTGTTTAGAATGGCGGGTGTCGCAATATCATTGATCAAAACCAAACTTACAAAATATGAAAAGGTTTTTTGTATGATAGCCTATACGCCCAAAGCTACCGTACAGGCGGCGATTGGCGCAATACCTTTTACAATGGGGCTAAATTGCGGACAGACGGTATTGACTGTTGCCGTTTTATCCATTCTTATTACTGCCCCTTTTGGCGCAATCTGTATAGATAACCTGTATAAAAAACTTTTAAGTGCCTCCGAATAAATGCCTTATAGTGTGACATTTACTTGAAACAGGAAACAAATAAGGCAAATTTTATTACAAAGTTTTAGAATTAAATGCGAAAAGAGTTGAATAAACTCTATCGCATTTAATTTTTTTATGTAGAAAAAACATAGATAAAATGCGGTAGAGCCGGAAACTCTACCGCATTTTTTATTTTACCCAAAAGACGAAAAAGGAGGCGTTGGGCGTGAGAAAACCGTACAAAAAATTAACCTATGCAGACCGGCAGACAATAGAACGCATGAGCGGGCAGGGGATAGCACCGAAAGCAATAGCATTAGAAACCGGCGTACACATTGCGACAATTTACAGAGAGATGCAGCGGGGAGCCGATGCAGAAGGACATTACAAAGCAGAATTAGCGCAGCAGGCGTTATTCAGTTGAGGCGGCAACAAAGATAACCGCCTGCGCCCTATTCATGGGAAAGCCGCCAACGGCGGCGGGCAGGTTCGATACCTGCAGGGCGTATTTGTAGCGAGGTTGGCAACCTTGCGGCAGATGCAGCAGGCAAATAGCTGTTATCTGTATGTTGTGAAAAAATTGCAGCGGTCACGCCTGCTATAAAGCGTGTAGTCGGTCAACAAGTTTTCAGTTGCTTTTTAAGGGGAAAAGCAACCCACACAACAAATTATAAGCCAAAGCGGGATTATATGAAGAAAGCGAGGGATCCGCCCCAAAAGGGCAGCAGGAGCGTTACACAGAGCCTAAAAAAGAATAGAAAAATAGCCGTTGCGTTGGCAGCGCAGCGGCTAAAGAATTGGTGCAAATGCAATAACTCAACTTAAGAAAATTATACCACTTATTGCGTTTGCCGTCAAGCCAAAACACCGGCAAATAAGCCGGTTTCGGGCTTGTTCAAGCTATTAACTTTAGGAGTTACAGAAAAGATAATAAGACGCAAAAAAGAAGGTGTAATTAAGTTGGGATATTTTAAAACATCAGTAGAGGCAGGGGCAACGATTGAGGTAACAAAAAGTTATACAAAGCGGGTAGGGGTAAAGGCAAGAGGAGGGAAGGAGAAACCGACAGCAGAGGAAATAGAAAAGGTTAATCAGATGAACGCAGAGAGAACCCTCCGGCTAAAGATAAATAATAATTTCGGGGTAGATGATCCGTTTATTACGCTGACATATCGGAAGGACGAAAGACCGGATCCGGAGCAGGCAAAGAAAAATATTAAAAAGCTGATAGATGGATTACGGAAAGAGTTTAAGAAGGTGGGGGCGGATCTGAAATGGGTATGTGTGACAGAGTACCTAAACAAAGCGATACATCATCATTTATTGATTAACCATATTGAGGGGCAGGACGTTTCCAAATGGGTACGCAAGTTGTGGAAGTTTGGCAGACCAGACTTTAAATATTTAGACGATACCGGACAGTACAAAGATCTTGCGGCGTATCTGATAAAAGAAACATCAAAGACATACAAGGCAAAGGACGGAG
>CAJUIA010000030.1 GCA_910586485.1 uncultured Acetatifactor sp.
CTATCATACAGGTTTGCTCCAGTTTTGTATAGGTACGGACTATCTACCGTTTACGCTTATGGAGCTCAATTTTAGAAAAGTGATAGATATATCCCTTTTTTTATGCTTAGTGTTGAATATGAATGTAAATTCTGTTACAATATATTGTGGCTGCCTTTTGGAAGGCTGCAGAAAGGTGTGAAAATCACGTGAAAATCATAGATAAGATTTTTGGTACACATAGCGAGCGGGAGTTGAAGAGGATTGAACCTCTGGCAGATAAGATTGACGAGCTGCGTCCGGCCATGCAGGCGTTATCCGATGAAGAACTGAAGGCAAAAACCGTTGAGTTTAAAAAGCGGCTGAGTGAGGGTGAGACATTGGATGACCTGCTTCCTGAAGCATTTGCCACGGTACGCGAGGCGGCGAAGCGGGTTTTAAATATGGAGCATTACCGTGTACAGATGATCGGCGGAATCATCATGCACCAGGGGCGTATTGCAGAGATGCGTACCGGTGAAGGTAAGACTCTGGTGGCTACGGCGCCGGCCTATTTAAATGCTTTGGAGGGGAAGGGCGTCCATGTGGTTACGGTCAACGATTACCTGGCAAAGCGTGACGCTGAATGGATGGGACAGATTCATGAGTTTTTGGGGCTGTCCGTTGGGGTTGTCTTAAACAGTATGACCAGTGAAGAGCGGCAGAAGGCTTACCGCTGTGATATAACCTATGTGACGAACAACGAGCTGGGCTTTGATTACCTGCGGGACAATCAGGTGATCTATAAGGAGCAGCTGGTTTTAAGGAACCTGCACTTCTGTATTATCGACGAGGTGGACTCGGTGCTGATTGACGAGGCCAGGACTCCTTTGATTATATCCGGACAAAGCGGAAAGTCCACGGCTTTATATGAGATGTGTGATCTGCTTGCCCGCCGCATGAAGCGTGGTGAGGATATGGCACAGCTGACAAAGATGGATGCCATCATGGGTGTAGTGCAGGAGGAAACCGGGGACTTTATTGTGAATGAGAAAGATAAGGTCATCAACCTGACGGAGGCCGGCGTAAAGAAGGTGGAGGATTTCTTCCATATTGAAAACTATGCGGATACCGAGAATCTGGATATACAGCATAATATTATTCTGGCGCTGCGGGCACATAACCTGATGTTTCGGGATCAGGACTATGTGGTCAAGGACGATCAGGTACTTATTGTAGATGAATTTACCGGGCGTATTATGCCGGGGCGTCGTTATTCGGACGGTCTGCATCAGGCCATTGAAGCCAAGGAGCATGTGAAGGTGAAGCGGGAAAGCAAGACGCTTGCCACTATTACCTTCCAGAATTTCTTTAATCTTTTTGATAAAAAATGCGGTATGACCGGTACGGCTTTGACCGAGGAAAAGGAGTTCCGTGAGATTTACGGGATGGACGTGGTGGAGATTCCCACCAATCGTCCTGTGATTCGTAAAGACCTGCAGGATGCGGTATACAAGACGAAGGCGGAAAAGCTGAAAGCCATTGTGGATGCGGTGGAGGAAGCCCATGCAAAGGGGCAGCCGGTTCTGGTGGGCACTATTACCATTGAAGCCAGTGAAGAGTTAAGCCGTCTTTTACAGAAGCGGGGGATTCAGCATAAGGTGTTAAATGCGAAATTTCACGAGATGGAGGCGGAGATCGTGGCGGATGCCGGTATCCATGGGGCGGTAACCATCGCTACCAACATGGCGGGCCGTGGTACCGATATTAAGCTGGATGAGGAAGCGAGAGCGGCAGGGGGCTTAAAGATTATCGGTACGGAGCGGCATGAGTCCAGGCGTATTGACAATCAGCTGCGCGGCCGTTCCGGGCGTCAGGGGGATCCCGGAGAATCTAAGTTTTATATTTCCCTGCAGGATGATCTGATGCGCCTCTTTGGTTCAGAGCGTCTGATCGGCATATTTAATACGCTGGGCGTGCCGGAAGGGCAGGAGATCGAGCATGGCGCTTTGACCAGTGCCATCGAGTCCGCTCAAAAGAAGATTGAGAATAACAACTTTGGCATTCGTAAGAATCTGTTGGAGTATGACCGCGTTATGAGCGAGCAGAGGGAGATTATTTACGAAGAGCGCCTTCGTGTCTTAAACGGCGAGAGCATGAGGGATTTCATCTACAGGATGATTACGGACATTGCGGAGAACTGTGTGGACATCAGCATCAATGAGGATGCAGAGGTGGAGGATTGGAATTTCAACGAGCTGAATACTCTTTTAATCCCTACCATTCCCCTGCAGCCGGTAACGGCGGAGCGGGTAAAGAAGCCGAAGAAAAACAGCTTAAAGCAGCAGCTGAAGGAGGAAGCCGTAAAGCTTTATGAGAGCAAGGAGGCGGAATTCCCGGATGCGGAGGCCATCAGGGAGCTGGAGCGCGTGATTCTGCTGAAGGTAATTGACCGAAAGTGGATGGATCATATTGACGACATGGAGCAGCTGCGGCAGGGGATCGGTCTCCAGGCTTATGGCCAGCGTGATCCACTGGTGGAATATAAATCCAGCGGTTATCAGATGTTTGACGAGATGATACAGAATATCAAGGAAGAGACGGTGCGTTTGCTGTTCCATATCAAGGTGGAGCAGAAGGTAGAGCGTGAGCAGGTGGCAAAGGTCACCGGCACCAATAAGGATGAAAGCGTGGCGAAAGCGCCTGTGAAGCGTGGCAATGCAAAGATATATCCCAATGATCCCTGTCCTTGCGGCAGCGGCAAGAAGTATAAGCAGTGCTGTGGACGCAGAAGTTAGTGTGAAAGGCGAAAAGAAAGCAGGTGACGACTGTGGTAGAGCTTGATCAGATGAAAACCGAGATTCTTACCTATGAAGTACCTTTAAGCGAGGTGCGGGATTCTCTGGATTTGGTCAATAAATCAAAACGGATCGAAGAGCTGGAAATGGAAATGGAGGCTCCGGGCTTCTGGGACGATCCGGACAAATCCAACGCAAAGATGAAGGAACTGAAGAATTTAAAAGATACCGTAGAAGAATGCAACGGGCTTTTTGGTCAATACGAGGACATTTTGACCTTGATCGAAATGGGCTATGAAGAAGACGATCCTTCCATGGCAGCGGAGATCCGGCAGGAATTAGATGATTTTACGGCTAAGTTTGAAGAGCTCCGGGTAGGAACTCTTCTTTCGGGCGAATATGACAGGAACAATGCTATTTTAAAGCTGAATGCAGGAGCGGGAGGAACGGAGAGCTGTGACTGGTGCAGTATGCTTTACCGCATGTATACGCGGTGGGCGGAGCGGAAGGGCTTTTCCGTGGAGGTTTTGGATTTCCTGGACGGGGATGAGGCCGGTATCAAGTCCGTGACCTTTCAGGTGAACGGGATCAATGCTTACGGATACCTGAAATCGGAAAAGGGCGTACACAGACTGGTGCGTATTTCTCCCTTTAACGCCCAGGGAAAGCGGCAGACCTCCTTTGTATCTTTGGACGTGATGCCGGATATAGAGGAAGACGTGGATGTGGAGATTGACGAAAAGGATCTGCGTATCGACACTTATCGAAGCAGCGGTGCCGGCGGCCAGCATATTAACAAAACTTCATCGGCCATCCGCATTACGCATATTCCTACGGGAACGGTGGTGCAGTGCCAGAATGAGCGCAGCCAGTTCCAGAATCGGGATAAGGCCATGCAGATGCTGCGGGCAAAGCTGTATCTGTTAAAGCAGGAAGCAAATGTGGAAAAGCTTTCGGATATTCGCGGTGAGGTCAAGGATATTGCGTGGGGAAATCAGATTCGTTCTTATGTGCTGCAGCCTTACAAGCTGGTGAAGGATCTGAGGACCGAGGTGGAGACGGGAAATGCAGACGCCGTGCTGGACGGAAGCCTGGATCCCTTTATCAACGGATACTTAAAGTGGATTAATACCAAGTCTTCCGAGGCGGAGCAGTAAGAGGCTATGTGGTTTTAGGATTTATCAGGTCCAGATAGAAGAGAGTAAAAGTCATGTGAACATATGGCTCCAGCCATAGGCTGCCCACACCGAGAGTCAGGAGGCAGAGAAGCCGGAGGGGAACAAAACTAAGCTGCAGGAAAAACAGGCGTTTGCGGCTGCCTTTTATAAGGCGGAAGCTGTCCTTGATAATTCCGGCAGCTTTTTTGTCCGGAAAATCCAACAGCAGAAAGTAAGTAATATCCAGCGAAAGTGCTGCCGGAATATAAAGGCAAAGGCTCACGACGCCGGCAAGCAGGGTCAGCCACAGAAGCCGGAAGCCGGGGGCCTGCAGGTAAGCGTTTTTGAAATATACAAAAGGCAGGGAGCAGATACAGCCGAAGGCAAGGCGGATTACGGTGAGCAGCAAGGTTTTAAAGAAGGTGTCCCGTCGGAAGCCGTAAAAAATATCTGTATATCTGCCGGGCTGACCGCAGGTCAGCTTAAAACAGAGAAAAGTTATTCCCAAATTCAGGAAACCGGATAAAATCAGCCCGGCCACAAGGCCGATCTGAAAGATGCGATAAGCAATGATGCTGTGTCCGATGCCGGAATATAGAGATGCGAGCACTGACATAAAATATGCAAACCCAAAGATAAAAACGACAAGGCAAATAACCAGCGAAAAGAGGAAGCTGCCCAAAATCAGAGTACCATAGTTTCCGCTCAAAGTATCCTTTGCCTTGTCCTTTAATTGATAACGTCTGGAGTATTGAATCATTCTGATGTCCTATACCGCATAATCCATATTCATACCGCTGTATTTTGCCTGGTCTGCAGTCTTTAAGCCCTTCTGATATGGATTTTCTTCATTATAATATTTGATCTGCGTGTGAGTGGTGCCGCCGGATACATAAGTTCTGCCGCATTCGGGACAGACTGCGGTCTGGATGGAGACGGAGGCGGAAATTACCTTGCCGTCGTTTTCGGCTGCTTTTTTGTAAGCATTGGAGACATGCTCCTGCTCATGGGCCCTTATTCTGGCGGCTGCGCTTTCCGGAGAAATATGAGCGGCGCTTTTAAAGGAAACCATCTCGTCGGAGCCGTCCTGATATTTACGCTTTTTACAGGTCTCGCATTCCTCGCCTGGCTTTTTTCTGCCTGCAGCCGGGTCCTCCAGACCCATAAGCTCTCTTTTTTCCTGTTCTTTTTCCTTTTCGACAGAAGTCAGAGGTATATTCCTGTCGTCGTATGTTCCATAAGCTCCAATCGAAAGATTCATAAGCTACCTCCCAGAAAGGCCGGATCACCAAGCCTTTTGATAAGATAAATGAGACTGACGGCTCCGTAAATGCAGCCGAAAATGCTCAGATAGAGGCCCATGCGGCAGTTACTGCTTAAGGGCTTGTTTTTGCGGCTGCAAAGAGCGGCAAAGAGAATACCCATTGCACCCAGAGGCAGAGAAAGGGAACAACAGCCTAATGTAATCGAAAGAAGGCCGCAGCAGACAGCTGCCACAGAAAAGCCTTGATCGTAAGGCTTGTGAGTAGGCTGGTTGTAGTAGCTGCTATGGGAAGCGTTGCTGTCCCATTTGTCCCAGTTTTTCTTTTCCTGTTCTTCCTGCCATTTATCCCAGTTTTCGCGGGCATTTTCCCAGTCGCTATGGCTGTCGTTATTTTGCTCATGATCCTGCCCGTCCCGGTTAAAGTCCATAGATCAGACTCCTTTCTGCCCCTATTATACTATTCGCAGGCCGGGATGTCAAAGGAAACGAGGGCAAAAATAAGTTTACACCAACCTCATTTATTGGTACAATGTAATTGTGCAGTAGAAAATCAAGCGCCGCATAGCGGCATTTGATTTTCCTGCACAATTAACGAGCAAACGCCCGATGAAATCGGGCAGTGAGCGCAAAGCGCGAGTTTGCGAGTGAAGCAAGAAAGAGCTGAGCAAACGCCCGATGAAATCGGGCAGTGAGCGCAAAGCGCGAGTTTGCGAGTGAAATAGGAAAAAGCCGAGCAAACGCCCGATGAAATCGGGCAGTGAGCGCAGAGAGGGCGGAAAGAGAGAGGCAATGAGCGATTCTCAGAAGTACTATGAAGAGTTATATTTTAGCAGTGGCGACGGAAGGCAGCTTTTGCCTCAAAATCAGGAAGCAATTATTCATTTGCTGGATAAAAACGGAGCGGTGGGAATTGTCGGCGTGTATGACGAGCCGGGATACCCCATCTATTTTATTTCCGGCTTTGCATTGACTGCAATCGGATACAGTTATGAGGAAATGATGGAGGTGTCGAAGGGGAAATTTATGCACTTTGTCTTTGATAAAGACAGGGAGGCGCTTGAAGAAAGTCTGAACAGCGGAAATCAGGCCGGCCATGAGTTTCGGATGGTTAATCATTCGGGAATGAATGTCTGGGTAAATTCCTTCTGGAGAGAATCTGCTTCTATGGAAGGGCGCAGGATACTGATTGCCTCTGTCAGAGTGGTGGAGGATGCCCGAAGGCGCGAGAGCGAGCTGCTGAATGCCCTGACCAGAGGATATGACCGTATTATATATGTGGATATGAATCAAGGACGCTACAGAGTCATTAAAAGCGAGCGGAATGATCTTCATGAACAGGTCTGCGGGACGCTGGAGGAGCTGGAAGAGCTGCTGCAGCGGTATGGCCAGGAATACATTAATCCGCAGGATCATTCCTTTGCGGAAATGTTAAACAAGCTTAATATTTTTGCAAATCCCGGTGAAAGGGGCGGCAATTATCAGGCTACATATCAGGCAAAGCTGAACGGCGAATATCAGTGGATTCAATTCCAGGCATTTTACGGCGGCGCCATGAAGCTGGAGACAGGACATATTATTCTGACTTTTCGCGTAGTGGATGAGGAAAAGAAGAGGGAGCTTGACACAAACAGGATTCTTTCCGACTCGCTGGCTAAGGCGGAAGAAGCGGAGCGGGTAAAGAAGGATTTTCTGTCGCGCATGTCCCACGATCTGCGGACACCGATTAACGGAATTGCCGGTATGCTGGAAATTGTAAAAAAGAGCCGGAATGATCCGAAACAAATAGAGGAATGCCTGAAAAAAATATCCCTATCCTGTGATCATCTGATGAATCTTGTGCAGGACGTGCTGGACATGAATAATTTGGAGAGCGGAAAGCTGGAGCTGATGGACGAAACCTTTAATTTACCTTCTTTCCTGACGGAGGAGCTGGTGAATATTTCGGACAGGGCCGAAAAGGGAGGGCTTACCTATGCGTTTATACCGGGAGACTTTTCCCATCCGAATGTGATTGGGAGTCCCAAGCATGTGTTGCAGATATTTGAGCATATACTGGACAATGCCATTAAGTACAATAAGCCTAATGGTTCCATTATCTTAAGCGGGCGTGAAGTATCAGGCAACGGTCAGCTGGCTACCTATGAGTTTGTGGTGGAGGATACGGGAATCGGCATGGCTCCGGAGTTTGTAAAAAATATCTTCGAGCCCTTTGAGCAGGAGCATAACGGTGCCCGGACGGAGTACATGGGAACGGGTTTGGGAATGTCCATTGTAAAAAGGCTGGTGGACCAGATGAATGGTTCCATTGCGGTAGAAAGTGAGCCCGGAGCGGGAACGAAGGTCACCTTTACAATTCCGTTTAAGGTGTGTGAGGAAGCGTTAGCAGCCGAGCCGGAGAATGTGGACTTTACAGGGCTGCATGTATTGCTGGCGGAGGATAATGAATTAAATATGGAGATTGCCAGATTCCTGCTGGAAAGTGAGGGCATGACGGTGCTGTGTGCCGCAAACGGGCGGGAAGCCATAAATATTTTCAGCCAGACAGAGGAAAATTCCATAGATGTCATTCTGATGGATATTATGATGCCGGTGATGGACGGGCTGGAGGCGGTGAAGGAAATCCGCAGAATGGACCGCGCCGATGCGGAGACGGTTCCCATTATCGCTTTAAGTGCCAATGTGATGGATTCGGATATTAAAAAGACAAAGATGGCGGGCATGGACGAGCATCTGCCCAAGCCGATCAACACCAGTCTGCTGCTGAGCGCCATAGCCAAATGCTTACATAAATAAATTTTGTTATATAAATGTGAAAATCAATTCGGAAAGGCCGGGGAGACATGGATATTATATTGAAAATCAAAGAAGAGCTGAAGGTTGAAAAGTGGCAGGTTGAGGCGGCGGTAAAGCTGATCGACGAGGGAAATACCATCCCCTTCATCTCACGATACAGAAAGGAGGTCACGGGCTCTCTCAATGACGAGCAGCTGCGTGACCTTCACGAGCGCCTTGTATATTTGCGCAATCTGGAAGAGAAAAAGGAACAGGTCTTAAGCAGCATTGAAGAGCAGGGAAAGCTGACGGAGGAGCTGAGGGCAAAAGTTCTGGCGGCAGAGACGCTGGTGGCAGTGGAGGATCTTTACCGTCCCTATCGTCCGAAGCGGAAAACCAGAGCCAGCGTGGCAAAGGAAAAAGGTCTGGAGGGGCTGGCAGAGTATATTCTGGCCCAGAGCGCAGAGGCACCCGTGTTGGAGGAGGCAGTAAAATACGTTACCGCGGAGGGTGTGGAAGAGGAAAAAAGTGTAAAGACGCCGGAAGAAGCACTGCAGGGCGCGAAGGACATTATAGCGGAGAGTATTTCTGACAATGCGGATTATCGGAGCTATATCAGAGAGCTGACCATGGACGAGGGCATTGTTACAAGCACGGCAAAGGACGAAAAGGTCCAGAGCGTTTATGAAACCTATTATAATTTTGAAGAGCCGGTGAAAAAAATAGCGGGCCATCGGATTCTGGCACTGAACAGGGGAGAGGCGGAGAAGATGCTGACCGTTAAGGTGAATGCTCCCCAGGAACGTATTTTACAGTATCTTGCCAAGAAAAACATCATATCCGATAATCCATACACCAGCCCGGTACTGCAGGAGGTCATTGCAGACAGCTATGAACGTTTGATAGCACCTGCTATTGAAAGAGAAATCCGGAATGCCCTGACCGAGAAGGCAGAGGATGGTGCCATCAGTGTCTTTGGGAAAAACCTGGAGCAGCTGCTACTGCAGCCGCCCATTGCCGGCAAGGTGGTCCTCGGATGGGATCCGGCTTTTCGCACAGGCTGTAAGCTGGCAGTGGTGGATCCCACGGGAAAGGTGCTGGATACAAAGGTGATTTATCCCACGGCGCCTCAGAATAAGGTGGAGGAAGCTAAGGCAGAGTTAAAAAAGCTGATTAAAAAATATCAGGTGGATTTAATTTCTGTCGGAAACGGCACGGCATCCAGGGAGTCGGAGCAGGTGATCGTGGAGCTGTTGAAGGAGCTGGACAGACCAGTGCAGTATGTTATAGTCAACGAGGCAGGTGCCAGCGTTTACTCCGCAAGCAAGCTGGCAACAGAAGAATTTCCTAACTTTGACGTGGGGCAGCGGAGTGCGGCATCCATAGCCAGGAGGCTTCAGGACCCGTTGGCTGAGTTGGTCAAGATTGATCCTAAGTCTATTGGCGTGGGACAGTACCAGCATGATATGAATCAGAAAAAGCTGGGTGAGGCCTTAAACGGTGTGGTGGAGGACAGCGTGAATAAGGTGGGGGTGGATCTGAATACAGCTTCCGTATCCCTGCTGGAGTATATCTCCGGCATTACGAAAACGATTGCTAAAAACATTGTGGATTATCGGGAGGCAAATGGCAGGTTTACCAATCGAAAGCAGCTTTTAAAGGTTGCCAAGCTGGGACCTAAGGCTTTTGAGCAGTGTGCCGGATTTATGCGGATCTTAGACGGTGATAATCCCTTGGATGCCACCAGTGTTCATCCCGAATCCTATGAGGCGGCAGAGAAGCTTTTGGATAAGCTGGGGATGACAATGGAGGATGTGCGCAAATCCGCTCAGAAAGCGGCTTCCATAAGTAAGACATCTGTGTCAGAAAGCAATATGACAGATAAAATGTCAGCTGTGTCAGGTAAGGGAAAAACGATGCAGGGAGAGGCAGCAATGCGGAGGGGCCGTGAGCAGCAGAAAAACATACAGGTAAGAAATACGAATACTGCTATGGGAAAGGCTCTTGCGGCAGCTATGGGAAATACTATGGGAAAGACCGATTTGGTCAACGACAGGGGAAGCAGTATGACGAAATCTGCAGGAACAGTATCCGAAGGCGGAATGGCGGGCGGTGCGGCAGTGTCCGGTTTGGAAAAGCGGATCAGGGATAAGAAGCTGCTGGCGGAAGAGCTTGGAATCGGGGAAATCACTTTGGTAGACATTCTGCGGGAATTAGAGAAGCCTGCCCGTGATCCCAGAGACGATATGCCCAAGCCGATCCTGCGCAGTGATGTACTGGATATGAAGGATTTGAAGCCGGGAATGATATTGAAGGGGACTGTGCGCAATGTCATTGATTTTGGGGCATTTGTGGATATAGGCGTTCACCAGGACGGCTTAGTACATATCTCACAGATTACGGACCGTTATATCAAGCATCCCCTGGAGGCGGTAAGCGTAGGGGACATTGTGGAGGTCCAGGTGCTTTCCGTGGATACCGCAAAGAAAAGAATTTCCCTGACAATGAAAATCAATCAGAATCAGAAGTAAGAAAAATCAGAGGGAGACAGATGCCGGAGAAAAAGAAACGATTGTTATTTATAGTGAGCTTGACAGGTGTATTTGGAATTTTGCTGGGGCTGGCCACCGTGTTTGACCTTCAGGTGAGCCATATACTGGCAGACGGAAATCTGACAGAGGGCAGATATTATTCGGTAAATGTTCTCTGTAATCTTGTAGAGATTGCCGGTGCCTGGCCCATATGGACTGCCGCCGTTTTTGCGGCTTCGGTGCTGACGGTTTATTTCTGGGCAGGAGGCGGTATACGAAGAAGCTTCAGCCTTTTCTTCTTTTGCCTGTCTACGGTTTGTGCTGCTCTTTTGCTGCGGGACGGATTAAAATATGCCTTTCGTATTTATGAAAGGGAAGAGCTTCTGGAGGGACCGGGAACCTGGCTGGTATCCGTTGTCTTTGGCCTGGCAGTGGCCATAGTCGTTTTAAAGCTGACAGGGGAATGGATGAAACGAAATCTTGAACGGCTGCTGCCCTTTGCGCTGGCGATCGTGTGCTGTTGCTCCTGCTTTTTTCTCATTGAGCTGATCAAATCGCCCATGGGAAGAATGCGCTATCGGGGGATGCACCTGCTGGGGGATACTTCCTGCTATACGCCCTGGTATCAAAAAAGCGCTGCCGGGGAACTGCTTACCGGCAGCGGACTTGTAAAGGATTGCTTTAAATCATTTCCTTCGGGGCATACCTTTTCGGCAGGAATGTCCTATATACTCATGATGCTGCCGGATGTATTTCCGAAATTCAGAAGGAAGACGGGTAAAATACTTTGCTGCGTGATTCCTGTCTGTTATACGGGGTTTGTGGGAATTTTCAGAATTGCGGCGGGAGCGCACTTTTTCAGCGACGTGCTGGTGGGAGGAACGCTGGCATATGTGGCAGTACTGGTTTTTAAGTATGTATTTCTTGGGAGAGAAAAGCAGAGGATTAAGCTGTCCGGCGGGAGAGCAGCGTGAAGAGAACTTCTAACTGCCTTTGGCAGTTTTTGCTCATGCAAAAAGCCTGATTCTCAGGCTTGGGCATTTCGCAAAGAAGTTCTATGCTTCACGCTGAAGAATGCCTGAAATGCGGCATTCTTCACATGCCAACTTGTTGGCCTTGGGATTTTATGTCGCAGCCTTGCTGCGACATGGAGGTTATTATAAAAATGGCTGATTACTCAAAGCTTAATAAAGCTGACTGAGCAGGGCGGCACCATCCAGGCGCTGCCTTCTTTTTTTGCCGGCGCACCGCAGGAGTAAAGAAGCTCTCCTTCAGGCAGTACACTCTCGAAGCTTTCGGCTCTGGAGGCGGGATTTACAATAATCAAAATCCGTTCACTGTCTGCGCTTCTAAGGTAAGCCAGCGGATAGGCGTTTTCTTCGGCGTGGACAAATTCGATTTCCCCTCTGCTTTGCAGAGCAGGGTGAGCCTGTCGGATGGCGATCAGCTTTTTTACCTCATGATACAGGGAGTTTTCAGCGGTCAGCTGGGCCTCCACGGTAGGCCTGTCAGGGGCATCATCCATTTTGATGTACAGCTTTTCGGCGGGAGCGCTGCTGAAGCCGGCGTTTGCCGTATTGTCCCACTGCATGGGGGAACGGGAGCCCGTCCGGTTATATCCGCCTTCCACGGAGCTTAAGCCCTCCACATAGCGCATGCCGATTTCATCGCCATAATAGATAAAGGGGGCGCCGGGCATGGAAAGCAGGAAACCGAAGGCAAGCTTCATTTCATCCGGACTTAAAAGCCGGGCCAGCCGGTCCATGTCGTGATTGCCGGAGGGGATACAGATCAGCCCCTTTTTTTCGGACTTATCATAATTTTCCCGGTATTTTTTTACAAAGGCTGACACATCACCCCGGCCTTCGGAGGAAAAGAAGGGGTGTTCACAGCGGAAAAGATCATTATAGCGGGAGGGACCGAAATGCAGCAGAAAATCCATGTGAAAGCCTCCCTGAAGAGATTTGTCCGGCTCGCCCCACTCGGACACAAAGGCTGCCTCAGGAAACTCTCTGTCCAAAAAGGTGCGGACCTTCTGCCAGAGGGCAATGGTGCCCTTGCCTTCCTCATCATTTTTAACCAGGGAGCCGGCCATATCCACCCGAAAACCGTCGCAGCCCATAGAAAGCCAGAAGCGGATCACGTCCAGCATGGCGTTTAAGGTGGCCCTGGGGCCTTCGTCCTCTGGGGATTGCTGCCAGGGCCGGGTGATCTTGTAATAACCGTAGTTCAGGGCGGGCTGCATGGAAAAGAAGTTTAGGGCCACGGCGCCGTCCCTGGGGGAGATGCCCCTGAGGCAGCCCATATTTTCGGGAGCTTCCCAGACGTTGTCTGTCCAGATGTAACGATCCGTATATTGGTTTTTCTCCGCTTTCATGGATTCCAGGAACCATTTATGCTCTACGGAGGTGTGACCGGGAACCAGATCCAGCAGCACATGAATGCCCCGGCTGTGTGCTTCGGCAAACAGCTGTTTTAAATCTTCGTTGGTGCCGTATCTGGGGGCGACAGTATCATAATCTGCCACATCATATCCGGCGTCTCCGAAGGGAGACAGGAAGCAGGGATTGATCCAGATGGCATTACAGCCAAGCTCACGGATATAGTCCAGACGTCTGATAATTCCCTGAAAATCGCCGATGCCGTCCGCATTGGTATCCTGAAAGGATTGAGGATAGATTTCATAAAAAACTGCATTGTCCAGCCATTTAGGCATAAGTATGTCCTCCTTTGAAAACGTTTTCTGAAAAGATAGATTTATCATACCTCTTTTCCGGTAATTTTTCCAGAGGTTTTTAAATCAAAATATTTTGGCTGACAAGTAGCGGAGGCGGCTATTTTTTTGGTAACTGCATATTTTATCTGCCTGTGTGAATAATAATTGCGAAAAGATTGTGAGCCGCCAATTTGTGTCTGCGGTCCAAATTTGCCGGATTACGGAAAGGTATGGTTATTAAGGTGAGAGAGCTTTTGCTGATCATTGCCGGAGCCAGCTATGGGTTTCTGGCGGCGGCAGGTGTGTTTACGGTCTTGGCGGCCGTGGGACTGGTCCCCAGATTTGCCTGCAAGACGCATACTGCCGGAAAAGTGATGCTGTATGAGGAAGCCGTGATTTTCGGGACAATCAGCGGCGCCATCCTCAGTATTTTCTCCAGGTATTGTCAGTTTGGCGCCTGGTGGCAGGAGCGGTTTCCGGATGGTCAGAGGCTGTTAAGTATAATCGGCGGATCCTGGCAGGCTGTTTTCGGCCTGTTTGCCGGAATGTTTGTGGGGTGCCTTGCCTTAGCTATTGCGGAGATGCTTGACAGTATCCCGATTCTGGCCAGGCGGATTTCCTTCAGGCATGGAATCGGACTGGCAGTATTAAGTATGGCGGCAGGAAAGCTATGCGGGTCGCTGCTTTACTTTTTGACGGAATTTCATCGGACCGCCGCATAAGGCGAAAGATTGAAAATTAACATTTTCAATCTCGGAATTTGTGACGCTGCGCGTCCCAAAGTTCCCACAAATTTAGATGCCGCTTGCGCGGCGGAATGAGAGGAAAGATGAGATAGCATGGAAGGAAGCATGAGAAAATGTCTAATGTGACGGTTTATTTGAAATGTGAACGAAACGTTGAGGTACAGTCTCCGGATGTATTTTTGTCTGATGTGGGAGCGGTACGCTGTCAGGAAGCGGCACTGGCTGACAGACTGAAGGCCATCAAGGTACATCATTTTGCGCAAAACGATGCCAGGCGGTGCGTGATCAGTGTATTAAAGCTGGTGGAGCTGATGGAAAAGGAATGTCAGGATATCAGCGTGCAGGTCCTGGGGGAAACGGATGTGCTGCTGGAATGGGTTAATGTTCACAGGCATAAGGGCTGGCAGCAATGGCTTCGCGGGGCACTGGTCTGTCTGGTAAGCTTTTTTGGGACGGCGTTCACCATCATGGCTTATCATAACGACGTGGGGATCAATAATGTTTTTACGCTTATTTATTCCATGGTAATGAACAAAGAACCTCAGGGGCTGAACATTTTGGAGGTATCTTATTCCGTCGGGCTTGCCGCCGGGATCATTGTATTTTTTAATCATGTGGGGGGCAGGCGGCTGACGAAGGATCCTACGCCCATTGAGGTATCCATCCGCAATTATGAGGAAGAGGTGGATAAAGCGCTGATCGCCCAGGCGGGCCGGGAGGGCAAAGAGAAGGAAGCTAATTAAAGCCACGAAAGCCCTTGCCGATAATTTCACTGCTGTTTGTGATGGCAATAAACGCTCCGGGCTGTGTTTTGCGTATGAAATTACGTAATTCCACAGCCTGGCTTCGTTTCATGATGGTGATAATGACTGTCTTTTCGTTGTGTTGATAGGCGCCCTCCGCCCGATAGATGGTTGCGCTGCGGTTTAGATGCTCCATGATATAGTCGCAAATGGGGGTGGGATTATCGCATATTATGGTAAAGCATTTACAGAGATTGATGTTTTCGATGACACCGTCTACCACGAGGGATTTTGCCAGCAGGCCGCAGAGTGAACAAAGGCCGGTCTGGGCATCGAACACCAGGCAGGATGCGGCTACGATTCCAAGATCCACGAGAAACAACGCTGTGCCGATGTTGACGCGGGTATGCTTTTTTAAGATCATGGCGAGAATGTCTGTCCCGCCGCCGGAGGCACCTATATTGAAAAAGATGGCAGCACTGAAGGAAGGCAGAACGATGGCGAAGATCAGCTCCAAAACAGGTTCGCCTGTCAATGGCCGGCTCATGGGGAAGAGGACCTCCGCTGCAGACAGCCCCGCAGAGGTCAGCAGGCTTACATAAACGGTCTTGATGCCGGCGTCTTTTCCCAGAAAGATAAAGCCCAGCAGAAGCAGAGCCATATTGATGATAAAGGTGATGATGCCCGGCGTTGCGGGAGTGACGGCACTTAAGACTATGGCAATGCCTGTGACACCGCCAAAGGAAAAGTTGTTGGGGAATTTAAAGAGGTAAATCCCTGTCACCAGAATGAAGGTGGCAGCGGTCAACAGCAGGTACTCTGAAACGGTCTGCCGAAGGCTCATCTTACTGTGGCGCATATCAGAAACTCCTTTGCCTTTATCCTTGGAATAAGGTCATTGTACCACTTTTTGCCCATCGGTGCAAATCCAGCCGAAGGATATTTTATCCTTATTTAAATAGATTTATATAGAATTTATTTTATATAGAAAAGCTCCGTAGCTTGCGCAGAGAAACCAGAAAATCAATCAAGGTATTTAATTCTGCATCATTTAAGGTCTGGGCCAGATCGGAAATGCGTGAGCTGGACTCGGATTCGCCGACGGAGGGATTTTTGCCGAACAGGATATAATCTGCGGACAAACAAAAATGTTCGCAGAGCTTATATAAGGTTTCCTGTGACATCCCTTTTTTTCCGTTTTCGATTTCGGAGAGAAAGTTCACGGAAATGTCGATCATTTCCGCAAAATAAGCTTGTGTATAGTGATTCGATAAACGATAATTACGAACTCTTTCTCCAACGGCCAGTCTCAGCTCCAAAGCATCCATTTCCCGCTTCCTCCTTATCTTTTCTTTATTCCTTTTCTTTATTCTACCCTGATTAGAATCCCATGAAGATTATCAAAAGATGTAATTATTTCGCTATTAGCGAAAAAAATACTTGCAAAATACAACAATAGATGTTATCATGACTTTTGTGAAGCGAACTTGGCAGGGAACGATTCACAAAAATAATTTACATTTTTATTTTAAGAAAGGGAGAAGGAGAAAAAATGAAAGGAAGAAAGTTTTTAGCATTTTCATTGGCAGCAGCTCTGCTGGTAGGCGGCGCTATGAGCGTATCTGCAGCCGGGGTGCAGGATGTATTTGATGCTGATGCTTATGCGGCAAAGTACGCTGACTTGAAGGCTTCTTACGGAACCGACGCAAAAGCGCTTTTAGAGCATTTCCTGGCTAATGGTGCAAAGGAGGGACGTATTGCCAGCGACATTCTTGATGTGGCAGCATATCGCAATGCTTATGCGGACCTGAATGCGGCTTTTGGCGACAACTGGGATGCTTATGTGGAGCATTACCTTACCTATGGTATCAAGGAAGGGAGAACCACGGGCGTTCTGTTTGACCTTGCTGACTATGCGGCAAAGAATGCTGACGTGAAGGCTGCTTATGGTGAGGATTATGCAGCAATCGCACAGCATTATGTAAACTTCGGTAAGAAGGAAGGCAGACCCGGCGGCGAGATCAAGAAAGTAGCAGCTCCGGCCGCAGCTGCAACAACAAATAACAGTAATTCTACAGGCAACAACAATACCAACACAAATAAGCCTGCAGATGAGGATGACGCGACGGTAGTTCCTGCTACACATCAGCACTGGACCCTGGCTCAGGGTGCGACTCTGATCAGCCAGCTGCTTCCTACCTGTACGGAAGCAGGTTACCAGGAATTAAGATGTAATGCACCTGTAATGGAGAACGTGTATGTAGACGGAAAATGGGTTGGAACCCAGCAGAAGGTAGTCAACGGCGTACCTGTAACCTGTGATTCTGTATATAAGGTTACCCTGGCTCCGGCACATTCCAGACCTGAAAGCACTGATAACCTGTATATCGAGCATCCTACCTGCACATCTACCGGTGTTATGAAATACACCTGCACAAAGTGCGGCAAGGATATAACTGAAACCTTAGAGGCTCTTCAGCATGATTATGTACAGGTCGGCTATGTGGAATCCAAGGGCTGCAGACCTGGGGACGAAGGACAAAACATTTTCCAGTGCAAGAACTGTGGCGTTAAAACAACCTCTTCCCGTCCTCTTCTGAACCATCAGCTGGGAACAAAGAGAAATGTTGAAGTAGAGTCTACCTGTACAGCAGCCGGCAAGGCATATGGCTTCTGCGATGTATGTGGCGCAAAGGTTTATGAGAATCTGCCTTTGAAGGATCATAACACGGCAAATACCACGAACGTAACGGTTTATGCAGATACTTATACCGTACAGGATGCGGCAAATGGTGTTACACAGAGAACGCATGCTGTATATAGGGTTACTTATTGTAACGATTGCAAATTGATTACGGATGTGGATGATGCAGATGCAACAACGATTGTTCCTTGTGTTGATGCAAATAAGGATGGCGCTTGCGATAACTGTAAGCTCCAGATGAACAGAACCGGAAAGAATCAGATTAAGGTTTATCAGGTGGGCGAAACCTTTATCGGTACGGTTCAGTAAGCCCAATTTATTGTTCAAACCCTGCTAAAGTTTGATGAAAAATATCCCAAAGTGAAACGAAAGTTTTGCCGAGGGATATTTTTTATCACATGCGGGCATTGAGGGGAGACGTCAGTATGAGAAGCAAAAGAGGGAAAAGGGTATTGACAATTTCGCTGTTGGCGATTATGCTGGCAGGCAGCAGTTTAAGAGTGTCCGCGGCAGGGGTGAGGGATGTGTTTGATGCCGAATATTATGCCGGGAGATACAGCGATTTAAAATCCGCATATGGGAACGACGAAGCGGCGCTTCTGAATCACTTTATGACCAGAGGGGTCTATGAGGGGCGGGTTATGAGCCCCATCCTTGATGTGGTTGCTTACCGGGCAGCTTATGCGGATTTAAATGCGGCTTTTGGTGATGACTGGAACGCCTATGTAAATCATTATCTGACCTATGGTATTGTGGAAAAGAGGACCTCCGGGGTTTTGTTTGACCTGGCGGGCTATGCAGACGGCAATCCGGACGTGAAGGCGGCATACGGAGAGGACTATATCGCTATTGCCAGGCATTATATCACTTACGGAATCAAAGAGGGCCGGAGCAGCAGCGGACTTTTGAAGCAGGCGGTGACGGCAGCGTCCGACCGCATTAGGGTCAGCGAACCGGCGGACAGTGCCGGCGGGCCTGACATGGCAGCGTCCGAAAGCCTTAGGGCCGGCGAACCGGCGGACAGTGCCGGCGGGCTTGACACGGCGGCGCCGGCTCCGGCGGAGCATGTCCACAGATGGGAATTGACGGCTTTTCAGGCTGCCTCCTGTGAGAAGGATGGTTATCGGGACTACCAGTGTCAGGGGATGGTAGAGGTCACGGACAGCGCAGGCTGCATGATCGCACTCTTACATTGTACGGAGACGAAGCGGGAGATCATCGAGGCGGCCCATACAAGGCCGGATGAAGTGGTGTATATTACATACGAGGACTGTACCCGGACCGGTCTGATCAAGTATAGCTGTACGGTTTGCGGCGAGACGCAGCAGGAGGTGATTCCGGCCCGTGGTCATGATTATGATACGGACACGGATCAGCCCCTGCGGTCAAAGGCTTCTACCTGCAGGGAGGCAGGGTATGACGTCTTTTTATGCAGGAGCTGTGGAGCAGAGGTCAGGGAGGCGCGTCCGCTGGCGGAGCATGCGGTGAAGGAGTGGGTGATTGACCGGGAAGCAACCTGCGCCGGGGAAGGCTTAAGGCATGGCCGGTGTTCACTCTGCAGCCTGCAGGTGACGGAGAGCATTCCCGTAACCAATCATATAAATGTGGGAAATATCAATGTATATGAGGATGCTTACGGGGAAAATACCAGTGTGCGGCATTCTGTTCAAAATATAACTTATTGCAGGGACTGCGGTTATATTATTGCCGCGAATACCCCCAGCTATGTAAACTGTGCGGATGCGGGAAACGGTGTATGCGGAACCTGCGGCCTTGCGGTAGCGAGGAAGGCATCCGAGGCCGTAAGAGTGTACCGGGCAGGGGAGTATTATCTGACGGAGACGGAGGAACAGCACATGCCGTAAATTTTTGCCAACGCAAACTTATTGACAAAGGAGGGAGCTGATAGTACAGTTATAAAGGCATGTCGGCCGCTTTAGAATTTCTTTATGAATGACGCCGATAATTGTTAAGAAATATGCTGTAAGGTATAACTGTTAAAATGACTACATAAGGTATATTGGTGATGAATAAGAAGAGAATCCGTAAGTTTATATTGTATGCAGCCTTGTTTATTGCGATTATGGCACTGACCTTCTGGAATGTTTTCCGAGGGCAGGACTTTAAGGGAATGCTGAAGGCTGTAGGGGAGATGTCAGGCTGGTATGTGGTGGCAGCAATTTTTCTGGCAGTTTCTTTTGTGGCGGGAGAAGGGACCATGATCTGGTATCTGCTTCGGGGCATTGGGGAAGGAAAATCCTTTTTCCGCTGCCTGTCCTATTCGTTTACGGGATTTTTCTTTTCCGGGATTACGCCCTCTGCCAGCGGGGGGCAGCCCATGCAGCTTTACTATATGAGCAAGGACGGCTGCACTTTTTCATCCTCCTTTGTGGTATTGATGACGATTGCAGTTTTAAATAAGCTGGCTATGGCGCTGTTAGGCATAGGCATCCTGCTGTTTTGGGGCGGGCAGCTGCAGGGGCGTCTGGACGGATATTATGGTCTTTTTTGTCTGGGGCTGGTGCTTCATGTGGGCTGGGTCATTATTTTATTCCTGTTAATGTTTCGGTCTGCCTGGATCAAGAAGCTGTTATACCAGCTGGAGAGAATTCCCGTACGCATGAAAATCTGGAAGGAGTCGGAGAAAAGGCTGGAGAAGATCGACCACTTTTTTGAAGGCTATGAGGAAACAGTGGGATTTTTGCGGGAACATAAAAAGATGATCGGAGTGACGGTAATCGGCTCTCTTCTGCAAAGATGCTGTACCCTGATCCTGGTCTGTGTGGTATATCGAGGGCTGGGGCTGCAGGGAACGGCGCTGCCAAATCTTTTTTTCCTGCAGGCAGCGGTTGCCGTTGCCGTGGAAATGCTGCCCGTTCCCGGTGCGCAGGGCATAACGGAGGCTATGTACAGCGGCGTGTTTGGCGGAATCTTCACAGGTCATTATCTGGTGGCATCTATTTTTGTTACGCGGGGAATCAGCTTTTATTTTGTGCTGGCCATAGGCGGATTATGTGTTCTTCTGAGAGGCTTTATGGATAAAAAAAAGAAAAATGTGCTGAAGGATACATAAAGGCGGGAAATCCACACATACTGAGAAAAAGCTTTTCTGGAAAGGAAGGGTATCAGTATGGAAGATGTGAAGGAGCAGCAGGATACAAAGCAGCAAAAGGAACAAAAGGAATATGAAAAGTACGTAAAGGAGGTTACGCCCACTCATAATCTGTGGCTGCAGATGCTGAAGGCTTTTATCACGGGCGGTGTGATCTGCTGTATCGGGCAGTTTATTTTAAATTTTGCAGGCAGTATGAATCTGGATCAGCAGACTGCCGGGAGCTGGTGTTCTCTGATTCTGGTGTTTTTGTCTGTTGTTCTCACCGGATTTGGAATCTATCCGAAAATTGTGAAATGGGGCGGAGCAGGGGCGCTGGTACCGATCACCGGCTTTGCCAACAGTGTGGCCGCACCGGCCATAGAGTATAAGGCAGAGGGCCAGGTATTCGGAATCGGCTGTAAAATTTTTACCATTGCCGGGCCGGTGATTCTGTATGGGATCTTTGCCAGCTGGGTGTTGGGAGTGGTGTACTGGATTCTGAAATTAGCAGGGGTGGTTTGATGCAAAGTTTAAGCGTTTCGGTGTTGACAAACCGGAGCGCTTATATTATAGTGTAAGTGTATTAACCTACTTGATACACTCCAAAGGCATAATACACTTATAGCGGACTGACGGTATAAGATAACGGTTCTTAAGGAAAGGGGAGATGAGCCCATGATTTTGTTGGATTATCGGGATAAAAGGCCAATATATGAGCAAGTCGTGGAAAAGCTGGAGCGGCTCATCATGGGGGGGGCGCTGGAAACTGACTCTAAGATGCCCAGCGTCAGGACAATGGGGATGGATTTGGCGGTAAATCCCAATACCATCCAGCGGGCTTACAATCAACTGGAACAGGAAGGCTACCTCTATACCGTATCGGGAAGAGGCAGCTTTGTGGCGCCCGAAAGTGAATGGCGGGAGGGCAAAAAGAAAAAACTGCTGACGGAATGGCGTCTGGTGACGGAACGTGCCAGGGAGGCCGGGCTGACAAGAGAGCAGCTGGTGATACAACTGGATCAGGTTTATGAGGGGGTGGCGCGGACATGATCGAGGTAAAAGGCCTGAGTAAGAGCTTCGGCAGCATGAAAGCCATAGACAATGTCAGCGCTCATATTGAGGAAGGACATGTATTCGGGCTGATCGGCACCAACGGCGCCGGAAAGTCTACCTTTATGAGAGCTTTAAGCGGGGTGTTAAAACCCGATGCCGGACAGATTTTAATCGACGGGGAGCCGGTATATGACAACCCTTCTGTCAAGGAAAAGATATTTTATATTTCCGACGACCAATATTTTTTCAGGAACGGAAATCCCAGGGATATGGCAAAGCTGTATAAAACCTGCTATCCGGACTTTGATATGGAGAAATGGAAGGACTTGATGAAGAAGCTGGGCCTGGACGAAGCCGCAAAGATCAATACCTTTTCCAAGGGAATGAAAAAGCAGCTGTCTGTGATCTGCGGCATCTGCGCCGGCACGAAGTACCTGCTTTGCGACGAAACCTTTGACGGACTGGATCCGGTGATGCGTCAGGCCGTGAAAGCGCTTTTTATAAAAGAGATGGACCTAAGGGGCCTGACTCCGGTGATTGCTTCCCATAATTTAAGGGAGCTGGAGGACATCTGTGAGTACGTGGGGCTGCTTCATAAGGGAGGAATTCTGCTGGAGAAGGATATAGACGATATGAAGCTGAACATCCATAAGCTCCAGTGCGTGATCCGGGAGGAAGGGATGCTGCAGAAGATGAAAAATTGTCTCGATGTGGCAACCGTGGATAACAGAGGTTCTCTGTATACGGTGACAGTGCGCGGTGAAAAGGAGCGCATTGTGGAATTTATGGAGCTTCTGAATCCTGTTTTTTACGAGCTGCTGCCTCTGTCTCTGGAGGAAATATTTATCAGCGAAACGGAGGTGAAGGGATATGACGTCAAAGCCTTGCTTTTTTAGGATGATGAAAGAGGATTTCAGACATAAGATCTGGATGCTTGTCCTCTCTGTCCTGGGAAATATGATGGCAATTCCCGTTACTTATCTGATCAGTGTAGGGAATAGACCCAATGTGGTAACGATACGTAATCTGACGAGTCGGGCCGGACGGCTGGGATACTTTTTTACGAACACGCTGATGGTTACGGGGGGCATTATAGCCATAGCCGGGGCACTGATTGTAGGACTGGCCGGATTTCGCTTTGTATTTCATCGAAATATGGTAGATACCTATCACAGCTTTCCGATCAAGAGAAAAACGTTCTTTCTGGTAAACTGGCTGAACGGCTTTTTGATCTGGTTTGGACCTTTTCTCACAGCCGTGGGGGTGACGGTTTTGCTGGGGCTGGGAAAGCTGAGCTCTCTCCGGAACAGCCTGTCCTCTCTAGTGATGAGTGAAGCGGAGAAGAAAACAGTGTCCGGCTGGCTGACGGGCGGCGGACTTTTGAAGGAAGCCCTGATTTCCGTGCTGGCCCTGACAGCAGCTTTTCTGCTGGTGTATCATCTGGTGCTGCTGGCGGTAATGCTCTGCGGCAATATGCTGAATACGCTGGTGACTACCGCAGCGCTGGGAACGGGAGCGCTTGCAATCTGGGCCTTGTTTTACGCATTCTGCACAGAGTACTTTCAAACCTTTGTGCAGAGCGCGCATACAGGCTATCGTCAGATAGTGTACGCTTCACCGATCGCCTCGTCTATTGCGCTGCTGATCAGGCGTGGGAGCTATTATGAAGCAAGCGCAGGAAGCCTTTTTTGGCCGGATCTTATTATAAACTTGATGCTGGCGCTGGGTCTGGGTATTCTTGCCTTTTATGGATACAGGAAGCGGCCCTCGGAGCTGGCGGAGCAGGGACTGCGGATCAGGCCCGTGAGATTTCTGATACAGATCCCGGTTTCTCTGGGGGCTGCTATGAGCGGATGGATATTCTTTTACATGATCGGAGAAGGGGCCGGACTGGTTTGGGGTATTTTCGGGGCCGTCCTGGCAGGCGGAGTGGCCTTTGGGGTGCTGGACATTGTTTTCCATATGGATTTTAAAAGCTTTTTTGCTCACAAGATACTGATGGGAGTGATGGTGGCGGCTGGAGTCTGTACGGGACTGGTATTTTACTATGACTGGATCGGGTATGACAGCTATCTTCCCGGAGAGGCGGAGATTGCTGAGATCGCGGTATATGATAGTTTTTGCAGCAATAGATATGGCAGCTATTATGAAATAGATCACGCCGAACATCCTTTGAACGGCGTCCATATCCGGGACAGCGAGGCGGCGTATGATTTTCTAGAGTCGGTGACCACAGCGGCGGGGGCAGATACCGTAGAAGACACTGGGGATTATGGGGAAGAGCAGATCCTTACCAGGGTTACCCTGGAGAACGGCAGGACCTACTACAGGAGGTATACCGTGACGCGGGCAAACAGTGATCCTGCATATAAGCTGCTTTCTTCTCCGGAGTATTTGCATGCAAATTTCAGAATCGGGCCGGAAGAAGGCAAGAGGTATAAATCCATAAGCATAGGCCGCGGCTATTTATATGCTGAGGCACAGATGAACACCGAAGAGGGGGACCGGCTGTTTGAGGCGCTCTGTCAGGCGTACAACCAGGATCTGGAGGAAAATCCGAAGGCCTTTATCTGCGGAGACGGACGCCTGTTCTGTAGTATTAAGCTGTTTGACGAGCATTATAATAACAGTCGGTATCTGGAAGTATATGAGGGAATGATCCATACCAGGGAGGCCCTGCGGCAGCAGGGATTTGCAGAATTTGCGGAGCCGGAGGATGCGGCGGACGTGGAAGAGATCCGGCTGAGCCTGGGCTATCGGTACATGGAAGAGGAAGGCGCATATGACCTGGTGGCAATGGCCAGGGAGGTATATGGCGTTGATCCTGCACAAACTCCGGAAGAAGCTGTGGATGCTCCGGAAGCGGAGTATATTCCTACGGTGATGGATCAGACAATGCCTGTAGAGCTTACAGATGAAATTGTACTGCATATTACGGACAAGGAGGAAATCAAAGAGCTGCTGGAGCTGTTGTCCCTTGAGGAAACCAGAAATTACGGCGGAAGGGCTTTCCGTGCAGGGCAGGTGAATCAGATTACGCTGATCCCTGCGGAAGGGGAAGAAGCTTCAGCGAGTGAAATCCCGGCGAGCATTTCTTACGGGGCATTGCCGGAAAAATATATTTTGCGGTTTGGGACGCTTGCGTCAGGGACAGCCAGGTGACAGGAAGCGGCGTCCGGAAGAAGTACTGCAGGATGTGGAAAGGATATGGTGATTGGAATGAGCGAGAGACAATATGGCGGAAATATTTTAATCTACGGCGTGGAAGGAGCTTCGGAAGCCCTGGAATGTATGCTGAAGGGCAGTGGCTTTGGGGTGGAAAGGCTGAACACAAGGGAAGAACTGACAGAGAGTTTCCCGAAGAAGGAGACGACACTGCTGTTATTTGATTTTCAGACGGAAGCCGGAAACGACGCGGCGGCGCTGGGACTGCTGTCGGATTTAAGGAAGGACTGCAGCAAGCCGATCATAGCCATTGTGGACAGGGGAAGGGAGATGCTGCGGATCCTGGCTTTAAACGCCGGCGCCGATGATCTGCTGGACAGCGAATGCTCATGTTTGGAAAGCCTTGCCCGCATTCAGGCGCAGATCCGCTGTTACCGCAGGCTCACGGTGGAAAGAAAGGCCTGTTCGATGAAGCTGGACGACCTGGAGGTGGACGATAATGCAAAGCTGGTTCTGGTAAAGGGAAACAGGGTGAATCTGACGCCTACGGAATATAAAATTCTGCATCTGCTTATGGAGCGGCCCGGACGCGTGCTTTCCAATAAGGAGATTTATGAAAGTATCTGGAAGATGGCGCCCATTGGCGCGGATAATACGGTAGCGGTGCATATCCGCCATATTCGGGAAAAGATAGAGGAAAATCCCCAGGAGCCTCATTATCTGCATGTGGTTTGGGGGCAGGGATATAAGGTGGGATAGAGTCGGTTTTTGTAGTGGAAAAATACCGTACACCATGATATAATAGGCGCAGTGAGTCCATTAGCGGGCAAAATATATCCGGAGGTACAGGTGTGAAACTGACATGCTTTGCAAGGCCGCCCAAGTTTAGAAACAGGCTGCTTATGGTGATGATAGGGGTTATTGCGCAGGGGTTTGGGTTGTCGTTGTTAATCCGGCTGAATCTGGGGACGGACCCCTGTTCCTGTCTGACACAGGGAATCATCCGCTACATAAACATCAGCTTTGGAACAGCCCAGCTTTTATGCCACCTGGTTACCTTTCTTTTTGTAATTCGCTTTGATATGAGCCTGATTGGCTTCGGAACCATAGGCAATATGGTGTTTTTGGGCTATATTGCGGATTTTTGGGGATGGGTGTGGGACAGAATGCTTCCGGCAGATTTTTTTCGGCAGCCAGAGGTGCGCTTCGGGCTGCTGATTCCTGTGCTGGCGGTCTTTATTTTGGGCGCTTCCACCTATATTACCGCGGGGCTGGGGACCTCGCCTTATGACGGGCTGCCCTTTATTTTAGCGAGTCATGTGAAAAAGCTGCCTTTTAAGGCGGTGAGAATGATTTGGGATATTGCGTTTATGACAGTGGGCTTTCTGCTGGGTGGAGACGTGGGAATCGTCACGGTGGCGGTGGCGTTTTTCTTAGGTCCGGTGATCACCTGGCTGGGGAAAAGGCTGAAGCGGATTATTTCCGAATAGTGGAGAATATCTATGGAAAGCTGGTCAGAGAGGACAAAGCAGCTGCTTGGCAGTGAGAATATGGAAAAGCTGGCCCGGTCAAGGGTAGCGGTATTTGGTGTGGGCGGCGTAGGCGGATATGTGGTGGAGGCCCTGGCCAGATGCGGTGTGGGCTTTCTGGATTTGACAGATGCGGACGTGGTGGCGCCAAGCAACATAAACCGCCAGATCCTTGCCACGGTCAGCACCATAGGAAGACCTAAGGTGGAAGCGGCACGGGACAGGGTGAGAGACATTAATCCGGACTGCCGGGTTAAGATTCATAAGATTTTTTATCTGCCGGAGACGGCAGATCATTTTGATTTCAGGGAGTATGACTATGTGGTGGACGCCATTGACACCGTTTCGGGAAAGCTGATGCTGGCGGAGCAGGCAAGGGCGGCGGGAACGCCCATCATCAGCTCCATGGGGGCGGGAAATAAGCTGGACCCCACAGCCTTTCGCGTGGCGGACATCTACGAGACGAAGGTTTGTCCTCTGGCGAAGGTGATGCGCAGGGAGCTGCGCCGGAGGGGAATTGAAGCCCTGAAGGTAGTGTATTCCGAGGAAGAGCCCCTTAAGCGGGGCCGGACTCCCGGCAGTGTATCCTTTGTACCCTCCGTGGCAGGATTGATTGTGGCGGGGGAAGTGGTGAAGGATTTACTGGGAAGAGAAGCGACGCGTTTATCGTCGGAGCTTTCGCTTTGCAGGATGGAGAGCAATATTTGACAAGGAGGCATGAACGATGTACAAAATCATTGACGGGAAGAAGATTTCACAGGAGATCAAAGACGAGTTGAGAGAAAAAGCGGCACAGCTGAAGGCTGCGGGTGAGAGCAGGTGTCTGGCGGTGATCCAGGTGGGAGCGGATCCGGCCTCCAGCGTTTATGTGAACAATAAGAAAAAGGCCTGCGAGTATGTGGGCATTGAATCCTTAAGCTATAGCCTGCCGGAAGAAACCAGGGAGGAAGAGCTGTTAAAGCTGATTGGCGAGCTGAATGCAAAGAAAAGTGTAAGCGGTATTCTGGTCCAGCTGCCTCTGCCGGAGCATATTAACGAAGAGAAGATTCTGCTTGCCATATCACCGGACAAGGATGTGGACGGATTTCATCCTGTCAGTGTGGGCAATTTAAGCATTGGCAGGCCCGGCTTTGTATCCTGTACTCCGGCGGGCGTGATTCAGCTCTTAAAGCGTTCGGGCATTGAGATTCAGGGCAAGGAGTGCGTGGTGCTGGGGCGGAGCAACATCGTGGGCAAGCCCATGGCCATGCTGCTGCTGCGGGAAAACGGCACGGTTACGGTCTGTCATTCCAAAACGGTGAATCTGAGAGAGGTTACCAGACGGGCGGATATTCTGGTGGTGGCCATCGGCAAACCGAAGTTTATAGACGAGAGCTATGTAAAGGAGGGGACCGTAGTGATTGACGTAGGGATCCACAGGGATGAAAATAACAAGCTTTGCGGGGATGTGGATTTTGAAAGGGTGGCACCTCACTGCAGCGCCATCACGCCGGTCCCCGGCGGCGTTGGCCCCATGACCATTGCCATGCTGATGAGCAACTGCGTGGGCTGAAGGCGTCTTTACGAAAAACTCTTGCAAATAACGAATTCTATGGTAAAATGAGGGTGACAATCGAATAGTGAGAGGTTTATGAATCGAAGAGGAGAAGAGTATGAAAAAGAAACTTTTCAGTTTACTTTTAACGGCGCTTCTGACGATGGCTGTACTGGGCGGATGCGGCTCAGACGGTACAGGAGAGTCTTCGGGGAATAATTCCTCAAAAGGTACATCTGCTGTGGAGCCGGCAGGTGAGCCGGTCTACGGAGGCTCCGTTGTTGTAGGAATACAGCAGGATATTGACAGTCTTGACCCACACAAAGCACTTGCGGCAGGAACTAAGGAAATTCTGTTTAACATCTTTGAGGGCCTGGTAAAGCCCGATAAGAACGGCGATTTGATGAAAGCAGTCGCCAGCGATTACACCGTTTCCGAGGATGGTCTGGTTTATACCTTTACCTTAAGAGAGGGTGTAAAGTTCCATAACGGCAGTGCTGTGACGGCTGAGGATGTAAAATATTCTCTGGAAAGGGCTTCCGGCCTTCTGGACGGCACACCGTTGATTTCATCATTAAAGGTTTTAACGAGCGTAGATATAATTGACGAAAAAACGGTTCAGGTCACAGTGGGCAGCGCAAATACGGAGCTGATTTACAGCTTTGTGGCGGCCATCATTCCTGCAGGCAGCGGGGAGGATGAGAGCGGGACACCCATTGGCACCGGACCGTTTTCTTTTGTGTCCTATACGCCTCAGGAGGGCATTGTCGTAAAAAAGAACAGTGATTACTGGCAGCAGGGACTGCCCTATCTGGATGAGGTGAATTTCAAGATTATCACCAGCACGGATACGGCCCTGCTGGAGCTGCAGGGAGGCTCGATCGACATCTATCCTTACCTGACGGACAGCCAGGCAAACGAGTTAAAGAGCAGCTTTCAGATCCTGTCTGCGCCCTCGGCGGTGGTGCAGGCGCTGTATTTAAACAATGCCGATCCCCTGTTAAGCGACGTGCGGATCAGGCAGGCAATCTGCTATGCGCTGGATAAGGATGAGGTCAATGATTTCCTGGCAGGGGGCAATGCTACAATCATCAGTACGGCAATGCTGCCCACGCTGCAAACCTATTATGTGGATCTGAATGATACTTACGGCACCGGAGCCAATATCGAGAAGGCAAAGGAGCTGATGGCGGATGCAGGGTATCCTGACGGATTTGATCTGGAGATCACCGTTCCCTCCAATTATGAGTATCACGTGCAGACGGCAGAGGTGGTGGTAGAGCAGTTAAAGAAGGCGGGAATCAATGCGGTCATCAATCCTGTGGAGTGGAATACCTGGCTGGAGGACTGCTACAACGGACGCAAATATCAGTCCACTATCAGCGGCCTCACAAGCGATGCCACGCCGGGCTATATGATGAACAGATTCCAGACCGATTCCAAGAAGAATTTTATTAATTTTACCAATGCCGAGTATGATCAGGTGTATGATCAGGCGGCGGCAGCAATGGATCCGGAGGAAAAGGCGGGATACTATAAGCAGCTTCAGCAGATACTGTGTGATGAGGCGGGAAGCGCGTTTATCCAGGTGCCGGCCATCACCATTGCCGTAAATCCCAAGCTGGGGGGATATACCTTCTATCCTGTATATGTGCAGGATATGAGTACGGTGTATTTTGTGGAATAAAGTAATTTTTTATAAAACAGGAAAGGAGGCAGTCACATGAAACTGTTTATTAAAAAAATCATCACTCTCATTATGACATTGTTTCTGGTTTCCGTGGCTGCCTTCCTTGCCTTTCAGATTATTCCGGGGGACGTGGTCACTTCCATTTTGGGAACGGAGGCCACACCCGAAAGAGAAGAACAGCTTCGGGAAGAGCTGGGATTGAACGATCCGCCTGTGAAACGCTATTTCAAATGGGCCGGGGGTGTGCTGCGGGGAGACTTTGGACGCAGCTATCAGTATTCTAAAAATATGAACGAGATGATGCCGGTGGCGGAGCTGATCGGGGATAAGCTTCCCGTGACCCTCTGGCTGGCCGGGCTGTCCATGGTGTTGATCATTTTAGTGTCCATTCCCCTGGGGGTACTCTGGGCAAAGAGTGCCAACCGGTTTCTGGATGCGGCTCTGGGGGTGATTACCCAAATAACCATGGCTGTTCCTTCCTTTTTTTTGGGGATTCTGGTGACCTTTTTGTTTGGAATTGTGTTCAAGTGGTTTGTTCCGGGCGGTTACATCAGCTACAGGGAAAGCTTAAGCGGTTTTCTGGGCTACCTGCTGTTCCCGGCGCTGTCCATTGCCTTACCGAAAATTGCCATGACGGCACGTTTTTTAAGAAATTCCATGCTGACCCAGATGCAGGCGGACTACGTGCGCACGGCTTACAGCAAGGGCTGTACCAGAAAGCGGGTTATGTATGGGCATGTACTGCGCAACGCATTGATGCCGGTGGTCACCTTTCTGGGCATGATTATTGCGGAGATTGTGGCCGGCAGCATTGTGGTGGAGCAGGTCTTCGGACTGCCCGGCATTGGGCGGCTGCTGATCAGCTCCATCAATAACCGGGACTTTCCGGTAGTGGAAATCCTGATCCTTTATATTACCTTTGTCGTGATTTTTGTGTATTTTCTGGTGGATATTCTGTATCGGGTCATTGATCCCAGGATCAGTGAGAAATGAGGAAAGGCGCCATGAAAAAATTGGACGGCGGAAAATGGAATAAATACTTAACGGTGGGCCTGATTATGACAGGTCTTGCTCTGGCGCTGGGAATTTTGGGATTTTTCTGGACGCCCTACAGTACCACGGCCATGTCCGCCGCGGAAAAATTTGCGGCGCCGTCTCTGCGCCATCTTTTTGGCACGGATAATTTCGGGCGGGATATATTTTCCAGAGTGATGCAGGGCTTGAGTACGACGATTGTGATCGGCTGCCTGGTGGTTGCCTTTTCGGCCTCCGCAGGTATTCTTCTGGGGGCGCTGACCGGTTATTTCGGAGGTCTTGTGGATGAGATCGTCATGCGGATTACCGATGCCGTCAACGGCTTTCCCAGCATCCTTCTGGCCTTGGTGTTGATCAGTATTCTGGGGAACGGAAGACAGAATGTGATTCTTGCTCTGGGCATCGTGTTCATACCCAGCTATGTGCGGATTGTCCGCAGTGAATTCATACGGCTTCGGGACGCGGATTATATCTGCCGTGCAAGGCTTATGGGTGTGAGCAGAATGCGGATCTTATTTATTCATATACTGCCCAATATTTTTTCCGTGTTCTGGGTTTCGGTAATGATCGGGTTTAATAATGCCATACTGGCCGAGTCGGGCATGAGCTATCTGGGAATCGGGGTGCAGCCGCCGGATGCCAGCCTGGGAAAAATGCTCTCGGATGCTCAGGGGTATCTGCAGAATGCACCCTGGTATGCTTTGGCGCCGGGGCTGACGATTGTATGGGTGGTATTGGGTTTTTCATTGTTCAGCGAGGGAATCAGACGCCTCGAAGGGTAACCGGAACAGGAGAAGGTTATGATACGGATTGAGAATCTTTCCGTGGCCTTTGACGGCACGGAGGTGGTAAAAAACGTAAATCTGGAGCTGAAGGACGGGGAGATTCTGGGCGTGGTGGGAGAATCCGGTTCGGGCAAGTCCGTGACGGCCCTGACGCTGATGGGGCTGGTGGCGGATACGGCGGAAATGACATCCGGCCGGATTGTTTTTGATGATGTGGTTCTCAGGGAAGCGGGAAAACCCGTGGACAGGGCGCTGTACCGGAAATATCAGGGGGCGGAAATGTCCATGGTCTTTCAGGAGCCCATGACTTCCTTAAATCCCACCCAGAGGGTAGGCAGGCAGGTGGAAGAGATACTGCGCCTGCATACAGACTTTACCAGGGAGGAAATTCGCACAAGGGTGCTGGAGACTTTTGCGGCGGTGGGACTGAAAAGTGCGGAAACCGTTTATGCAAGCTATCCCCATCAGCTCTCCGGAGGTATGCGGCAGAGGGTGATGATTGCCATGGCGGTGATTCTTCATCCGGATCTGGTGGTCTGTGATGAGCCGACTACGGCTCTTGATGTAACCATTCAGAATCAGATTATTGAGCTGTTACGAGTTATTAACGAAAAAGAACAGAATTCCATGCTCTTTATCACTCATGACCTGAATCTGGCCCGCAGGATCTGTCACCGGGTGGCGGTTATGAAGGACGGCAGGGTGGTGGAGCTTGGCAGGACAAAGGATATTTTTGAACACCCGCAGGAGGCTTATACAAAAGAGCTGATCGAAGCCGTGCCCTCCCGCTTACAGCGGAGAGTTTCCGTTTTTCAGCAAAAGTACCGGGAATTGGACAAAGAGGCAGGATTTGAGCAGGGCGGAGTTTTGCGTGCCGGGCAGGAGGGCGATTGTCGGAAGCAGGAAGGCGCCGGAGGCCCGGTGCTGGAGGTACGGGACCTGTCAGTCTTTTACCAGGATGGCAGCAACAGCCTGTTTTCACGTAAAAAGCGCCATGCGGCAGTGCAGGGAGCGGAATTTACCATCTACAGAGGTGAGAGCCTGGGGCTGGTGGGGGAGAGCGGCTGCGGCAAGACTACCCTTTCCAAGGCAATTTTGGGTATGAATCGTGACATTACCGGTGAAATCCGCCATGGCACCGTCCGTCCGCAGATGATCTTTCAGGACCCTTACAGCAGCTTAAATCCTGCAAAGACCATCGGCTGGCTGCTGCAGGAGCCCCTGCGGGCAGCAGGATTGCTGGATCAGTCTCTGCGCCTGAGCAAGGCAGATATGGAAGCGGCGGCATATGATATGCTGCGCCGGGTGGGTATGGAGGAAAAATATTTCCACCGTAAGCCCAATCAGCTTTCCGGCGGACAGAGGCAGAGAGTCAGCATCGGTCAGGCGCTGATTACGAATCCCGGACTGGTGGTGGCTGACGAGCCGGTGTCCGCGCTGGATGTGACCATTCAGGCTCAGATTATGGAGCTGATGCAAAAGCTGCAGCAGGAAATGCAGCTCTCTTATTTGTTTATTTCCCATGACATTAATGTAGTTTACAAGATGTGCGATCGGATCATGGTGATGAAAGAAGGGAAGATCATAGAAATCGGGGAGACGGATGAGGTTTTTGACTGCCCGAAGCAGGAATACACCAAGGAGCTGCTGGGAAACAGGGGTAAATAGGGAAGGGATAAATAAAGACTAATATTTTAACTTTTTGTTGCCCAAACAGGTGAAAAGGGATAAAATATTAGCATGATTAATTGGTCTCTTAAGGGATATATTTAAAATTTCACAAATAAGTTATGGGATTATATGGCGTTTGATGATATAATTGATTTAGAGAAATTTAACCGTTAACTTATTTCAGAAAGGAGAGAAGAAAATGAAGGCATCCGTTACAGAGAACAGGAAAGTTACTTTTATGTCGTCAAAAATAAGAAAAGTTTTTTTACTTGTTGCAGGAGAGACCGCAATCGTGATAATGATTGGCGCTATTTTCAGACTGATGATGGGACCGGATATAATTGCAGGAATATATATTGATGGTTGGTCAGGGCTTTCGATCATAGGTATGACCTTTGCCGTTTTGGCAGTTGCCGGCTTGCTTAGAGATTTTGGCCGCGCTTTTGGCTATTGTGTTGCGGATGCTTCTGATATAGCCCATATGCAGGTAAAGAAAGCGGCGGATGCAGTAAAGCTGTCAATGGTAACAGCGGTTTTGACAGGAGTGCTGATAGCAATTTACAGAGTAATTGGTTTATTATATTCTCCGGTGGTGGCAGAGCCGGAATTTATGCCATTGTTTTTGGCGGATATGATGATCGGTATATTATATGGTATCGTAGTCGTCATTTTGCTGCTTCCCATATATGGGAGACTTAAAAAACAAATTAACAGAGATGGCCGATGAAATCAGGTGGATTTGTATCTGCTTGCAAAGAATACGTAGGATAAAAGCGGAAAGCATGGGAGAAGCAGCGGATGATTCAGGACGTAGGAGAGATTCGATTCCTGATAAGCAGAATCAGGACGGATAAGCATATCAGTCAGTGGGATTTAGGGAAAGGCATTTGTTCGGGGCAGCAGATCTCCAAGATAGAAAAAGGGGAGGCGCTGCCTGATTTTTTTCTGATGGAGCTTCTTTTACAGAGGCTGGGGACCAGTACGGCCAAGTTTGAAATTGCATTGAGTCTGGATGAGTATAAAGAGATTGAAGCCAGGGATGATATTTTGGATGATCTGCGGACTGGAAGGCTGATGGAGGCGGAAAATAAGCTTAAGACCTTCTGCAGGGACGCAGGCTCTGATCAGCCGGTGAGACGGATGAGTCGCGTCCGGCTGTTAGGGCTGCTGGCGTTAGAGCGGGAAGAGTATGAGGCCGCAGAAAAATATCTGGAGGAAGCGGTAGGGCTTACCGTGGGACAGGCGGAGCAGGTCAGTTTGGAAGGGGGATTGTTTGCAGGTATTGAGTTGGAAAATCTGATTCTGTATGCGCAGATCCTTAATAAGGAGAAGAAAGCGTCTCAGGCCAGGAAGCTGCTGCAAAAAATATTGGATTATGTAAAAGTGCAGAATATTGATAGCTTGGAGCGAGCAAAGCTGCAGGTTAAGGCGGCAGTAGTATTGGGGAATATTCAAAGACAGGCACTGGAATATGCTGCCTGCGAAGCCTTGTGTGAAGAGGCACTGGAGCTGCTTCGGGACAATGATCTTGTTCAATGTATGCCATCTTTGTTTGAGCTGCTTTTGTCATTATACGAAGAGACCGGACAGCAGGAGAAGGCGGTGCGGATTACCTGCTGGAAGGAGACACTGGAAGAGATTTATGCCTGTTTCGGACTGGATGCTTCCATGATTGACAAGCTGTATTTTAACTCCTGTACCGGCCAGTATTATCTGATCGGGGAGATGATCAGGGAGGAACGAAGGGCCAAAGGCATGTCTCAGGAGGAACTGATGGAAGGAATTTATCAGGAGCCGGCTACCCTGTCACGGGTGGAGAACGGGCAGAAGCCCGACAGGAAAAAGCTGAGGCAGCTCATGGATAAGCTGGACATGAGCGGATGGCGTTATGCGGGAGCAGTGGCTACGGAGGATTACCGTGTGCTGGAGATGAACGCGGAGATCGAACGGCTTTTGTGCCGGCATGAGGAAGAAAAAGCGGTATGGATGGCGGAGCAGATGAAAAAACAGGTAGATTTATCTGTGCCGGAGAACAGACAGCAGGTGGAGGGACTGGAGCTTGAGAGCCAGTTTCGCAGGGGAGAGCTGAAGCCGGAAGAGGCGTATAGAAAAGCGGAAGAGCTGTTGCGGCTGACTTATGATAAGAAGGCGGAGCGGGTGCCATTTCGAAGAGAGCTGCATTTAATGAATAGTATGTGTATGTATCTGCAGCGCATGGGACGAAGGGAGGAAGCAATTTCCGAATATCAAAAGATATTAGGGTACTACGAAAAGAGCAGGGTGCGGGCAAGATACCATTTCCTGTCGGTAGAGTTGATCTTAGATAATATGTCTTTATACATGGCTCATGCCGGGCATATGCAGGAAACGGAAAAATGGTCTGAAAGAATAGTGATGCAGGGATTGCATAACGGAAAGATTAATACTTTCCATTATGGACTCAACAATTTGATTAGTGTGGCGGAGTACAGGGCCGAGAAAATGGCGGGAGGCCTGATTGATTTTACATCTGAAGAAACGGATATTCTGTATGAAGGCGTCAGAAAAAAATGTCTGCAATATGCAAAATGGGCCATTCATATCACAGACATATTTAAACAGTATTTAATGAAAACACGTTTTATAAATTTTGTAAAAGAAAATCTGGGCATGGATATAATAGAAAGTCAGCTTATGTTAGTTGCGGCATCTTCTTCGAAAAGAGGGCAGTCATAGCATACATCGGGAGATGTGCTGTACGTAGATACTCCGGAAAACATCTGCCAGAAGGAAAAAGCTTTTCCCGGCAAAGCCAGAAGAGCGACTGTAAACATCAGGGCAGTTAATTTTGCGATTCGTTTTTTCATGTTGAATTCTCCTTTTCTTTTGTAAAATTTATGTGCCTTCTGTAAAGCGTAATAGTATAATACAATAGGTAAATATTTGAAAACATGACTTATCTGTAGAAAAATTCAACAGATAAGCTATGTTTGCATACAAAGAGCATCAGCATCATTTGGCGAATGGCACATGTAAAAGGAGCTTATCAATGAAAAAACAGACAGCAGCGGTTATTGTGACAGTGCTCATTTTCAGCGGGATTACGGCATGTGGGAAAGAGCCGGCAGGAAAGCAGGGAGAAGCCGGTACATATATATACGGGCAGGCAGAAATTCCTGATATTCCCTGTGGAGACGGCGGCTTTGAGGGCAAGGCTGACCTTTCGCCGGATAGCGGGGACAGCGTTAAGCTGCAGAAGGCCCTTGAATGTATGGTGTTTGAAACTCATACATTTGGTGATTATACGGTGCGTCTTGTGGGTGATCAGGTAAGAACGGATAAAGATGATTTCCCGGACAGTATATATGCGCAGAAGCTTAGGGTAGAGGTAGAAAAAAACGGAGAAAAGCTGGCGGAAAGTGTTTTTTATAATGATACAGTGATTTACGTATCACAGTTTTCGACAGAATATCGGCTTTTTACGGATAAGCTTGGGAGCTATTTGGATGTATATGATCTGGACTGCCCCGTGATTGCCATGCGGTATTATTTTGAAGATGATGACAAAAGAATCGTGACAAAGGCAGTAGAATTTGCGGTGATAGAAAACGGTGAACTGAACAGTGGCTTTGCGGGTGTGTTTGAAGCGGGTCTTGGCGTAATGCAAAATCTTGAAGGGGATACTGCAAGGCCGGAAACCATGCTTATGGTAAACAGTACGGACAGCGCAATGTGTCGTGTGGGAATTTTTGAAGCGGATGAATTTACGATAGCTGACGGAAAGACGCTGGTTGACGAAACTGCCGGTATCAGGTATGTATTTGATTTTACCGTTCCATTGCAGTTTGAGTTGTTTGCTGCAGAAAAAATAGAATAATTTTTTAAAAAGCTCCAACCTTTTTCAATTTACGTGTCTATATAGGTGAAAACATTCAGCGAGGCATAAACAAGTGAACAGACAGCAGGCAGAGGAAACCATAACTGAATATTTGAAGCCTGTATTTGGTTTTGCTTTAAAAAGGTGCAAAAGTATCCAGGATGCAGAAGATCTGTCTCAGGAGATCATGGCAAGAGCGTTCCGTGCGCTTCTTGCAAAGGATGATATTGCGGACACAGGCAAGTTTATCTGGGCGGTGGCTCATAACGCGTTGAGCAACTATTATCGGGATACCGCTAAAAGAGTGGTCGGTGTTTCTATTGACGAGGCGGCGGATTTGATCGCAGATTCATGCCTTGAGCCGGATAGGAATGATAATACGGAAGCAATTCATTGTCTCCAGACAGAGCTTGCATACCTTTCCGGGCTGCAAAGAAGAATTGTGATTGCGTATTATTTTGAGAATCGCAAGCAGGCAGATATTGCCAGAGAATTGAACATCCCTCTCGGTACGGTCAAGTGGCACTTGTTTGAGGCAAAAAAAGAATTGAAGCGAGGTATGGGCATGGCGAGAAAAGCTGGCGAACTCAAATTTAATCCGATTACATTTTACTCTTACGGCATTAATGGTTCCGTCGGAACAAAGTCTCTGGATGAATTCTTTCGTTCTGCACTGTCTCAGAATATCTGTTACTGTGTGCGTAATAAGCCTAAAACTATTAACGAGATTGCTGATGATCTGGGGGTTTCTCCCGTATATGTGGAAAACGAAGTCGAATTCCTTGAGGAATACGGTTTTCTGCAGGTGAGGAAGGACAAGTACATTGGCGGCTTTATCATCAGCGAGCCTTCCGCAGAATTGCTTGCCATGCAGAATAATATGTACAAGCGTGCCGCCGAACTGTTTGCTAACGATTTGTATGATGCGTTGATCTCTTCCGGCATCCTTGATGATCCGGACATTCGGTGCGGTCAGACTAAGCAGCCGGTTTCTTTGTCCGATGATTCCGAGCGGGACCGTAATTTTATCCTGTGGTCTCTGATTCCCTATATTGCTGCCTGTTCCGGTGAGAAGCTTCAAAGTGAGAGTATCTCCTTTGAAGAGGTGGCAACGCTTCGTCCTGACGGCGCACATAATATTTTCCATGCGTCTGTCTTACCCGATGAAACGATTCTGCCGGTGGACTATGTATCCATAAAGAATTGGTGTGGTCCCATGTGCAGCGGCAACGGTGCGCATATTCTTTGGCAGATCGACAGTATGTGGTCTGACCGCGGAGAGCGCCAGGGATTCCAGGATTCCGAAGAGGCCGGACGCATTCTCTTGCTTTATGAGAGAGAACTCGAAGGCCGCCTCTCAAAGGATGAGTATGCGTGGCTGGCCGAGCGTGGCTGTGTGAAGACCAACGGTGATGACGACGGTTATTTCAGGTCTGTATGGCAGATTGTGGTTTTGGCCGGTAAAGAGGTACAGGAAAAACTGCTTGCCATCGGTGAGCGGATCAAGGTAAAATACCGGACTGACTTTGAGGCGCTGAAGGCGCCTTATGCGGAGGCAGTAATGGCATCCGTTCCTGCGCATCTTAGAAAGATAAAAGCGTATGAGCTGCAGTTTGTGTTCCATTCTGACAGTTGGTTTCTGGCACACTGTATTACCACGCTTCTGAAGAACGGTAAATTAAAGGAGCCTGCAGAGGGTCAAAGAAAGTCTCTGACTATGCTGATTGTAAATGTGTAAGCGGCAGGTTAAGCTGAAAAAGGAGGCTGTCATGAAAACTCTGACGAAAAAAGGAAAGCTTCTATTGGTACTGACCTGCCTGCTTTATTCCGTGGAGTCCGTACTACTTGCCGGTATGGCGTATCAGAAGGGGAAGGTTGTGGAGTATGCGGAAGCCCAAAGCATGAAAACAATGCTTTGGGCTATATTGCTGGCGATTATTTTGGCATTGCTGGATTATCTTTTAACGGCAGCCGGTGCCTGGAGCAGACTGTCCTTTCTGGCAAACGGCGAATTGAACATGAAGAGCGGCATCATGAAGAGCATTCTCCGCAGGCCCTTAAAGAGCTTTCGGGGAGAAGAGGATGCCTTTTATCTGAATCTGCTGACCACGGATATACAGTTATACAGGGAAGAATTCCTGAACATGTTTCCTTATCTGTTCTCGTCTCTGGCGGCAATTCTTTCTTCCGCTGTCATGCTGCTTCTTTTAAGCCCCTGGCTGTTGTTGGCGGCAGTGGTGATGGCGGCTGTCCCCATGGTATTCACAAAGCCTTTTACAAAATGGGAAGAGGGTAAGATGAAGGTTTATTCTGAGAAGAGCGAGACCTATACCAATACTCTCAAGGAGACCATCGAGGGCTATGAGACGATCTGCACGGGCTGCGGGGAGGAAAGCTTTCAAAACCGCTATAAGCGGGCGGCGGAAGGGCTTCAAAGGGGATTTTCGGAATACCAGTTTGCCAGTACCATGAGCTTTCAGACCCTGATGAGCGTGGCCGGGCTTTCCGCCGTTGTCTGCCTGGGGCTGGGGGGCTGGCTGGTGGTGAAAGGGGCATTGTCCGTGGGGATGCTGTTTGCGGCAATCAATTATTTTACATCCCTATCTAATAATTTTACCAATGTGATCGAATATGGGATTCATATCAGGGCTTCTAAAAAGATCGTGGAAAAGTTAGACGGGCAGAGGCGGATCGAAGGTACGCCGGAGAGCGGGGCGGAGCTGGCGGCGCCTCTTGCGGTGTCTTATGAGAAGGTATCCTTTGCCTTCGGTGAGCGGCAGCTTTATCAGGATTTTTCTTATGATTTCAAGGCAGGAGGCTGCTATGCCATCGTGGGAGAGAGCGGCAGGGGAAAGTCCACTCTTGTAAAGCTGCTGCTAAAGTACTATGATGATTACTCCGGCAATATTTTGCTTTCGGGGCAGGATATTCGCAGGCTTTCGGAAAAAGAGATTTATACAAAAACCGGTGTGGTGGATCAGGCCTCTTACCTTTTTAACGCCTCTCTCTATGAGAACATTACTTTATTTAGGGAGACGCCGGCTGCAGATTCGCAAGAATATAAGAAGCTGTTGGAAAATTTGAAGCTGACAGCTCTGGCAAAGCGGGCAGGGGATGCGTCCCTGGGTGATTTCGGTGATCATATATCCGGGGGTGAGCGGCAGCGGATTGCTGTGGCCAGGGCTCTGGCAGGACATCCCGAACTGCTCATATTTGATGAGCCCGCGGCTTCTCTGGACCCTGTTACAAGAGATCTTTTGAATGAGATGATCTTTTCCCTGCAGGGATACACCAGAATTGTGATTACACACGACAGGAGGGAGGATTATATTGCAAGGTTTGACGGGGCCGTGATGCTGTGATTTTAACAAGCTGCGTTCTACAGCGGAGTCATGTTTTTATATGGAGTCTGTGGATATAATACATTTTAAGCAGTTCCATATCAAATAACAGGAAGGAGTAGAACAAATGAAGAAAAAAGAGATCGCAATCCTATTTGTCATCCTGCTGCCTTTGTTGCTTTTAGGGCGTTATGCAGCCGAAAGAGAAGAAAGAGCAAAGAGATTTTGGTGCATGAAGGCAATGTTAAAAAAGTAATGTACTTTACTTAAGTGGACATGTTTTATTCCCTCCGGGCATATATATTAACAATTCCGGACAACTCCGGAAGGCTGTTAAAAATATGCTTCGGGGGGATTTCTTTGTGTTTGAACGGTATAGTATACAGGAAACGGTAAGGGAATTAAAGAGCGACGAAAAAAAAGGTCTCACGGCGGCGGAGGCCGGAAGGCGCTTAGGCGTGTACGGCAGGAACGAAATGAAGGGGCCTCGCAAAAAGACAGCGGCGGAGGTTTTTCTGGAGCAGCTGAATGATCCGTTGATTTATGTGCTGATCGTTGCGGCGGCAGTGTCTATATTTTTGGGTGAAATCAGCGATGCGGCTATTATCGGCGTAGTAGTACTGCTCAATGCCGCCGTGGGGGTGCTGCAGGAGGGAAAAGCAAAAAGGGCGCTGGAATCGTTAAAGAAGCTGACAAGCCCTAAGGCCTTTGTGATCAGAGAAGGCATACGGCTGGAGATTCCGGCGGCAGAGCTGGTGCGCGGGGATCTGGTATACCTGGAGGCAGGATGTCAGGTCCCGGCAGATCTCAGGCTGGTGCGGACGGCTAATCTGAAGGTGGAGGAATCTGCCCTTACCGGGGAAGCGGTTCCTGTGGAGAAGGACGGCGACTTTATGCCCGCCGGACTTAAAGGGGAAATCTCCCTTGGAGACCGGCACAATATGGCCTATATGTCCACCATTGTTACCTATGGCCGGGGTGAGGGGATTGTTACGGCAACGGGTATGGATACGGAGCTGGGTAAGATTGCGGCTATGATTACGGAGGCAAAAGAGGAACTGACGCCTCTCCAGAAGCGGCTGGGAGAGCTGGGGAAGGTTTTGAGCATGCTGTCTTTGCTGTTGTGCGGGGCGTTGTTTGTCATTGCCGTGCTTCAGCACCGGAACATTCCGGAGATGCTGATAACCGCTATTTCTCTGGCAGTGGCGGCTGTACCTGAAGGGCTTCCGGCAGTGGTGACCATCTGTCTGGCTCTAAGTGTTACCAGGATGGTAAAGGTAAATACGATTGTACGCAGGCTTCCTTCCGTGGAGACGTTGGGAGCGGTGAGTGTAGTATGTTCTGATAAGACCGGGACGCTGACTCAAAACAGGATGACGGTGGAAAAATGCTTTGTGAGGGGACGTATCCTTCCGGCGTCCGAGATCAGGATGTCGGACGCACCTGACTTTTTTCTGGGAATGGTGCTTTGTAACGATGCACTGCTGGAGCAGGGAAGCAGGACAGGAGACCCTACGGAGCTGGCCCTGCTGGATTTCGGGGAAAAGGCAGGGCTCATCAAGGAGGAAGCGGAAGCCGGGATGCCCAGAACGGGAGAGCGTTCCTTTGATTCGGAAAGGAAAATGATGACTACGCTCCACGGAAGTGTCTCTTATACCAAGGGAGCGCCGGACGAGGTGCTGAAGCGGTGTACGCATATCCTGACATCGGGCGGCACGGTGCGGCTTTCCAGAGAGAGCAGACAGCAGGTGCAGGCGGCCATGGAAAAAATGTCCGCGGAAGCGCTGCGCACACTGGCTGTGGCTATGCGCAGCGGCGTCAGGCAGCCGGAGGAAGCGGAGCTGACTTTTTTGGGGCTGGTGGGGATGCAGGACCCGGCCAGGCCGGAGGCAGCCAGGGCGGTGGCAGATTTTAAGGGAGCCGGGGTGACCACGGTGATGATTACCGGAGACCATGCGGAGACGGCCTTTGCCATTGGAAAGCAGCTGGGGATCGTGGAGCGCTTTGATCAGTGTATGACAGGGGAAACGCTGGGGCAGCTTACCGAGGAAGAGCTGGAAGAGAGGCTGGAGGATATAAAGGTGTTCGCCCGCGTTTCTCCTGCCCAGAAGGTCCGTATTGTGGACGGCTTTCAGGCCAGGGGAGAGATTGTGGCAATGACGGGGGACGGGGTGAATGACGCGCCTTCCTTAAAAGCAGCGGACATTGGCATCGCCATGGGAAAATCGGGAACGGATGTAGCCAGGCAGGCAGGGGATATGATTCTGACGGATGACAATTTTGCCACCATCCGCCGGGCCATCGAGGAAGGCAGAGGGGTTTATGAAAATATTAGAAAGTCGGTGATCTTTCTGCTGTCTTCCAATCTGGGGGAGATTGTGACCATGTTTCTGGCAGTGGTATGCGGCCTGGCTTCGCCCTTAAAGTCCAGCCATATTTTATGGATTAACCTGATTACGGATTCTCTGCCGGCGCTGGCCCTGGGGGTGGACAAAAATGATGGCAAGAGTCTGATGAGCCAGCAGCCCAGAAAGGCGTCTGAAAGTCTGTTTTCCAGGGGAGGACTGGCCTGTACCTGCTTTTACGGGATGCTGATTGCACTGGTAAGTCTGTCGGCGTTTCTGATGCTGCCGATTGCGCTGCTGCACATCAGAGGGATTGATTTTACGATTCCTGCTCTGGCCGGGATTCTGCAGGAGGAATGGGTTTTGTCCAAGGCCCAGACCTACGCTTTTACCGTGCTGGGTATGAGCCAGCTGTTCCATGCGGTGGGAATGCGGGATACAAATCGCTCTGTCCTGCGGATGAATCATTTGGAAAACAAGCTGATGATTGCTGCCTGTGCCATTGGCTTTCTGCTGCAGTTTGCAGTGACGGAGGTCCCGTTTTTGATCAATGCCTTTGGTACGTCTCCGCTGTCAGGAAGAGAGTGGATGCGTTTAAGCCTGTTGGCCTCAGCGCCCCTTTTCGCTCACGAGATCATGTGCCTGGTATCATGGTGCAGTAAGCGCAGGCAGTATCAGGTGAGCCGGGGTGCATCCACAGCAGCGCCTTTCCGGGCAGGGTGACGGTATTTCCGTTTTTGTCTGCAAGGCACAGGAATGCTGTATAAGGTATCCCCTTTCCGCCAGAGATTCATGGGATCATAGCCGCAGATGCGGAAGCTGCCTGTTACCGTAGTGTGCGCCTCCTGCAGAAATGCCTGAGTCAATTCCTCGCGCCGTGCCGCCTGTTCGGAAAGGATATGGGACCAGGCGGCAGGAGCTTCCTGGCTGAAGGATACGGGACAGTCCATGAGCCGTCCGTCCAGAACGGCATCAGTACCGTTATACAAGGCAAAGGGAAAAGGATGGAAGCCGGGCCATATTTTCCTTTTTCCGGATAAATCAGTTTTTGATTTATTCATTATAAGCTGGTGCCTTTGGTCCTGTATGATAAGTATAAGGATAGACCCTGTACAGACGCAACATGAAATGCTGCGTCTGTACAGGCATTTTATCATACGTTAGTAAACTTATAAAAAGGATTGCATAGTTTCTTTGGATGTGTTATGATACATTCGTAAGAGAGAACAGAGATCATATCACGCTCTGCAGCTTCGCAGATCTGAGCGTTTTTCTGGCTTTTCGCCGCTGATTCAACTTTTACAAAATAACGGGCGGAAGGCAGAAGGACAAGGAATGCGAAATATTCAGATTCCGCCTGTATTGGCTTATGAAGGGGCTGATTTTCAGCATATTATTGCAAAGGGAGGAACTGAATGCAGAAAAAAGAATCAAAGGACGTGACCCAGAAGAATCTGGAAGGCTTCCCGGATGTGGCGGCGGATATTTTGAATGCTTTTATCTATGGGGGCAGAAATGTTGTGAAGAAGGAGGCGCTTTATCCTGCGCCAACAGAAACAGAATATGCTTCGCCGGGAGCTGTGCTGAGAAATCAGCTGGAAGACATATCAAAATATGAGATGCGGGAAGGCAGGGTCAGAGTACAATATTTGTTATCAAACCAATCGGGAAGAGACAGTAAAATGGTTTTGCGGAAAGCTGGTTATGTGGGTGCTGTTTATCGGGAGCAGTATGATGGAAAGTCAGCAGATATATTTCCGGTGGTTAATTTGGTATTATATTGGGGAAAAGGGCACTGGAAAAAGGCGCGCAGTCTGAGAGATTTTTTTCAAAGGGAAGAATTGTCTGTGCAGTTATGGAGAATGGTGGATGACAGCCGGCTTCACGTATTTGAAATGCGGAATCTTCAGCCGGAAATAAGGCGGTTGTTTCAGAGCGATATGCGTCTGGTGGTGGATTATCTGGCAGAAGGAAATGGATTTCGCTCAAATCGCCGTGTGGTGCATAAAGAAGCATTGATTCGGCTTTTGAGGGCCCTGGGCGGAGACCGGAATGTGGAGGATACTGCTGAGATATTAGAGGAAATGAACATAAATGAGGAGGACGAGATAACAATGTGTGAATTATTTGATCAGTATACCAGGCGCGGGCGGTGTGAAGGAAAGCAGGAAGGGTTAAGGGAGGGACTGCAGAAGGGCATACAGAAAGGTATACAGAAAGGTATACAGAAAGGCTTACAGGCTCTTATCACTACCTGCCGGGAATTAGGCGTTTCATTTGATGAGACGGTAGGCAGAGTACAGGACAAGTTTTCCTTAGGAAAGGAAGAAGCCCAGAAGCATGTGCAGCTTTATTGGTGACAGCCTATTTTAATACTCCGTTCATTATTGTTATAATTTCATCTGCTTTTCTTCGAAGAGTTACCCGCATAATGTCTTTTTCGTAATGGTAGGCAAAGTTTACATCAGAGCAGTTCCTGATTGAATTTACCGCCGCGTTAACAAAAGGCTGGGCCCAGAAGCGTGCGATGTCTTCATTGGAAAATCTCCAGCCGGAAGCGGTTTTCTCTCCGTGCAGCAGCCCTGCTTCAGATAATTGTGCATGCAGAGTGCGCCCGGTCAGCATGGACATTTGAGAAAGCTGGGAAAGGAAGCATTGTAATTTAGAAAAATTTAATGCAAAACTTAATAGGAATGTGATAAAATCAGCTGTATAAAATCAGATTGGAACGTAAATGATGAAGAAAAACAGTTATTGCCTAATGAGGTTGTTTCTTCTTTTTGCTCTTCTTGTTATCGTACCGATAAATTCATATATTTGTATACCAAGCTATGGAATGTTCGGCGAATTGAAAACAGTGGTTGCTGCAGATGAGAACAAGGAAGAAATTGCAGAAGTATCTTCAAAGGTTACTGTACAGAAGAAACAAAAAGGTAAAAATATATTAAATTTATGGCTTACAATTTTAATCTATATAGTTTGTCTGCGATTATTGGTACATAGCATTAAATTGCCAAAAAATGAAACCATTGTCGCTAAGAAAGTCAGAATGAATAATTGAAACTTTTTGCATGATAGAATGTATATGCAGAAAGGAGCATTTATGTGTTTGAGCAGGATTATATTATAAGACTGATAAAAGAAATGATACGTGCAATATTAAAGCTGATTTTACGTATTGATACCGACAATCCTATTAAAGATTTATTGGAGGATAAAGAAAGCCAGGATACATTAGAAAAGTTATTGGATATGATAGATAATGGGAACATTAACGAAGCTGAAAATCAAATATATGATATGACATCTGATAACAATATGACAAATTTGGAGGTGGCACTGATATTTTATTCTTATCTCAATGACAAAGATGATGAATTTTTACAAAGAAATGATTTTTGTCGAGATGAGATAAAGTCAGGCATAAAAGAATTATTAACCCGATATGAATTAACGGGAATGGCAGAAATTTTTTTGTTAGAATTATAAATGATGACTGTAAAGTGGAAGCGTCCGCGGGTTACAGTTGACAAAGAAAGACTAATGCGTTAGACTTAAAGTAGTCTAATGTGTTAGTCTTTTTGCATATACGATTTGAGCGGGACTGCTGAATTTGTCAGAGGAGGATGGGAAATGGATACGCCGAAGGTTTTTGAAAGTGAATATCGTTTTTGCCTGATTTTATGGGAGAATGAGCCCATCAACAGCACAAGGCTGGCGAAGCTGTGCAATGAGCGGCTGGGCTGGAGCCGTACAACCACATATACCGTTATCAAGCGGCTGTCCCAGAGGGGGGTTGTAAAAAGCGAAAATGCCATTGTGACCTCACTGGTATCCAAGGATGAGATTCAGACCGCGGAGCTGGAGGAGCTGATGGAGAAAACCTTCGAAGGGTCCGTGCCTGCTTTTATTGCAGCATTTACGCGGCGCAGACGCCTGTCGGAGGCTGATTTGGAGGAAATACGGGAAATGCTGGATAAAATGGCGGAGGGGAAGGAAGAGTCTGCCATGCCGGGCGACGACGGAAAGGAGTAGAGACAAAAGTGGAAGCTGTATTTATAAAACTGCTTAATATGGGTATTGCGGCCGGATGGCTGATTTTGGCAGTGATCGTTTTAAGGCTGGTGCTGCGCAGGGCTCCCAGATGGATGATCTGCCTGCTGTGGGGGCTGGTGGCGGTGCGCTTGATCTGTCCGGTGTCCCTGCAAAGCATTTTCAGCCTGATTCCCAGCAGGGAAACCGTCCGCCAAGAGATTGTTTTTTCGGAAAGCCCTGCCATCCAAAGCGGAATCAGGCTGGTGGATTATGTGGTGAATCCGGTGCTGCAGGAGTCCTTTGCGCCGCAGCCGGGGGACAGTATGAATCCCCTGCAGGGGTGGCTTTTTATAGCCGGTATTGTGTGGATGCTGGGCGTGGGGCTGATGCTGGGATATGCGCTGGTTCAGTTTGTAAGGCTGCGCCTGCAGCTGCGGACGGCCGTGCGGCTGGAAAATTCCGTGTATCTCAGCGAGTTTGTGGACACGCCTTTTATCCTTGGGGTGCTGCGGCCGCGGATTTATCTCCCTTCCGGTATGCCGGAGGCATTGCGGGAGCCGGTGCTGGCGCATGAGAAAGCGCATCTGGCGCGCTGGGATCATTTATGGAAGCTGCTGTCGTATGTTCTGCTGTCAATTTATTGGTTTCATCCTCTATGCTGGGCAGCATATGTCCTGTTTTGCAGGGATGTGGAGCTGGCATGTGACGAGAAGGTGATACGAGGTTATGACGGAGTTCGGAAAAGGGCTTATTCCGAAGCGTTGCTGGAATGCAGCATGAACAGGCACCGGGTATGGGACTGCCCTCTGGCTTTTGGCGAGGTGGGGGTGAAGGAAAGAATCCGATCTGTAATGAATTATAAAAAGCCTGCATTTTGGATTATTGCGGCGGCGGTGGCAGCCTGTATTCTGGCGGCAGTCTGCTTTTTGACGGATCCGGTGAAGGAAGCCGGTGAAAATACCGGGAACACTCAGGAAGGCTTTGGCGAGTCGGAAAAGCCGGACACAGGAAACGGTAACGGTGAAGGCGGAAATCCCCAGGGAGAGGCAGGAGAGGGAAGCAGCGGATCCGCACCCGGACAGGAATTTGTGGAAAATGAAGAAAAAGACTCGCTGCAGACGTTTATCGGGGAATGGACAAGGGCCTTTGTGGGAAGGGATGCGGAGGGAATCGCAGGTCTGTGCGGAGCTGAGCTGCTTTCCGAACCGGAGCTTCCGGAGCAGGCCTCTATGCCGGAAAGTATTGGGGAACGGAAGCCGGCAGGGTTTCACGGATTGCTTATGCAGGAAAACGGGCGCTACAGCTTTGGAGAATCCGAGGCCTGGCCCCGTGATCCGGTGGCAGATGTGGTAATCAGGACCCTGGAGGAAGACCGGGCAGAGATCGTATACTATGCCTGGACGGAGGAATCCCGCGTTACCGTCTGGAAGGAAACTTTATCCTATGAGCTTAGGGCGGGACGGTATGTGGCTGTCTCGGAGGAACTGATATTTTATGACAATATTTCTTCGGAGGGAGATTTTGCGGAGGCTTATGACCTTTATGCTGTTCTGAGCGGTTATCAAATGGCTGTTGACGGCAGCAGGATAGATTACAGCAGCAATGGCGCCGGAGAAGCGCTGGAGCGGGCGGCGATGCTGAGCTCGTCCATGGAGTACCGCCCTCTTTTTGAGGATCCGAAGCAGGCGGCGATTATGCTTTTAAATCTGTCGGAGGATGAGGCCTTCGTGGAGGTAAAGGTCCTGGAGTCCTATAGATTTGGGGCGGCAGAGCGGCTTGGCTTAGAAGAGGGCTCCGAACAGGGACCGGCGGGAGACGGGGTTGCGGATTTAAGTATTACCTTTCCGCGGGAGGACGGACTGCCTGTCCGTTTGAGCATGGTGCAGTATGGCAGCGGCGGTATCTGGATTCCTGTAGATTACAGGCCGGATCCGCTTAACCGGCTGCATGATATGCTCTGGGATGAAATCAGAGCCAGGGAGCTTTCCGTTCATGATGATCCAAACTGGCAGGATATTGTCTGCATCGGCGAGATTCCGGAGGAAAAGATCAAGCTGTACGGCTATAATGACGCAGAATGCAGTTACGAGGGGGTTGCCATAGAAATCGGGGATGATGTAAACTACTTTGACTGGATTTATACCTCACCCCGTTGCGTGCTGCCGGAATGCTATTGGAACGGAGAAAATAAGCAGCTGCAGGTGGCGTTGAACGTTTATACGGGAACCGGCGCCGATGCCTGGGAGCTGCATGTGCTGCAACAGTATCTTACAGGTACCCTGCAGGATTTTGTGTTGAGCTTGAAGGATTATGAAGAGCTTTTGAGTCAGCGAATTGATTTTTCCTTTAACAAGGATACGGGGAGGCTGACGCTTTATGATAAGCAAAGCGGAGAGATGCTTGTCAATGCTGACCTGCCTGAGGACAGAGAAGCTGCCGCTTTGGAAATGGGAGCCATATCTCATTTTATTCTGGGGGACAAGATTAGATTGCAGGTACAGGTGGGATACTGTCGGGAGGGTACTTTCATGGCAGAATATGATTATATAAATGAGAAGATTCCTGTTTTGGAGGCGGAGCTGATCCTGGATTGGGACAGCAGCGGGAGCATTGTTTTTGACCTGGGAGAGATCCGCGCGGTCAGGTGAGCCGCAAAGCAGACGCTTATAGGAATATGAGGGTTGAACTGTTACAATTAATGGAAACTGCTGAATCCGTTGTTTACACCCGTTTTACCCTGTGGTACAATAATCTTATTCGAGGCAGGAAAAAACGGCCTGCTGATGCAGAAGGCAGAAACCTGCGGAAAGGAGCGGCATGGAGGATAAACACAGTGGTAAAATGATTGCCCCGATTATCATAACGTCCATTATGATCCTGTATTATGCCGGCTTTTTTGTGGCCTGTATGCTGCTGCCCATGCCCGTAGTGCTGAAGCTGCTGCTGGGGCTGCTGCCAATATTGCTTGCAGGGGTCTGCATATTTGTTTTAGTGGAAAGAATCGGGGAGATAAGGAGCGGGGAAGAGGATGATCTTAGTCAATACTGATTACATTACGGGGAAAAATTTAGAGATGCTGGGCCTGGTAAAGGGAAGCACGATTCAGAGCAAGAATTTGGGACGAGATATAACCCAAAGCTTTAAGACGCTGGTGGGCGGCGAGCTGAAGGCTTATACGGAAATGATGAATGATGCCAGGGCTCTTGCCACCAAGCGGATGGTGGAGGAAGCAGAAAGCCTGGGCGCCGATGCGGTGGTGAACATCCGCTACAGCTCCGCATCTGTAATGCAGGGAGCAGCGGAGGTTATGGCATACGGTACGGCGGTAAAGTTTGTATAGAAACGGTGTGTTTTAAGGCAGGCTGATTTACGGTACAGTTAATAGTTAAGGTTTATGGAAGATACTTTGAAAAGGGTTACGGATAAGATCTGTAGCCCTTTTATTTCCGCGAACAACGTTCGCTGGGCGAATGCTGCGCGGGTACTTTATGTGGGAGGAACGGACATGCTCAGTCGTCTGGTAGGTATTATCTATATTATATTAAGCAAGGGGACAGTAACGGCAGAAGAGCTGGCAAAGCAGTTTGAAGTGTCGGTGCGGACGATTTACCGCGATATAGAGCGCTTGAGTATGGCAGGAATTCCGATTTACGCCAGAAAGGGAAAGAATGGGGGAATCAGCCTGACGGAGCGGTTTGTGCTGGATAAGATGGTGATTTCCACAGAAGAGCAGAGAAGGATTCTGGCAGCTCTGGCCAGCCTGCGGGAGACGGGAGCCACGGAGGAAGAAGAGATCCTGCAGAAGCTGGGGGCCTTTTTTAAGGCGGATGCGCCGGACTGGGTGGCCATTGACTTTTCTGACTGGAGCGGCAGGCGTCAGGAGCTTTTTGAACGGATCCGGAAAGCCATCCTTGAGCGGAGAGTTCTGGAGTTTGATTACTATGGGCAGTACGGCGAAATGTCCTACAGAACGGTAGAGCCGGTGCAGCTTTTGTTCAAGGAATATACCTGGTATGTGCGGGCTTATTGCAGAAAGCGCCGGGCCATGCGCTTGTTTAAGGTGCTGCGAATGAAACGGGTAGAGGTGCTGGAAGAAATTTTCGAGCCGGGCAGCAGGACATGGGCGGAAGAAACGGCGGGAGCGGAGCAGGAGGCAGCAGGAAGCGGTAACGGACAGGCAGAGTCCGGAGAGGCAGGAAGCAATGGCGGGCAGGCGGATTCGGGCAAGGAGTGCGAGACATTCGGCTGGGAGCAGCGCAGAGAAGAGAAGGTAGTATTTCAGATTGCAGCCAGAGAGGCTTACCGTATTTATGACCGCTTTGAGGAAGAAGAGATCGAACGGCTGCCGGACGGAGATTTTTTAATCACGCTTCAATGTTGTCTGGATGACTGGGTATATGGGGTGATTTTGTCCTTTGGTCCTTCGGCAAGGGTAATAGCCCCGGAGTATGTCAGGGAAAAAATGGTGGAAAAAATTCGGGACATGGAGAAAAATTATTTATAATATGACGCACAGATGTCAGATTATCTTTGTTATAGTTGATTCATAACCGTTCGATGAGACGCCTTTAGTATTATTTAAATGCAGGCATCGGATACCGGGCGGTAAAATACAACGAATAACGGAGGAAAAGAAAAAATGGAACAAAATCTGAAGATTTGTCAGAGCTGTGGAATGCCCATGCAGGAGGAACAGTACGGAACAAATAAGGACGGCAGCAGGAATGACAGCTATTGCTGCTATTGCTACAAGGACGGCGCATTTGCACAGGATTGCACTCTGGAGGAAATGGTTGCGTTCTGCGCTCCCTTTGAGGTGGAGGGTGGACGTGCCGGAAATCTGGAGGAGGCCAGGGAGCAGCTTCTGAAGTATTTTCCCACATTGGAGAGATGGAGAGGTTAGTGTGAAGAGAAGTTCTAAGGTTCGCAGCAAAGGCTGCTTCACCAAGAACTTCTAAAGCTTCACACCGAGAAATGCCTAAAGTACGGCATTTCTCATCCCGATTTAAAAATTATGGAGAGGTTAGTATGCTGGAGATACCGGAGAGCTTAACGATTGCAGGACAACTGAATGAAACGGTACAGGGCAAAAGAATTGTGGAGGTGGAGGCGGCACATACCCCTCACTCCTTTGCCTGGTACAGCGGAGAACCCAAGTTTTACGCGGAAATTATGGAAGGGCGGGAAATCGGCGTATCGGTGGGAATCGGAAGTATGGTGGAAATTGCTCTGGGGTCAAAGCATTCGAAAACGAGACATCTAAAATGCGGTGTTCCGGAAGCGGAAAACTCCCCGGAGTACAGCTTCATAGCAGGAGACGGCGCTACAATCCGTTATTTTGCCCCCGGAGAGCCACTGCCGGAAAAATACCAGACCCGCATAACCCTGGAGGATGGCAGCAGTCTGGTTTGTTCCATACGGATGTACGGAAACATGCTTCTGGAGCGTCCTGAGCTTTTTGATAATCCTTATTATCTGGTGGCAAAAAACAAACCGCTGCCAAACACGGAAAATTTTACCTACAGCTATTTCAGCGGGCTGTTTGAAGAGGCGCCGGGGACCATGTCCATGAAAGCGTTTTTGGCCACACAGCAACGGATTCCGGGACTTGGAAACGGAGTGCTGCAGGATATTCTGCTGGAGGCGGGGCTTCATCCCAAAAGGAAGATCGGCAGTCTGACGGAGGCGCAGAGGCGGCAAGTTTATGATTCGGTGGCAGGGACGCTGCGGAAAATGATAGCCGGAGGCGGTCGGGACACGGAGAAAGATCTTTTCGGAAAAACAGGCGGGTATCATACGCTGCTCAGCCAGCGGACGGTGGGGAAGCCCTGTCCGTACTGCGGTACGGAGATTCAGAAGGCAAATTATCTGGGCGGCACGATTTATTTTTGTCCCATGTGCCAAGCATGAAGGGAATAAAGATTTTCTAAGGCGTCAAAGAGCGCCGCCATGGAGGAAAAATGGAAATCAACAGGTGTGTTAAGGAAAGCTTTACAGTGATCGGAAAAGAGGGGTCTACCGGGGACGGGGAAGGATTTATCATGCGGCTCTGGGAGGATGCCAACAGTCATTTCGAAGAGGTGGCAGAGCTGGCAAAAAAGGATGAAAAGGGAAATGTGGCAGGTATCTGGGGCGCCATGTCGGACGAGGGCCGTTCATTTCTGCCCTGGGAGGATAATTTTTCCAGGGGACTGTACCTGGCCGGAGTGGAATGCGAAGCAGGGGCGGAGGCGCCCGAAGGCTGGACAAGGTGGGTAATACCGGGATTTGAGTATGTATATGCTGAAAAGATGAGCGAGGATACCTTTTCCGGGGTACTGGAGTATCTGAAGGAGAACGGGCTGGAGCTTGCGGGAGCGGTGCAGGAATTTAACTGCCCAGAGACCCGAAAGGAATATTTATTCTTCCCGATTCGCAGGCTGTGACTTTGGCTGAAATAAGCGGCATACAATCTTTAACAGGCTATGACCAAATCGCTTTATGATTGATGGTTATAGCCTGTTTACGTATTTGAAAATACGGCGGAAAAACTGCCGTTTTAAATTTAGGTCTTTAAAAATGTTTTCCAATCGCCAAAAAGATGGTACAATCCCGAGTTTGACACTTGTGAAATCAAAAAGTGGCTACAAACCCAGTAGT
>CAJUIA010000031.1 GCA_910586485.1 uncultured Acetatifactor sp.
TCTTGCTTTTTGATGCCGGCTTTCATCTTTTCCTCCATAGTATGTATCAATTCATCATAAAATCATTCATTGTCAAATATAAATTATCTTTTATCTTTCCAAAAGATCAAATACATTTGTGTAACACATTCCATCATACCCAACAAAATATGCATTAAGAAAAACACTCTAATTAAAATGAGCCATTTTATAGCTGATGCTGGAACAATCAGGGCTAAAAATACATATACGATCAATATTATCATATAAATAATTTCCACCATAACATAGTATGAAATATTGGACAACAAGACCGGAATTCAAACGCATTTATTCCCCAGAGACGGTCTTCTCCGCCATCATAAAGTAAACGCAGACCTTATAGCCCGCATAGCCATACAGATGGTCCAAACCCGTATAGGTATAGCTCAAATATGCCTCTTCCATACCGGCTTCCTTCAGACAGCCGGTTCCGATGGTTACCAGATTCACTGCCACATGCCTCCCGCGCCAGGAACGCCGGACCACCGTACAGCCCACGCTGCCCAGGCGTTCCTTCCTGCTCTCCGCTCCCACGATCAGCGCGCCCACAACCTCTTCACCGGCAACCGCGATCAGAACTCTCGTATCGGAGCCGCCGTACAGCCCTTCTTCCCGGTAATATCCTGTAAACTCGGAAAACCCATCCTGAACGCACGCACATACCCCGCCAATATCCGCCGGGACCGCCCATCTGTATGTAACTCCTTCTACAGTATCTCCCACCTTCAGGTCATCCCGGTTAAACCTGCTCAGCGGAAACCTCATATCAAAACAGTCGCATTCCCAGCTGTGTATATATCCTCTTTTGGTAAAGAAATCCTCCGCCCTGCCGTCCACCTCAGGATACAGCTCTACATTTTCCGCTTTAGAACGGTTCCGGCAAGTGGGTACTCCCGGCATGATATAGTCAAATCCGACGCCCACAATAATCTTATCATATCCCCGATCTGCAATCATCCGCTCCGAGCGCTCCAACAGACTTGTTCCGATCCCCCGGCCCCGGTGCTCCCCGTCAACGCACAGCAGAAGAATCGTATTTTGATTGATCACAGATGCACCGATTAGTTTATCCTGCCCGTCCTGCTGTTCCATGATAGTATTGCCGGCATTGCTCAGAATCCCCATTACCGTTTCCTGATCCCGCACAATAAATGGCAAACTACGTCGGTACAGCTTATATAATTCCTCATGTCGTTCTTTATTCAGCGCTTCCTTCATGTATCTGCCTCCCCGCTCCGGCTGACCTCTGTTCCATTCTCCTGCTTCCGCAGGTAAAATCTCTGCTCCGGATAATTTTCTTCAAAAAAGCAGAGTTCTCCTTCTTCAAATCCCAGCCTTTTGTAAAATGCCCTGGCCGCGGCCCCTCTCTCGTCCTCTTCCCGGAAGGTTTCCACCACCACCGGGCGCTCCCTGTCCATCTTTTCCAGCATCATCCCCACCATGCGGGCACCGATTCCTTTCCTCCGAAAACCCGGATGCACCGCCAGACAGCACAGCATGTTTTGCTTTACGGAAAACAAAAGGATTCCTACTACCATATTTCCAAACAGGGCGCAGACGGCAGTTCCCCGGCTCATATGCTTTTCCACGGTCTCCCGGTATGCTTCCAGTTTTTCCTCCGTCTCCAGTCCCGGAAAATTTTCTCTCACCACCTCAACCAGGCTCATCCAGGAGGCCAGGCGGCGCTTACCGGCATATTCGAAATAAATCGGCGTTTCCTCATTTCCCTCCCGATATTGCCGATACCACTGCTTCATGTCAAACAGCCTGTCCAGAAACCAGTAAGGGATAAAGGTGCCTTCCTCCTGCATCCTCAGCACCTCCTCCTTATCTGCCCATTTGGCTCTCTGTACCTCTGTTTCCTGCAGTATCAGCTCCGAAAGCTCTACATCCTTTCTGACCAGATAATAATCGTCAAACCCGTTGGGAAATGTGATTGAAAAATCAGGCCGCACGTTGGACAGGTCCAGTTTCAGCCCCAGTTCCTCATATACCTCCCGCTCCGCCGCCTGGCTGCTGGTATCCCCGGCGATGGCCGAGCCGCCCACCGTCAGATCCCACATATTATTCCAATTATCTTTAAAGGGCTGACGCTGCTGGATCAACAGCTGGTTTTTACTGTTGAAGATGCACACATGTACCACCAGATGATATTGACCCTCCGGAAGTGTTTCCCCTCTTTTGTGCAGCTTCCCGGTCTTCACCCGGTCCTTGTCATAAACGTCCCACAGTTCTTCCTTCTTTTCCTGTACAATGACTTTTTCCATTTCAGATGCCGCTCCTTTTTGTTTTTTATCGTTCTTCTCCAGCTACCGCCATGTCACGACCTGGCTGCGTGCATTTACGCCTCTTTTCACACTGCACATTATCGCAACTCCTCTAAAATCACTATATCCGTTTGGCAAAAATTGTCAACAAACTATAGTTATGGATATAAAAACTAAACGGGAAATCTGATTTTTTCAGATCACCCCGTTTTTCTGCATAATAAAAAGCCCCAAAACCCGCATGAATGCAAGCCCTAGGACTTCACATGCACCGCCAGGGGCTCGAACCCTGGACACCCTGATTAAGAGTCAGGTGCTCTACCAACTGAGCTAGCGGTGCGTCCGCTATGTCTTTCACAACGCAAGAGTTATTATATTACATCATTTATGGAAATGCAAGTCTTTTTTTAAATTTTTTTAAGTTTTTTACGGCGCTTTATATCGCTTATTGCAGCAATGCCAATATATCTTCTGCACGGGAATTGGTCTGTGCCAGCATGGACTGGCTCCACTGTGTCAAAATATTATTTTTGGAATGAACGACTACTTCATCTGCCACATCCAGATCGCGTATTCTCCCCTCCGCAGCCCGCGTATTCTCAACGATATTTTCATCTATTGCCATTCCGTGCTCCAAACGATTCTGCTGTGCACCGAATTGGATGCGGTAACGGCTTACCGTCTTGATTGCGTTTTCAATCAGATCAATTACTGGTATTTCGCATAATATATTCGTTACCACCATTAATAAACAGCAAGCGTGTCGCAAATAAATTGTTCATCACAATTTTCAAATACTATTTCACATAATATGTTTTTATTTGCCAAAACTGCGCTCGTATATTCTATGCCATCATAACCATTATAAGAAAAACATTGCCATATTTTTTCTTCTCCGACTTGATGAATATTATATAATTCAGATGTATAGCGTCTTCCAAATTCAAAATTTTTTTCATCGTTATTCAATACGATAAATACCAATACTTTAATTTTTGATGTTGGCGTTGAATAGTTTGCCATGACCATATCACTGTTCGATGTAACGAAAGAAATGTCATCCGCGCAAGCTTTCAAAAATTCATTATTGAGCCAGCACAGTTTATCTTCTTCCAAATATTTTTGTGCGTCGTTCCACTGTAAAACTATTTCCGTTTCCTCTTTATAATTCGCCTTCATATCCGGATTCTTCCTTAAAAATATTATAGCTTCCATTTTCTTCTATGCTGCTGTTGCTGATTCCGCTAATAATATTACTATAAGTATATCCTCTTTCATTAAAAATAATATCTGCGGTTTGTCCTGTGGTTTCACCTTCGGGCTTAAGATCGGCTTCATTCTCTATCATATCATTCATATTATTTAACACAGCATTGTCTTGCTGCAAGCTCTTGGTTTCTGCTGATGCCGTCGCCAGCACACCACACCCCGTATTATTCATTATGAATGCTATTGTACCCACAGCAAATAGGAATTTAAACTTCTTCATCTTATCACGTATAATCCAATCATATTAGGAAGTGATTGGATTTTTCCTTTCTCCCAGATTCTTCTGGGTAATTCAATCCCTGTGGAAGACGACAGTGCCACAAATTTTACCTCCCTGCTAATACAAGACATTTGTTAGAGAACACTAAGTATGAAACAAAATTGGATAATTTCATTTCATACTTAATGGTTAAAAATCAAAAACTTGTATCATAAGACATTTCGCCGGTGGGATCACATCCTACATATTGTGATATATTATAGGTTCCCGTCGGTGTTTTAATCTGGGCTTCTATGCGATACTTAGAAACTCCTGTTACTTTAGCACTAGAATAGGTATTCACGCTGTATGAAATGCTACTATTATCGGGATCACCAAATCCATGATATGCAATTCCTTCTGTACACCACACATAAGTATTATTAAAATGAAATGTTGCTACCAGCTCGGATCTCCAATCTAAATCTTTATTAGGCTTCAAATGCTCGTGACAAAAAATCTTGTTTTGTATATATTCCGTGGCATATGTACTAATTTCGGAATCAACAGTATTGATGGTCTTTATAGTAACCCTTATATAACTCCCGTCGTCCAACTGGGCCTCATAAATGCCGTCAGCGCTATTATAAAGATCTATTTCCTCAATATTTCTCAAAGTAATAACTCCGCTATTTTCCATTTCCTGTGCCGAAACAGATAAAACATTCGCCACTAACATCGTACATATTTATTTTATAGTATAACAAATCTTGTATTTCAATCACCTTTGCAGAAAATGAAACATCATTGCAGAAAATATCCAAGGCATTAACTGCTCTGCATCGAACCAGCATTCATAATATTGTTTCAATATTCTTCTAAATTTTTCTTCGGAATGCAGTATATTTATCTTTAACATATGTATATCTGGCTTTAGGAATAACCAAGGCGGTCCCATCCGTTAATACTGCTTGATACCGATCAACACTCATCAAATATTTTAAATTAACAAGATAACTTTGATGTATTCTTATAAAATCATTATCCTGCAAAGCTGCTTCTATATTATTTAACGTATCGTATATGGTGTATACCTCCATTTTATCTTCCATTACATGAAATTCAAGTTTATGCAGTCTACTCTCAATGTATAACAATCTTTCCAACGCAATCTCTTTGGCGCCCTCATTAAAAATAAATGTCTTAGTTACGATCGTGTATTTCATTTTTTTTAAAATTGCATTAATACATTCATCCATCGAACTTTCAAAATTCTTACCACCTTTTAATAAATATCTTATTGCATCTACCTTATAACCTTCCAACGCATATTTTACAGATGCCGTCACAAAAACAATAAAGGCCTCTCTGTTTACTTCCCGAATTTTCTTCGCAATCATAATGCCATCAACTTCATCCATGTTAATATCCAAAAATATAATAGAGTATTGGAGCATACCTATACCCAATGATATAAATTTTCCTCCGGAACTAAATGTATCTATTTCAAAAACAATCCCCTTATTAAGCCCGAAGCCAGATATAAGTTCTTTCAATTCATTTAAATCGTTGATTTCACTATCACATATAGCAATCTTAATCATCCATTTTACTCCTGCCTCAGCACAGCATAATTATCATGGGCTTTTCATGCTTTTATTATTTTTCGCCACAAATCGCTGCAAAATCTATTTCTATCACACATTAATATTATACAGAAAATTTTTAATAATAAAAACCACTAAAGGTCATAATTATATAAATAAAATAATAAATTCATTTGAAAATTTTGTTAATATAATTGCAGAAAACAGCCTGATTTTGCAGAAAATGCCATTTAAAAACCCTAAGAGAAGGTCTCACCTATAAAAGACTGCCCCTATATGACCAAAAAGCTGCACCAAAGGCTGATCATTACCAGCTCCCCCAAATATTCCGCTTATCAGAAGGAGATACGCAGGCTGAAAAACAGGATTACGGCACATAAATTTGTGGTTTCCGCACTGACTATCAGTTTATCACTAGGCAGAAGATGAGAGGAATCTAATAAAGAAATAAAGACAGGGAATAAATTACTATATTTCATTTCTGAAACCAGAATCGCTGTAGCCCGCATAAACACTGGAGTTACAGCGATTCATCGCATACTTCAATAAATATATCGGATATTTCGTATAATACATTAGGCATTCGATGGCAGCCCGAAATACCGGAAAAGCAAATGGCCGGCAGATCTTTTTTATGTCCCCAAATCAACCACGATCCGGCTGCCGCTTTGGGTCTTGCTGACTCTGATCTGCTGCATAATGTTTTCCTTCAGCTCTTCCCGGTGGCTGATAATACCAACCAGCTTACCCGTTCCGGAGAGGCCCAGCAGGATGTCCATGGCATTTTCCATAGATTTTCTGTCAAGGGTGCCAAAGCCCTCATCCACAAACAGCGCCTCCATGGAAACGCCGCCCATTTGAGACGAAACCGTATCGGACAGGCCCAGTGCAAGACTCAAAGAAGCCTTAAAACTTTCGCCGCCGGAAAGATTTCCCACCGGTCTTCTGTGCCCTGTGAAATTGTCCAGCACCTCCAGATCCAGATAGGTATTGCTTTGCTTCCCGGATGAACTTTTCCGGTAAAGCTCATACTGCCCGTCGCTCATGGGTGCCAGTCTGCGGTTGGCCGCCTGTATAATCCGTTCAAAGCCTGTTGCCTGAATATATTGCTCCAGCGTAATTTTTGCCTTGCCGGTAGTTCCCCTTACAAGCTCGTAAAGCCTCTTGGCGGTGTTTGCTTCCCTGCGGCAGCTTTCCAGCTTCTCCTGTAAACCAATAATACTCTGCTGCTTCTTTTTGTTTTCGGAAAGCCTGGAAGACACGGCATTTTTTTCCTCGCGCAGAGTATTCACACAGCTCTTCTGCGCATCCAGTTCCGCGCGGAGAAGCTCAAGGTCAACCATTGTTTTCCCTTCGGCATCGGCTTTCGCCTGCTGCAGCTGAATGTGGTTGGTTTTTACTGCCGTGTCATACTCCGACAGCGCCTTTTCTTCTGCGGCAAGCTCGCTTTCGGAGACAACATGAGCCAGAAATTTCTCTTCTGACGCAAAGCCCTTGTCTTTTAGCTTTTCCTGAAATTCCTCGGAAAATACCGCTTCCATTTTTTCGCCTTTTGCCAGCGTCTCCTGCAGCGTCTTGATTGCAGACAGATGTCCGGTCAGTGCCTTTTCCGCTTCCTCTTTTCTCCCGCGGGCCCCTTCGATAGACCCGGTGATCGTTCGCACGTCCTGCTCTGCTTTTTCACGCGCTTTCTGTGCCTGCTCCAGGCTCTCAAAGATAAGGCTTTTCAGAGACTCCAAAGTAGCTTGCTTTTCTACAAGGCTGTTTTCTACAGCATGTTTTTCTTCGATAAACTGATCTTTATCCTCGTTCAGCTTTTCCGTTTCTTTCCCGACGGCCGCTTCATATTCTTTTCTGGCCCTCTCCAGCTTACTGCAGTCCTTCGTCAGTTCTTCAAGCCTATCTTTATTTTCCCTGACAATTTCTTCGGTGGCTGCCTGCTTTTCCAAAAGCATCTCCCGAAGCCCGGCCAACGTTTCTTTCTCCGCCCAAGCCCCGCCGGAATCCTTGCAGATACATTTGCCGATATTCTTTCTTAACTGCTCTTCCAGCGCCTCCACCGTCGCTTTTACGCTCTCCGCCGCCTTAAGAGCCTCATCCTTTTTATCCTGTGCCGCGTTCTCCTGTTCTGCATATTTTCTGCACTGCTCTTCGGTAATGGATTCCGCCGGATAGGGGGCCGGGACCGGATGATGCAGGGAGCCGCAGACAGGACAGGGCTTCCCATCTTCCAGATCCTCTGCCAGAATTCCCGCCCGGCAGCTTTCCAGCCTTGCCTCGGCCTGCTGCCTCTTTTCCCGCGCTCTGTCATAGGCTTCTTTTGCTTTTTTATATGCTTCCTGCTTTTTCCCCAGGTCCTTCTTTTTTTTCTCCAGGTCCGGAAGATCGGTGTAAATGAGATGATCCATTTCCTCTTTTAGACTCGCCGCCTGCTCTCCTGACGCTTTTGCTTTCGCCAGCTCCGCAGGGCAGCCCTGCAGCTTCGTTATTTCCCCGTTAAGGACGGCAATTTTTTCTTTCAAAGCCTGTTCTGCTTCCTCAAGCCTGGTCCCCCGCTGCTCCAGAGAAGCAGCCTTTTTCCGCAATAACGCTGTTTCTGCTTGGTATTGATCCCTCAAAGAATATTTTTCCAGATCGCCGTCAATCTGGGCAATCAGCCGCTTTCCTTCCTCTCTGCGGGGTTCCTCCGCCAGCGCCGCTTCAAACGCCAGCGCAGCATTTTTATTATCCTCTGCCGCCTGATCACGCTCTGCTTCCCTGCTCCGGATTTTCTCTCTTGTATCCGCAATATGCTCCTTTTGAGATTTCCATCTTTCATAAACCGGATTTACGGAATAGGCGGCGTCCTTTTTCCGCTGCAGGGAAGCCGCCCGCTCGTCCATCTCTTCCTTTTTGGCAGCCAGCCGGTCCCTCTCCTTTGTCAATTCCTCAAATCGGCTGACAAGCTTATTATTTGCGTCACCGATGTTGAAGGCTTTATTTTTTTCTTCCAGAATTTTCTCTTCCGCCTGCAGACGCTCGCCTTGTATTCTCTGCTGCTCTTCATCCTCTTCAATAATTACGGATATAAGCTTTAAAATCTCATCCAGATTCCAGGCACTGCCGCTTTCGCCTGCATGCTCCTTCATCTGTGCAAGCTCGCCGCAATGTTCACTTTCCTGCCCGGCCGTTACGTCCTGAAAATATTGGACAATACTTTTTTCGGTGTCCTTTAAGCCGCCGATCCCTGCATCCATTCGGTCCTTCAGCAGATACTCAATCTTTTTATAGCTTTCTGTCATAAAAATAGTGCGCAGGATTTCCGTCCGTTTTTCGGTCTTCGCATTCAGCAATTCCCAAAATTCGCCCTGTGCAATCATTGCAATCTGCTTAAACTGCTTATCATCAATGTGTAAAAGCTCTTTTACGGCAGTATTTACCGCCTTGACTCCCTCTATGGGCACATCTGGCCCGCACCAAAATACGGCTGTTTCCGGCTCCTGTTTGGTGCCTTTACCGCGCTTTAACGGACGGTCATACTGAGGCTGGCGGTAGATACGGTATTCCTTCCCCTGATGAGAAAAGGTAAACTCCACAAAGCTCTTTACATCAGCCGCGGCATATTCGCTTCGCAAGCTTTTGGGATCGCGGTAGCTTCCGCTGGTAGTTCCGTAAAGTGCAAAACAAATTGCATCAAAAATAGTAGTCTTGCCCGCACCGGTATCACCGGAAACCAGAAAAAGCCCTTTTTCTTCAAACTGTTCAAAATTGATTTCCGGCGTTTGATCGGCATAAGAGCCAAATGCACTGATGATAAGTTTAATCGGCTTCATTCACGATCCCTGCCTCTCTTGCCGTTTCCAGCATAAGCTTTCGCTCCTCCTCATTCATCTCGCAGCCGTAAATCAACTTATAAAAATCAGAAACAATCTCGTGAAAGGATTTGTTTTCCACCACCTCGGATATATCCGGCTGCGCAAGCTCTCTTGTATGAGCGTTGTCATATTCGATTCCCACCGTATTGGGGTAATACTGTCGGAATATCCCCATTACGTTTTCCTGTATATCTTCATCTGTTAATGTAGCAAATATAAAATCCTCCGGTGCGGAAATGTTTTCCCTGGCCAGCAGCTGTTCCATCCGGCCCCTGATCCGGCGCAGATCGCGCAGGGGCCGCAGCGGAATCTGCCTGATCTTTACATTTCCCTTTTTACCTGTCTCCACAATCGTAACGCTCTTTTCATCCCCGGCCTCACTGCGGGAATATTTTAAGGGTGAACCAGCGTAGCGGATCTCATCCCGCCCTACTGACTGTGGGGAATGAATATGCCCCAGCGCCACGTAATCAAAAGCCTCAAAGCAGTCCCAGCCGATTTTCTCCACCAAACCCACCTTCTGAGTGGAAGCGGACTCGGAGCCTCCCAGTTTAGGCTCTGCCGTCTTCCCTGCCACAAATTGATGAGCTACCAGAATGTTCCGTTCCTTGGGATCAATATGATTCCTTTTTATAACCACCCTCACCGCATCGTCATAGGTGGATATTTCTTCATCCGGGAAAAAATGCCTGACCTGAGATGCCTTGATAAAGGGCATAAGATAAATATTTACCCTGCCTTCCTCATCTTCAACCGTCCTCTTGAATAACCTTCCTTCATACTTTGCCGAAATAAAAATACTGTTTGTCTGAAAAAGACTGCTCCCGAAATTCATCCTTTCATCGGAATCGTGATTTCCGCTGATAATGAATGTCTCCAATCCTTTTTCCGCCAGCCGGCTTAAAAAGTAATCAAACAGCTTTACCGCCGATTCTCCGGGAATGGATTTATCGTAAACATCACCGGCAATCAGGATAGCGTCCGCCTTCTCCTGCCCGGCAATATGAATCATCTGATCCAGAATAAACTTCTGGTCCTCGATTAAGTCAAATCCGCCGATGGATCTGCCAATATGTAGATCTCCGATATGTAAAAACCTCATCTCTATATCCCTTCCAGTACACAGCAGGAAAGCGGAGGCACCATGCCTTCAAAACCTGCCTCAGACAGCAGCTCCCTCCTGCCTGCATACTGCTGTGCCTCTGCTGCGCATTCTCCCACATTTAACAGCACCATCACCTGCTCCCGGCCATTATCGCAGAAACGCCAGCACAACAAAGCTTCCTTCTGCAGGTTCCATATCCACTCCGTCTCTCCGCCGCCGATCACAGGATACCTTTTTCGAATGGCAATCAGCCTGCGGTAAAATGCAAACAGTGCTTCATCCTGCCGCTCCCTGTCCCAATACATCCCTCGACGGCAGGCAGACCCCTTTTTCCCTGGCATTCCTACCTCGTCCCCGTAATAAATCATCGGCATTCCCGGCAGAAGCATCTGCAGGGACGCAGCCAGCTTCAGAATTCGCTTATCATTTCCCGCCTGGTCCAGAAAGCGCGCGGTGTCATGGCTGTCAATGAGATTCCAAAGATATGGTACGGTCTCCTTTTTCAGCCGTCCCCGTACAAAATCAAGCCTTCCCGCAAAGCCCTCAGGCGTCAGCCGCTTTTCCAAAAGAAGCCCCTTCACTGCGTCGGTAAAATGGTAATTCATAACCCCGTCCCACTGGTCACCCTCTAAGTAACTGCCGTTAAAATGCCAGATTTCCCCGATGATCAGTATCTGCGGATTAATTTCCCGCAGCCTTCTGCGAAATTCCCGCCAGAAATCCCGTCCAATCTCATCCGCCACGTCCAGCCGCCAGCCGTCCACCTGACAATTCCTCGTCCAATATGCCGCCACGTCACAGACATACTGCCGCACCTCAGGGTTCCTGCAATTCAGCTTAGGCATTCCGCCGAAATAACTGAAGGAGCGATACGTAGGCAGAAGTTCCCCTCTGGCTGGAAATTCATCCACATAATACCAGTCCCGATACCGGGAATTTTCCTGATTTTCCAGCAGATCCCTAAAGGCAAAAAAATCCCTGGAGGTATGATTGAACACTGCATCCAGCACCACATACATCCCTGCCTCATGAGCCTTCCCCGTCAGCTCCCGCAAATCCTCTTCCGTCCCAAAATCCGGATCAATCTGCAGGTAATCTACCGTATCATACTTGTGGGTAGTATTGGCCTTAAAAATGGGCGTAAGATAAAGCACTTCCGCACCCAGCCCTTTCAAATAGGGAATCTTTTGTGCGATTCCCCGCAGACTGCCGTGCAGACTGTCCTTATGTGTGAGTTCCTGCTTATACCATTCCTCCGCAGGCACTTCTTTATCCGAAGCAAAGCGGTCTACAAAGATCTGATATACTACCCTGCCTTTCGCCCATTCCGGGGCCTCGTACCGCTCTTCCTCCCGGCTGAGCTGAGGGCAGTCAAACATCTCTTCAATGATCTCCGGCTCCCTGTCATAAAAGAAATAGTTACCGTAATAAGCAGATGTGCCTTCCTGATCCTTCAATTCGAAAAAGTATCGGATGCAAAGCATATTGATATGAAGCTCGGCTTCAAAATAATCATGCACCCCGTCGCATGCCACCCGGTCCATGGATACCTGCCCTCTGGTATCAAGTTTATCCAGGGGAATATATTTGTCCCTGTAATGCAGCACGACAGAGGACACATCCCCTGCCTTCGCCATCAGCTTTACAGTGAATGTGTCCCTGCCTGTGGAATAAAAATAATAATTATTCGGATCATGTAAAATCGCCGCTTTTTCCATAAAATCTCTCTTTCTCAGCCTTTTACCGCGCCGCTGATCCCTTCCGCATAGTACTTCTGAGTACACAGGAAAAGCGTTGCAATGGGTATGGAGATCACCACCGCCGCTGCCGCAAAGCTGCAGAACCATTGGTCTATGTATTCTCTTTCCAGCATCTGATACATGCCCACAGCTACGGTAAAATAGTCCTTGTTTGGCCCGCACAGCACCTTTGCCAGCATGAAATCCTTAAAGGGACCGGCAAATGAGGTCAACAGCGTATATACAATAATGGGCCTGCTTAAGGGCATGATAATCTTCGTCAGCACATGCCATTTGGTTGCCCCGTCGATCAGCGCCGCTTCGTCCAAAGCAATGGGAATGGTATCAAAAAATCCCTTGGCAATGTGGTATCCAACTCCGGCTCCCCCTGCATACACTGCAATCATCGCCACCCGCAGCATGGGGCCGTCCGTCCAGCCAAGCATCTTCACGATATAGTATACCGCAATCATGGACATAAATCCAGGGAATAAATGAATTACCATCGCCGCATTCATCAGCGCCTTCCTTCCCCTGAAGCGCAACCTGGATAATGTATACGCCACGGATACCACAAAAAATGTGGAAATCAGACAGCTTACTACCGCTATGATTAACGTATTCAGCATCATCTGCGGAAAATTAAATACGGAAAAATCCGTAAACAGCTTTTTATAATTATCCAGCGAATAACTGGAAGGGAAAAAAGTTGAGCTGTAAGACCCTTTTGTCCCGCGGAAGCTGGTAAGCACTACCCACACAATGGGAATAAGCCATACAAAGGAAAGCACTGCCAATGCGCCATGAGACAAAACCACCAAAATTCTTTTTTTAAGAGATTTCCTCACCTTATTCATCGGAAGCCCTCCTCGTTCTTATAAGAGCCGCTGTAACGGAAAGTAATCAGAGACACCACGCCCAGCGTCACAAAGGTCATGATACCGATCACCGCGCCCACGTCATAATACTGCTTTTCTATGGTCAGCTTATACAGCCAGGTAATCAGCAGATCCGTCTTTCCCGCAGTAGACTCCACCGGTCTGGGCAGCCCTCCCGATGTCAGGAAGATCACGTTAAAGTTATTGATGTTACCCGTAAAGGAAGTAATCAGGTACGGTGTGGTTACAAACAGCATATAGGGCAGGGTAATCTTGCGAAAGGTAGTTACCGGTCCCGCTCCGTCCACTCTGGCGGAATCATAAAGCTCCTGAGGAATATTCTGCAGGATCCCCGTGATCTGCAGCAATACATAAGGCACACCCACCCAAATATTAATCAGCACCACGCTGACTCTGGCCCAGGCCGCATCCGTAAAAAACGGCAGCGGCGCATCCGTAAGGCCCCGATTCTGCAGCAGCACATTGACCGCTCCCGTGGGCTGCAGCATCTGCTTGATAATCAGCAGCGTCACAAAATGAGGAACTGCCACCGTCAGCACAAAGCAAAATCTCCAAAGCTTTTTTGCCCTGATTTCCTTCCAATTAATGAAAAGGGAGAGCAGCATACCCAAGATATAATTTGAAAAGGTTGCCAGCACCGCCCACGCAATCGTCCATCCCAGCACCGGCCAAAAGGTCTGGCCAAGACTGCCGTTTAAATTTACCAGCTTTTTGAAATTATCCAGTCCAACCCAATCAAAAAGCACCAGCTTATTATTCGTGACGCTGTAATTGGTAAACGCCATGCACATCATAAAGACCAGCGGAAGCACCGTAAAGACCAGCACACCCATCACAGGCAGGGAAAGCAGGGTCTTGTGCAGGTTTTGATTCAACAGCTCCCGCAGCTCCTGCCGCATCCCCGGAACAGGTTTCCCGCTTTTATACAAAAGCTCCGCCGCGTAGGCGCTTTTCACGGAGCTTCTGATCAAAAGCACTGCAAAGAGAAGAACAGCCACTGTGATAACGCCGTATAGCAGGATTGGCAGAGAGCGGTCTCCGTCCACATATTCGTATAGACTCTTCGCCTCGTTCCAAATCTTCTGCTGTTCCACATCCCCCAGGGTAATCAGCTTCCGCAGATTATAAAAGCCTGCATTTATTATATATAGAACAACCAGCACCTCCATCGCCAGATACAAAAAGCCCTTGACAAACTGCTTTCTGATGATGCAGCCCCATCCACAGATCACCGCGGACAAGGCTACGATTGGCGAACCGTTTTTCAGGGCATGGATTGCACCGGCCTGATTAGACGACTGTTTTCTCTTTGCTTTTTTCATTTTCTCAGCCCTTTTCCTTAAAATAATCCCGGACACTTCCTTCCGCAGTACCCGGAGTTTTGGTTAATATTACTCTACACCGGAGGAATTGACAGCCGCATGAAAGGCTTCTGTCTTTTCCTTTGCATTTTCATGTGTCACCACACCGTCCCGCAGGTCGGTCCCCATGCTCTCCGCCGGGCTCCAAAAGTAGGAAAACTCCGTAAAGCATGCCCTGGCAATAGCAATCTCGTTTACCGTCTGCGCATCGGCCCTGCAGATTTCATCCCCCGAAACCTCAGCCACTAGCGTATTTTCACAGGGCACATAGCCGCGCATCTCATAGTGTGCTTTTTGAGCATCATATCCTGCCAGATACAGAGCCAGATTCATGGCTGCCTCCGGATATGCAGTAGTTGCCTTTACTCCCACGGCCTTGGCGGAAGTAAAAGGTCTGATCTGGGTATCCACCCCGTTAATCTTTACGGAGGGCAGTACGGTAACTCCGAAGTTATCCCCCAGCACCTCCTGTGTCTGAGTCGCCTGCCAGGTGCCGCAGATATATGCGTCACAGTTGCCCTCCCTCATCATACCGATGGCATCGGAAGGCTCCGCAACAATAAAATTCTTATTTGCCACAAGATCCACAAGGCAGTTGGTAACATCCAGCGCCTTATCGCCGCTTAAATCAATTCCAGCTTCTCTGTTCTTTCCGTCCTGTCCGAAGAAGGTACAGCCGTTTGCCTGATAAAAAGCCGCCAAATAATAGCCGTTTGCCAGGGGAAAGGCTACCTTTCCCTTTGTAAGCATGACATCCAGAGATTTTACATCCTCCTCCGAAAATACGCTCTTGTCATAATACATAAAGTATGTATCCGTTGTAAAAGGAACACCGTAAAGACCGCCATCATAGTTAAGGCAGCTTACCAACGCCTTCGGATAACCGGCTTCTACCGCTTCCTTATATTTTCCGCCCCACTCAGCCAGGCTGCTGGACTGGCAGAGATTCTCAAGGCCTGTAGACCCGTAAAGAAATACGTCCGCCGCCGCATCTATATCCTGCGGCACCAGCTTCTTGGCGTCGGATTCGGTACATACACCATATTCAAAGGTAATATCCCATTCGGGATGCAGCTCGTTAAACTGCTCGCACATGGTATTCAGCCACTGCCCCAGCTCCGGGTTCTGATCCTCGGAGGGACTCCATACCGTCAGCTTCACCTCTTCCGGCGTAACACTTTCCGAAACACTTTCCTGCGGCGTGTTTTCCTGCGATGCAGTTTCCTCCGAAGCTCCGGAAGCCTCCTGCTGTTTCGTTTCAGACTGCTGTACGGAATCCTTGCCTGATTCTCCGGAATTATTTCCACAGCCCGTCAAACCCGCTGCCATGCAAACCGCCAGCATCATGGATAACATTTTTCTCTTCATAACAATCATCCTGCCTTTCCGTAGCATTAAGCTTTTTCATAATACGTCTTATAATTATGTTTCTGTTTCGTTGTGCACTTACGAAACAAGAGAGGTGTTTCGTATCCTACCAAGGAAATACTATCATTATTGTTTCGTAATGTCAATATGCTTTTTGGTCGAAATACACATTTTATTTTGTCTATTGCATTTTTGTTTGTGCAATGTTATGATTGTATCATGCCATTTGTGCTGCTTTTGTTTTCTCATGTTAAATTATTTTTAGGAAACACTAACGAAACTATTGTTTTACCGGGACAATTAACAAACGCCCGAACAGGGCAGACAGGAGCCGATATGAAAATAAACTATCACACCCACACACAGCGCTGCCGGCACGCTCAGGGCAGCGAGGAAGATTATGTAAAAAGTGCACTTGCCGCCGGCGTGGAGCTTTTAGGCTTTTCCGATCATGCACCCTTTCCGGACAGGGACTTCGGGCTGCGAATGCCCTATACGGAGCTGACAGAACATATACAGACCATTGACTTGTTGACTGCAAAATATTCTGCTGATATAATTCTCTGTAAGGGCCTGGAAATTGAGTATCTTCCCGAATATCATGCTTATTATGAGTCTCTTCTGGAAGAATGGAAGCTGGATTATCTGCTTTTGGGGGAACATTTCTACCGTAATTCGGCGGGAGAGCTATTCAACATTACCCAGGCGCAAAGCACGGAGGATTATCTTGATTATGCCCGCGCCGTGGTTCAGGCTATGGAAACCGGGTACTTTAGGATGGTGGCCCACCCTGACATTTTCGCCATGAATCACTTTGCATGGGATCGAAACTGTGATGCTGCCTGCGATATGATTATTCATGCGGCTGTTTCCACCGGCACCCTCCTGGAGTTTAACGCCAACGGCTTTCGACGGGGAATCCAGGACTATCCTGACGGAAAGCGGTATATGTATCCCCATCGCGCCTTTTGGGAAAAGGTCTCCGACTCTCACGCCTGCGTCATCATAGGCTCTGACTGCCATAACCCCGTGCAGGTCTGGGATCGGTGCCTTCCGGATTCCTATGAATATGTAAAGTCCCTAGGCATCCTCCCCATAGATATGCCGGACGCCGTATTGATATAGAAGCCTGAACGGCGGCAGGCAGGACCAGCCCCTCATAAAACAAGTGAATACCGCGTATATAACCAGGAGAAGCATATGAATATCAGAGACATTGCAAGGCTTGCCAATGTAACCCCCGGAACTGTTTCCAAGGTGCTGAACAATTATCCGGACATCAGCGAAGCCACCAGACAGCATGTGCTGCAGATTATAGAAGAAAATCAATATGATCCGGGCACAAATTCCCGTGCCGCGAAATCTGCCGGTGCCGCCCAGATCGGGCTGGTAGTGGAAGGGGTATACAATGCTCTCTATAATTCTTTAGAGGAAATGCTCTCCATCCACCTGCACAACTCCGGTTATACCATTTTATCCTTTCACGATAATTATTACATACAGGACAAGCAGGAAAAATTTCAGGAATTGACCGCATATGCAGACAGACACAAGCTTTGCGGGCTTGTCTATATCGGCGGCAATTTTGAATGCGTTGCGCCTCAGCAGATGGAGCTGCTATCCTGCCCCACCATATTTGTCAACACCGTTCTGCCGCTGCACACGGAGCATACCTCTTATTCCAGTGTTCAGGTAAACCACTTTGAAACGGCGTATGCTCAGATGGGCTATCTCATCGGAAAAGGGCATCAGGAAATCTGTACTCTGATTTCTTCCCTGATCGACAACAGCGTCTACGGACTGCGCGTAAAGGGCTATCGGGCAGCGCTGAGCGAGCATCATTTAGAGCATAACTTCGACAACATCTTAGAGAGCGATTACCGATATGCCAAGGCCTACAGCGCCCTCACAAAGCATCTGCAGAAGCACCCTGAAACCACTGCCGTCTGCTGCGTGGCAGACATCATTGCTCCTGCCGTTATAAAGGCAATTCATGATTCCGGCAAGCTTCCCGGCAAGGATATAGAGATTATCAGCTTCGACGGTATCGAGATCATGAATTACTGCATCCCCACCGTCACTACTTTTGAACAGCCCCAGAAGGAGCTGGTGGAGCATACCTATCATCTGCTGCTGGGCCTCATTAATAAAGAGCGGGAGCATCAGCATATCACCTTCCAGACCAGGCTGATTAAGAACGAGTCCTGTTGACATTTCCTTAAGGAAGCGCCAATCAGGGCATCTCTTCCTCCTGTACGGCTGAGCATCCCTGCCCCGCGCAATCCCTGCAGTAGCCGTACAGCTCCAGCTTATGACTGACTACGGTGAAATCCTCCGGCTCTCTGTCCAGACGGATATGGGCAAAAGGGCAGCTCCGCAAAGGAATTCTTTTATGGCATTGCAGACATACCGCATAATGAGTATGACTGCCCCTGTTTAAGGAATAGACCGCCGTATCCTCACCCATCCAGATGGTCTTTTCCACCAGTCCCAGCTCTTCAAAGGCTGTCAATATGCGATACACAGTAGAAGGCGCATAATCCTTCCCGTCGGCCTCACGCTCCGCCAGATGATAAATCTGGGCGGCATTCAGCGGTTCTTCTGCATTCCACAAAATCCTGTATACACTTTTTCGCTGTCTGGTCCATTTCAATCCCTGAGGATACTCCAGTTCATCCATTCCGTTTCTTTCCATTCCCGAATCCATCCTTTACCTGCCTGGGCCCTTCCTTCCTGGCCCGACCCTACGCCACAGCCATCGTCACCAGCTCTATGACGATTCCGGACAAAACGCCAATGCCATATAACGCAGCCAATATTCCCATATTCTCTTTTTTATGGTGATTGACCCGAAACAGCACCAGCAGGCCCACGCCGCTGCCTGTCAGCAGTCCCGCCATGGCTGACCCGATGCCAATAATTCCTTCCAGATACAGCTGCGTAATGACCACGGACCCGGCACAGTTAGGTATCAATCCCACCAAGCCCGCCAACAGCGGCCCTGCAAGCGGCCTATTTAAAATCAAATTCGCCAGCGCTTCCTCCCCAACGAAAAACAACAGCAGATTCAGCAGGAAAGTAATGAATAGAATAAAAAGGGCAATGCGAACGGTATGAGAAAGTGCGGAGCGGAAAATTCCTTTTTCACAGCGGCAATGCTCATGCTCACAGATCTCATGGATATGACTGCCGTGGATATGAGCACGTGCGCCCTTTCTCCCAAGCAGCAGATCCGTCAAAAGCCCGGCTGCAATACCGATTCCTGCCTTGGCCAGCAAAATCCCGGCAATGCTTTTCAACGGCGCCTTCTCCGAAATCAGCACAGGCAGCATCTCGTCCGAGGTAGAAAGGTAAACGGCCATCAGCGTTCCCAGCGTAATCACTCTTCCTGCATAAAGATTAGAGGCCGCCGTGGAAAATCCGCACTGAGGCACAATCCCCAGCGCTCCGCCGATCACAGGCCCAAAGCGCCCTGCTTTCCTCATCAAACCCTCCGTCTTTTCCCCTGCCTTATGTTCCAGATATTCCATGGCAAGATAAGTAAGAAGTAAAAAAGGAAGCAGCTTTATGACGTCCAATAAAGTATCTATAATAACCTCCGGCATAACATATCCTTTCTATAACAAAATACTGCTATAACAAAATACTGTATCTGCTCTTTTTGCGCCTTCGCCATATAACCACAAAGGCCCCAGAATGCAAATGCAATTCATTCGCATCTGGGACCATCATACTTACCCTCTTCCGGTTTGTCAAGTTAATTTTTATCCATTGCGCCGTATATGCCTGTGGACTTCACATTATTTTCCCTGTTTATGTCTTCCGTCCATTTTGCCACCAGCTCTTCAAATGCTGCTGCCGCTTCCTCCTGAATGATATTCACGGGATGATCCTTATCATCCTTTAAATTTTCCCTGGCTACAATCAGCGTCATGATCTCTCTGCCCTCTTTATCATAGAGACTCATCCAGTTTGAGTGCATCCCGCCGTTGACCATGCCCACCTGGCTTTTTTCCACTACAAAGCTGCCCTCCGGCTCCAGCCGCTTCTTGACATTCTGAAGCTTTATCACATGGATCCTGTCGTCGTTAAATGCAATCGCATAGTACCAAAAGTAGGTCTGCGCGCAATTTCCGTAATACTTTTCCAGCTCCCAGATGCCATATGCCGGAACATAATTTTCCAGATCCGGAACCACCTCCTTCAGCATCTCCTTCAGCCGATTCATATCCTCTCCTGTTTTTGCCTGCTTTTCATTATAGCTTTCACGTATCACCATGACGATAAATGAACCCCCCATAAAAGCTATAATCAACAGGGCTACCGGCCAAAGCCGTATAATTCCTATTAACTGTATCATCTTCACTTCGCCTCCGCAGCTTTCATAATTGTCATAATAAAATGTTACTCTCCGAAAGTGAAAATGTCAACTACCTGACGCAAGATCGTTTTACTTTTCGTAGAAATGTTACTGAGCGGCTTCCTTCCCAGCCTCTTCCTATTTCCCCGAAAGCTCCCGGAGAATCACACGAATCCCTTTAACCACGTCTACCATATTCTGGCTCACCAAATCGTCCGGCATCCGCAGTGTAATATCTTCTTTCATTTCCACCGTTACTGCAAGCAGATCCAGCATACACAGCTTCTCTCCTTTTAAGCGGATCCCCATTATGGAAAATTTTTCCTCCAGCCTGCCTAATACCTCCGCAGGCTTTTCCATTCTAACAGCGGCTGTCCACTCCGGAAGCAGCAGTTTCGCCTCCAGCCCCTCCGTCTGCAGGAAAAAGCTCTCCCCGGAATCCGTTTCCTCCCGGTTCATAATCGCCAGCAGGAAAAAGCACTGCAGCCGGGACAGCTTTTTATCCCGTAAAGACAGGCTGAAATCCCGCAAGTCACTCAAATCCACCTCAAACATGTCTTCCGCCTGCTCCAGCGACATATATTTGTGATCCTCCCACACGGGAAACAGTTGATCCAGCATCTTGTTTCGACTGCAGAAATGTTCCCGCATGACTCCGTAGAGCATAGCCCCATTCACCATATCCGGTCCGTCGCTTAAGTACAGCTCCGTCAGCGGTTCCTCTCGCCCTTCTGAATAAATCCGGGCATATATAACATCTCCGTCCAAGCTCCCTTTTATGATCAGGTGACAGGTTTCTTCCCTTGTTGCCCCCGTGATCTCTGCCAGAATATCCAACAGCATCCTTGGCTTTTTCCCAAGTTCTTCCCGGTCCAGTTTTACTTCCAGGGTATACTCCAGCTTCTGAAGATTCAGAATTTCTGCCATGTCCCCCGCCGCCCTGTACGCCGGATAAAAATAGATCACCACGCCTGCCGCTGCCGCCAACAGCAAAAACAACAGCACCAGGAAAATTTTAAGGCCTGTATGCCGCTTCTTTTTTCCACCATTTTGTCCCATTCATTTCTCCCTGCACCGTCTCAGCGCTCGCTCACCACCTGAAAGATATAAAACTTCAAATAATAGCTTTGGTCCGCCGCCCAAAGAATGGGATGGTCCGGCCCCTGCGTGCGAAACTCCACCTGGCGCAGCCGCTTATGGGCACCGACGGCCGCCTCTCGAATCGTCTTAGCAAACAAGTCCGGATCCATAAAGTGAGAGCAGGAGCAGGTGGCCAGAAAGCCGCCGTCTTTCACAAGCTTCATCCCCCGCAGATTAATCTCCCGGTATCCCTTGACGGCATTTTTTACAGAATTCCGGGATTTGGTAAAGGCCGGAGGATCCAGTATGACCACGTCATAGCACTCCCCCGCTGTCTCCAGCTGCGGAAGCAGTTCAAACACGTCGGCACATTTAAAGCTGACAATATTCTCCAATCCGTTCAGCCTTGCATTTTCTGCCGCCTGATCTATGGCCGTCTGCGAAGCATCCACTCCCAGCACACTTGCCGCCCCGGCGGCTCCTGCATTCAGTGCAAAGGAGCCTGTATGTGTAAAACAGTCCAGCACCTTCTTTCCCTTACAAAAACGCCGGATTGCCGCCCTGTTGTTTTTCTGGTCCAGGAAAAATCCCGTCTTCTGCCCATCCTCCACATCTACCAGATAGCGCACGCCGTTTTCCAGGATTTCCACCTTTGTGTCAAAGGCTTCCCCGATAAAGCCCTTACTGCACTCCATTCCCTCCCGCAGACGTACCTTTGCATCGCTGCGCTCATACACTCCGCGGATCACGATACCGTCCTCCGCCAGCACCTTTTTCAGACTCTCCACAATGGTAAGCTTCCATCTGTCGATTCCCAGCGCAAGAGACTCCACCACCAGCACATCCGCAAACTTATCCACTACAATGCCTGGTAAGAAATCCGCCTCCCCAAAGATCACCCGGCAGCTTAAGGTATCAATACATTCCTTTCGGTAATTCCAGGCATCCCGCACCCGCTGCTCCATAAAAGCCTCGTCAATTACCGTATCCTTTTTTCTGGAAAGCATTCTTACCCGGATTTTTGAGTTTGTGTTAATGTATCCGCAGCCCATGCCGTATCCGTCAAAGTCCCGGACCTCCACCACATCCCCGTTTTTGAAGCTGCCAAGGACAGAATCTATCTCATTATCATACACCCACATCCCTCCGCTTTTTAAGCCTCGCCCCTCGCCCTTTTTCAATGTCACGATTGTATGATACATAAATTCTCTCCTTTATCATTGATATTTCCACTTTAGCGGTTTGGCGGCGATCTGTCAAGAAATCAAAAATACGAACGCAAGGCGTTCGTATTTGGAACCAGCATTTTAAGATTCTTTGAAAATGGCTAAAAATGACGTTATCTTTCCATAGGAATATTCTCCGTCGATCAATCCAAATTCAGGATCATAGTACTTATTATCATATAACAAGGTCCAATGAGTATAGCCTGCGTTTGTATGAACCGTCAAAATAAAATATTTGTATGGCTCCGGATTCTTTTTGGAAATACGGGTATTCCGTTCCGCATGTTTCACCCCATAAAAATCCAGAATTTCCATCAGCTGGCCTATGCTCGCAGGGCCGCTTGTCCTCATATCCTTAATTACTTCCTCTATATCCCTGCCTGTAATCATTGCAATACATGCCTGACCACAGGTCTCAGGGGTCGGCTGCATAATCAGCTCCATGATCCTTCTCCTTCCCGCTTACGCTCTCGTGAAAATCAAATCATTGTAACGTGTTTCGTTTACATCAAGTCTCAAAAATTACGAAAAGTTTGTAAAGCTGTCCGTTTTCGACACACTGTCCACGTGCATGTATACATCCATACAGGTAATGCCGTCTTTTTCATACACATGCTCAAAGCAGGACAGGATGTTCTCTCTGGGCTTTTCCCGGAATCCGTTTGCCTGCAGGGATTCCAGTATCTTCTTATATGCTCCGGGAATCCTCTGGAAGGCGGCCGCAAAAGGATCATAAACGGTAATTACCGCATACTCCGCATCCTTCTGATCGGCATACTCGACTCCCGGACAGTCGGTTTCAAAGCCCTCCGGCAGTATATATGCCGCTACATACCCGTGAAGACCGAATCTGTTCTGCAGCTCCGGTGAGACATACGGAAAATCCCAGCCGATTCTCATGGCATCCGGCTGCAGCTCCAGCAGGCCGGACCGTCTGGCCCAGTTCTCCAAATAAGCGTTAACATCGTCCTCCGGGTTTGGCGTAACCATAACATACCTGGCCATTTTAAAACCTTTTACACTCTTTATTGTAATTTCCGAATAAATCCGGTCACAGGCGTCCATATCTTCCATGATCAATGAATCCAGCCTGCAGGAAAATACATCACTCAAGGCCACCAGCTTATTCAGCTCCGGAATGATCTCATCCGCTTCCCATCTGGATATTGTCTGACGGGATACGGACATGATCTCCGCCAGCTGCTCCTGTGTAATCCTTTTCTGTTTTCTTAAATACTGAATATTCTTCCCCAGACTCATAATTACCCCTCCTGCCCCCTTATTATTGCATGGCAGCTGCCAAATGAAAACCACACGAAAAACGATGTTTCGGCAAATTCTGTCAACCGGTGCTTTACATTCCAGCGCACCGTTTTCCGCCGCGTTCCTGCCGCCCATAAACCACTGTCATACCTTTTTGTCAAATCTTTTCTATATCTTATTGGTTTTTTTCTATATCTTATTCGTTTTTTACTTGACATTCAATCTCATTTTATTTATTATTTTACTGTTGGCAGTACATTACTGCTCCTATACATCGGCGCGTGGCTCAGCTTGGTAGAGCGCTGCGTTCGGGACGCAGAGGTCGCGTGTTCGAATCACGTCGCGCCGATTTGCCTTTCGTAAAAAATGTTTAGCAAAGAATAAGCATCCTCAACTTTGGACGGTCAGGGATGCTTATTTCTTTTTATGTTTGTCTATGTAAGACAGCCGCAAAGCTAACATCTTGCGCCGCATGGGACAATGGATTTCCGGGAAGAATCAAGTGAAAATGTGTCTTCCCGGAAATTCTTGTCCGTCAGCATGTACACATTGGAAAGGGTCACAGTGCAATATATACGGCCTCTGGCAGAACGGACACATAAAAGCTTTACAAAAATTCCGCCATATATAGCGGCAGATGAACAATACCATCCTTTTTCATTACATCCCTTGTGTAGAGAATGTATGAATTACCAATTACAGATGAAAAATGCTCGATATAGTTCATTGTCCGTATAATTCCTGTCCTGAAACGTATGAGTGACTATCAGTCCCGTATCTGTCATAAATATCCGAAAAAGCAGCTCTCCATCAGTCTGCAAAAAATATCCCTGCGTCAGGTATTGCATGTTACGCTGCGTAATGTTATAAAATAGCCTTATTCAAGGCAGAAAGGAGGCCAAACATGTCAATGTACACCACGGGAGAAATCGCAAAGCTCTGCGGCGTATCCGTCAGGACAGTACAGTACTACGATTCCAGAAATATCCTGATACCCAGCGAGCTGTCGGAGGGCGGACGGCGGCTTTATACGGAGCAGGATTTAAAACGGGCGAAAATGATCTGCTTTCTCCGTGACGCCGGTATCTCTATCAACAGTATCGGTGAACTGTTGTCTAAGGAGGACCCTGGCAGCGTAATCTCCATATTACTTGAGCAGCAGGAAAAGCTCCTTCAGGAGGAAGTAAACGAGCGGCAGACAAAGCTGGAGCTGATCGCCGGTATCCGCCGGGAATTAAAAACCGTAGACAATTTTTCTTTTGAGTCCATCGGTGATATTGCATATTTAATGGAAAACAAGAAAAAAATGAGGCGGCTTCACATCGCTATGCTGATCTTAGGTCTTCCTCTCAATATTTTTCAATGGATTGCAATCATCCTTTGGATCACTGCGGGAATATGGTATCCCTTTGCCATTTATGCGGCAGCTATGGTTTTTTATGGAATATGGATAGCCCGCTTTTATTTCAGGCGCGTAGTCTACATTTGCCCCCAGTGTCACCAGATGTTTCGGCCTGCCTTTAGAGAAGCCTTTTGGGCAGTTCACACTCCCACTCTCAGAAAGCTTACCTGCACCTGCTGCGGATACAGGGGCTTCTGCGTGGAAACTTATGGAAAAGAAAAGAAAATAAAGGAGACAAAAAATGGATAATATTTTAAATTCACTTGTGGAAATTCTTCCCTTTTTGATTCCGCTGATGATTGCGGAATTTGTGCTGCTGGGATATACCCTGTATCACATCCTGACCCACCAAAGCTATAAAAGAGGCAGCCGCACCTTATGGCTGGCAGTAACGATTGTATTAATGAGCTTCGTAGGGCCCATCCTCTATTTCCTGCTGGGCAGGGAGGATGCGTAATGGATATACTGCAAATTACCAATCTGCACAAGCACTTTGGCAGCAAAGAGGTTTTAAAGGGACTTACGCTTTCCGTTCCCGAACACAGTGTTTTCGGCTTTATCGGCAAAAACGGCGCCGGTAAGACTACCACCATGAAGATCGTTTTAGGTCTTTTAAAAGCTGATGCCGGAAGCATTACCGTCGCCGGTGAAAACGTGGTTTACGGACAGACCTCCGTCAACCGTCAAATAGGCTATTTGCCTGACGTACCGGAATTTTATCCTTTTATGACGGCACAGGAATACCTTTCCTTTTGCGGTGAAATAACCGGGATGAATCCGTCGGAAATCCGAACCAGAAGCAGAGAGCTTTTGGAGCTTGTGGGACTTGGCGGCGAAAAGCACCGCATCAAGGGCTTTTCCAGAGGAATGAAGCAGCGGCTGGGCATTGCTCAGGCATTGCTTCACCGTCCGAAGCTGCTGATCTGCGACGAACCGACCTCCGCCCTTGACCCCGTGGGCAGAAAGGAAATACTGGAGCTTCTGCTGACCGTCCGGGATCAGACCACGGTATTATTTTCAACTCATATCCTGTCAGATGTGGAGCGCATTTGCACCGACGTGGCATTTTTAAATAACGGCACCGTGCATCTGACGGGAGCCCTTGCGGATCTTATGCAAAGCTGCCGCACGGAAGAATATATATTGGAACCGGAAAATGTGACGGACCTCGCCACGCTTCTGCAGGCATTCCCTAACATGGGGCCAATCAACGAAAATCAGCTCCGCTTCAGCCAAAGAAACTGCAATCTGTTTGACGTGCTTGCGTTTACGGCGGATAGACGCATTCCCCTGACAAAGCTGGAGCGGCTGGAGCCTTCGCTGGAATCTCTGTTTATGCAGGTGGTCCGCCCTCTTGATGCACGCGCCTGACGGCGCAGCTTCCACTAAAAAAACACAAACAACGCAGAAACGAGGTATACAATGAGATCTTTACTGGCATTTATGAAAAAGGAATGGATGGAACAGCTTCGCTGCGGGCGGCTGATGATCCTTATTATTCTATTTGTTTTACTTGGCATTATGAATCCCGCTATGGCAAAGCTGACTCCCTGGCTGTTTGAAGTCATGGCAGATTCTCTTGCGGAAAGCGGCATCACCGTTACAGAAGTTACAGTCAGCGCTTTGGATTCCTGGACACAGTTTTTCAAAAACCTGCCCTTAGGTTTGATAGCCTTTGTCCTCCTTCAAAGCAGTATCTTTACCAAAGAATATGATACTGGCACCTTAATGCTGGTTTTCACAAAAGGTTTTGAGCGTATAAAGGTATTGACGGCCAAGGCTTCCCTGCTTCTTATCCTTTGGAGCGCCGGCTATTGGCTGTGCTTTGGCATCACCTGCGGCTATAATGCTTATTTCTGGGATAATACCGTCGCCCATAATCTGATGTTTGCCGTAATCTGCTGGTGGATATTCGGCCTTTGGGTCATTACCTTATGCGTACTGTTTTCTGTGCTTGCCAAATCAAATGCACATGTGCTTGCAGGAACCGGCAGCATTGTCCTGCTGTTCTTTTTGCTAGGCATGTTTCCGCAATGCAGGGAATACGTACCCACCATTTTAACAGACGGTGCTTCCCTGATCTATGGAGCCCGCTCCCTGCAGGTCTATTTGTTCCCGCTGATTTTTACGGTAATTTTAGGTATTTTCTGCCTTGCCGTAAGTATTCCGCTGTTTCGCCAAAAAAAATTATGATATTTTTCCAAACTGTCTCATTGCATGGATAAAAAACCAAGGCTATAATTTCTCTCAGGAGGTGATACTTATGGCTGACGAAGACAAAAAGGACTTTAATGCCATGCTGAATGACAGCAAAGACATGCCAAAGATCCAGACGATCACAGATCAAAAAAGTATAGAAAAATATGGAGGAAATCGGATGTATTTTGCTCCGCCCATAGATTACGACAAAGTCATGCGGCAGATCCCTTGCGGAAAGGTCATCACCGTAGGGGAAATCCGTGAATACTTTGCAATTTTAAATCAGGCGGATTTTACGGATCCTATCACCGCGGGGATTTTTGTATCCATAGCCGCCTGGGCCAGCCATCAGCGCTCCGGCAATGAAACGCCTTATTGGCGGACACTGAAGGCAAACGGCGAATTAAACCCTAAATACCCCGGCGGCGTGGAAGCGCAAAAGGAACGGCTGGAGGCTGAAGGACATACCGTGATCCAAAAGGGCCGAACAAATATCAAATATTATGTCAAAGATTATGAAAAGGCTCTGTTTGTGCTGACCTGACTGTGCCGGTCTTTCTTTCTCCGCTCGTTCAGGAATGCCATCCCTATGCCAAACATGACAAAGATAGTGCCCGCTCCCATGGACTGCTGGAAACTGAACATACCGTTCACCACATACGCCAGCAGGCAGAATCCGCAGGCTGCTGCAGCAGGGTTTTTCTGTCCTCCCTGCAGCAGCTCCCGGATACCGCAGATCATCATCCCTGCATACCCCGTAACGCCCAAAATTCCCGTATCCGCCAGAATTGTCAGCCATTCGTTATGGGCATTGGTCAGCCGCAGACTGCCAAACACTTCTTCCACCGTCGCCGTAAAGCCTGCAGACGCGCCGCCGCTTATGTAGCTCCACATACCGTCCGGCCCCACACCCACCAGCTTATGTAAAATATCCTGCTCTGCAAAGCATCTAAAGCCCGCCCACCAGGTAGCGCCTCTGTGGCTGCCCCAGTCCATGTTAAAGGTAAACAGATCATTTTCTGATAATTTACCCAAAATGCCGGGATGCAGCGTATTGATCAGTCCCAAAAGCAACACTCCCAGCATCACAGCCACACTGCCTAAAACTGCCGCCAGGGCCAAAATGCGATACAGCTTTTCCCGATGAATATTTTTCACTTTATCTCTCCAGACAAAGATCAGAGCAAAAACCGACACAACTGTCATGGTTATGGAAACCGGTCCGCAAATAAATATTTCCGCAAGGTCTCCGACAAAATTAATTCCCCCCGGAACCAGCTTTCTAAACACATAAATTCCCAGACATTCAACTGACAGAATCGTCATTTCTCGCCAAAAGGTAAGCATCCTGCTGCTGTCTCCTGTTGACATGCAAAGTAACACCAGCATCACCACCGTCAATGCTATGAGTCCGCTGTCGCTCCCCTGAAGGATCAGGGACAGATAACCTATGGCAGTATACAGCATCAAGAGTACCCTTTGCCATGTCTTAAGCCTTTCGCACAGCCAGGGCAGCGCCACTCCTGCAAACATTACGGATACCGCATACCCACAGTACCAGTTTACATTTCCTATGGTAGAAATATATCCCACATTAACAAATTCAAGGCCAAAGGAATAAATGCCAAACCGATTCAGGCAGCCCATCAAGAATACTGCCGCTGAAACAGGCAGACACAGATAAAACAGTTTTTTTCTCGGCTTCCAAAAACGAGATACCAGGAAATAAATGCTCAAAAGCATCAGCTGCGGAAGCAGCCCCATGTACCAGCCCCTTTCGCCCCAGAGCGCCGCTTCCCTGTAGTCCGTAAAAAAATATGAAAGGAGCAGCGCGCCTCCGTAAATCAGGGCAAATAGATCCGTAGGGGAAAGCCTTACGTGACGGATTCCGCCCCACGCAGAAGCTCCAAAACCGCACCTTCCGGAAACGGCAGTCCCCTGAGCGTAGGAATCAGATTTTCGAGAAGCGCTCTTGCTAAATTTCTCTGCCGCAAAGCGGCCAAAACCAAGAAGCAGGTAAACCCCTAAGGGAATGATCAGAATTTTCCCCATACCCGTCCCCAGCCTGCAGAAAAAAACGGATTTATCCGTGCCGATATGGCTGTAGCCCTCTTCATTGTAAAAAGGGAATACTGCCAGCATAGTCGCCAGATAGATACAGATCATATAATCTAATATAGTCCGTGACAGCAGCCGCAGATTTTCCCACAGGGATTTCCGGCTGTTCTCTGTCTTTTGTAAACGCATACACATCCCCCCGCGCTATGACGCCCCTTCATCCATGGCAGCTCCTTGCCATTGCGTACCTTTTTATCATGATAGCCCATCCCGCATCTTACGTCAAATGCTTTCCGGCGTCTGCGGACTTCCTCCGGAGGCCCCCTGTTCTGCCGGCCGGCCTGTCCACCGCTTTTTTATCAGGCTCAGGTAAGCCTGATATATTATAATAAAGCCCAGCGGCCCCTCAATAATCCCCCAAAGACCAAACAGCTTAATTCCCGCATAGATGGAAAGCAGAATGGCCACGGGCGAAACCCCTACCTTTTTTCCGATCAGCCTGGGCTCCAAAAGCTCCCGAATAAAAATGCAGATCACATAAAGCAGCAGGCAGAAAAAGGCCTGCACATAATTTCCCAGGAAAAACTGCTGGATGCTTAAGGGGACCAGCACAATTCCTGTTCCGATAAAGGGAAGGGCGTCCAGGATACCCGCGACCATGCCCCAGAGAACACCGTGGCGGATACCGCAGATTCCAAGCACCGCGCCTGCAAGGGTGCCGATTACGGTCATAATAATGATCTGTGCCTTTACATAAGTGGCAATGTAACGAATAATGCCGCAGATAATATCCAGAAACAAATAGCACTCTTCCCTGTCCAGCATTTGATTCATAATGTTGTCATAATCCTTGGCCAGCAGCACCGTAGCAATTAAAAAGCTGATCAGGAAGCCGCCAAAGGAAGCCAGCGCCCTGGCAAATTCCAAAGACTGTGAAAGCACCCCCGGCACCAGCTTTTGCTGAAACCAGTCAATTCCCTCCCGGATACCGGAAGAAACCGTATCCTCCAGATAAGCACTGTCAATCTTTATGGCCTTGCCCACCGTCTCGCAGATCTGATGTATCAGGGTATAGATCTCTTCCTCCAGGGAATCCAGCCCCTCAAACCACCCCGGCACACTTCCTACAATCCAGGAAAACAGGATCCATACCAGAACGCCTAAAATGGCACAGGCAGCTAAAAGCAGCAGCACCGCGCCCACCTGGCGATGAATTTTCAGCCTGCTCTGCAGCTTTTGAAGCAGGGGACCGAAAATCGTTACAAAAAGCATGGCAATCAAAACCGGCGCCGTCAGCGGTACAATAAATTTCAGGAAAAAATAAACTGCCCCCGTCAGAAGGAGCAGCATCAGGATTCTGTTTTCTTTTAATTTATTCACCATACCAAAACCTCCGCATCCGCAAAACCGCCTGTCTGTATGGCCGCCGCGTCGATTTTAGTATGGTATTTTTTCTTTAAAATATTTACAAAAACTACTTCCGTACCAAAAAAATTGCTTCAACCGTCTTTGTCAAATAAAGCAAATGCCGCCGACGTCGGACGGGTTTCAAAGCACACTCTTTTCCCCGTCACAGGATGGACAAAGGTTAAGCTTCGGGCGCAAAGCGCCGCGTTCCGGATTCCCAGCCTGCGGGAGCAGGCTTTTGCCTCTTCGTCCGCATACTTTTCGTCCCCTAAAAGTGCCGTTCCCAAATGCGCCATCTGCGCCCTGATCTGATGAAAACGCCCTGTCTCTATTTGAATATCCGCAAGGGAGATTTCCTCGCCCGAAGGGATCCTGACCGTCTGCAGGATCCGATACTGCAGCACTGCCCTTTTCAGCGTGATCCCCTTTCCGTTCACACCGGCTGTACTATCAGCAATTACAGCCCTTCCCCCTTTATCCTTATACATATCATTCACGAGCCTGCCTTCCTTTATAGAAGGGCTTCCGTATAATACCGCATAATACTGCTTATGCAAAGAGCTTTCCGCGTCCTGTCCGCAAAGCTGCCTGGTCAGCTCTCCCGCCGTCTTTTTATTTTTGGCAAACACCAACAGGCCCTCCACCGGCTGGTCCAGCCGGTGAATGATGCCCAGATACGGCGGCGAAGAGCTGCCGGCCGCCCCTATATAGTTTTTCAGTTCACTGACTACGTCCGCCTGTCCCACTCTTGATGTCTGTGTGGCCAGTCCCGCAGGCTTCCTCACCACCAGCAGGTCCTTGTCTTCATATAAAATCTCTGTTTTCATCAGCGTTTCCCAAAAGTCGGTTTTTTGTATATAATGCACATAGAATCATCTCGTAGCATAAAGTTTTTGTAACATTCACCATATATTTACACGTTATTCATACTTTGTTCATAATTTATTGATATACTTTAATTACATTCAAAAAGCGATTAAGTTAATTTTTTCATAATAGCCCAGGTGCTGAAAGGTGCCTGGGCACTCCTCATTTAAGCCGCTTTTTACATGCGGTCCTGCGTATGCAAAAAGCCTTCACGCAAAAATACGGAAGGCTTTTTACGGGCATTATTTTTGACTGATCGCAAGTATTTCATCATTTAAAGACAACATTCTTGCGTCCAGATCCGAAACCATCTTTGCACACTCCACCAGCTCGCTCTTAATATGCTCCGGTGCATCCCCTTCAAATTTATAGTGCATTTTATGCTCCAGACTTGCCCAAAAATCCATGGCTACCGTCCTGATCTGGATCTCCACCGTAGTATCCACAGTACGGTCCGAAAGATATACCGGCACGGTTACAATCATATGGTAGCTCTTATAGCCGCTGGCCTTCGGAAAGGTGATATAGTCCTTTACCGCCAGAACCTTTATATCCCTCTGCTCCGCAATCATATCCGCAATCCTGTATATGTCGGAGGTAAATGAGCATATGATGCGGATGCCCGCAATATCATTTATGTACTTTACCATGTTGTCGATGGTAGACTCATATCCGTTTCTCTTCAGTTTCTTTACAATGCTCTCCGGAGTCTTAATCCTGGCCTTAATATGCTCAATAGGATTATACTGATGAACATACTGAAACTCGTTGTTAAGTATCTCCATCTTTGTCTCAATCTGCCGCAGTGCCGCACTGTAGATCAACGTTACTTCCTTCCAGCTGTCTACACCTTCTCCGTTGTCGCCTCTTAATTCCTTTAATTCCATTGCTGCTCCTTCAATACAGAGATTTTCTTTCGTCGCAGAAATTTATTCACAAATATTATACCATAAATGCTTCGCATTTACGGTATGGATGGCCATTCGGCCGTTTCCTGTCATGAATATGGTTATTATACCATAAATAATCTGCAAATGCAGAACATTCACAAAAAATTAATCCTTTTTTAAAAATTATGGTTTTTACCCCGCCCTCTATGTTTATGCGGCTTCCGAAAAAATGATGACTGCCTGCATCTGAAAATAACTGCTCCCCGGCACAACCAATTTCGCACCCGCATTTTGGCTTGGCAGCGTCATGTATATTTGCTATAATATAGAAAGTGCGCAGACCGGAGGTAAAAACCGTGAAAAAAAAATTATCCTTGCAAAATAGTATTATTTTTCTGCTTATGCTGTTTGCTTATCTTGGTGTGACCCTGTTTCTGTTTCATCGGCAGACCGTAAACTATGGCGGAAAATACCCTTCTGATATTCAGTCCTATCTCTTGGAAATGCAGGGGATTGACAGCGGCTATGACTTCCCTTACCCCATATTATTTCTGACCGGAAGGCTGTTTATGCCCTTTACCACACCGCAGCATGCCATGGCAATCGCCATTACCCTGTTAAACGGCCTGACGCCCCTGGTCCTTAAATACTGCTTTGACCGTCTCCTGCAGGTCCGGGATACAGACTCCCTGAAAAGAGGTATCTTTTCAAGCCTGCTGGTTTTCTCGCTCCTTTTTGCATCCATGCTTTTTCCTCTCACTTATTTGGGCCGCTATCATGGACCGGGCGAGGGATTTCTCTATCGCTATCTGGGAACCTTTACCCCCAATCCTTACCACAATGCCACTTACCTGGCTGCCCGCGCTTTTTCCGTCCTGGCCTTTTTGCTGTTTGTGAATATTCTGGGCTTTTACGAAAAGGACGAGCATTGGTTTCATCCCAAGTATCTTGCCTTCTCCGTTTCTCTGCTTCTTACCACGCTTGCAAAGCCCAGCTTTACGCTGGTGCTGGTCAGCACTGCCGGCGTTATTATGCTGTGGCGGCTTTGCCGCAGCCGCTTTCAGGGAATCAAGGCATTTTTCCGCATGGGAATCTGGTTTATTCCAACCTTTCTGGTACTCTTATATCAGTTTGGGAATGTTTTCCGCCCCGACAGCAGCTCCGGCAGCGGCATTGGCTTCGGTTTTCTGAAGGCCTGGTCACAGGTATCGGACAATATTCCATGGTCCGTTTTTCTGGGAACGGCTTTTCCCCTGACAGTTCTCCTGTTCAGCCTGCTGCAGAAGCAGTTTCCGGATCTGTTGAAATTTGCCTGGCAGTTCTTTCTGGCGGCGCTGCTGATGCTGCTCTTTTTATATGAAAAGGGGACCCGGCTGGCCCATGTAAATTTTGCCTGGGGATATATGTACGGCCTGTTCTTTACTTACCTTTCCAGCCTGGTCATTCTGGCCAAAAACACCCTGCAGCGCAGGCAGCCCATTTGGCAGCTGGGCGTTCAATGGGCAGTGTATGCCCTCCACCTGATCTGCGGACTTGACTATTTTCGTGTGCTGCTTCAGGGAGGACTGGCACATTAGTCACTTGCTTCTGCGTCTTCCCCTGTATACAGCAGATAATTCCGCCGCAGCCCCTTAGGGTAATGATTTTTTATCATTCCCCCCGCCAGCTTTCCCCAGCCCAGGGAAAATCCGTCCACACAGATCAGATACCATCCCTTCTCCCCAGCCGCCGAAAGGGTTTGGCCATTTAGATATGCAAAAACGGCCGAATCAGAGCCCTTTAAATTAAGGACGTGTACCGCCTCAGCCGGCGAAAGAGCCAGCGCCAAGGCGTGTGCAGGCTCAAAACGATTCTTTTTCAGTTCTCCCAAATGCAGACCCGGTCGTAAAATCTTTATACCTCTCATATCCGGCAGCTCCCCTGGCACAAGATAAAGCTTGTCACCAAATCGGATATACTCTGCGCCGTCCCTGCACTTCTGTCCCGGCTCCCATTCATCTCCGGCCCCCGGAACATATGTTAAATTTTCCCTGCAAAAGGACAGATAATCCTCCATCTCCTGCCTGGAAGGCCGTTTGAAGCCCGCATTTACGCCGCCTGCCGCGCAAGCTCCGCTCTCCCTCTCTAAGGCCGCCGCAAAATGTCCCTCGCCTTTGACCTTGTGGGGCATAAGCCTTACGGTTCCTGCCAGCCTGCTCTCAAATCCGCTCAGTCCCTCTTTTTTAAGCTCTGCAGACACCAGCTTAAAATCCGGATGCCTTTGTAAAAATCGCTCCACGCTGCCTTCGTTTTCTTCCTCCGAAAAGGTACAGGTAGAATACACCAGCCTGCCTCCCCCCCGCAGCATCCGGGCGGCACAGTCTAAGATTTCATCCTGTCTGTCCGCACACAGCCTGACATTTTCCGGGCTCCATTCCTCACAGGCCGCCTCATTTTTACGAAACATCCCCTCGCCGGAGCAGGGCGCATCCACCAGTATTTTGTCAAAATATTCCGCAAACACGCCACACAGCTTTTCAGGGGCCTCGTTCGTCACACAGGCATTTCGAATCCCCATACGTTCCACATTTTGCGACAATATTTTTGCCCGGACTGGATGGATTTCATTGCATAAAAGAAATCCTCTTCCTTCCAGCTTTGCCGCCAGCTGGGTGCTTTTTCCTCCGGGCGCGGCGCAAAGATCCAGCACCCGCTCTCCCGGCTTTACCTGCAAAAGCTCTGCCGGCGCCATGGCACTGGGCTCCTGGATATAATATAGCCCTGCCTCATGATAAGGATGCTTTCCCGGCTGCAGACAGGCTTCATAATAATAGCCGTTCTCCGCCCAGGGCACCGGCGTCAGCCGGTCTCCAAACCGCTTAAATTCCTCCGGCCGTCCGCATTCCGGCACCTTTCCTAAAGCCTGGGCCGCCGTTTCCTCCGGCTTCCCTCTCTTTAATGGATTCAGGCGCAGGGCCTGATGTCTTTCCCCTTCAAGGGCTGCCAGAAATTCCTCATATTCACTTCCCAGCGTCTGTTTCATTCTGTTTAAAAAAGCTTCCGGCAGCATCTGATCCAACCTCTCTTAACTTCTTTCATTCTTTCATAAAATCTCCGGGAAGTCAACGAGTATTCAGATACTTTTCCACCGCCTTTACGCGGGGCTGTCCCTTACTGCTTAAAATGATCTCCTGCAGGGCCTTTGACCTGCTCTCTCTGCGGACACGCAGGTGAACGGCTGCTGCCGCACAAAAGCTGATGGCCAAAAAGGCATAAAAGCTGATGCCTCTGGATACCAGCATGGCAGGCGTCACCAGTTCTGCCCCAAACACCCCTGCAAAGGCTTTCACAAATCCTCCCTCCGCAGCCCCCACTGCCCCCGGCAGGGGCAAATTACATACCGCCAGGGTCAGCAGTGCCTGCAGTCCGGCTATTTCTATCCATCCGCTCCCGGTCAGACCGAATGCAAGATACACCGTCCAGGGCACGGAAAACAGCAGCCCCTGCTGCAGCAGACAAAGCAGCAGCACCCTTACCGCCAGCCGGGGATTATGCTTCACGCAGTCTGCTCCTGCCCTGTAATCCTCCAGTATCTTATCCAGCCTGCTTTCCGCCGCTTCCCGGTCTCGCAGGATTTTCATGCGCGCCAATATTTTGAGCAGCCCGTGACAAATCCTTCGTGCAGGTCCCGGCAGAAACATAAATGCTGCCATTCCAAACGTCAGCAGCAGCATTATGGCCGCACCGCACAGCAGAAACAAGCCCAATCCGCCCTCCGCTGCCGCCCGGACCGAAGGAAGAAACAGCCATGCCCCTGCACCCCAAAGCAATGCCGCCGTCTGATAGCAGGAAGCAATCAGCATCATATTCAGCGCACCATGAGCCACCGGAATCCCGTCCTTACTCATATACCAGATTTGCGCCGGCTGCCCGCCGGTGGCAGACGGCGTAACAGAGCTGACATAAAATCCGACAAAGGAATAGCCCAGACAATGACGCAGGGAAGTCCTGTGTCCCAGATGGCTTAAAATCTGCCGGGTACATGCAGCCTCACACCCCACATAGCCAAACATCATAGCCAGTCCCGGCAGCAGCAGCCAGGGATTCAAATGCTTCAGATTTACCAGCACAATACTGATGGGCTGTCCCTTCAGCAAGATCCCGCCCGTTACTGCCATCAGCGCCAGCAAAAGCAATATTCCCAGTCCGGTCTTCTTACCCTGCATCATGCCGCCACCTCCTGGGAAGCGGCAATGGCCTCCATCAGGCGGCTTACCGCTTCCGCCTCCAGCTGCCGCTGCACCTGTTCCATACAAGCCGCTGCTTGGGCCAGACTCCTTTTGTCCGTCAGAATCCTGCGAATGTCTTCCGCACAATTCTTACGTTCCGCCACCCAGCCAATGCCCTGCTCCAAAAGCCATCGGGCATTGCTGCATTCCTGACAAAGAGTTGGGGGCCATACAAAAATCGGCACTTTGGCATAAATACTTTCAAAAAGTGTGATGCCTCCGGGTTTTGTGACAATCATGTCAGCTTGCTTAAGATACTCCCAGACTCTGTCCACATAACCTAAAACCCTGACATTTTCCCAGCGGCCGGCCAACCTTTTGAACAGCTTTTCATTATGTCCCGTAATGACCGTAATGTGGATATTGGGAATCTGGCGTAAGGTCTCGTAAAAGCTTAAATTTCCGGGCATCAGTCCCAGCCCGCCCCCCATCATCAAAAGCTCCGTGCCCTCCCCATTTTCATGGCTGCCCCCAGTCTTTTTTTCTGCCGGCCTGCGAAATTCTTCTCTCACGGGAATTCCTGTAACACAAACTCTGGCGGCAGGAACTCCCCTTTGCTCTAAATTTCTTTCCACCTCCCTGCTGGGAACCAGATAACAGTCCGTATTGTGGTTAATCCATTCAGGGTGGGAGGAAACATCCGTAATACAGGTGATCAGCGGCAGATCCAGATAACGATTCTCCTTCCGAACTACCTCTTCCTTCAGCCGCGATACAATCTGGGCGCACAGAGGATGGGTGGCGATCACCGCACCCGGGCGGCGCTCTTCCAGAAGCTCTGCCAGCTTATCCAGAAACAGACCCTCCATCGGCGGGCGGGCATCGGTATGTCCCAATGCCGTAAGCTTATAATAGGTGTTAAATAAATGACTTCCGTGAGTTACCACCAGATCAAAGAATTTATAGAGCGCTGCCGAAGCATTCGGCAGCACATAAGCGGGAAAATCCTCCACCGTAACGGCCGCGTCAGGAAATCTCTGCAGCAGCTGCTGCCGCAGAGAACAAGCCGCAGCGAGGTGTCCCATCCCGAATTTTCCTGTCAAAATCAAAATATTCATCATACCACCCTGCCTTTCCCGGCGGCTGCTCAGTGATGAAAGCAGTTCCGCCTGTACAGGGTCAGTATATCTATTTCTCCTGAAAAAATAAAAGAGAAAAAACCAAAAATTTTCTTTAGAAAATCTTTCTTATACTTTAAACCGGTAGCCCACGCCCCAGATCGTTTCAATATATTGAGGCTTTGCGGTGTCCGCCTCAATCTTTTCGCGAATCTTCTTGATGTGTACCGTGACGGTGGCTATATCCCCGATGGAATCCATATCCCAGATCTCCCGGAACAGCTCTTCCTTTGTATATACGTGATTGGGATTCTCCGCCAGAAAGGTCAGCAGTTCAAACTCCTTGGTGGTAAAGGTTTTCTCCACACCGTCCACATACACCCGCCTGGCCGTCTTATCAATGCGGATCCCCCGGATCTCCACAATGTCGTTCTGGGGCTTTTGATTGGTGCCCACCAGCCTCTCATACCGGGCCATATGAGCCTTCACACGCGCCACCAGCTCGCTGGGACTGAAGGGCTTCGTCATATAATCATCCGCACCCAGGCCCAGACCCCGTATCTTGTCAATATCGTCCTTCTTGGCCGATACCATGATAATCGGGAGATTCTTTTCCTCCCTGATCCTGCGGCATACCTCGAAGCCGTCGATGCCGGGCAGCATCAAATCCAGAATGACCAGATCATATTCTCCGGAAAGCGCCGTGGCCAAACCCTCATCCCCGTTATTGCAGATGTCCACTTTAAAGTCCGACAGCTCCAAATAATCCTTCTCCAGATCCGCGATTGCAACCTCGTCTTCAATAATTAAAATTTTACTCATTTTCAGCCTCCGTTCTATTTTAAGCCAGGACTCATGATTGCAGCTCAATATATTTTCTCAGCACAAAATGGATACAAGTGCCCTCGCCTTCCCTGCCGGTAGCCCAGATATAGCCCCCGTGATCCTCTATAATCTTTTTTACGATGGAAAGGCCGATGCCGCTTCCCCCCTGGGCGGAATTGCGGGAAGCGTCCGTCCTGTAAAATCTCTCGAATATTCTGCCCAGATCCTTCTGCGCAATTCCTTTTCCGTTGTCTTCAATCTCGATGCGAATGGATTCGGCCTCGTCCAAAATCCGGATGTCAATCACTCCGTGTGACTTATCCATGTATTTCACGCTGTTGCTGATAATATTGTTGATGACCTTCTTCATCTGCTCCGGGTCGGCAATCACCACCGTGCCGGGATCCGCAAGATTGGAATAGTTCAGCTCTATCCCCCGCTGCTCCAGGTCCATCCCTACTTCTTCCACGCAGTCCCCAAAATAATCCGCCACATTGATCCGGTGAAAATTATAGGGAATCCTGTTGTTGTCAATCCCGGAATAATAGGTCAGCTCGTTGATCAGGCGCTCCATATCATTGGCCTTGTTATAGATGGTTTTTATATATTTATCCATCTTTTCCGGCGTATCTGCCACGCCGTCCATAATTCCCTCCACATACCCCTTGATCGCGGTAATCGGCGTTTTCAGATCGTGGGAAATATTGCTGATCAGCTCCCTGTTCTGTTTTTCATTCTCCCTGTTTTCCTCGGTGGATTCCTTCAGCCTAAGGCGCATATCCTCGTAGTTTTGGTACAAGTCTCCGATTTCGCCCCTGATGCCGGTTTCCAGCGCATACTCAAAGTTCCCTTCCTTAATTTCCCGCATAGCCGTATTCAGCTCGGTAACGGGATGGAATACTCCTTTGTGTATCCACCTGGTCAGCATCGTGCTGGTAAAAATCAAAATCAGGAAAATTGCCACAAACATATCCACCAGCAAATGACGGGAAATCAAGGCGCTGGCCTTTGTCACTACGAAGACGCTGCCCTCTTCTCCGTCCGGGAACAGGAAATCCAGCTGTTTGACGAAACGGCGAAACTCGCCGTAATAAATACCTGACTCTTCGGAAAGATCCGCATCTCCGTAATCCGGCAGAGCAGGCAGAATTGCCTGAGCCGCTTCCATATTACCGGCATAGTATATGTCCGTTCCCTTACGCACGATAATATCCGTTGACTTTCTGGCAATCTCCGTGTTGATTCTGTGCAGATACTCCTTGTCCGACAGCTTGGAAGCATCCGTCCGGGTCTGCTCCTTTAATACGGTAAACGCCTTGTCCGTAGCCTCCATCAGCTCCTGCATGTTCTCGTAGCTTAATTCCGCTGCGGGCAGTCCTCTTTGCACGCTTGTCAGGTACAGACCGATTGCACAAAAGGCAATAGCCGTCAAAAACAGGGGCAGAAGTATGATGGTTATAAAAGTAACCCGAAGTCTTGTCTTGAATTTCATGACTTTCCCCTATATACTAATAAAGTATTTATATTATAGCATGCTTCCGATAAAAAAGTGTAAATTCAAAAAAATATTATCATTAAAAAAGTCTAAACTAACAATAAGAAAGGGGCTCCGCTTTGAACGAAAAAATACTGATTGTAGATGATGAAAAGGAAATTGCGGATTTAGTGGAGGTCTACCTGCAAAACGAAGGCTATCAGGTATATAAATTTTATAACGCCCTGGATGCACTGGCATGCGTGGATGAAAAGGAAACGGACCTGGCCATTCTCGACGTGATGCTGCCGGACATGGACGGCTTCGCCCTCTGCAGAAGAATCCGGGAAAAGCATCTCTTTCCCATTATCATGCTGACGGCAAAGGTGGAGGACATGGACAAGATTACCGGGCTCACCCTGGGGGCGGATGATTATATCACTAAGCCCTTTAACCCTCTGGAACTGATTGCGCGGGTGAAAACACAGCTGCGGCGGTACACGCGCTACAATGTGCCCGGCTCCCCTGCGGCAGGACAGGAAATTGATATAAGAGGGCTGCATATTTCCAAAAGCAGTCACAAATGCACCTTAAACGGCAAAGAACTGGCTTTAACTCCCCTTGAATTCAATATCCTGTGGCACCTCTGTGAACACCGGGGGACCGTTATCACCTCAGAAGAGCTTTTTTCCGCCGTCTGGGGGGAAGCTTATCTGGACAGCAATAATACCGTCATGACCCACATTGCAAGACTGCGGGAAAAAATGGACGAGCCCGCAAGAAAACCGAAATATGTAAAAACCGTTTGGGGGGTAGGATACACCATTGAATAAGCAAAATCTCTTTACAATAAAAAGCAAACCGAAGAACCGCCGTAAGCCCTTGAGCGAGGACAGCCAACAGGCCGCCACACAGACCATCATGCAGTATGCTCTTTCCCTGATCATGTTTTATGTATGTTCCGGCGCTGTACTGATGATGGCTCTGACGCTGTACAATTATTACCGCTATCTGACAAACGACGAATCCAGCATTATTTTCTGGATTGCCCAGGTTATCCGGGAAACTCTTGTCTTTTGGGTAATTCTTTACTGCGTGGCCGGCTGGATCCTTTTAACCAGGCGCTTTATATGCAAGCCTCTGCGTTATCTGGATGAAATTGTAGCGGCAGCCGAACAGCTGGCCTCGCCCTCGGATCAGGCCCTGGCCTTATCTCCGGCCTTAAAAAATATCCAGGACAATCTGAATCTGGCAAGGGAGCATGCTCTGCGCAGCGCCATTCTGGCAAGAGAAGCGGAGCAGCGAAAGAATGATCTGGTGGTCTATCTTGCCCATGATCTGAAAACGCCCCTGACCAGCGTCATCGGATATTTAACGCTCCTTAAGGATGAGCCGGCCCTTTCCCCGGAATTCAGGGCCCGCTATACCGGCATCGCCTTAGACAAAGCCCTGCGTCTGGAGGATCTGATTAACGAATTTTTTGACATTACCCGTTTTAACCTGACCACCCTCACTCTGGAAAAGGAGCGTATCCATTTAAGCCGCATGCTGGAACAAATCACCAGTGAATTTCTGCCCATTCTTTCGGAAAAGAGCTTACGCTGGCGAACAGAAATTGAGCCAAATGTGGAGCTGCTTTGCGACCCTGCAAAAATGGAGCGGGTTTTTGATAACCTGATCCGCAACGCTGTAAATTACAGCTATCCAGACACGGAGATTCTACTCTCCCTGACATTATGCCCGAAGGTGTATGCTGACGAAGCTGACCTTTCGAAGCCCGCGGCAGAAACGGCCGTCCCTGTGAAAAACATCACCCCTCAGGTACGCATCACCGTCAGTAATCACGGACGGACGATCCCGCCGGACAAGCTGAACCGCATTTTCGAACAGTTTTTCCGCCTGGATTCCTCCAGGGCCACCGCCACAGGAGGCGCCGGGCTGGGGCTGGCTATTTCCAAGGAGATCGTAGAGCTTCACGGGGGCTCCATTACGGCTGCCAGCGAGGATGAGCGGATTACCTTTACGGTGACGCTGCCCACAGGCGTCAGAAATTTGTAAGATTTTCTACCGAAATTCTCAGTACTTGAGTAATAGAAGTGAAATATATGAAACGTCCTGTTTTGGTACACTGTTTGTACCGGCAGGACGTTTTTTGTCCGAGCAAATACAAAGCCGAAACAAGAAAGGAATATCAAATGAATACGACAATGCAAAGTAAAAAGTTACGGGTACTGGTCTTCTTTGGCGGCTGTTCCTCCGAGTACGGCGTTTCTTTATCCTCCGCCGCCGGCGTGCTTCTGCATCTGGACCGGGAACAGTATCAGCCCGTTACCGTGGGTATTACACAGGAAGGAAAATGGTATTATTACACGGGCTCCACGGAAGAAATCTTAAGTGATACCTGGCAGGATGAAAAATTCTGCATCCCCTGCGTCCTTTCCCCAAACCGCGGCGAACGCTGTCTGCTTCTTTTAAAAGGCGCAGACCCGGAGCGGATTTCCATAGATATTGCCCTCCCTGTGCTTCACGGCAAAAACGGCGAGGACGGCACTCTGCAAGGGCTGCTGGAGCTGGCGGGGATTCCCCTGGCGGGCTGCGGCACTCTGGCATCCGCCCTGTGCATGGATAAGGACAGAGCCCACCGCCTGGTGAGTCTGGCTGGAATCCGGGTGCCGCGATCTCTGGTGCTGGACTCACCCTCACTGACGGAGGACGAGCTTATGCGGGAAATCAGCTATCAGGGCCTGAGCTGTCCTCTTTATGTCAAGCCCGTAAAAGCAGGGTCTTCCTACGGCGTAACAAAGGTAAACACCCCCGACGAGCTGCGGGACGCTTATCTTCTTAGCTTTCAATATGATAATCAGGTCATTCTGGAGGAAAATATCGAGGGCTTTGAGGTGGGCTGTGCCGTGCTTGGCAGCCGGGAGCTGACGATCGGCGAAGTGGATGAAATACAGCTCGCCGGCGGATTCTTTGATTTTACCGAAAAGTACACCTTAAAGACCTCTTCGATCCACGTTCCCGCCCGGATCAGCCCGGAAAAGGCAAAAGAGGTTAAGGATACTGCCGCAAGGATTTACCGTGCTTTAGGCTGCAGTGGCTTTGCCAGAGTGGACATGTTTCTCACTCCCGCAGGCGAAATCGTCTTTAACGAGGTCAATACCATCCCCGGCTTTACCGCCCACAGCCGATACCCCGGTATGATGAAGGCGGCAGGATACAGCTTTAACGAAGTTCTCACCATGATTTTGGAGGATGCTCTATGCTCACACTGAACGCACAAAGCGTACACACGGGAAACCTGATATTGGTAAATGCAAGCCATGGCATACAGGGCGATCCGGAGGATGTTCTGGTGCCTGCCTGCAGCCGGTTTCCGGAGATACTGCTGCAGCGCTGCGCCGCCACCCTGCTGAATGAGCTGATGAAGGAAATTCAAGGCTGGGATTTTATCGTTCCGGTCAGCGGCTACCGCTCCAGAGAGGAACAGCAGCGTATCTGGGACGATTCTCTTAGAGAAAACGGAGCAGAATTTACCAAAAAGTATGTGGCGGTTCCCGGCCACAGCGAGCATCAGACCGGCCTGGCCATTGACCTGGGGCTGAAGGCGGAACACATTGATTTCATCCGCCCCGATTTCCCATACAGCGGCATCTGTCAGACCTTTCGGGAAAGGGCCGCAAAATACGGCTTTATCCTCCGCTATCCTGCAGGAAAGGAAAAAATTACCGGCATTAGCCATGAGCCCTGGCACTTTCGCTATGTAGGTGTGCCCCATGCGGAAATTATGGTGCAGAGGGGACTGACCCTGGAAGAATATACCGACTTTATCCGGCAATTCTCTTATGGAAGCAGGCCGTATCTGACGCAAAACGGCTCCGGGCAGATTCAAATCGGCTTTCTTCCCCCTGCCCTGGCAGCTCAATGGGCAGCCGACCTGCCCGAAGCCCGTCCGCACATCATTTCCGGCAATAATGTTGACGGCTTTATCCTTACGGAATATTTATATGGAGGATCCTTATGAAAACACCAAAGTACTACGGCTGGCTTGATCGGTTTCGGCTTGTGGCCGCCCTGCTTGTCATCGCCATCCATACATCTCCCCTGACTGTCTTCAGTGAAGATGCCGATTTCTTTTTTACCAGAGTTCTGGCCAGAGTGGCGGTCCCTTTCTTTTTCATGCTTACGGGGCATTTCACCCTGGGGTCTCTTTTTTTCTCTGATCCGGCCGTAACGCCCTGCCCCCCCCACTTTCCCAAAGGAAACCGCCGGCGCGCTCCGAAGCAGGGAGCCGATGCGTCATGCGGTCTGGGGTCAAGGCCTGTCTCCCTGTCCATGCTGAAGCAGGGCCTTGTAAAGCTGTGCCTGCTCTACGGCCTGTCCATCCTGCTCTATCTGCCCCTGGGGATTTATGCAGGGCATTACAAAAAGCTTACATTGGGAGGGGTGCTGAAAATGCTGCTGTTTGATGGCACCTTTTATCATTTATGGTATTTCCCCGCCTGCATCCTTGGTGTACTTCTGGTAAGCCTGCTCTGCCGCAATTTTAATCTGAAATGCGTAACCATTATCTCTGCCTTGCTGTACATTATCGGCCTGTTCGGCGACAGCTATTTCGGCCTGGCAGAAAAAGTACCCTTTTTGCATACCGCATATGAGGCCATGTTCCAAATCTTTTCCTATACCAGAAACGGAATTTTTCTGGCTCCCCTGTTCCTTTTGCTGGGAGTATGGGCCGGGAAATTATGGGCGGACCCTGTGGGGCAAAAGACTGTGGGGAAAAAAGCAGCGGGACTGCCTTCTTTCCCCATGGCGGCCCTTTGCCTTGCGCTCTCCTTCAGTGCCATGACAGCGGAAGCCTTTCTCCTTCGTCATTTCGAGCTGCAGCGCCACGACAGCATGTATCTCTTTCTTGTGCCCACGGTATTTTTCCTGTATCTGCTATTGCTGTCACTGCCTGCAGCTCCTTCCTGCCGGGCCCTGCCGGGCCCTGCCCTGCGCTGTGGCTTCTTCCTGCAGGGCCCTGCCCTGCGCACAGCCGCCCTGTGGATTTATATTCTGCATCCCGCCGTCATTGTGGCAGTCCGTGGCATGGCAAAGGTCCTGCATCTTACCGCTCTTCTGGTGGACAACAGCCTGCTGCATTATCTTACCGTGGCACTGCTGTCCACAGGGATTGGCTTCAGTGTGAGAAGCGTTTCGGCAAGCAAGCTGTTTCAGTGCCGGCTGTTTCAGCATAAACCTTTTCGCAGAGAAGCTCCAGGCTCCAGGCCCTGTACGCCTCACCGGGCCTGGATTGAGCTGGATCCGGACGCTCTGGAGCACAATGTTCATTTCCTGCAGTCTCTTCTTCCTGAAAGCTGCCGGCTGATGCCTGCGGTTAAGGCAAATGCCTACGGCCACGGCGCAGTTCCCATCGCCCGGCAGCTAAACCATCTGGGTGTGAGATCTTTTTGTGTTGCCTGTATATCGGAAGGCATCGAGCTTCGGAGAGCCGGAGTCAAAGGCGAAATACTGATATTAGGATACACTCCCCTGGAACAGCTCCCACTGCTGCGGCAATACCGCCTCTCACAGACCATAACGGATTACGCTTATGCGGAGGATCTAAACTTAAGCGGCCTCAGGCTCCATGTGCATATTGCTATAGATACCGGAATGCACCGGCTGGGAATCCGCTGTGAGAATATGGAACAGATTGCCGCCGTATATACGTTCCGAAATCTTACCATCGACGGAATTTATACCCACCTTGCCGCCTGCGACTCGGATTCCCCCGAAAGCCGCGCCTTTACGGAGAGTCAGATTACCGCTTTTCGCCAGGTAACGGAGATGTTGACGGAAAAGGGCTGCCCCTGCAGGGGGCGGCACCTGCTTTCCAGCTACGGCATCTTAAGCTGCCCGGAGGCCGCCGAGGATTATGTGCGCCCCGGCATTGCTCTTTACGGGCTGTTAAGCAATGAATCTGACTCCCGCCGAATCCTGCCGGAAGAAGGCACAGAGGGCGCGCCCTCGCTCCTGCGTCCCGTGCTGTCCCTCAAAACCCGGATAGCTTCCCTGCGTACTCTGCACGAGGGAGAATCCGCCGGATACGGCCTGGCCTTCATTGCAGATCGGGAAATGAAGCTGGCCGTCCTCTCCGTCGGCTATGCGGACGGACTGCCCAGGGCCCTTTCAGGCGGAAACGGCCGGGTTCTGATTAACGGATACAGCGTTCCCATTCTGGGCCGCATCTGCATGGATCAGACCCTGGTGGACGTAAGCGGGATTCCTGACGGTGAGATTTCTCAGGGAGACATCGCTGTTCTGATCGGCCGCTCCGGTCAAAAGGAAATCACCGCCGGAGAGCTGGCCGAACGCTGCGGCACCATTACCAACGAGATCTTAAGCCGGCTGGGGGCGCGGCTGGAGCGGGTTATCCTGTAGAATTATCCTGTAGAATTTGAAAAAGTTATTGACATTTATACGCAACTCTGTATAATAAAATCAGTAACGATTACTGATTTTAAAAAGGAGACCGCAGTGGCTACATTAAAGCACAGCAGGCAGCGGGAAATGATAAAGGACTTTCTGATGACAAGGAAGGATCACCCCACTGCAGATGTAGTATATATGAATGTACGACAGCAAAACCCTAATATCAGCCTGGGCACTGTATACCGAAATCTGACTCTGCTTGCGGAGATCGGCGAAATCCGGCGTCTGCGTGTGGGAGACGGTGTGGATCATTTTGACGCGGATACCTCTCCCCATTATCATTTTGTCTGTTCGGAATGCGGCTGTGTAACGGATCTGGAAATGGGCAGCATTGAAAAAATCACAGAAATCGCCGGCGCCAATTTCGACGGATATATTGCCGGTCACATTACTTATTTTTACGGAACCTGCGGAAGCTGTTCCAAACAGAAGGCTTCCCCGGATACCCGGTTGTGATGCGAATATGGGAATTGTATAGCTTTCATTTCACCGAGCCTGCCTAACAGTCCAAAAGCCTGAGGCATCGCAAAAAGGAGCTTGCCAATTCCTTGAATTCAATAAAAAATAAAGGAGAAAGTATTATGAAGTATGTATGTCAGGTATGCGGTTATGTTCATGAAGGAGATCAGCCCCCCGCTGAATGCCCCATCTGTCACGCTCCCGCCGAAAAATTTACCGCTCAGTCCGGTGAGAAGACCTGGGCGGCAGAGCATGTTGTAGGCGTTGCACAGGGCGTACGTGAGGATATTATCAAGGATCTTCGCGACAATTTCAACGGCGAATGCTCCGAGGTCGGCATGTATCTTGCAATGGCTAGAGTTGCCTTCAGAGAGGGTTATCCAGAGGTTGGCATGTACTACGAGAAGGCTGCTTATGAAGAGGCTGAGCATGCCGCAAAATTTGCAGAGCTGCTGGGCGAAGTAGTTACCGATTCCACCAAGAAGAATCTGCAGATGCGTGTAGATGCCGAAAACGGCGCTACTGCAGGCAAGACGGATCTGGCTAAGAGGGCAAAAGAGCTGGGTCTGGACGCGATCCATGATACGGTACATGAGATGGCAAGGGATGAGGCAAGACACGGAAAAGCTTTTGAAGGCCTGTTAAACAGATACTTCGGATAAAAAGCAAACATTGGAAATCAAAATGTTTTTAAAGATTAAGGGAATGAATCAGAAATGATTTGTTCCCTTTTTACATTTTACAAAGAAATGTGCTATTGGATAAAAGAATAAAAAGCACAGGCATCCGCATCAGCAACTATTTTAATTTCTGCCAAAATAGTGTATAATAAATACAGGAATAAAAAGGACGTACGGCTATGGACATCAAACAACTTCAAATGCTATATAATGCTTCTGCTTCTAACATAAAATGGGCAAAGCATTGTTTAGAACGAATGCAGGAAAGAGACATTAGTATAAATGATGTAGAATCCTGCTTACAGACAGGAGAAATCATAGAGGATTACCCAGATGATTTTCCTCACCCCAGTTGTCTTATTTTCGGATATACGGAAGAATGTAAAATATTGCATATTGTTGTCGGCTCAAACGGCGACACCATATTCCTTATAACCGCTTATTATCCCAACACGGATAAATTTGAAGCAGATTTAAAAACAAGAAAGGAACAATAACTATGTGTATGTATTGTAAATGCAAAACCACTATTCCATCTTTCACAACCCATGTAGTTAATTATAAAAATTGCATTATCATCATTAAAAATGTTCCTTGTGAAGAATGTGAACAATGTGGAGAAAAATATTATTCCAACGAAGTCGCAAAACAACTTGAAAACCTTGTTCATATCGCCAAACAACTTATGCAGGAAATCGCCATTATTGATTATTCAAAAGCCGCATAACCATATCATGTGATAGCAAGCCTTCCAACGCTTATCCTTGTTTACATCGTTTTTAAGGGTATGTCGGAGCAATCCGGCATACCCCTGTTTTATGCAGACGGCCCTATTATTTTCAATTTTCATTTTTATACAACGTATAGTAATCCGAATCCAGATTCTCCAGCATTTGAGAAAACCATCTTTTTGCATCATCCAATGCCCTGTTATAAATGATCGGAGCCAGCTTCTCTTCAAACAGCTCCGCCAGCTGCATCTGCTGGATCATGCCGATCTCTTCCCCCCGCACGTCAAGGTAAAAGGCCCTGATCTCTTCCTTTAAGGCCTCCTTTTGCTGATCCGATAATTTAATCTGCGCCAGACTGTCTCTCGTTTTCATGGTTCCTCCTGTATGTCTGCGGTAATTTCGATAATTGCAGAAGGGTTATTCATGCTCCTGCACATACTGTAGAAATTCCGGGGTTTTGGACCAGTACTTCACGCCCCAGTTTTCAAAATTCCATTCTTCCATATAATCGTTGCATTCATAATCTATATAATAAAGCTCTTCCCCCTGCACCACAAAATTTGTGGGGAAATAATCTATATTCGTATGAGCCGCATACAGCAAAGCGCACATGCTGCGCACCTGATCTATATAGACCGGTTTATTTGATCCCGCAAAACCAGCTCATAGATCGTATCCCCCTCGATAAATTCCTTCAGAATACGCTCTTTTTCCGTATCCGCCTCAAGCATTACCGGCATTTTAATCCCGATTTTCCTTAGCTTCTCGTAATCCCTTAATTCCGCCTGGATTTTATCTCCGAATTGATAATACTCGCAGGGCTCATGATGAATCTGCTTTAACACATATTTCCTGCTCCCATCGCCTGCCAGGTAGGAATATCCACCCTTTCCTTTTCCCAGCAGCTTCAGGATTTGGTATTCTTTATCGTTCACCGTCATTTTCCTGTCCATGCCTGCCTCCCCTTCACAGTCAGGTCTGCCCCTGACCCGCGTCCTCCATTCACAACCGGCCAGAAGCAATTACTCAGCCAAACCTGCTTACCGCATTTCGCCGCTTATCTCTTTCAGCTCTGCCAGCAGCTCAAGGTCCGACTGCTGTACCTTGATATTGGCTGTCAGCGGCTCTTCGCCAGGCCTGGTGACAGTAACCTCCATCACTGTTCCCTCTTCCATGGGTCTGGACATCACCGCCTTCACAAAGGCCATAAACTTGGGATGATTCCGTTCAAACTGCGCCTTGGCGCTCATTAGCTTTAATATAGATGCAGCATTCATAATTCCTCTCATTCCGCCGCGCAAGCGGCATCTAAATTTGCGGGAACTTTGGGACACGCAGCGTCACAAATTCCGAGATTGAAAATTTCAATTTTCAATCTTCAGCTCCTTTTTCATGTGTAACTATATTATAGCCGATTACCGTCCAAACTTCAATTTTTTTAAACGTTACAGCCCGGGAGTTTGACACTTCCTTTTAAACCTCATAACACACAAATCATGTATTTA
>CAJUIA010000032.1 GCA_910586485.1 uncultured Acetatifactor sp.
ACTGGGTTTGTAGCCACTTTTTGATTTCACAAGTGTCAAACTCGGGATTATACCATAAAAAAAAGAAAAAGGACAAGCCGCTGGCAGGTCCTTTTGGAAACATTTTAAAGAATAATTTTAATTGGTAAACAACATCGGCAAATTCCCGTAAGATCCGTAATGCGCTTTCACGGGAGCGTTTGTCCATGGAATCGAGCAGTTCAATCAGAGTATCTGTCTCAAAACCATTGTCTTTTCCACGAATTAAATAATCGGCGCATATATTCGTGGTGGTACATATTTTGTATAAAGTCTTTGCGGATGATATAATCATAACGCTTTTAACCTGTGTGGGGCGTCGTTCTTCCAGGCGGTATCTGGTACAGGGAGTATTGGTTGCGGATGTGCTGTAAATTTTGCTGTTGGATTTTACAGCAGATTGGGTTATACTAATGGCAGAAAGGAGCTGAACCTTATGCCAAACATTAAACCTATTTCCGATCTGCGCAATTATAGCGAGGTACTGCATGATGTAGCAGTAGGCGCTCCCGTTTTCCTGACGAAAAACGGCCGGGGGCGCTATGCAATTATTGACATACAGGACTATGAAAAGACACAGGCAGCCATCCGGTTGATGAATGAGCTTGAAAAAGGCCGGAAATCCGGGGAAGAGAAAGGCTGGCTGACATTGGAGGCCGTGGAGGAAAACCTCGGACTTTCCCATGAATAATCTGCATTTATCGAAAGAGGCGCAAAATGACCTGGCTGAAATCAAAGCCTATATTACGGAGGAGCTTGAAAACCCTGACGCGGCTCTGGCAACCGTAAGCAGGATCACAAAGACAGATGAAGCAGACGAATAACACAGGCAGTAATGGCGGGTAACTTCTCCGCTATTACTGCTTTTATGCAGAAAATCATTGTAAAAATTGTAATGTAGACACAAATATCGCTGTATTTTTTGTGGCAATCATGCTATAATACACTCAAGAATCCAGCCGCTGCGCGTCTGCCGCGCTTCGCGCTCAACGATTCTTTCGTTATCATGTCCTATTTGCGAGGCGATTTATTTAAAATGATGCGTTCGCAATGATCCGATCTTTATTAAAATCATGAGGTGTGCGTATGTACCGGATTGCAATCGAGGCTTTATATAAATGGAAAAACAGTAAGCGCCGTAAACCGCTGATTATTGAGGGTGCCAGGCAGGTAGGAAAGACCTGGCTGATGAAGGAATTTGGCGATAAAGCGTATTGGGATACGGTGTATATCAATTTTGATTCTAATTCTGTAATGGCAGAGCTGTTTGCATCAGATCTCAAAACAGAACGTCTGATTATGGGGCTGGAGCTGTATGCCGAACGAAAAATTGATCCGGAGAATACGCTGCTTATTTTTGACGAGGTGCAGGAGGTGCCCAGGGCGTTATCGGCCCTGAAATACTTTTATGAGAATGCGCCGCAGTATCATATTATCTGCGCTGGGTCATTGCTGGGGATTGCCTTACATGAGGGGACGTCGTTCCCGGTGGGAAAGACGGACTTTTTGAAATTGTATCCGCTTTCCTTCAGAGAATTTTTGATGGCGATGGGGAATGAGCGCCTGGCGGAGCTTTTGGACGCGAGGGATTATCCGCTGATTACCTCTTTCAGACAGATGTATATTGACGCTCTTAAGTATTATTATTTTGTGGGAGGAATGCCGGAAGCCGTGCAGAGCTTTACGGAGGACAGGGACTTTAATGAAGTCCGTACCATTCAAAAGAATATTCTGACTTCGTATGAGCAGGATTTCTCCAAGCATGCTCCCAATGAAATCGTGCCGAAAATTCGCATGATCTGGAACAGTATTCCTTCTCAGCTGGCGAAAGAAAATAAGAAATTTGTGTACGGCCTGGTCCGCGAGGGCGGGCGGGCAAAGGAGTATGAGGCGGCGATCATGTGGCTTTGTGACTGTGGGCTGGTCCATAAGGTCGGCCGGGTCAACGCGGCAGGGATTCCCCTGAAGGCCTATGAGGATTTGAAAGCGTTCAAGCTGTTTGTGCTGGATGTGGGGCTTCTTGGCTGTATGACCGGCCTGCGTCAGCGGACATTGCTGGAAGGCAATGATTTGTTTGCGGAATTTAAGGGGGCCCTGACCGAACAGTATGTCTGTCAGCAGCTTAAAACGGTTTCTGATCTTGCCGTTTATTATTATACAAATGACCGTGGCTCCTGTGAGGTTGATTTTGTCATTGATAACGGCGGGCAGATCATCCCCCTTGAAGTCAAGGCAGAAGCCAATCTCAGGGCAAAGAGCTTAAAGGCCTATCGGGAAAGGTTTTGCCCTGGGCTTTCTGTCCGCACTTCCATGGCGGATTATAAAAAGGAGGATTGGCTTGTGAACCTTCCGTTGTATGCGATAGAGACGATTGGATAAAAACAGGATGAGGCTTCTTGCCACATGGACAAATTTAGTGTACACTATGAGAAAGGCAGACGTATCTGCCATGACATATCTGCTAAAGGAAGGACGGACGGAAGATGAGCAGGGAGAGTAAAGGTAAGGGCAAGGATAAAGGCTTTATTGCGGAATTTAAGAAATTTATTACCAGGGGCAATGTGATGGATATGGCAGTGGGTGTGATTGTGGGAGGCGCATTTACTTCCATCGTGACTTCCTTAAATCAGGATATATTAACTCCCATTCTGGCAATTTTCGGCGGAACGGATTTCAGCTATTTGACCCTGACCCTGGGCAAGGGGGAGGACGCGCCGGTATTAAATTATGGTAATTTTATCACGGCAATTATTAATTTCCTGATTACCGCGCTGGTGATTTTCCTGTTGATTAAGCTGATTAACAAGCTGGGGGACAAGCTCAGCCACAAGGAGGAAGAAAAGCCTGCGGCGCCGACCACGAAGAAATGCCCTTTCTGTATGAGCGAGATCGCCATAGAGGCGACAAGATGTCCGCATTGCACGTCAAGGCTTGAAGTGTGAGAAGAATTTCTAAGACGCCAAAGAACGTCGTCTAAGAAATTCTATGGTTCGCAAAGCGAACCTTTCTCACACAGAAAAACGCAAGAACAGCGTTTTTCTCACGGTGGTATGTCTAAATTTGTGTAAAACACTGTAAGATAAAGCGGGGAGCAGGTTACATGGCCCAGAGGAAAATACGGAAAAATTACATATGCCGCATGTGTTCAGTGATGTGTCTGCTCCTGCTTTGCCTGCTTACGGGCTGCGGCGGAATCGGGGAAAAAACGGCAAATGCGACGCAGCTGATTCAGAACCTTGACTATGAGGGAGCGCTGGCGGAGCTGGAGGCGGCGGAGGAAGCCGGGGAAAACATCAGGCTGATCGAGCGTTCCAGAGGGATTGCCTACATGGGCCTTACGGATTACGGACAGGCGGCGGAGGCGTTTTTACGCTCGCTGGCTCATAGCAGCGGTTTTATCCAGAACATAGATTTTGATACCAATTATTATCTTGCCGCCGCATATACCAAGGACGGGCGATACAGCGAGGCGGAGGAAACCTATAATGCGATTCTGGATCTGCGGCCGGAGGAGAAGGACGCTTATTTCCTGCGGGGGAATGTGCGCATGAATCTGGGAAATTTCCAGGAGGCCAAGGAAGATTTTGATAAAGTGCTTTCCATGGATGCGAAAAATTATGACAGGCTGATAGAAATTTATGAGATCCTGGCATATTTCGGCTATCAGGAGGAAGGGCAGGAATACCTGCAGACAGCGCTGACGGCCGGAGACAAAAGAATGGACAATTTTTCCAGAGGGCGCATTTATTACTATCAGGGTGAATATCAAAAGGCCTGCCTTGTATTGGAGGAGGCCAGGAACGAGGGCAGTGCAGAAAGCTACCTTTATCTTGGGCGCGCCTATGAGGCAACCGGAGACTATAATTATGCGGCCAGTGTGTACAGCAGCTATCTGGGACAATACGAGGAAAACGCGGAGGTGTACAATCAGCTGGGACTCTGTGAAATAGCCAAGGGAGATTACAATAAGGCGCTGGAGGCGTTTCAGGCGGGTATGAAGTTAGGAAACGGTGCTATGATGCAGACACTTTCCTTTAATGAAATCGCTGCTTATGAATATCTGGGGCAGTATGAGCAGGCTTATGTGCTGATTAACAATTATATTAAAAATTATCCGGACGACCAGCAGGCTCGCAGGGAGTATGACTTCCTGTCAACCCGCTGACAGCTGAAAAGGATTTGTATCTATCATCAGAATAATTCAAACATTTACTTTAAAATAGCACAATATTTTCCCCTTTGGAAAAAATAAACCACCATATCTTGTATATTTCATTGACTTGTGATCTTCGGGCTGTTATAATGAGAATACGCGGCTTTGCGGCGAAGATACGCAGGAGGTTTTTTTATGCAGGTAATCAGGAGAAACGGGGAAAAAGCTGACTTTACGCTGACGAAGATTAATGATGCCATCATGAAGGCGTTTCATGCCACACAGATGAGCTATACCAACGACATTATTGATCTGCTGGCATTGCGGGTGACGGCTGATTTTCAGAGTAAGGTAAAGGACGGCGGAGTCCATGTGGAGGATATTCAGGACAGTGTGGAACGTGTTCTGGGACAGGCAGGCTACGAGGAAGTGGCGAAGGCCTATATCCTGTACCGCAAGCAGCGGGAGAAAATGCGCAAAATGACCTCCACGATCCTGGATTACAAAGAGGTGGTAAACGGCTATGTAAAGGTGGAGGACTGGCGTGTCAAGGAGAATTCCACCGTCACTTATTCGGTAGGGGGCTTGATTTTAAGCAATTCCGGGGCGGTTACCGCTAACTACTGGCTTTCCGAAATATATGATGAAGAAATTGCCGATGCTCACAGAAATGCGGACATTCACATTCACGATCTCTCCATGCTCACCGGCTACTGTGCAGGATGGTCTTTAAAGCAGCTGATCACGGAGGGGCTGGGAGGAATTACGGGAAAGATCACCTCTGCTCCGGCAAGGCACCTTTCCGTACTCTGCAACCAGATGGTGAATTTCCTGGGCATTATGCAGAACGAATGGGCAGGCGCGCAGGCATTTTCTTCTTTTGATACTTATCTGGCGCCTTTTGTAAAGGTGGACGGCTTAAGCTATGACGAAGTGAAGAAGTGCATCGAGGCATTTGTATATGGCGTGAACACGCCCAGCCGCTGGGGGACCCAGGCGCCTTTTTCCAATATTACTCTGGATTGGACCGTGCCGGATGATCTGGCGGAGCTGCCGGCGATTGTAGGCGGAAAAGAGATGGACTTTAAATATAAGGACTGCAAGGCGGAGATGGACCTGGTCAACCGGGCCTTTATTGAGACCATGATTGAAGGGGATGCCAACGGCAGAGGCTTCCAGTATCCGATTCCTACCTATTCTATAACAAAAGATTTTGACTGGTCCGATACGGAGAATAACAGGCTTTTGTTTGAGATGACCGCCAAATACGGGACGCCTTATTTTTCTAATTATATCAATTCCGATATGCAGCCCAGCGACGTGCGGAGCATGTGCTGCCGTCTGCGTCTGGACCTAAGAGAACTCCGGAAAAAGACGGGAGGCTTTTTCGGCTCCGGCGAAAGCACGGGCAGCGTGGGCGTTGTCACCATTAATCTGCCTCGAATTGCATATCTGGCTTCCTGTGAGGATGATTTTTTTGCCAGATTAAATCACATGATGGACGTGGCGGCCCGTTCTTTAAAGATCAAGAGGGGCGTTATTTCCAGACTTTTGGAGGAAGGTCTGTATCCGTACACAAAGCGTTATCTGGGCTCCTTTGATAATCATTTTTCCACCATCGGCCTGATCGGCATGAATGAGGCTGGCTTAAATGCCAACTGGCTCAGGGAAGATATGACCAGCGAAAGGACCCAGGAATTTGCAAAAAAGGTACTGAATCATATGCGGAATCGTCTTTCCGACTATCAGGAGCAGTACGGAGACCTGTATAATCTGGAAGCCACTCCCGCAGAGAGTACCACCTACCGGCTGGCCAAGCATGACAAGAAGCGCTGGCCTGCCATCAAAACTGCGGGGAAGCCGGGAGATACGCCTTATTATACCAATTCCTCCCATCTGCCCGTGGATTACACTACCGATATTTTCGACGCACTGGACATACAGGATGAGCTGCAGACGCTGTACACCTCAGGAACTGTATTCCATGCGTTTTTAGGGGAAAAGCTTCCCGACTGGAAGGCGGCAGCTTCCCTGGTGAGGAAGATTGCGGAGAATTATAAGCTGCCCTACTATACCCTGTCACCTACTTATTCTATCTGCAAAACCCACGGGTATCTTGCGGGAGAGGTAAAGACCTGTCCTCACTGCGGAGGAAAGACAGAGGTTTACAGCCGGATTACGGGTTATTATCGTCCGGTGCAGAACTGGAATGACGGCAAGCTGCAGGAGTATGCAAACCGTACGGAATATGATATTGAGAATTCCGTGTTGAAGCGCCCGGTCAGGAGCGTGGTTACCCTGTCCAATTTGGGGGAAGAGCCTAAAGTGGAGATTGAACAGCCCAGGGACGTCAGGTATCTGTTTACCACGAAGACCTGCCCTAACTGCAGGCTGGCAAAGGAATACTTAAAGGGCATTCATTACGTGATGATTGACGCGGAGGAAAATATGGAGCTGGCCGGCCGTTATGGCGTGATGCAGGCACCCACGCTGGTGGTGGTGAACGGTGACAGCCAGAAAAAATATGTGAATGCTTCCAATATTAAAAAATATGCGGAGCAGGTAAACGAGGTATTAGTATGATAAACAAATTGATTTCTAAAATACGGGAAACCAACGCGCCTATTGTGGTGGGGCTGGATCCTATGTTAAAATATGTGCCGGAGCATATTAAGCAGAAGGCATATAAGGAATACGGTGAGACGCTGGAGGGGGCGGCGGAGGCCGTCTGGCAGTACAACAAGGGGATTGTGGACGCCGTGTATGATCTGATTCCTGCAGTAAAGCCTCAGGTTGCCATGTATGAGCAGTTCGGTATTCCGGGGCTGATCGCCTTCAAGAAAACCGTGGATTATTGCCGGGAAAAGGGCCTGGTGGTAATTGGAGACGTGAAGCGGGGAGATATTGGCTCCACCTCGGAGGCCTATGCCGTGGGCCATCTGGGCAGAGTGCAGGTAGGAAGCAGCACCTGTGTGGGCTTTGACGAGGATTTTATCACCGTGAATCCTTATCTGGGCTCGGACGGCGTGAAGCCCTTTACCAAGGTGTGCGCTCAGGAGAAAAAGGGAATCTTTGTTCTGGTGAAGACCTCCAATCCCAGCAGCGGGGAGTTTCAGGACCGGCTGATTGACGGCAGGCCCTTGTATGAGCATGTCGGAGAGCAGGTTGCGGCCTGGGGTGAAGAGTGTATGCCGGAGAATGGAAATTACAGCTATGTGGGAGCGGTGGCGGGAGCCACTTATCCGGAGCAGGGGAAAATATTGAGAAAGCTGATGCCAAAGGCCTTTATTCTGGTGCCGGGATACGGCGCTCAGGGCGGAAAAGGCGCCGATCTGGTACACTTTTTTAACGAGGACGGCCTGGGAGCCATTGTCAGCTCTTCCAGGGGGATCATTGCTGCTTATCAGCAGGAGAAATACTCGAAATATGGACCGGAGGCTTATGCGGAGGCTTCCAGAGCGGCGGTGCTGGATATGAGAGAGGATATTGCCGGGGCCCTGAGGAAATGAAGGTGTTTTTGCGGCGGGTGGTATGGCAAAGCTTTCGAAAAGGAGGATGAACGGAATGAATATAGTCTGTCTGGACCTGGAGGGTGTTTTGGTGCCGGAGATCTGGATTGCGTTTGCGGAAGCCAGCGGGATTCCGGAGTTAAAACGCACTACTCGTGATGAGCCGGATTACGATAAGCTGATGAAATGGCGGATCGGGATTTTAAAGGAGCATGGCCTGGGTTTAAAGGAGATTCAGGATACCATTGCCGGAATTGAGCCCCTGCCCGGTGCAAAGGAGTTCTTAGATGAATTAAGAGGTCTTACTCAGGTGATTATCATCAGTGATACCTTTACGCAGTTTGCTTCGCCGCTCATGGAAAAGCTGGGCCGGCCCACCATATTCTGTAACTCTCTGGAGGTGGCGGACAGCGGGGAGATCACGGGCTTTAAAATGCGGATAGAAAATTCCAAGCTGACCACGGTCCGGGCCCTGCAGTCCATCGGCTACGATACCATTGCCAGCGGGGACAGCTACAACGATCTGGCTATGATTCAGGCAAGCAAGGCAGGATTTTTATTCAGAAGCACGGAGAAGATTAAGGCGGATTACCCGAAGCTGCCTGCCTTTGATACCTACGGGGAGCTTATGGAAGCAATTAAGGCGGCGCTGAAATAACGGAAAGCCGGCGGTTATAATTTCATGCGGAATTCAACAAGCACCATTGACGATTCGGGTATCCTGTGATAGTATTCAGGATAACGAAACTTTACGAAAGTCGATGGTGCTATGTTTATTTATAACAAAAAATTTGATGAACAGTACGAATATCAGGGGCAGGATCTGGGGGCGGTCTGCGGAAAGGACAGGACGGTGTTCAAGCTGTGGGCGCCGTTTGCAGAGAGCGTGGAGCTGTGCCTTTATGGATTCAGCGCACAGTCAGGGCCGGCTTCAGGGGCCGGACAGGCCGCAGGCTCAGAGCAGGGCGGGGAATCAGGGGATCTTTCTGTAGAAGAGGGGACATTTGCTGCGGAGGAAGTCCATTCTATGCAAAAAGGGGAGCGGGGCGTCTGGCAGCTGGAGCTTACCGGGTATCTGCACGGAGTTTATTATGATTATCGTGTCCGAAACAAAACTAAAGTGGTACAAAGCGCGGACCCATACGCCAGGGCCTGCGGCTGTAACGGCAGGCCCAGCATGGTGGTGGATTTAAGACAGACTGACCCGCAGGGCTTTTTACAGGAAAAGGCGCCGGAAAGGAAAGCGGAAACCATTATATACGAGCTGCACGTGAAGGACTTTTCCTATGATCCGGACAGCGGAATTCCCAAAGAGCTGCGGGGAAAGTATAAAGCCTTCACCCTGCCGGGAAAAGCAGGGGAAGCAGGCAGCGGCGCTACCTGCCTGACTCATCTGAAGCAGCTGGGGGTGACTCATGTGCATCTGCTTCCTGTTTTTGACTTTGGCTGGCTGGATGAGGCGGGTGATGAGGGACAGTTTAACTGGGGCTATGATCCTGTGAATTTTAATGTGCCGGAGGGCTCCTTTGCCACGGATGCGGCGGACGGCGCGGTGCGGATCAGGGAGTGCAAGGAGATGATCCAGGCCCTGCACGGAGCGGGAATCCGGGTGGTGATGGATGTGGTCTATAATCACCTTTATGAAAGGGATTCCTGGTTTGAGCGGATTGTTCCCGGATATTACTGCAGAAGGTGGGAGAACGGGGAATTTTCCGACGGTTCCGCCTGTGGCAACGATATGGCGGTGGGGCGGGCCATGGTAGATAACTACATTGTGGATTCCGTGCTTTACTGGGCCAGGGAGTATCATATAGACGGATTTCGGTTTGACCTGATGGGTCTGCTCACCACGGAGCTGATGAATCGCATTCGCAGGGAGCTGGATGGGGAGTACGGGCCGGGGGAGAAGCTGTTGTACGGAGAGCCCTGGCGTGCGGCCGATTCCCCCATGGAAGAGGGGACGCGGGCGGCGTTGAAGGAAAATGCGGTATATTTGCAGGATTCGGTGGCTTTTTTTTCCGACGATACCAGGGACATCATCAAGGGTGATGTATTTATTGTAAAGGAGCCAGGCTTTGTCAACGGAGGCAGGGGGCTGGAGAAGCGTCTGCTCCATGCGGTCACGGGCTGGCGGGATAACCGGGCGGGCTTTCGGCCGAACAGCTGCAGCCAGATTATCAACTATATTTCCGCTCATGACAATTATACTTTGTGGGATAAGCTGCTGATTACCATGGAGGCGGGGACTGACATCCGGCAGGAGGATTATCTTGAGCCGAAGCCGGAAATCCTTGGGGCAAATAAGCTGGCGGCCCTGATTTACTTTACCTGCCAGGGACATTTGTTTTTTCAGGCGGGCGAAGAGTTTGGGCGGACCAAGTTTGGGGACGATAACAGCTACCGTTCGGCGCCGGAGATTAATATGCTTCGCTGGAAGCAGGCGGAGCGTTTCCGTGAGCTGGTAGAATATTATAAGGGATTGATTTCACTGCGTCAGAAGCTGCCGGGCCTGTGTGATAAGTCGCGGGATGCCTGGAAGCGGATACAGGATCAGACCGTTCACCGTGAGGGCGTGGTATCCTTTCGGGCAGACAACCGAATCGGGGCGGAATGCGGCAGGGAGGAAAGCGGTGACAGTCTGTGGGACGAATTGCTGATCTGTTATAATGCTTCCGGCGAAGGTTTTGTTATTGAGCTTTCGGAGGCGGAATGGGAAATTTTGGCGGATGATACCGGTGCGGACTGCAGGAAGTCCGTTGCGGGGAAGGCGGAAGTGAAGGGCTGCAGCGGAATGATATTGGGCAGGAAAAGAAAAAATTTTCATCATTTTTAACAAATGAAAAACTTTTTCTAAAACGAAAAATACGTCATGTGAACGGAGAAAAGTTTTGCGATCACTAAACTTATTTTATATTTTCTGCGGAAATAATTTTCGGCAGTGCGGTTTTATGCCGTCTGTACCGAAACCAGAACGAAAATAATAAAGAGTATGGTTTCGAAACTTTGTAGCGAAAAAGTTCGATAAAGGGAGAAAACTGCACAAAAAGCATCAAGATTTTATGGATTTTTGTATGAACTGCACAAATACACGCTTGACGTCGGATAAATCCTATGTTAGCATTAAGGCAAGGTTAGAGCAAAGGGATGAAGAATTCCCTGAAGACGAGGGTGAGAGAGCAGAGAGTATATGAAGAAGACACATTGTTTGAAAATGCGGTTGACATGCGGCCTGCTTATGGCAGGGATGATCGTGGGGCTGACCGGCTGCGGAGGGAAAACGCCGGAGGCCATGGTGGATCCCATTGATGATAATTACCGTGTTTTTTATGAAATTTTTACCGGTTCCTTTTCTGATTCCGACGGTGACGGCATTGGGGATTTACGGGGAATCATTAACAGAATGGATTATTTGAATGACGGGAATATTAATTCCGGGGAAAGCCTCGGAGTTCAGGGAATCTGGCTGACACCGATTTTTTCCTCTCCGTCCTATCATAAATATGACGTTATGGATTATTATCAGATTGACAGTGACTTTGGCACGGAAGAGGATTTGAAGGAGCTGTTTGAGGTTTGCCATGAGCGCAATGTGAAGGTGATACTGGATCTGGTTTTGAATCATACCTCTTCCTCAAATCCATGGTTTTTAAGCTTTGCGGATGCTCACAAAAATAAGGATACGGCGAACCCTTATTACGACTATTACACCTATGTGACAAAGGACACACAGGTCAGCGGAAGGACTTACCGCCAGATTCCGGGATGTACGGATGAATACTATGAATGCAATTTCAGCGGGGATATGCCGGAGCTAAATTATGATAATGAAGCAGTCAGGCAGGAAGCTCTTAAGATTGCAAAATATTATCTCGATCTGGGAGCGGACGGTTTTCGGTTTGATGCCATCAAGTATGTGTATTTCAATGATACCGAAAAGTCCTCCGCGTTCTGGGACTGGTACATGAAGGAGCTTCGGGCCTATAAAGAGGATATTTACTGTGTGGGCGAGTGCTGGTCATCGGATCAGGAGACTCTGGAGTATGTGGGCGGCCTGAACTGCTTTAATTTTCAAATCGGCCAGGGTGAGGGCGTGCTGACCAAGGCAGCCAGAAACGGCCAGATCAATGCCTATACCGGCTATGTAGCCAGTTATCAGGATAAAATTCTTGCCGAGAACAGCGAGTACGGTATGATGTGCAATTTCCTGGCCAATCATGATACTGACAGGGCGGCCGGATTCCTGAATGCCAGCACCGGCAATGCGCAGATGGCAGCAAACCTGCTGATTTTGTGCAGCGGCTCCCCTTTTATGTATTACGGGGAAGAGATCGGCATGAAGGGAACCAGAGGGGCTGCAAATACCGATGCCAACAGACGTCTTGCCATGCTGTGGGGGGACGGGGACACGGTGAAGGATCCGGTTGGAAGTGATTTTCCGGCAGACAAACAGGTGAACGGAACCGTGGCCGAGCAGCTGAGTGACGAGAACAGCTTATACCATTATTACGCAAAGGTGATTGCGGTGCGTAACAGACATCCGGAAATTGCCAGGGGTGATTATGAGGCTGTCAGCTCAAAGTATAGTGATCTGGGCGGCTTTGAGATCACGTATGAGGGTTCGACGATATTGCTGCTGCACAATACTTCAGCGGAAGAAATCGAGCTGGAACTGTCTTCGCTGACGGGAGTAAAAGGGGAGTATAAAAGAGTTACCGATTCCATAGGACTGGGAACCGGCGCCGGCTTAAAGGGCAGTACTTTAAAGATTGGCGCGAGAACAAGCGTGATCCTGGAAAAATAATACTGGTAATACTGGTAATAATGAAATAGCGGTATTAAAGAATTCGCAAGGATTCTATTAATATAATAACAAAGAAGAGGAGAGAAAAATGAAAAAGAAATTAGTAAAGTTTCTTGCCTTGGGTCTTGCCTTGACGATGGGTCTGGCGGCCTGCGGCAACAACGGCGGCAACAACGGCGGCAACAGCAGCAGTGACGGCAATGGCGGCAGCAACAGCAGCGCCGATGGCGGCGGAGCAAATGGGGGGGCGGAGAAGCTGACAACAGCTCTCTGGCTGGTACTTATGATGTTACCCTCTGGGTGTCTGAGTCAGAAGGAATCGCTGATCTGACAAAGACGCAGATCAAGAGATTCTGCGATGAAAACCCTGGTATCGTAATTAACGCGACGGTGGAGGGCATCTCCGAGTCCAACTCTGCATCCAATATGATTACTGACGTTGAGAGTGGAGCGGACATTTTCTGTTTTGCACAGGATCAGCTGACACGTCTGGTAGAAGCTGGCGCATTGAACAAGCTGGGTGCGAAGACGGCAGAGACGGTTAGGTCTTTGGATACGGAAGTTGCAGTTAAGGCTGCATCCGTGGGAAATGAATTGTACTGCTATCCTCTTACTGCAGACAACGGCTATTTTATGTACTATGACAAGAGTGTTGTAAAAGAAGAGCATCTGGGAAGTCTGGAAGACATTATTGCTGACTGTGAGGCGGCAGGAAGAATGTTCTCCATGGAGTGTGAAACCTCCGCATGGTATGTTGCTTCTTTCTTCTTTGCAACAGGATGTGTATCTGACTGGACAACCGATACAAGCGGCTCCTTTACCAGCGTGAATGACACCTTTAATTCACCTGAAGGACTTATTGCCATGAAGGGTATGGAAAAACTGGTGAAGTCTTCCAGCTTCCTGTCTTCTTCCAATGCGGCTGACTTTGCGGCAGCAACTCCTTCCGCAGTAGTGATCTGCGGTACATGGGGGTCATCTGCAGCCAAGGAAGCACTTGGCGACAACTACGGCGTAGCAGAGCTTCCTTCCTTTACGGTTGACGGAAAGTCCTATCACCTGGGCTCCTATTCCGGATGTAAGCTGATGGGCGTTAAGCCTCAGGCTGATGCTACTAAGGGTGCTGTTCTTCAGCAGCTGGCTCTTTATCTGACCAACGCAGAGTGCTCACTGGAGAGATATGAAGCACAGGGCTGGGGACCTGCGAACAAGGAAGCGATGGACAATGAGAAGGTTAAGGCCGATGCTGCTTTACTGGCATTTAACGCACAGGCTCCTTACTCCGTTTCCCAGGGCAACATTCACGGCTCCTGGTGGGATATTGCCAAGCTGCTTGGCACCAACGCACGCGAGGCGAAAACGGATGCAGACCTTCAGGCAGGTCTGGATGCTTACACTGCTTCCGTCAACGCACTGTTCCAGATGTCAGACGAGCAGAAGAACGCATTCTCCCTGATCGGAGCATTCTCCGGTTATAACTGGGATACCGACGTACCGATGACGGAAGATCCTGCCGGGACATGGACTGCAGAACAGGAGTTCAAGGCCGGTGATGAGTTCAAGGTTCGCCAGGGCGCAAGCTGGGATGTAAACTTTGGTGCAGACGGCGTTGCAGGCGGCGATAATATTAAGATTGAAGCTGACGGAACCTATGTTGTAACACTGGTTTATGACAGCGCAGCCGGAACTGCTACTCTTACTGTAACAGCTAAGTAATAAAACCGTTGTGGCTTCGGTAAAAATGAAATGAACAAAAGCCACCCCGGAAGAAATGACTGGGGTGGCTTTTTATAAAAACAGATGGGGCAGATAATTATGGAAAAACTCTCATGGATTGAATATCAGGGTCTGGGAACTTTTCAGAAAATTTTATATAAAATCGGCCGATTCTTTGCGGCAATACCGTCTTTTTTTGTCAGAATCGGTAAGGCCATCGGACGGGGCGTAAAGGCAGCCGTATTTGCGGTGGGCAGAGAATTCAGGGATTTGGTTATGACCCTGATTAATGGGTCATGGAGAACCAAACTATCTTACCTTATTATGGGCTTTGGTAATTTTGCCTGCGGCCAGATTGTGCGGGGAGCGGCGTTTTTGCTGTTCGAGCTTGTATTTATCTGGTATACTGTGACAACCGGCGCAGGCTGGATGAGTAAATTGGGCACCCTGGGCGATGTCCAGACGGGAGAGGTGTATGACCCGATCCTGGATACCTATATCCGCGCGGCAGGAGACGATTCCTTTAAAATTCTTCTGTTCGGAGGACTTTCGGTTGTATTCTGTATTGCCTTTATCATTGCCTGGAGAATGAGTATTAAGCAGAGCAAGGCAAATGATGAGGTACTTAAGAGTGGAAAACATCCGCAGAAATTTAAGGCGGATGTTCATGATCTGATAGATGCGAAGTTCCACAAGACGCTGCTGGCGGTGCCGCTGCTCGGAATCTTCTTGTTTACGGTTCTGCCGATTGTGTTTATGATTGTTGTGGCTTTCACAAATTATGACGGCGCCCATGACGGATACAGTAATCTGTTTACATGGGTGGGCTGGTCCAACTTTGCTGATTTGTTTAATTCTCAGAAAAGTAATCTGGGCTTTGCATTTAAGCATATCCTGGGGTGGACCCTCACATGGGCATTCTTTGCTACCTTTACAAACTATTTTCTTGGCATTGTGGTTGCGCTTCTGATTAATAAGAAGGGAATCAAATTCAAGAAGGTATGGCGTGGAATTCTGGTGCTGACCAGTGCCGTGCCTCAGTTTATCTCCCTGATGTACATGTCAAAGCTGTTTGCCAAGAACGGTTTGATCAACGGATTCCTCATTAAGTCAGGTATTCTCGATGTACCTTTTGATTTCTGGGGAAATGCGACTTCGGCAAGGATCCTGGTGATTCTGATTAACGTATGGATCGGTATCCCTTACCTGATGCTGATTGCTACCGGTATTTTGATGAATATTCCGGATGATTTGTACGAATCCGCAAAAATTGACGGTGCGAATGCCGTGCAGGCGTTTATGAAGATTACTCTTCCGTATATGCTGTTTATCACAGGTCCTTACCTGTTGACCAGCTTTATCGGCAATATCAATAACTTTAACGTGATTTTCCTGCTGACAGGCGGAAATATCTCCAATCCAAGGCTTACGGTGGGAGGAACTTCGGCCACGGACACGGACTTGCTGATCACTTGGCTGTATAAGATTACGACGGGTGCGGACAGTAACTTTAAACTTGCCTCGGTGGTCGGCATCATGATATTTGTCGTTGTTGCGGGATTGTCATTGATTGTGTATAACGTACTGCCGTCAAATAAGAACGAGGAGGATTTCCAATAATGAGTGAGAAAACTTCCAAAAAATATAAGAGCTTAAAGAAAAAGACCATGACAGGCAATATTATTACCTATGTTGTGCTGGCGGTTATTTCCGTGGTCTGGCTGATTCCGTTCTTCATGATTGTGATGGAGTCCTTCCGCTGCGAGACTACCATGCAGGAGGGCTATGTTTTCCCGAAGGAATGGGGACTGAAAAACTACATCGCGTTGTTTCAAGGTTCTGATGTGGTGAAATATCCCAGATGGTATTTCAATACCCTCATCATTGCCATTGCGGTAGCCGTGATTCAGCCGATTATGGTACTTTGTGTGAGCTATACCTTATCAAGAACCAGGTTTGCGTCAAGAAAGCTGCTGATGAACGCCATGCTGGTCATCGGCATGTTTCCCGGATTCCTGTCCATGATTATCATGTATAAGGTATTGAGCGGCATGGGACTGACCGGAACCGGTGCCATTTACGGATTGATCCTTGTATATACTGCCAGCTCCGGCATGGGCTATTACGTGTCGAAGGGCTTTTTTGATACGGTGCCCAAGTCGCTGGATGAGGCGGCAAGAGTGGATGGTGCTACAAGGGCGCGGGTGCTGTTTTCCATTATCATCCCCATGTCAAAGCCGATCATTATTTATACGATTCTGACTGCATTCATGGCTCCTTGGGGAGATTTCATGTTTGCCAGCTATATTGCGCACAACACCAGTGACGGTATGAACGTTGCAGTAGGTTTGAACAATATGATTGGCAGCGCAACCAGCCTGGCAGCTCATTACACGGAATTCTGTGCAGGCGGCGTACTGGTTGCCGTTCCCATTACGATCTTGTTTATGTGCCTTCAGAAGTACTATGTGGAGGGCGTGACCGGTGGTGCCGTGAAGGGATAAATAGAATAGGATCATGTAGATAGAATTGATAAAAACCCCGATATATGCACAAGAAGCGGCGTATATCGGGATTTTTTTGGCTTTTTAGATGAAATGCAGTTAAAAATCTAATTGAATATTTTGCGGCTTTATGGTAGTATAAAAAAGACGTTTGTTGTCCTTTTCTAATACTGCATGAGGCGGAAGGCCTTATAACCGGAGGTTCGGAATGGAAGCATATAAGGAAGAGTTCATTGAGTTTATGGTTGACAGCCGGGTGTTGAAGTTCGGAGAATTTACCTTAAAAAGCGGCAGAAGGTCTCCGTTTTTCATGAATGTAGGAGCTTATGTAACCGGTGCGCAGTTAAGAAGGCTGGGTGAATATTATGCGAGGGCCATCCATGAGAACTTTGGGGATGATTTTGACGTGCTGTTTGGACCGGCTTACAAGGGTATTCCTTTAAGTGTGGCAGCGGCTATTGCCTACAGCGAGCTTTATGGCAGGGAAATCCGTTACTGCTCCAACCGCAAAGAGGTCAAGGATCACGGTGATGTGGGCATCCTTTTGGGCAGTGTCTTAAAAGACGGGGACAGAGTGGTCATTATTGAAGACGTAACCACCTCCGGGAAATCTATCGAAGAAACCTTCCCCATCATTAAGGCCCAGGGAAATGTGGAGATTAAGGGCCTGATGGTGTCCTTAAACCGTATGGAAAAGGGGATTGACGGAAAGGTCAGCGCGCTGGAAGAGATCCGGCAGAAATACGGGTTTGAGGCGCATGCTATTGTAAACATGCAGGAGGTTGTGGAGCATCTTTATAACAGACCCTACAAAGGACAAAACTATATTGATGATACAATAAAGGCGGCGATAGACAAATATTATGAAGCATATGGTGCATAGTGAAGAGATGAGTGAACAAAATGATATTCTGACCACAGGGGAAAAGAAAACCGAAAGGAGTAAAGCAATGGAACAGAAGGTTTACAAGACAATGAAACTGGCGGGAGCCACAAATATTGCCATAGGGGTTATCTCCCTTGTAGTGGGTATTGTGACGGGGATCCTGCTGATTGTGACGGGCGGAAGACTGATGGCGCGTAAAAGCAGCATATTATTTTAAATCAGGAGCAGATGCGGGGCATTTCCTGCGAGGTGAACAACTCGTCCGGAAGTGCCCCTTTAGAGTTTTATGAGTAAAAGAAAAGGCTATATTTTTACAAATAAGCGGCACTCCAACAGGGGAATTATGTCTGTTATATTAGGAATGATCAGTCTGGCGGCCCTGGTAACGGTGGTGTTTTTGGCATATCAAAACGGAGGGGAAGCCGCCGTAAAATTTGGGGTTACGGGAGTGCTGGCCACGGTGTTTGCGGTGACGGGGGCTGTACTTGGAGTGATTACGGCCTGTAATAAAAGCTATTACAAATTGTTTCCCGTGCTGGGGACGATCTTGAATTTTATCGCTTTGGGGGGCGTCAGCCTGATCCTCTATGCCGGCGTAAACCTTTGACAACAGTTTGGCACCGTACAAATAAAATAAAAGGAAAGGCAGGTTATTATACATGGAAGAGATTACAGGTTCACGGGAAATACTGGAAGAGCGATACGGGCTTGCAATGGAACGCATCAGGGCCATTCCGCAGGAAGCATATAGCAGGCAGGAGTTTAAGGCTTATTTTGATAAGATGGCGGAATTTCTGCTTCTGCTGGACGATACGAAAAGCTTTCTGGAGAAGGATGGCTTGAAAAATGCGTCCCTGGAGGAACTGCAGAAGCGAAATTTTGAGCTGTATGCAGATGTGCTTCCCGAACACTATGAAGAGAGCTATGCCAATCCGGCCTGTGCGGTGAAGCTGCTTGGGGAAGAGTATGGCCGTCTGCTTGGCGGTCTGTATTTCATGCTTCGCCAGCTGATTTCCGCCGTGTACGAGGGCAGGCTGGAGGATATAACGGTTGAGACGGAGCTGTTTCTGGAAATCTATACGGCTTTTGTTTACGCGGAGGCGGCGGGCGGAGGTCTTCCCGGTGCGGACGAAATCCGGGATATTCTGTACTGGCATGTCAGCGATAACGCGGACCGGGAAGAAGAGCGGATGATTCGGAACATGGTGAGCGCGGAAAACCGCTTTTGCGTGGACATAGTAATGAACAGCGATTTGAGCGATGTGCGGTATCTGTACGGCTACGGGAAATATGTAAGCAAAAATGAGCTGGAGACGGCCCGTTATCTTGCATCCCTTTCGGAAGAGACCATTGCCACCATGGCGGACACCTATACGGAGGGGTATCGCATGGGGTTCGAGGTGGCAGGGAAGGACCTGTCAAAGAAAAAGACGGCAGGTATCTTCTTTCATATCGGCTTTGAAAGGATGATTCGCCGGGCCATTGAAAACCTTGCAAAGCTGGGATTGAAGCCTGTGATCCGCCTGGGAGCCCTTGACGGCGGCACGATCAACAGGCAGTACGGGTATGACCATAAGGACGATAACGGGCTGTTTCTGGACAGGCGTTTTGTGAATCGCAGTCTGGAGGCATCTCATGCGGGCTTTGAAAAATATCGTGAGGAAGCGCGCCTTTACGCAGGGCCTGCAGTGGTCGAAACCTTTGGCGAGGCAGATTTCGATCCGGTGAATAAACCGGAAGCGATTAAGCTTGACGAGGAACAGAATAAGATATTGGTGGAATATCGAAACAAATACAGGGATATGATGAAGAATTATATTATCGAGGAAGAGAGAAGCTTCACCATTATTGCTTTCCCGGTGCCGGAGGTGGGACCGGTGTTTCGGGAGCTGTTCGATGAGACGATCCGCCTGAATACGCTGGATTACATGCTTTACCGAAAGGTACAGCAGACAATCATCGACGTGCTGGATACGGCGGATTATTGCGAAATTAAGGGTTGCGGGGATAACCGCACGGACCTTAAGGTAAACCTGTGGAAGCTTAAAAATCCGGAAAAGGAAACGATTTTTGAAAACTGCGTAGCGGATGTAAATATTCCCGTGGGCGAGGTATTTACTTCGCCGGTGCTGGAGGGGACGAACGGCACGCTGCATGTGACAAGGGTATTCTTAGACGGTTTGGAATACAGGGATTTATGTCTTACCTTTGAGGACGGCATGATTCGGGATTATACCTGTAAAAATTTTTCCGACGAAACGGAAAACAAAAATTTTGTCAAAGAAAACGTACTGCTTCGTCATGAGACCCTGCCCCTGGGAGAATTTGCCATCGGCACCAATACTACGGCTTATGTGATGGCCAGAAGGCTGGGAGTAGAAGCCAAGCTGCCGATTTTGATTGCGGAAAAAACAGGCCCGCATTTTGCGGTGGGAGATACCTGCTATATGAGGGCGGAGGACGTGAAGGTTTATAATCCCGACGGCAAGGAGATTGTGGCCAGGGAGAATTCCAGATCCGCCAGGCGTAAGGAGGACCCGTCTGAGGCGTATTTTAACTGTCATACGGACATTACGATTCCTTATGACGAGCTGGGCGAGCTGGCGGCCGTAAGGAAGGACGGGAGCAGAATCCTGATTATAAAGAACGGCCGGTTTGTACTTCCCGGAACGGAAGCCCTGAACGAGGCATTTGAGGGATAAACAGGGGGAACTCTTAAGTTTTTATGATTTCTTGTGTTAATGGTTGCGAAAAGCTTCTTATTTTAGTAAGATAAAAGGGAAATATAAGGAGGTCATCATGACAAAGGCAGACAACACCCCCCTTGTGGGCATTGTGATGGGCAGTGATTCCGATTTGAAGGTTATGTCAAAGGCGGCGGATATGCTGGAAGAGCTGGGTATCCGTTATGAGACGCGGATTATCTCCGCTCACCGGGAGCCGGACGTGCTGGTCGAATGGGCCGGCAGCGCACAGGCTAAGGGAATCCGTGTAATTGTTGCAGGCGCAGGCATGGCGGCGGCCCTGCCGGGGATGTGTGCGGCATTAACGGTGCTGCCGGTGATCGGTGTGCCTCTTTCCGGGAAAAATCTGGACGGTATGGATGCGGTGTTCTCCATTATGCAGATGCCTCCGGGGATCCCGGTGGCCACGGTAGCCATTGACGGGGCGAAAAACGCGGCGCTTCTTGCGGCAAAGATTCTGGCATTGTCGGATTCGGAGCTGTCTGCCGGGCTGAAGGACTACAGCAGCCGGCAGAGAGAGCAGGTGCTGGCAAAGGACGCGAAGCTGCAGGAGAAGGGATACAAAGAATATTTGGCGTAAGAAGCTCTAACGGAAACGGAGGAAAGAATGGATTACAGAAAAGCGGGAGTAGATATAGAAGCCGGGTACAGGTCAGTGGAACTGATGAAGGAGTATGTGAAGGAGACCATGCGTCCCGAAGTGATGGGCGGGCTGGGCGGCTTCTCCGGTGCATTTTCTCTGGAGGCCCTGAAAGGGATGGAAAAGCCGGTGCTGCTGTCCGGAACGGACGGTGTGGGCACGAAGATTAAACTGGCGTTTTTGCTGGATAAACATGATACCGTGGGGATTGACTGTGTGGCCATGTGTATTAACGATGTGGCCTGTGCAGGCGGAGAGCCTCTTTTCTTTCTGGATTACATAGCCTGCGGGAAAAATTATCCCGAAAAGATTGCGGCCATCGTCAAGGGTGTGGCGGAGGGCTGTAAGCAGGCGGGGGCGGCGCTGATTGGCGGAGAGACGGCAGAGCATCCGGGATTGATGCCGGAGGACGAATATGATCTGGCAGGTTTTGCGGTGGGCGTTGCGGATGAGAAGGATCTGATCACCGGAGCGGATGTCAGGGCCGGTGATACCCTGATCGGCATTGCGTCTTCAGGAGTGCATTCCAACGGCTTTTCTCTGATCCGTAAGGTTTTTGAAATGACGAAAAAGAGTCTGGACACCTGGTATGATGAGCTGGGCAGCACCTTGGGAGAAGCCCTGCTTACACCCACAAGGATATATGTTAAGGCCCTGAGAGCTTTGAAGGATAAGGGAATCAGGGTGAAGGGGTGCAGCCATATTACGGGAGGCGGCTTTTACGAGAACATCCCCAGAATGCTTCCGGAGGGGATCAGAGCCCTGGTGAAAAAGGACAGCTATCAGGTCCCCGCTATTTTCAGGCTGCTGCAGGAAAAGGGCGGAATTGCAGAACAGATGATGTATAATACATATAATATGGGGCTTGGCATGGTGCTGGCAGTGGATCCGTCAGATGCGGATCAGGCGTTGGCAGCCATCAGGGAAGTCGGAGAGACCCCTTACATTGTGGGCAGCTGTGAGGCCGGAGAAAGGGGAGTCGTCATATGCTGAGGATTGTAGTGTGCGTGTCCGGCGGCGGGACGAACCTTCAGGCCATTTTGGACGGAATTGACGCGGGAAAGGTAACAAATACAGAAGTGATTGCGGTCATCAGCAACAATGCCGGTGCAAAAGCGCTGCAAAGAGCGGAAGAGAAGGGAATTCCCGGAATTTGTATTTCTCCCAAGAATTATGAAAACAGAGAAGCCTTTAACCGGGGCTTCACGGATGAGCTGTGCAGACGAAAGCCGGATCTGGTGGTGCTGGCCGGGTTTTTGGTAAAGATTCCGGATCAGGCAGTGGCGGCTTTTGCCAACCGGATTGTGAATATCCATCCTTCCTTAATTCCTTCCTTCTGCGGAGTGGGCTATTATGGGCTGAAGGTGCATGAAAAGGTGCTGGAGCGGGGCGTAAAGGTGACGGGAGCGACGGTTCACTTTGTAAATGAAGGCATGGATGAGGGGCCTATTATCGCCCAGAAAGCAGTTGCGGTGGAGGATGGGGATACTCCGGAGATCCTGCAGAAGCGGGTGATGGAGCAGGCGGAATGGATTCTGCTGCCCAGGGCCATTGATGACATTGCCAACGGGCGGATCGGATTGGTTGAGGGAAAGGTCCGTCGTTTACAGGGAAACGTTACAGGCTTGATATAAAGCGGCGGTCTGTTGAAAGAGCCGTGCGGAAGTGAGGGTTAATATTTATGAAGGTACTGATTGTAGGCGGCGGCGGAAGAGAACACGCCATAGCGCTTAGCATGAAAAATAGCAGTCGGGTGGATGAGCTTTTCTGCGTGCCCGGAAATGCCGGGATTGCGCAGGTCGCGGAGTGTGAGCCATCCATCGGCGTCATGGAGTTTGACAAGGTGATTGCTTATGCGAAGGAAAAGGCGGTGGACCTGGTGTTTGTGGCCCCGGATGATCCGCTGGTTGGAGGACTGACGGATGCACTGGAGGCGGAGGGCTTTCGGGTGTTCGGTCCCAGGAAGAATGCAGCAGTTCTGGAGGGCAGCAAGGCCTTTGCCAAGGATCTGATGAAAAAATATAAGATACCGACGGCAGCCTACGAGACCTTTGAGGATCCCGAAAAGGCACTGCAATATCTGGAGACGGCAAAGCTGCCCATTGTTTTAAAGGCGGACGGCCTTGCTCTGGGGAAGGGCGTGCTGATCTGCAATACCCTGGAGGAAGCAAAAGCAGGGGTAAAGGAGATCATGCAGGATAAGCATTTCGGCAGTGCCGGGAACAAGATGGTTATAGAGGAATTCATGACGGGCAGAGAGGTATCCGTGCTGGCATTTGTGGATGGAAAGACCGTAAGGCCCATGACCTCCGCCCAGGATCATAAGCGGGCGAAGGACGGAGACCAGGGGCTGAATACAGGCGGAATGGGAAACTTTTCTCCCAGTCCCTTCTATACCAAAGAGGTGGACGATTTCTGCCGGAAACATATTTTCCAGCCCACCGTGGACGCCATGGCGGCGGAGGGCAGGGAATTTAAAGGGGTCATTTTCTTTGGACTGATGCTGACGCCGGAAGGGCCGAAGGTGCTGGAGTATAACGCCAGATTCGGAGATCCGGAGGCACAGGTAGTTCTCTGCAGGATGAAGAATGACTTGATGGACGTTATAGATGCCTGCATCGACGGAACGCTGGACAAAATAGATCTGCAGTTTGAAGACAATGCGGCCGTCTGTGTGGTGCTTGCCTCCGAAGGTTATCCGGTGGCGTATGAAAAAGGCTTTGAGATTACGGGACTTGAGCATTTTGAAGGTAAAGAAGATTATTACTGCTTCCATGCAGGGAGCAAATTTGACAGTGCAGGCCGTATCGTTACAAATGGCGGCAGGGTGCTGGGAATAACGGCCAAAGGAGAAAATTTAAAGGCAGCCAGAGCAAAGGCTTATGAGGCTGTGGAATGGGTGTCCTTTGAAAATAAATATATGCGTCATGATATTGGCAGGGCCATAGATGAGGCTTGAGGCTTTGCCGGTTGATGAGCCTGCAGGGTTGAGGATTATGTTTGACGGGAGGGAGATTGTATATGACAACGCGCAGACTTCAGTTGGAAGAGCTATATAATATTCCCCGTGTCTGCAAAAGGTGCGGCGGAGTTCTGGTATTTAAGGGTGTAGGAGAATACCGCTGCGAGGATTGTGGAGAACTGGATTATGACGATTACGGAAAGGTGCGGCTGTATATTGAAGAGCACCGAGGGGCTACGGCGGCGCAGATTGAGGCGGCCATCGGGGTATCCCAGCGCTCGATCCGCCAGATGCTTAAGGACGGACGATTGGAAGTAACAAAGGATTCCAGGACCTTTTTGAAATGCGAAATCTGTGGAAAGGCGATCCGCAGCGGGCAGTACTGTCCGGAGTGTGAGGTGACGGTACATCGTAATCTGGAGGCGGAGCAGAGAGAGCAGATAAAGAAGAATATACACGGAGCCGGAATGGGACAGAAGGGCGAGGAAGGCCAGAGACGTTTCAGACGCGAAGAACGCTAAAAGGCCGAGAAAGGAAAACCAATGAGAAAGATAAGTAAAGTACGGGGAATGGAAAAAATCTGGAGAGGGCTTTTGACACTGGTGCTGGTGGTGCTGGTGGGACTGTCCGCAGACTGTTTTGCCATCGTTAGCCATGCTGAGAGCCAGGGAAGAGTCACTGCAACCAGCGCAAACATCAGGAAGGAGCCCAGCAGCAGCAGTGAGGTGGTGGGAAGCACCTTAAAGGATAAGATTATTTCCATTAACGGTCAGGTGCAGGGAAGTGACGGACATACCTGGTATCAGACTTTTGTCAATTCTGAGACCCTTGGCTATATCCGTTCGGATCTGGTGGAGATCATTGACGGCAGTACGCCGAGCACGCTTACGCCGACGGAGCCTGTAAATCCCACGACGCCCACCACGCCCACCACGCCTAATACGACCACCCAGGCAGGCGGGGTGGAGGCCCTGAATCCCGTAGGTGCTACGGTTAAGGGAGACGGCCGCAGGATTCGGAGCGGAGGCTCTACCTCCAACGAGATTGTGACCACCGTTAATAATGGATCGGTGCTGACCGTGACAGGAAGGACCGCGGACAGCAGCGGTAAGACCTGGTATCAGGTGAGCTTCAGCGATAACGGTGCAGAGGTGCAGGGCTTTATTCGTGAAGATTTTATAACGGTTTCCGGAGAGCTGACTCCTTATGTGGAGCCTGAGCCGGAGGTGCCGCCTGTAGATCCGGAGCCGGACCCGGATGTAACGGAGCCGGACCCTGTGGTTACCAAGGATTACGACACGGAGCTGATTGACGGAGAATGGTATCTTTTGGATTATACCAAGAATGAACAGCAGAAAATACAGGATATTTTCGCTGTGGCAGATAGCAATTCAAAGGCCTACGAGGCAGAGCATAAGAAGGCGGAGAGCGAGAAGGTGGTCATTATTATCCTGATCTTTCTGCTGGTGGCAGCGGCTTCCGCCATTGCCATGCTGATCTTTAAGATTAAGGATATGTCCGATGACGCATATTTTAATCAGGTTGAACGGGAAACCTTAAGAAGGCGGGGGGATAACAAAACCCAGGCCGGATCCCAGAAGGTGATGCACACGGTGGGAACGGAGAAGTCCGCTTCCAGGCCCACGGGAACAAGACCCGCAGGCGGCCCCCAGGGACAGCGTCCGGCAGGCCAGAAGCCCGCAGGTGCGTCACAGGGTCAAAAGCCTTCAGGAGCAAGACCTGTGGAGGGCAGCCAGCGCGCTCAAAGCGGAAGACCCGCAGGGGCCCCTCAGGGACAGCGCCCGGCAGGCGCAAGACCCGGAGAGGGCGGGCAGCGCCCTCAGGGGGCGAGGCCGGCAGGCACTCAGGGTCATAAGCCAAGAGAGATTTCGGGAGAGACCGGCCAGGCGGACCGTCAGGGCAGCTCCGATCGGAAGCCTGCGCAGGGACAGCAGGGATGGCAGTCCAAAAACTTTATGTCCGAGGACGATGATGAATTTGAATTTGGATTTTTAAATTATGACGAGACTGAGGGAAAATAGATTTGGTTTTGAAAGGGGAGAAGCTCCGGTGATTCTTCCCTTTCTTTTTGGTTGACACCTTACCTGATCTGTTATAATATAAGTATAACAGGAGGCGGAAACAGGATTAATATGATCATAGAAATAGATTTTAACAGTGATGAAGCCCTTTATCTTCAGCTTCGCAATCAGATCATTATGGGTATCGCCACCGCACAGTTTCAGGAGGGAGATTCCCTTCCAAGCGTGCGGCAGCTTGCGGAGACCATTGGAATCAATATGCACACGGTGAATAAGGCATATACTGTTCTGAAGCAGGAGGGGTATGTAAAGGTAGACCGCAGGCGGGGGGCCGTGATTGCCATTGATATTGACAGAATGAGAACACTTGCGGAATTAAAAAAGGAATTGCAGGTAATCCTTGCTAAGAGCAGCTGTAAAAATATTTCCAAAGAAGAAATACATGAATTGATTGAAGAGATTTATGAAGATTATAGATGACGGAGGACAGATAGTATGCAGTCGCAGTTTACAAATAATGCACAGGAGGCCCTGAAGGCGGCCGCGCGCTGTGCATCTGCCTTAAAGCAGGGATATGTGGGAACGGAGCATATTCTGGCGGGGCTCTTAAAGGAGCAGACCGGTGTGGCCCATAAGGTACTGGCGGATAATGGGGTAGAGCTTGGGCGTGTGATGGACATGATCCGGGATTCCATTGCCTTTGACGGGGGAGTGGGAATCAAGGAGAGGGAAGGATATTCTCCCAGAGCCCGGAAGATTCTGGAGGAAGCCCACAGGCAGGCGGCCCGTTTTAACCAGCAGCAGACGGGGACGGAGCATCTTTTGATGGCAATTATCAAGGAGGGTGAAAATGTGGCGGTCCGGCTGCTGAACACCCTGGGCATCAATGTGCAGAAAATATATGCGGACACGCTGATTGCCATCGGTCAGGACGGCAGCCTGTACAAGGAGGATTTGAGCAGGCGGGCGCAGGGAAAGAGCAAGGGCGGCACGCTTGCTCAGTACAGCAGGGATCTGACTGCCATGGCCAGGGAGGGAAAGCTGGATCCGGTTATTGGCAGAGAGGATGAAATCCGCCGCCTGATTCAGATTCTGAGCAGAAGAACGAAGAATAATCCCTGTCTGATCGGTGAGCCGGGAGTGGGAAAGACTGCCGTTGTGGAGGGGCTGGCCCTTCGGATTATAGAGGGAAAGGTGCCCTTTACGGTGAAGGATAAGCGAGTGCTTACCCTTGACCTGTCGGGAATGGTGGCAGGAAGTAAATACAGGGGTGAGTTTGAGGAACGGATTAAGAAGGTCATTAAAGAAGTCATTGACAACGGAAACGTAATTCTCTTTTTGGATGAGCTGCATACCATCATCGGAGCAGGCGGGGCGGAAGGAGCCATTGACGCCTCCAATATTTTAAAGCCGTCCCTTGCCAGGGGAGAGCTGCAGATGATCGGCGCTACCACCATAGCAGAGTACCGGAAGTATATAGAGAAGGACGCCGCCTTAGAGCGCAGGTTCCAACCGGTGAATGTGGAAGAGCCTACGGAGGAAGAGGCAATTCGTATTTTGGAGGGCATCAAGGGAAAATACGAAGAACATCATCAGGTTTCCATCACCTCGGAGGCGGTGGAGGCTGCAGTCCGGCTGTCAGGGCGTTATATCAACGACAGAAATCTTCCCGATAAGGCCATTGACCTGATTGACGAGGCAGCGGCGGGGGTCAGGCTGCGTTCCTCGGACGTGCCGGATAAGCTGAAGCCCCTGACGGAACAGATCAAGAAGATGGATTTGCAGATCGAACGCTCCATCCGCATGGAAGCCTTTTCACAGGCGGCCGAGATTAAGCGGAATCAGGATGCACTGATAAAAAAATATGAACGCACGAAAAAGAGACTTCAGGGAAGCTCGTCAGAGAAGCGGCCGGTGATCGGAGAAAACGATATTGCCGAGGTGGTTGCCATCTGGACCAAAATTCCGGTACAGAAGCTGGCCCAGAAGGAGAGTGAGCGGCTGCTGAAGCTGGAGGGGATCCTGCACAGGCGCGTCATCGGTCAGGAGGAAGCGGTAACGGCGGTGGCCAAGGCCATGCGCCGGGGCAGGGTCGGCTTAAAGGACCCCAGACGCCCCATCGGCTCCTTTCTGTTTCTGGGACCTACCGGCGTAGGAAAGACGGAGCTGTCCAAGGCTCTGGCGGAGGCGATGTTCGGCTCGGAGGATGCCATTATCAGAGTGGATATGTCGGAGTATATGGAAGGACATTCGGTGTCCAAGATGATCGGCTCGCCTCCGGGATATGTAGGCTTTGAGGAAGGGGGACAGCTTAGCGAGAAGGTGCGCAGAAATCCCTATTCCGTGGTGCTTTTTGACGAGATTGAGAAGGCTCACCCTGACGTGTTCAATGTTTTGCTTCAGGTGCTGGACGACGGGCATATTACCGATTCCAAGGGAAGAAAGGTCAGCTTTAAGAATACGATATTGATTATGACCTCCAACGCGGGAGCTCAGCGGATCGTAGACCCCAAGAATCTGGGGTTTGCCGCGGTGGAGGATGCAAAGCGGGATTACGAAAAGATGAAGTCTGGGGTCATGGAAGAGGTAAAGAGAAGCTTTAAGCCGGAGTTTATTAACAGGATTGATGATATTATTGTGTTCCATCAACTGAATAACGATAATATGAAGGCCATCGTAAGCCTTCTGGCCGCCAATCTGTATAAGCGGTGTGAAGAGCAGATGGATATACGGCTGTCCATGAGCGGGGCCTTAAAGGAACATCTGGTGACCAAATATGCGGATGTGAAGATGGGAGCCAGGCCCTTAAAGCGGGCCATTCAGTCTGTGGTGGAGGATGCCCTGGCGGAAGAGATCCTCATGAAGAAGGTACAGCCCGGAGACGCGGTGACTGCAGGGTACAAAAACGGGAAAGTGGTATTTACCGTGAAAGGTTAGCGGGAAGAGAAGCTTTGACGGCCTGCGGCATTCTTTATCTGGACTTGTAAAAATATATGGCGTAACCATGGATTTTCGATTATAATAGAAGTAACAAAGGCGATTCATGCAACCAATGAACAACAGGAGGGTATACAAATGGCAGTTGTGGAAGAGCTGATCCGCAGTGAGGCGGACGGCAAGGTCAGTTTCGGCAATCATAAGCTGGCGCAGAAGGCAAAGCTGGAGGATTTTCAGCATGAAGGAGATATTCTGAAGGTTAAGACCTTCCGGGATATTACCAAGCTGGAAAAGAACGGTATGTTCCTTTATGAGTCCGTTCCGGGAACAAGCGTCCGGAATTATATCGAGAAGGAAAGCGGCGTGGAGTTTGTGGTGGAAGGGGACGAGGACGCACAGATTACCATCGGTCTGGATGACGATACGGAGTATGAGGTGTTTGTAAACGGTAAGTGCATTGGTACTATGGCTACGGGCCTGGGAGGAAAGCTTTCCTTAAGCGTGGAGCTGGAAGCGGCAGACGAGGTGCCTGTCAGGATCGAGAGGGTATAAAATGGCAAAAGGCAAATCGTCAACCGTATTTTTCTGCCAGAGCTGCGGGTATGAGTCCTCAAAGTGGATGGGGCAGTGCCCAGGATGTAAGGAATGGAATTCTTTTGTAGAAGAGACGGTAAGCAGGGCGCCCCATATGGGGGCGCCTTCTCCTAAGTCAGGCGGGCGCAGCGCGGCTTTGAGCAGTTCCGTTCCCAGCCTGCTTAAGGATATATCCATCAAGGAAGAGGATAAGCTTTCCACGGGGATCGGGGAGCTGGACAGGGTGCTGGGAGGCGGTATCGTTCAAGGGTCACTGACATTGGTAGGCGGGGATCCGGGGATCGGAAAGTCTACGCTGCTCCTGCAGGTATGCCGTAATCTTTCAGGCGGCGGGCATAAGGTACTGTACATATCCGGGGAGGAATCCCTGACGCAGATTAAAATGAGGGCGGACAGGATCGGGACCTTTACCAAAGAAATGCTGCTTCTTTGTGAGACGAGCTTAAGCGAAATCTCGGAGATCATCCGTTCACAGAAGCCGGAGGCGGTGGTGATTGATTCCATACAGACCATGTATAACGAGGATGTGAGCGCCGCGCCGGGCAGTGTTTCCCAGGTGCGGGAATCCACGGGGGTACTGTTGCAGCTGGCCAAGGGACTTGGAGTCTCGGTGCTGATTGTGGGTCATGTGACGAAGGAGGGAACGGTTGCGGGGCCCAGAGTACTGGAGCATATGGTGGATACGGTTTTGTACTTTGAAGGCGACAGACATGCTTCCTACCGTATTCTGCGGGGCGTGAAAAACCGCTTTGGCTCTACCAATGAGATCGGAGTCTTTGAGATGCGGGAGCAGGGACTTATGGAGGTGCAGAATGCCTCGGAATATATGCTGGAGGGCAGGCCGGAGGACGCCAGCGGCTCCGTAGTGGCCTGTACCATGGAGGGCACGAGGCCTTTGCTGGTGGAGATTCAGGCCCTTGTCTGTCACAGTAATTTCGGCATTCCCCGCAGGCAGGCCACGGGGACGGATTTCAACCGGGTAAATCTGTTGATGGCGGTGCTGGAAAAACGTTCCGGTGTGCAGCTGGCAAGCTGTGACGCTTATGTGAATATTACCGGCGGTATTAAGATTTCGGAGCCTGCCATTGATCTGGGAATTGTGCTGGCGATCCTCTCCAGCTTCCGCAATCGCCCCATTTCTCCCAAGCTGCTTGCGTTCGGGGAGGTCGGCTTAAGCGGTGAAGTGCGCAGTGTCAGTATGGCCAGGCAGCGGGCGGCAGAGGCGGCAAAGCTGGGCTTTGAAATCTGTATCGTTCCGTTTGTCTGTGCGGAGGACTGCAGAAAGGTCGGCGGTATAGAGGTGATCGGTGTCAAAACGGTGCAGGATGCCATAGACAGGATACTTTCGCGATAGTTTAAAATTTTTCTTGCAAAGGCAGCCTGCCTTGTGTTATAATACATCTCGTCGGTAATTTTGATTTGCCGGCAGGATATAGGGGAATAGTACAATGGTAGTGCGGCGGTCTCCAAAACCGTTGATGGGAGTTCGATCCTCTCTTCCCCTGCTTAGATGAAGTCCGGTGGCCGTAATGGTTACCGGACTTCTTGTATGTTACAGTAAATCGGGGGAAATTGTATCCAATTAGAAAACGGAACACTGGAAAACGCAACCAGAGAAAGGAGAAGATGAGCATGAATCAGGAAGAAAGATTGGAAAAAGCGCTGCAAACCCTGCATGATTACGTATTGGCTCTTGGGGAGCAGGCAGGCGAAAGTAAGGAATACAGCGAAAGACTGTGGCAGGGGATCCGGCAGTCGGAGGGGATTTTACAGGAGCTGGCTTATTACCATGATTACGAAAAATTCCTTTGCAGGTACAGGGTGGCGGGCTATACCCTTGCAGATGTTTTGGTATGGCAGGTGGATCATTTCAAGCTCTACATGGACCGGCCGGAGGAGATGAACCGTTACCGCACCCCGAAGCTGCTGCTCGCTGCCTTTGACACCATGCTGCAAATGGAAACGGACCCCCTTCCATTTGTAAAGAAAATGGAAGGCGAGTCCGGTCAGGATGCCGCCAACGGATAAACGGAATCGGGAAGAACGCTGTCTAACGCGAATAAGCGATGTGTGAGAAAGGCGCTGCACTTGCGCCGTAGAAAATCTTCGCGAAACGGCCTCTGCCGCGAACGAAAATTGCGGAACGCAATTTGATTTTCTTCTCAAACTTTGCCCTGCACATAAGCAAACTCGGCCTCCAGCGTATCGGGAACCGGAGTACCGCTGTTGCGGAGCTTTTGGCGGAAGGTATTTAAATGGTGAAGCCGCTGTCCACGCAGGACCTTCTGGCGGCTCATGACCTCCGTATAGATCGGATTCTGCTCCATGGTTGCCGCAAGCTCGGCGGGGAAGGGGCAGTAGGTCAGCAATATCCTTCTTGCTACCTTGTTCAATCTGGGTGAGCCGGCACCTTCGAAGAGGATCCAGATTATATAATCCCGCACAAACATTTCCTTGAAGCTGTTCTTTGCACGCTGGAGGCTGTTGCGTATCCGCTCCTTTGCCTCCGCGGAAAGCTCCTGATTTTTCCTGTAGAACTGTATATAGTCGAAATATTCGCTGGTGAGGGAGCGCTCGGAAACGTCGTTCCATCTGCTGCTTTGGATGCGCTTGCACATTTCCCAGCGGAATTCACCGGCCAGCCGTACCATGGTGGTGCTAAGGTCTTCCATGTGGAAGATGGAAAAGAACATTCTGCCGGGGGAGTTGCGCTTTTTCCCTTCGATTTCCTGCCACATAACGCCGCGGATGCCCACGTTGGGCATGAGGATAATGTCCGGCAGGAATTCCAGATGGATCGTCTCTTTTCCCATAATCTCCATGTTGTCGTAATCCATGCTTTCCCGGTAGAAGGCGGAATAGTCGATGGACTTGATCTTTTCCAGCGCCCGATGGGCCTGGGTGGTGGTGACAAAGGAAGGCTTCAGGTCCTTCAACACGTTGTCGGAGGCGAAGAGAGGGCAGAAGGTGGTAACACGGCCGCAGGTCATTTTGTTGACCTGCGGGAACAGATTCTCCATCTCAAAGGCAACCTTGCTCATGGGATCCTTTTCCAGCTCGGTAAACTGGGCGGCGGTGATATGATGGCCTGCCTTCTGCTTGTGCAGGTAATCTGTATAGTCCTCGTCGAATTCGTTCCGGCTGGGACTTTTATCGCCGTTTAAGATAGCCAGCAGCCAGTGATATAAGGTGTAGACTCCAAGGGAGCTTTGATCCTCCATGCCGCAGGCAAGATCGTAAAGAGTGGCACAGTTTGCCGCCCCGGCCAGTTCTTCATCCACATAGCCGAAGTAAAGAAACATTTTTACGGGTACGGGGATGCTGGCAGCGTTTAGAGAAGCCTTGAATATACTGGTATAGAGGGCATAAAATTCATCCGTGATCTGTCTTCTGAGCCGGACGGCAAAGTCCTCCGTGGAGGTTTTATCTTCCAGGTCCCTGTAGGCCGCTACATGCTCTCTGAAGCTGTTGCCTTTTTCGGCATCGAAATCCGAAAATCCCAAAATGGTATCCAGGGAGCCCGCAAGCTTCTGCATGATGGCAGCGCTTGCGCCGTCGTCTGCGGTCTCGGTATCCAGCCGTTCGCTGCTCGCAGAAGAAAGACTGTTCCGAAAGGCATTGATTCGGGAAGACACTCTCGTCTTATTTAAGGAGGGATCATTTTCAAACTGCTTAATGATGCGGTCAATATCGTTAAGCAGGGCACCGGAATCCTCACTGTTCTGGCCTAACCGGTTATACAGGGAGGTAAAAAACTCAAATAGATCATTCCCAGAGGAACTGAAATAGTATCCGGCAATATTTGAGCAATAGTTCATCTGTTCTTCCAGCACGGTAAAGGTTCTGCGGAAGTCAAGGCTTCCTTTACGCAGCATGCCTAAGGATACACCGGGCTCCAGCATAAAGCTTTTGGAGTCCACACCGGTGCTGGAATAAATATGCTGCAGCCCCACATAATAGGAATTCAGCCACATATCCGCAGTATCCCCGCCCATATGGGCGGATATTTCTGCCAGCCCTTCCAGCTCCTGGGGCTGGATATGGTATCTGCTGCAGAGAGAGGTGTACTTTGCGTAATCATCCATCAGATTCTGGTGCAGACCGGTGCAGTTCATTTCGGAGCTGAAGCTTAATTCCAAAAGGATATTGATCTGATGAAACAGGGAGACCAGAAACAGTCGCGCTACATCAGGGTGCTTTTGCAGCAGCTCATCCAGAGCCTCCATGCCGTTAAAACGATAGGTTAAAATAACGGTTTCCTCCAGGGCGCTATAGCCCAGAAAGTGAATTTCCGAACACAGCTCGCAGACACCGATCACATCGCCCTTTCCCAGCTGATACGTTCCGCCGGGGTACTCCACCAGGACCTTGCCCTTTGTGATCAGATGAAACGCGGTCATGGGCTGCCCGCTGTTGTAGATACGTTTTCCTTTTTCTAATGTAATTCCTGCCATAATATCCCATACCTCTTAAAAAATTAGTCATAGCAATCCAGCATATATATAGTATACACCCAACCCGGCAGATAAGTCTATGCAATTTTATGCTGTACTTTTAACAAAAATATGCTAAAATAAAAATACATATGTGTCACTTTTTGTTTTAAGGCAATTTTGAGGACATGGAAGAGAAACAGAAACTACGTAGAGAGGAAGCGGCAATCATGAGTCAGGATATAGAATACAGGCAGCAGCTGCTGGCGGAATATAAGAAGGAGGTAATCCCCCTTTTGCGGTATATTCCCTGGTTTGAAAGTAATGAGGGACAACCCGGCAGCAGAATGTATCAAAGTCCTGAGGCATCGGAACACGCCATCGGCATTCCGGTGTATGATGCCACACTGCTTAACTTTGTTAAGGAGGCGTCCAAGACTTCCCTGATGGATAGAAATTACTGCTATACCTATACGCGGGGCAGGATCAAGACGCATGATGATGAAAGAAGGGCGATTGCCCAGGCGGAGCTGAAGGATTGGGATGTTTTACGGGGAATCCTCTCAAAATATGTGATGGGAGGCATGACGAAAAGCGCGCTGTGGGCACAGGGAGTGCAGGAAAATCTTTTTTTGCTTGTACTGAAAAAGATGCAGGAGATTATCGAGTACTGGGACCGGCCTTTGGATATACGATAGAAGAGGAGTAAAGCATGGGAGAGAAATCAATACAGAAGAAGAAGTATATTCTGGAGACGGCCAGGAAGGTCTTTGTGGAAAAGGGCTTTAAAAAGGTGACCATGAAGGATATTGTAGAAGCCTGTGACATCAGCAGGGGCGGTCTCTATCTGTATTTTGAAAGCACCAGCCAGATTTTTCAGGAAGTGATGAGGCTGGAGAGCGAAGAGACGGACGACGTCTTTTCCGACAAGATTACCGAGGATGCCACTGCGGCCGATATTCTGATGCTTTTTTTGCAGGAGCAGAAAAAGGAGCTGCTGCGCAGGGAGGATACCCTGACCCAGGCGATTTATGAGTTTTATTTTGAAAATCAGCCCGGCAGGAAAAATAATATTTTGAAAAAGCAGTTTGACTCTGCGGTAAAGATTATCGAGAAGCTGATTGAGATCGGCGTGGATAATGGAGAATTTTACTGTGAGGACTGCCAGGGGACGGCCAGAAATATTATGTTTGTCCTGGAGGGCTTGAAGATTTCGGCCCAGACAATCGGCATTACCGCGGAAACGGTGGAACGGGAGATAGAGTTTATTTTGAAATATTTAGGGCTGGAGGTATAGGAGGAAGCAAATGGGAAACGTCAGACGCATTTATGTGGAAAAAAAGGAGCCCTTCGCCGGAAAGGCAAAGGCACTGGGGGAGGAAATCCGTAATTATCTGGGAATCCGGGTGGAAGGCGTGCGGGAATTCATCCGCTACGACGTGGAAAACATATCAGAGCCGGTGTTTGAGACAGCCTGTAAAACGGTCTTTTCCGAGCCGCCGGTGGATGATTTATACCATGAAGAAATAGAGCTTCCGGCCGGTGCGCGAGTATTCTCCGTGGAATTCCTGCCGGGCCAGTTTGACCAGAGAGCAGATTCTGCGGTGCAGTGTGTCAGATTCTTAAATGAGGATGAAGAGCCCGTTATTCGCACGGCTGTGACCTATGTGATTCTTGGGGACATTTCTGAGGAAGAGTTTGCCAGGATAAAGGCATACTGCATTAACCCCGTTGACTCCAGGGAGACGGGAAGCAAAAAGCCGGATACCCTGATTACCGTATTTGAAGAGCCGGCGGATGTGGCCGTTCTGGAAAACATGCCGGGACGCAGAGACTTTGTGGACATGCCGGAGGCGGAGCTGAAGGAGCTTTATGATTCGTTGGGGCTGGCCATGACCTTCAAGGATTTTCGGCACATTCAGAATTATTTTGCGGGAGAAGAAAAGCGCAATCCTACCATGACGGAGATTCGGGTGCTGGATACTTACTGGTCCGATCACTGCCGGCACACCACCTTCTCTACGGAGCTGACGGACATAGAGTTTGGCGAAGGCTACTACCGTTCGCCCATCGAGACTACATACAGGAGCTATCTGGATACCAGAGAAGAGATCTTTGGGAATCGTCAGGATAAATTTATCTGCCTGATGGACCTGGCCCTGATGGCCATGAGGAAGCTGAAAAAGGACGGCAGGCTGGAGGACATGGAAGAATCTGATGAAATCAACGCCTGTTCCGTTGTGGTGCCGGTGGAGATGGATTACGGGGACCGGAAGGAGACCGAGGAATGGCTGGTATTTTTTAAAAACGAGACCCATAACCATCCCACGGAGATCGAGCCCTTCGGCGGCGCGGCCACCTGTCTTGGCGGGGCGATCCGGGATCCTTTGTCCGGCAGGGGCTACGTCTATCAGGCCATGCGCGTGACCGGGGCGGCGGACCCCACGGTCCCTGTGGCGGATACCTTAAAGGGTAAGCTGTCCCAGAAGAAGCTGGTGCGGGGGGCGGCGGACGGCTATTCCTCCTACGGAAACCAGATCGGTCTGGCCACCGGTTTTGTAAAGGAAATTTATCATCCCAATTATGTGGCCAAGCGCATGGAAATCGGGGCGGTGATGGGCGCGGCGCCCAGACGCAACGTAATCAGGGAGACCTCGGACCCCGGAGATATAATTATCCTGCTGGGGGGACGTACCGGCCGGGACGGCTGCGGCGGCGCAACGGGCTCATCCAAGGTACATACGGAGCAGTCCATCGAGACCTGCGGCGCGGAGGTGCAGAAGGGCAATGCGCCCACAGAACGGAAGATACAAAGGCTGTTCCGCCGCGAGGAAGTGAGCCGTTTGATTAAAAAATGCAATGATTTCGGGGCGGGCGGTGTATCCGTAGCCATCGGCGAGCTGGCGGACGGGCTGAGAGTGGATCTGGACAAGGTGCCCAAGAAATATGCGGGCCTGGACGGCACGGAGCTTGCCATCTCCGAGTCTCAGGAGCGGATGGCCGTGGTGGTGGACCCGAAGAATGTGGATCAGTTTTTAAGCTATGCGGCAGAGGAAAATCTGGAGGCTGTGGCCGTGGCTGTAGTCACGGAGGAACCCCGGCTGGTGCTGAACTGGCGGGGAAAGAAGATTGTTGATTTAAAGAGAGCTTTTTTGGACACCAACGGCGCTCATCAGGAAACTGCCGTCAAGGTGGAGATACCGGATGAAAAGGAAAATTATTTCAGGAAAATTTCCGTTCCGGCAGCAGCAGAAAAGCTGGAGGCAGGAGATGTAAAGGGCGCCTGGCTGGCCCTGTTAAATGATTTGAACGTATGCTCACAAAAAGGGCTGGTGGAGATGTTTGACGCCTCCATCGGGGCAGGCAGCGTGCTGATGCCCTACGGCGGGAAGCATCAGCTGACGGAGACCCAGGCCATGATTGCCAAGCTGCCCGTACTTAAAGGTAAGACGGATACCGTTACCATGATGAGCTTCGGCTTTGACCCTTACCTTTCTTCCTGGAGCCCTTACCATGGGGCCATCTACGCGGTGCTGGAATCCATGGCAAAGATTGTGGCCTCCGGCGGAGACTTTACAAAGATCCGCTTTACCTTCCAGGAATATTTCCGCAGGATGACGGAGGATCCGGCGCGCTGGAGCCAGCCCTTTGCGGCTCTGCTGGGAGCCTATGATGCCCAGATCGGTTTCGGTCTGCCTTCCATCGGCGGCAAGGACAGTATGTCCGGCACCTTTAACGATATTGACGTGCCCCCCACTCTGGTTTCCTTTGCGGTGGACATTGCAAAGAGCGGGGATATTGTGACGCCGGAGTTAAAGAAGGCGGGCAATAAGCTGGTGCGTTTTGAGATTGAAGCGGACGAATATGACATACCCAAATATGAAAGGGCAGCAAAACTTTACGGATATATTCATGAGCTGATGCAGGAGAAAAAGGTGTTTTCTGCTTATGCGCTGGATGCAAGAGGCATGGCGGCAGCTATATCCAAGATGGCTTTCGGAAACAGGCTGGGGGTACGGATGGAAGCCGATGCGGATGTGCGGGAGCTGTTTGAGAGCAGAGCCCTGGGGAATCTTCTGCTGGAGGTTTCCCCGGAGACGGCGCAGGAGTGCCTGGACGCAGGCTTCCGCAGCTGGGTATGCGGCACCGTGACAGAAGAGCCTGCCTTTGTGTATGGCGACGTAAGGATTACCATGGATGAGGCCCTGGAGGCATGGACCTCAAGGCTGGAGAAGGTATTTGCCACCAAGGCCGTGAAGGGAACGGAGGCCGTGGAAAGCCCGCTGTACAAAGCGGAGCCCGGCAGTGTTTATGTGTGCAAAAACAAGGTGGCAAAGCCCACCGTGTTTATCCCCGTGTTTCCGGGCACCAACTGTGAATATGACAGTACAAAGGCTTTTGAGAGTGCCGGAGCCAATGTGGTCACAAAAGTATTCAGAAATTTAAGTGCGTCGGATATAAGGGAATCGGTGGAGGAATTTGAGAAAGCCATTGGTCAGGCGCAGATTATTATGTTCCCCGGCGGCTTTTCGGCGGGTGACGAGCCTGACGGCAGCGCCAAATTCTTTGCCACCGCCTTTCGGAACGCAAAGATGCAGGAGGCGGTGATGAAGCTCTTAAATGAGCGGGACGGCCTGGCGCTTGGCATCTGTAACGGCTTCCAGGCCCTGATTAAGCTGGGACTGGTGCCCTGCGGGGAGATTACGGGACAGGATGAAAACTCGCCTACGCTGACCTTTAACACCATTGGCCGCCATATTTCCAAGATGGTTTATACCAGGGTGGTGTCCAATAAATCTCCCTGGCTTCAGGGAGCGGAGCCGGGAGCAGTTTACTGTAATCCCGCTTCCCATGGGGAAGGGCGCTTTGTGGCAGACAGAGAATGGATTGACAGGCTGTTTGCAAACGGGCAGGTGGCAACCCAGTACGCGGATCCGGAGGGCAATGTGTCCATGGATGAGGAATATAATATAAACGGCTCTTACAGCGCCATTGAAGGCATTACGTCTCCCGACGGGCGGTGCCTGGGGAAGATGGCTCATTCTGAGCGTAAGGGCAGATACGTAGCCATGAACATATACGGGCAGCAGGATCTGAGAATCTTTGAGTCCGGTGTCGGGTACTTTAAGTAAGTGAGCAGATACAGAAAGGGGCGGCGATGCCGCAAAGGGTGAAGGTTATGTTAATGGTTTTGGTGCCGCTTTTTGACGAGAATATGGCAGTGAAGGCATACTCCATCTTCTCACAAAAGGATAATTATTTCTTAAATCCCATGCTGCTGGGAACCGGTCAGAACGACGGAACGGCAATGGTGGAAGGCCTGGAGCTGATCGAGAGTATGGGCATTGAAACGCTTTCCGAGGACAAGGAGATATTTGTGCCGGTGGGAAATATTTCCGTTTTTTCGGACGTGGAGAGCCAGTGCGGCGCCCCTCATCAACGGATTGTATTCCTGATCGACAATACCATTCCGCCGGTAGCGGCTTATATCAACCGTCTGCGGGAGCTGAAGGCAAAGGGCTATAAGCTGGCCGTGCGGAAGCTGGCTGTGTCTGATTTCGGGAATTACACGGAGATCATGAAGCTGACGGATTATGTTTTTCTGAACAATAAGAAGATTGCCATCGAGAAGGCCAGGCTTTACTTTGGAAAGCTGTATCCGCAGATTAAGCTCTGCGCAGGCGGCATTGATTCGATGGAGACCTACGAGGCCTTAAAGAAGACCGGCGGTTATCAGCTCTACGAGGGAGAATTTTACCGGGTGCCGGTGACAAAGGGAGAGCATGTGGTGGCTCCCCTGAAGGTAAACTATATTGAATTACTGAATGTGGTAAATGACGCGGACTTTGATCTTTTAGAGGCGGCCAATGTCATCGGGCGGGATACGGCTTTTACCATCTCCCTGCTGCAGATGGTAAACCGTATGACGGTGAACGCCGGTATTACCACCATCCGCCATGCCGCGGCCATGCTGGGTCAGAAGGAACTGAAAAAATGGATTAATACGGCGGTGGCCAATAAGCTGTATGCGGACAAGCCCAGCGAGATTACCAGATTGTCCCTGTTGAGGGCAAAATTCGCGGAGGGTCTGGCGGCGGCCTTCGGGCTGGAAGATAAATCGGAGGAGCTGTTCCTGATGGGGCTGTTTTCGGTGCTGGACGTGATCCTGGAAAAGAGCATGGAGGAGGCGCTGGATATGGTGATGGTGGGAGATGAGATCCGGGATGCCCTGACGAAGGGTCAGGGGCCTTGTGCCACGGTATATGAGTTCATGAAGCAATATGAGAACGCAAACTGGCAGGAGGTTTCCAGACAGCTTCTGCTGGTGGATGTGAGCATAGACTATGTTCATGACGCTTATGTAAATGCACTGAAGTGGTATAAACAGCTGGTGTGAAGGGCGGAAAGATTCTTAACTTAAGGCGGTGGGTTTTTAAAAGCTCATCGCCAGGTTTTTGCAGAGAAGTCGTAAACAGTATCTGACGGGAGGACAGGATGAAGGCTTTTTTGATTTTGGAAGACGGTACAGTTTTTGAAGGGACCCACATTGGCGTGCAAAAGGAGGTTGTCAGCGAGATTGTGTTTAATACCTCGATGGCGGGATACCTGGAGGTTTTGACCGATCCCTCATACGCGGGGCAGGCGGTATGTATGACCTATCCGCTGATCGGTAATTACGGTATCTGCAGGGAGGATATGGAATCCCTGCGGGCCTGGCCGGATGCACTGCTTGTAAGGGAGCTTTCCCGCATCCCCAGCAATTTTCGCAGTGACTGCTCCCTTCAGGAGTTTCTGGAGGAAAACGACGTGCCGGGCATCGCCGGCATCGACACCAGGGCGCTGACCAGGATCCTGCGGGAAAAGGGTACCATGAACGGCATGATTACCACCAATCAGGCTTATGATCTGGCCGGGATCCTGCCCCTGCTGAAGGCGTATACCATGGGGAATGTGGTGGAGAAGGTAACCTGCCGGGAAAAATATGTGGTAAAGCCGGCAAAAAGCCTTGCAGAGAACGGTCCCCTTTCCGGCGCGGCCAGATTTGACCGGAAGGCCTATGAGAGTGGCGCCAGGGAGCCAAGGCCTTCTCTGGTAAAGAAATTAAACGGTGAGGGCTTAAGAGTGGCCCTGATGGATTTCGGGGCCAAAAAGAATATTGCCCGTTCTTTGGCGGAGCGAGGGTGCGAGGTGACGGTGTTCCCGGCGTTTACGCCTGCGGAAGAGGTGATCGCCATGCAGCCGGACGGCATTATGCTCAGCAATGGGCCGGGAGACCCCAAGGAATGTACTGCCATCATCGAAGAAATAAAAAAGCTCTGTGCCACGGATATACCGATTTTTGCCATCTGCCTTGGGCATCAGCTGACGGCCCTGGCCCATGGCTGTGATACCCATAAGCTGAAATACGGCCACCGGGGCGGTAATCATCCCGTGAAGGATCTGGCCACTGGCAGGGTGTATATTTCCTCCCAGAATCACGGGTACGTGGTGGATACGGAGGGACTGGATCCCAAGGTTGCGGTTCCTGCCTTTATCAACGTCAACGACGGCACCAATGAGGGCTTATCCTATACCGGGAAAAAGATTTTTACGGTGCAGTATCATCCGGAGGCCTGTCCTGGCCCTCAGGATTCCCGTTATCTGTTTGACAGATTCATTGACATGATGAAAGGAGAAAGCTGCAATGCCTAAGAATCCCAATGTAAAGCGTGTAATGGTGATCGGCTCCGGCCCCATCGTCATCGGCCAGGCGGCGGAATTTGACTATGCGGGGACCCAGGCCTGCCGCTCCTTAAAGGAAGAAGGGGTGGAGGTAATCCTGGTCAATTCCAATCCGGCTACGATCATGACGGATAAGGATATAGCGGACAAGGTTTATATCGAGCCCCTGACCGTAAAGGTTTTAGAGCAGATTATAGAGCAGGAACAGCCGGACAGCATCCTGCCCACCTTAGGGGGCCAGGCCGGCCTGAATCTGGGCATGGAGCTGGAGGAATCCGGCTTCCTGAAGGCCCATGGCGTGACGCTGTTAGGGACCACGGCGGCCACCATCCGCAACGCGGAGGGGAGACAGGAGTTCAAGGATCTGATGGAACGGATCGGAGAGCCCTGCGCGGCTTCGCTGGTGGTGGAGAATGTGCAGGACGGCGTTGCGTTTGCAGGCAGGATCGGCTATCCGGTGGTACTCCGGCCCGCCTATACCCTGGGCGGGTCCGGCGGCGGCATTGCCTCCAATCAGGCCGAGCTGGAAGAAATCCTGGAAAACGGTCTGCGCCTGTCCAGAGTGGGACAGGTGCTGGTGGAGCGCTGTATCGCAGGCTGGAAGGAGATCGAGTACGAGGTCATGCGGGACAGTGCGGGGAACTGCATAACGGTCTGCAACATGGAAAATATAGACCCTGTGGGCGTACATACCGGGGACAGCATTGTGGTGGCCCCTTCTCAGACCTTAGGTGATAAAGAGTACCAGATGCTGCGCACCTCAGCCTTAAATATCATTGACGAGCTGAAGATCACCGGCGGCTGTAACGTACAGTTTGCCCTGCATCCCACCAGCTTTGAATACTGCGTGATCGAGGTCAATCCCAGAGTAAGCCGTTCCTCGGCCCTGGCTTCCAAGGCCACGGGCTATCCCATTGCCAAGGTGGCGGCAAAGATCGCTTTGGGCTATACCCTGGACGAAATCAAAAACGCCGTTACGGGAAAGACCTATGCTTCCTTTGAGCCGGCGCTGGATTACTGTGTGGTCAAGCTTCCCAGGCTGCCCTTTGACAAGTTCCTGACCGCAAAGCGGACCCTGACCACCCAGATGAAGGCCACGGGGGAGGTCATGAGCATCTGCGATAACTTTGAGGGCGCCCTGATGAAGGCCATCCGTTCCCTGGAGCAGCATGTGGAATCGCTGTTAAGCTATGATTTTTCCGCTCTTTCCGCGGAGGAATTAAAGAGCAGGCTTAAGGTGGTGGATGACCAGAGAATCTGGGTGATTGCGGAGGCTGTCCGCAAGGGCGTCAGCTATGAAGAGATTCATGAGATTACCAAGATTGATATTTGGTTTATTGACAAGATCGCGGTGCTGGTGGAAATGGAGCAGGCTCTGAAAACACAGGAGCTGACACCGGCCCTTTTAAAAGAGGCCAAGCGCCTGGAGTTTCCGGATTCCTGCATTGCCGGTCTCACAGGCAGAACGGAGGCGGAAATCAAGCAGCTCAGGCAGGAAAACGGCATTCGGGCCGTTTACAGGATGGTGGATACCTGTGCTGCGGAATTTGAAGCCTCCACGCCATATTATTATTCCGTTTACGGCGGCGAAAATGAGGATGGGCAGGATATAACCGCAGAATGCTCCGGGCTTGTAGCAGAAAGCAGGGAAGCGGGAAGGAAGAAGGTGCTGGTGTTAGGCTCCGGCCCCATCCGCATCGGTCAGGGCATAGAGTTTGACTATTGCTCCGTTCATGCCACCTGGGCCTTTTCCAAGGCAGGCTATGAGACGATTATTATCAATAATAACCCGGAGACCGTCAGTACGGATTTTGACATTGCGGATAAGCTTTATTTTGAGCCTCTGACGGCGGAGGATGTGGAGGCCGTGGTCAACAGGGAGCATCCTGACGGAGCGGTGGTACAGTTTGGCGGCCAGACTGCCATCAAGCTGACGGAGAGCCTGATGAAAATGGGCGTTCCCATCTGGGGAACAAAGGCGGAGGATGTGGACGCTGCCGAGGACCGAGAGCTTTTTGACAGGATATTGGAGCAGACAGGAATTCCCCGTGCAGCAGGAGGCACGGTTTACACGGCGGAGGAAGCAAAGAGGGTAGCCAATACCTTAGGCTATCCGGTGCTGGTAAGGCCCTCCTACGTGCTGGGTGGTCAGGGCATGCAGATTGCCATCTCCGACCGGGAGATTGAGGAATTCATGGAGATCATCAACCGCATTGCCCAGGATCATCCCATTTTGGTGGATAAATATCTTCAGGGCAAGGAAATCGAGGTGGACGCGGTCTGTGACGGCACGGAGATATTGATCCCCGGAATCATGGAGCATATCGAGAGGACGGGCGTGCATTCCGGAGACAGCATTTCCGTTTACCCGGCTCATACCATCGGCAGGCTGGTAAAGGAAAAGATCGTCGAGTATACCAGGCGGCTGGCCCTGGCCCTGCATGTAAAGGGTCTGATTAACATCCAGTTTATTGCCATCGGGGAGGATGTGTATGTTATTGAGGTAAATCCCCGTTCCTCCAGGACGGTGCCCTATATCAGCAAGGTTACCGGCATTCCCATTGTGGATCTGGCGGCAGGGGTGATTATGGGAAAGACCATCGGTGAGCTGGGCTATAAGCCGGGACTGCAGCCGGAGGCAGAGTATTACGCCATCAAGATGCCGGTGTTTTCCTTCGAAAAGATACGGGGAGCGGAGATCAGCTTAGGACCGGAGATGAAATCCACCGGCGAGTGCTTAGGAGTGGCAAAGACCTTTAACGAGGCTCTTTATAAGGCCTTTCTGGGGGCGGGGGTGAATCTGCCCAGGTATAAGAACCTGATTATGACGGTGAAGGATGCGGACAAGGGTGAGGCGGTGGAGATCGGCAGACGCTTTGAAAGGCTGGGCTATACCATCTATGCCACCAGAAGTACTGCCGCGGCCTTAAATGAGGCCGGAGTGAAGGCCAGAAAGGTAAATAAGATTTCTCAGGAATCGCCTACCGTTATGGATCTGATTCTGGGCCATAAGATTGACCTGGTCATCGACACCCCGACCCAGGGCAGGGACAAGAGCCGGGACGGCTTTCTGATCCGCCGTACCTCCATCGAGACGGGAGTAAACGTGATCACCGCCATGGACACGGCCAGAGCACTGGTGAGCAGCCTGGAGAACAAGGAGAGCGACGGGAAGCTGACGCTGGTGGATATTGCGTCACTGTAAAGTGGATGGGAGCAAAAAATTACAGATTTTGGTTTGGAGAGTACAAAAGCGACATATACTATTTCCGAAACAAATATTATGGCTTTTAGAATGGAGGAAATGATATGAACGCTGAAACCTATCCCTTTATTGTACGTCCCCTGCCTTATGAATATGATGCCCTGATGCCGGTGCTGGACGAGGATACCCTGCATTTTCATCATGACAAGCATTATAAGACCTATGTAGACAATTTAAACAATGCCCTGTCCGATTACCCGGAGCTGCAAAAAAAGAGCTTAAAAGAGCTTTTAAGCGCCATAGAGACCCTGCCGCCCCAGGTGCAGACAGCCGTCCGCAATAACGGCGGCGGAGTTTACAATCATGAGCTTTATTTTGACTCCATGAAGAATCCTGTGGGGCAGGAGCCGGGAGGGGCGCTGGCGGAAGCCATTGACCGGGATTTTGGCTCTTACAGGCAGTGGAAGGAGCAGATGAAGCAGGCCGCGGTGGGAAAGTTCGGCTCAGGCTGGGCCTGGCTGGTGACGGACAACAAGGGAAAGCTGTCCATTATCCAGACGGCGAATCAGGACGTGCCGGATTTGAAGGAGTATATCCCCATCCTCCTGGTGGATGTATGGGAACATGCCTATTACCTGCAGTACCAGAACAGACGCCCGGATTATGTGGAAGGATGGTTTGATCTGATTAACTGGCGTAAGGCGGGAATGCGGTACGAGGATGCGATCAGAGGAAAGCAATGAATCAAATCAATTACCAGAAAGAACTGGATAAGCTGTTGACCATGCAGGAAGAGCGCCTGTCGCGGGGAGAAGCCGCGCCCGCGCTTTTCCTGCACTGCTGCTGTGCGCCCTGTGCAAGCTATGTGTTGGAATATCTGTGCAGATATTTTCGGATCACGGCCTTTTATTACAATCCCAATATTTCGGCTTCGAAGGAGTATGAGAAGCGGGCAGCAGAGCTGAAGCGGCTGATTGAAGCCTATAACCGGGAGAAAAAGGGATACCCCATCGAAATAGCAGAAGGAGATTACGAGCCGGAGCGCTTTCTGGAAGCGGTCCGGGGACTGGAAAAATGTCCGGAGGGCGGCGAGCGCTGCTTTCGATGTTATGAGCTGCGGCTGAGAGAAACCGCAAGGCGGGCCGCGGAAGGAAAATATGACTATTTCTGCACCACCCTTTCCATCAGCCCTTTGAAAAATGCAGAAAAGATCAATGAGATCGGGCAGGCGCTGGCCCCGGAATACGGAGTGGCCTGGCTGCCCTCGGATTTTAAAAAGAAGAACGGATATAAAAGATCCGTTGAGCTGTCGGCGAAATACGGACTATACAGGCAGAACTACTGCGGCTGTGCCTTCAGTGTGCGGGAGGGGAGGGAGCTGCCGCCTGCTTCAAGCGGAAACCAGTGAATAAATATGTGTTCGGCCCTTGAATCCTGTGACGGGATATGCTATAGTTAAAATTGAAAAGGGAAAGCCATAGAAGCGGCTCTACCCTTACAATTTGGTGCAGATGCCTCTGGACAGAGGCCGGCCGTCACTATTGGTGGTAGTGGCGGCTATTTCTTTTTTCCCTTGTAAACCTGATAAATCAAATTTACAAGGGCAACAATGAGTATTCCAATCTGGATTAAATCCTGATATGTAACATACATTGCATCACCCTCCTTTCTCTCGTCGGGAGGGTAAAGCCGCCTTTGGCTCTATGGTTTCCCATGCGGATAGTATAACATAAGATTCCTCTGGGCACAATCATAATTTGTGATCTTGTAGTTTTGTTTGGGAAGGAGCGGCCACAGTTCAGACAGTCCGTAAGCGGGTAACAGGCGGCTGGCACCTGTTACCTGCTTCAAGCGGCTCTTGCCAAGAGCGGGAAGTTACTGTATAATGGCAGGAAACGGAAAAAGGAGGGGCAGAATGAAAAAATTTTTGGATTTATTATCGGAGGAAATGGGAAAGGCCTTTGAGGCGGCCGGTTACGACGGTGCGCTGGGCAGGATCACGGCCTCCAACCGTCCCGATTTGTGCGAATATCAGTGTAACGGCGCGATGGCGGGAGCAAAGCGGTACCATAAGCCCCCTATTGCCATTGCAGGCGAGGTGGCGGAAAAATTAACGGACAGCGAGGTATTCAGTGAAGCGGCGGCAGCAGCTCCCGGCTTCCTGAATTTAAAGCTGTCGGAGGAATATCTGCTGAAGGTGGTCCGGGAGATGGCGGCGGCTCCGAAGTTTGGCTTGGAGAAGCCGGAGAAGAAAAAGAAAATTATTGTTGATTATGGCGGGGCAAATGTGGCCAAGCCCCTTCATGTGGGACATCTGCGTTCCGCGGTCATTGGGGAGAGCATTAAGCGCATTAAACGTTATGTGGGTCATGAGGTGATCGGCGACGCTCATCTGGGAGACTGGGGGCTGCAGATGGGGCTTGTGATTGAGGGCATCCGGGAGAGACAGCCGGATCTGGTTTATTTTGACGAAGGCTTTGAGGGAGAATACCCGCAGGAGGCGCCTTTTACCATTTCCGAGCTGGAGGAAATTTATCCTGCTTCCAGCGCCAGATCCAAGGAGGATCCGGAGTATAAGGCCAGGGCCATGGACGCCACCCGCAGGCTGCAGGAAGGAGTCCGGGGGTATCGTGCGCTCTGGCAGCAGATGATGAACGTATCCGTGTCCGACCTGAAAAAGAATTACAGCAGCCTGAATGTGGAATTTGATCTGTGGAAGGGAGAGAGCGACGTACAGTATCTGATTCCGGAGATGGTGGAGTACATGAAAAAGGAGGGCTATGCCCATATCAGCGAAGGAGCGCTGGTGGTGGATGTAAAGGAAGAGACGGACACCAAGGAGGTGCCGCCCTGCATGATCTTAAAATCCGACGGAGCTTCCCTGTACAATACTACGGACCTTGCTACCATCCTGGAGCGTATGCGACTGTATCATCCCGATCAGATCATTTACCTGGCGGATAAGCGGCAGGATCTCTATTTTGATCAGGTGTTCCGCTGTGCAAGAAAGACGAAGCTGGTGGAGCCGGAGACGGATTTAAAATGGATCGGCTTCGGCACGGTGAACGGCAAGAACGGCAAACCCTTTAAGACCAGAGACGGGGGCGTTATGCGCCTGGAGACCCTGATTCAGGAAACAAAGGATGAAATGTACAGGAAGATAAAAGAAGGCCGGGAAATGCCCGAAGAAGAGGCCAGAGGGGTGGCTGATCTGGTGGCGGTATCCGCTCTGCTTTACGGTGATCTTTCCAACCAGGCCTCCAAGGATTATATTTTCGATCCGGACAAGTTTACTTCCTTTGAGGGAGATACCGGTCCCTACATTCTGTATACCATTGTCCGCATTAAGTCCATCCTTGCAAAATATAAGGAGCAGGGGGGAGAATTGTCAGGGCTTAGCCTGCAGAAGGCCTTTAACGAGTCGGAAAAGGCGCTGATGATGACACTGGTACAGTTTAATACCGTGATGGAGAGTGCGGCGGAGGAAGCGGCGCCTCATAAGGTTTGTGCATATATTTATGAGCTGGCCAATGCCTTTAATCATTTTTATCATGAGACAAAGATATTGGGAGAGCCGGATGCGGCAAGGCGGGAGGGCCTGATCGCCCTGCTTCTGCTCACAAGGGACGTACTGGAGACCTGTATCGACGTGCTGGGATTTTCCGCGCCGGAAAAGATGTAAAAAAGTGTTGACAAATGATGAGCTACAGGGTATACTGACTTAAGTCGGCTGTACAATCAGCCGGCGGACGGAAGTTTAGCTCAGCTGGGAGAGCATCTGCCTTACAAGCAGAGGGTCATAGGTTCGAGCCCTATAACTTCCA
>CAJUIA010000033.1 GCA_910586485.1 uncultured Acetatifactor sp.
ACCCGTGTTACCGCCGTGAAAGGGCGATGTCTTAACCGCTTGACCATGGAGCCTCGCTATTTGCCTTTTCCCGGTTGTAAAAACTTCCTGTTCCAGACCTCAATCATTCTATCACACCCTTACCGGATATGCAAGCACTTTTTTTACCTGTATTGAAAGCACCCGCTATTTCCGATGGGATCGGGGTTTAAGAGGGCTTGCAAATTACTTTGCAAACCCTTTCAGCCGAATTCGCTTTTCCGTCTGCTTGTCGAAAAGATAGACACTCCCGTAAGGAATTGCAAATGTAAGCTTCGTATCTATTTCCGGGGACTCGTGAGGCTCTACCTTCAAAATCGTCTTGATGCCTTGGATGTCCACATAAACATTGGTATTGTCGCCCAAAAGCTCCGTAAGCTCAACCGTACAGGAAAGCTTATACGCGTTTCCCATATCCTCGCTGCCTGCAAGCCTGATCGCCTCCGGACGGAAGCCCAGAACCAGCTCCTTGCCCTCATACTTTTTCAGAATATCCTGATCAGCAACGGCGCCAAGATCAACCACATTGCCTTTTATATCAAGCTTTCCACCCTTTAATGTAGAATGGATAAAGTTCATGGGAGGCTCACCAATAAAGCCTGCCACAAACATATTTACAGGATTGAAATACAGATCATACGGTGTCCCCACCTGCTGAATATACCCCTCCTTCATGACCACAATCCTGTCAGCCATGGTCATGGCCTCTGTCTGGTCGTGGGTCACATAGATGGTGGTGGCGCCCGTCTCACGGTGGATCTGCGTAATTTCGGAGCGCATGGTAACTCTCTGCTTTGCATCCAGATTGGACAGGGGCTCGTCCATAAGGAAAATATCTACCTTGCGGATGATGGCACGCCCAACTGCCACTCTCTGTCTCTGGCCGCCGGAAAGGGCTCTGGGCTTTCTGTCAAGATAATCCGTCAGTCCCAGGATCCCCGCCGTCTTTTTCACCTTCTGCTCAATTACGTCTTCATCTACTCCCTGGAGCGTCAGTCCGAATGCCAGGTTGTCATAAACCGACATATGGGGATAGAGGGCATAGCTCTGGAACACCATTGCCACACCGCGCTCACGGGGCCCTTTTTCGTTGGCCCTGACTCCGTCAATCAGGAAATCGCCCTTGCTGATGTTTTCAAGCCCTGCGATCATACGCAGCGTCGTGGACTTTCCACAGCCGGAGGATCCCACGAACACAATAAACTCGCCCTTCTCGATCTCCAGGTTAAAGTCGTGAACCGCGTGAAACCCGTTCGGATAGATTTTGTTGATTCCTCTCAAGGTTAAATATGCCATAACTTTTGCTCCCACTTTTCCTTAATAGTTTCTATTTAAAAAATTCCAATGGCCCGAAAGATCGTGACATAAAGGAAAATTGTCACCGTACTGACCAGACTGGTCCACACCACCAGCTGTCCCGCCAGTTCGTCATCGGCATTCATCTCCTTTGCCATAATGGCGCTGGCAACCGCTACCGGCGTTGCAAAAACGCCCACATATGCAGCAAAGTGTTCACCGGAAAGCTCCGGCAAAACGGTCAGATGCAGCAAATACGCACCGGAAAGCCCCAGCACGGGAACCACAATCGTCCGCATCAGCGTGCCAAAGAGAATTTCCCGCCATAGCCTTGACACAGCGGAAAACTCAAACCTTCCGCCCAGTACCATCAAGGCAAAGGGCGTACAGACGGACTTGAGACTTTCCAAGGCTTTATACAAAAACCGCACATTGCTGAGCCTGAAATCTATATGCCAAAGAACCAGCAGCTCACGCACGCCCAAGGTCAAAATTCCCAGAAGCGTGGCAATGATCAAGGGGTTTTTGACAATTCCCAAAAGAATCTTTTTTACGTCCACCCGTCCCTTTTGGCTGTTACCGTTGAAAACGGTAAGGGCTGTCACGCTTAATATATTAAACAGGGGGACGCAAAATGCTGACATCACTCCCGCGGCAGCTGCACCCGCAGCTCCAAAAAGTGACTCGGCAAGAGGAAGACCAATAATCGCATAATTGGAGCGGATCATGGCCTGAATCAGAGCGCCCCTCTTTGCACCGTCCTTTGTAAATGCACAGACAACCGCTATCGCAAGGAAAAACAATGCAGTTACCATCACAACGCCGTACAATATAAATTTCATGTTAATGCTCTTCAGGCTCTGTATTCCGTAGATATTATAATACAGCAATGCGGGAATCAGCACCCGGAAGGTCAGCCTGTTTCCGGTATCCAAAAACTCCCGGCTAAGAAGCCCCGTTCTTTTTAAGAAATACCCTAAGGCTATCATTAACACGATGGGCAGAACGGCATCTGCCGCAAAACCAAATGCGTCGATCATAATTTAAGCTGTTCCAAAGGGAAATAATCCCGCAGATAATTGTCGGTGGCCTTAACCATCCGTACAAACAATTCTCTGGCATCGGAAAGAGCAAGTCCCGAACACAGAGGCTGATTAACAAATGCCTCAAATATCTGACGAAAATCCCGGTTTTTAATACCGTAATACGCGTTTTCAATATTCTGTGCATTTCTAAGCACAAGAGCATTTACATCTCCGGGAAGGGGCTTTGCTACAATAGGCTTCACGCTGTTACGTGAAAACACACAGTTAGTCTCCACTACAGCACCTGCCGGCATTCCCGCCATCTGCCCCACATTCAGGGTATTGGCATTGGAAACCATGGGCGGGATCAGTCCCAAAAGTGCTTTCATCAGCTCCACAACTTCCTCATCGCTCTTAACAACCTTTATTTCTTCCTCACCATCTGCAATGCGATGAGACTGATTGATCTTGTTGATTCGGTCCTGCTTCCGGTAGCCCACCGTGGTCAGATGATACAGCCAGCTCTCGGCATCCGCTTTATTCTTTAAATACCAGGAACGATCCATGAATTCCACAAGGTGCCTGTCCCCTGCCGCCGCCAATACTCTAAAGCGCCGGAACAAATCCATTTTCACCTTGTTTCCATAGCGGAAAGGATCCTCTTTAAAATCATCGGGCTCCACTCCCAAATGCTCGCAATAGCCCTTTTCATAAAATCTGTCAATAAACTCCGGCAGTACCGCCAGCATATCCCTGCCGTTGTAATTTGCCTCCGTGATCCAAGTAAAATGATTGACTCCGCAGGCATCAATTACCATTTCCCTGCGGCTCGGTCTTGGCACGCCCAGTACCTCATGGGCCACACAGCATAAAAACTCCTGGGCATGAAATACCTCATGACAGCAGCCAAAGGCCTTTATTTCCGGGAACACATCATAAAGAGTCTTGGTACAGGCCGTCATGGGATTGGTAAGATTAATCACCCATGCCTGCGGGCAATGAGCTTTGATCTCTCTGGCAAAGCCTTCGTAAATAGGCACTGTACGCATGGCACGCAGGATTCCTCCCGGCCCCACGGTATCGCCCACAGCCTGATAAATCCCGTATTCTTCAGGCAAATGGACATCGCTCTCCATCTCGTCAAAGGTTCCCGGCAAAATGGAACAAGCCACAAAATCCGCTCCGTCCAGTGCTTCACCGATTTCGGTATACACCCTGTAATCCCATTTTGATACGGTTTCGGGGGAGCGGTTGATCACCGCACCTATTCTTTGATTTAATTCTGCCGCGGAAACATCAATATCATACAGAGCAATTTCCCCGCAAAGCCCCTCTGCCAGTGCCAGATCCGTCATAAACACTCTGGCCCAGGCCTTGGAGCCGCCGCCCAAATAAGCAATTTTAATTTTTTGCATAATTACTTCCCCGATACCTTTGCATTTGCATCATGAACTACTTTTACGATCGTATTTTTAATTGTAATAAACAGCATATCAAATCCTGTAAACAAAAGACCAAACAAAATCGGTTCTACCGGTACGGCTACCGTCTGCGCGGTCTCCACATCCCCAACCAGCAGGGTATTAACCACATTATAAGCCCATATAATACAGTACAGCAGCACTCCCGCATAAATTACGTTCAAAAATATGGTCCAGAATTTCCGGAAGGGAATCATCATCCACTTGTCGGCGGAGCCCTTCTGTGATTCAAAATAATGCAGCAGGTTATTTACCAGCAGGTCAACGGACAACCCTAAACCTACCGCCAGCACGAACATCAGGTCCAGCCCCGAAATATAAGTGCCCAGGCCCCAGAGGAAGAAATAACAGATGGCGCCGCTAAACCAAAATTTTACAAATACTACCTTCAGCCATGTAGGAATATTCAGTTTTCCCCTGGACTTATATTTTCTGATTTCCGCCTCGGAAACCTCCGGTGCGGATTCTGCGTTCACCAGCCTGTTCACCGCATCCGTCTTTAAATCATAATAATTTTCGGCAGCCGGCTTCCCGCTTTGCTTATTCTTCTTTTTTCCTGCCATAAACTAATTATTCATCCTCACCGGAAATATCAATCGCTGCCATATCGCCGTTTCCTTCCACATCAATGGAGGTATTGATCTTTTTCAACAGCTTTGCATAAATCGGCAGTGTCGCCAGCAGAACGGCACAGACCGCCACCAGTATAATATGAGTGGTCACGGTACTCCGGGCTTCGGCAATAAACATAGTATTATCGGCAATCACTACCGTGTTCTCTGTCCGGGTAAGAGCCTCATTGATCCTGAACAGATATACGCTGTCAGCAAACACCAGCAAAGCAAGCATCAGGAACAAGAGAATCAACATAGGCTTATTTGCCTTCTGTCTCTTGGGAAAAGCCCGCAGGAAGCAGACAAATGCCAGAATGGAAAACAGCATGGCCGCAAACTCACACTGCCCCATGTTTGCGGTATTGATTCTGGCCGTGGTATTCGATATGGACGTCAGCCGAAAGGAATAGGCAATAAAGGCCGCCGCCAGCGCCACCAGCGGAATGTTCTGGGGCCTGCGCTTCAGAGAAACGAAAAACTTACGAATAAATTCCTTCATCTGATACTTCTCCTTTAAATTGCATTAGTGGTTTCCTTGTCAAAGAAATGCTTTTTCTTAAAGGAAACATTCACTGTATCTCCCGTTTTATAGCTGCACCACTCGCGGAATTTACAGGTGATCTTATGGGTGCCCAGATTACCGCTGACAAGCGTAGTCTGGCCCAGATTTTCATTGGTAAATACCTTTACCGGAATATTTCCGCCCTGAACAATGTCCTCCGGACGGACACCGAGAACAACCGTCTTATCCTTATATCCCGCAAGAAGCTCCTTCTCCCGGTCATTCAAATCCAAAACGAAATCGCTGCAGACCGCCCGCCCGTCCTTAATCTCCACATCAAATAAATTGATGGGAGGCAGGCCGATAAAGCTGGCCACAAAAATATTTGCAGGCGTATCATAAAGCTCCAGCGGCGTACCGATCTGCTGAACATGCCCCATGGACATACATACGATCCTGTCCGCTAATGTAAGAGCCTCCGTCTGGTCATGGGTCACGTAAAGCATGGTTGCCTTTAAGCGCTTATGGAGCAGCAATATCTCACGACGAGTCGCCCCGCGGAGCTTGGCATCCAGATTGGAAAGGGGCTCGTCAAACAAAAATACCTTCGGCGTACGGACGATGGCACGTCCCATGGCAACTCTCTGACGCTGACCGCCGGAAAGCTGGTTTGGCTTCTTGTTAAGCTGATCCGTAAGGTCCAATATCTCTGCAGCCGCCATCACCTTTTGATGGATCACGTTTTTATCTTCTTTTCTCAACATCAGAGAAAATGCCATATTTTCATAAATGGTCATGTGGGCATAAAGGGCATAATCCTGAAACACCATGGCAATGTCCCTGTCCTTGGGCGGCATCTGGGTCACATCCCTGCCGTCAATGATCAGATGACCTGCGGAAATATCCTCCAGACCTGCCACCATACGCAAAGTCGTGGACTTTCCGCATCCGGAAGGTCCCACCAAAACGATCAGCTCCCCGTCCTTCACATCCAGATTGAAATCATATACGGCCTGAACCTTGTTGTCATATATTTTATCAAGATGCTGTAATTTAAGTTCACTCATGGCTTGCTCCCTTTTGCTTTTTTTCAAGTTCAGCCTGATACTTGGTAAGCGTAGTACTCTTACTGATATTGATCACTGCCGCCGCACAGCAAAGCACTGCAGAAATGATCAGATAAATACATACACGGGTAAACTGCCCGCTTTCCATTACGTTCTGCTCCACATCACTCAATGTCACCGTTGCCCCCCTGGCAGCCCTGGGCAGAATAAAAATACGAATGATCTGTCCTGCTCCCAAAGCCAGCAAAACGTAGGAATAATTCATTTTATAGCTTTTAACCCCCTCGGAAGAGAGGAATGCCGCCAGCATAAACAACAGATTATACACCACGGAAATACCTATAATCAACTTGTAATAATAGTTTCCCACGTCGGATTTATAAATACTGACAAAGTAAAAGGCGTTAAATACAATCGCAAGCAGCGACAGATTTGCAGACAGCTTGTTCTTGGTAAAGCGCAGGCGGTCTTTTTTTATAACGGCATCATTTTCAAAATTCATGCTTTTACTTCCTTTCCGCTGCCAATCAGACGCTTTTCTTCCTTCATCACGTTTAGTTTCATAATCAAATTTACAACCAGAAGCACCGTTGCCGCCATCAAAATGCCAAACACCACATAGCCTGCGTCAAACCAAAAGGTTGACTCCGTATAAAGCGACTTCCACATTTCTGCATGTGCCTTCAGCGCTTCAAAATCCATCTGTAAAAACTGTGCCCTAAAGGCAGATATTTTCATAACCGCCCAGATTGTGGCCGCTATATTACACACCACACAGAGCGCGGTCGCAAAGAAATTCCCGATATAATACTTTCTGCGGGAATGCGTATTCATTAAAAACAAAACCAAGGAAACCAAAATCAGGCCGATCCCCACCCTGGTCAGCTCACTGTTAAAGGGCTGCATATCATAATAAATCCTTGAGCCCTGTACCGTGGTCATCTCCAGATTGGCCGGATCCCTTATGGTTAAATACAGGCTGTCATAAAGGTCTGTCAAAAGACCCAGAGAATAAACAAATACCAGTGCGGAAGCAACCAACACCACATAACATACGATTCGCTGAAATACCATCTGTTTTTTATACATAAAAAACCTTCCTTGATTTTGCAATGCCGCGCAAAATCAACCTCACCGGTCAATTCGGATATTAGTTTATTTCGCGCGGCTTTGCTTTTAGTCAATGATCATAACTTTGATCTTAGTTGTTGCTGTTGTAAAACTGAACGAGATACTGCCAAGCAGTCTCCTTTAACTGCAGATACTGTGCGCCGTTCCAGGAATTGGTCACGGTTGCAACAGTCTCGTCTGCGGAGGAAGTTCCCTCACCGGAGAAGCCGCCTACAATAATGTCAACAAACAGGTTCTGCTGATCCTTGCTCTGTCCAAAACGGCCGCTTGCACCCAGCTCCGAGAAGCCTGCAATGGTGTCGTTTTCAGCCTTGGTGTTAGGCAGAACGGTAGGAACAGAGGTATACCACATATTGTCTGCCAGTGCCAGCTCAGGATGCTTGATGGTACCCAGCGCAATCGCGTTGGAGATATATCCTGCACCTTCCTTGCCTACTTCATGAGTACACTGATACTCAAAGGCCTGGCTCTTTACGAAGCTTAAGGTGGAGCCAAGGTACTGACGTGCATAGTTGGTATAGTTGCCATTTGCCTTCTCCCACAGCTCCGCATAAGTTGCATCGGAAATCTCAGGCATTTCCTCACCGTTAAACATAAAGGTCTCGGTGCTTCTGAATGCAGCAGGGCCATAGGACATCAGAATCTGGCCTTCGGGGCTGAACGCGTAATCAATGAGCTTCAATGCAGCATTCAGCTTATTTGTATCCTCACCTACGCCTGCCTTGGAGATTGCCCAGCCGTCGGTCTTAACGGAACGCCAGGACTCGGTAAATCTCATGAACTGCTCGCCCGTGCCGTCATCCCAGCGTGCAACGGGAACCATAACTGCCATATACTTCTCGCTTTCCTGCAGCTTGGTCGCATTGTAAACCGTCTGGGTCTGGTTGTAATCGTAGTGCATAAAGCCAAGATCGTTCTCCAGCATGGTCTCGGTCTTCTCTTCAGAGCTGTCCATGAAGGACTTGGAAATCAGACCTTCCTGCGCCATTGCGTTCATTCTCTCAAGTGCAGTGTAGGTAGCAGCCTCCTGACGAGCGTCATGAAGCTTGCCGTCGTTGCCTACATAGAGGTAATCCTGTCTGGACTCCAGACCGCGGACACCGAACAGGCTGCCTGCAAAACGGAACATATCTACACGTCTCTGGTTGTTTGCATCCTCACGGGAGAAGAGACCCTGAATAGAGTCTGTGCCGTTAAGGGTAGGTGCATTGGAAACCACGCAGCGCAGCAGAGCTACCAGCTCGTCCGCATCCCATGCCGCATTCTGTCCGCAGAACAGATTGGAACGGGTAGTCCCATAATATCCGCCGTAAGCCTGATCAATGTAGTCACGCAGCATATTAACCGCGTCCACACCGCTCATGGAGCCGGCATCGTTCATCTTCTGCACGATGTTGCCTGCAGCGTCATAATCCTTGGTAACCTTCTCGGTAGACTTGCCGTCAAGCGTAACCACATCTACCTCAACCTTGCCGGATGTAGGCATATAGGGCTGATAAACAGGTGCAGTGGTAGTTCCGCTCTTGTCAGCGGCAAAAGCGCCCTCGCCGTCCAAAAGCTTCTGTACCCAGTCAACTCTCATCAGAGGCATACGCTCGATGTCGTTTACACCGTCAAAATAAGGTGAGAAATAAATTGCTCCCGTAGCGGTGTCACCTGTAATGGACAGGCGGACAATAGGATTTGCCTCAAGGTAAGCCTTAAAGTTGGGCATGCTGTCAATATACTGATTCAGATCAACAACCATACCTGCCACACCGGCCTCTGTCAGCTTGCTTGCAGTACCGCTGACCATATCAACCTGGTCTAACTGCTCTTTCCAGTAATCCCACTCCTTGGTGGAATTGTTGCCCTGGTACTTGTCTTCAAATACCACGCCCAGCACGTTCTGAACTTCAACCCAGGTGGGCTTTAAATCGCCGGCATTGTAAGTATTGCCGTCTGCTAAGGTAATGCCCTCTCCTGCTACGTCGGGATCAAAGGTCAGCCCTGTCTTTGTGCTGTTATAGCCTGTTGCCATACGAAGCACAGTACCCTCCGCATAGGTAAGCTCCGGTGCAGAGGTATTGGTATCCCCGCCCTCGTTACCGGTCTGGCTGTCGCCGCCGTTGTTTGCCTCGCTGTTGCCAGCATTCCCCTCGTCACTGACTGAGGGAGTGCTGCTGCTGGGCTGGTCGCTGCTGCTGCCGCCATCGTTTCCGCCGTTGCCGCAGCCCGACAGAAGCATTGCAGTCGCAAGAGAAACCGCCAGCAATGAAGTAAGCTTCTTCTTTTTCATTTTTTTCCTCCTTTTTCTATATCAACCGCATTATCATGCGCGATTGAACAATACAATACATGCCCTATTTCACTCCGCCTGCATTCACGCCCTTAGCGAAGTACTTCTGGATAAAGGGATAAATAATCAGTATGGGCACAATAGAACAAACGATCAGGGCATAAATCACCGAGTCGGAAGCATAAATCTCATTCCAGCCCGTCATGGCCTCCGGATCCGTAAATTCCTCCAGTCGCAAACGGATAAATACCTGCAGGGGATGCTCATTGGAGTTAGAAATCATCTGCCTTGCCCAGAAATATCCGTTCCAGCGGGAAATTCCGAAGAACAGTGCCACTGTAGCAATGATAGACTTGCTCATGGGTATGTAGACCCTCCAGAGGACCTGCATTTCCGTGGCACCGTCCACAATGGCGGCTTCCTCGATTTCCGAGGGAACACCCTCAAAAGAGTTTCTAAGTAGTATAATGTTCATGGCAGCCATACCCATGGCAATGACCACCAGCCATTTATCGTCCATAATGCCAACGGCATTGAAGACTCTTTTGGTATCCAGATAATTCAGGTACTGGGGTACAAGACCCGCACTGAACCACATGGTAAACACCAGAAAGAAGTTAAAGCCCTTACGGAACAGCAGCCTTTTTTTCGACAGTGCATATGCGCCCAGTATGGAAATGCCCAGCGCCCAGATTGTCCCGTAAAAGGTTAAAAACAGGGTGTTGGTATAGGCATTCCAGAACATATTATTGTTGAACATTCTGGAAAAGGCTTCAAACTGGATGTCCTTGGGGAGCAGAACCAGCTCACTGTATTCCACTGCCTGCCTTCCGCTTATGGAAGCGGAGAGCGTATACACAAAAGGATAGAGACAGCAGATTGCAAATATGGTCAACAGTGTATAGCTTATGATTTTAAATATTAATTCCGATATTTCAAGTTTTCTTTTCATACTTTTTTAAACCAGCCCCTTTAATAAAGTGATACGTTGGATGCCTTCCGGGCAATGGTATTTGCGCCGATGACCAGAAGCATTCCGATTACATTGTTCATCATTTCCGCTGCAGAGGCCAGCCCCTGCATGGTCCCCGCAATACCGTACCGCTGTGAGAAGGTGGATACCACGTCCGCCGTCATATAAGTATTGGGGTTGTACAACAGCAGAACCTTTTCATACCCCACGTTCAACAGAGAGCCGATTCTGGTAATCAGCATGATAACAATGGTTGACAGGATACATGGCAGCACCACATATTTCATCTGAGCCAGCTTGCCCGCCCCATCAATCTGGGCCGCCTCGTAGCTGGTGGGCGCTATGGCAATAATGGCCGCGAAGAACACGATACTGTCGTAGCCTGCTCCCTCCCAGATACCGCTGATCTGATAAATTGCCCGGAAGAAGGTCGGGTTATTCAATAACCCCGCAGATGCCGCCTCTTCGCTGATCAGTCCGATCTGCTGCAGCAGCTGAGAAAGAATACCCATACCGGAAGTAAGCGATTCCTGCTTTACAAGCATGGTTACCATGGAGGTCATGACAACCGTTGACATGAACTTGGGAAGGTACGTTACTACCTGACACACGCTGCGTGCAATGTTTGAACGTATCTCATTGAAGAACAGAGCGATAATGATCGGCATGGGAAATCCGAAGCACAGCCCGTAAAAGCTTAACAGGAAGGTGTTGCGGAAGGCCCTCCAGAACTCCGTGGAAAGTCCGGTCCCTCCAACCAGCAGATTCCGGAAATGGGAAAATCCCAGGTAATACTGATCCGCCACCGGCTTCACCGAATCCGTGATCTTAAAGCACCCCAGCAGCTCGTACATAGGGAAGTAACGCCAGAACAGGAATACCAGAATCATCGGCACCAGCATCAGGTACAGCCGCCAATCCTTTAAAATCATCCTGCCCACATTCAGCCAGTGATGCTTCTCCACGTCATCCCTGACAATCTGCTCCGGATTCTCAATATAGGTCCCGCTTTCCTCGTCAAAAATCAAATAGTCACAAGCGCCCCGCTGCATCCTTAAAACCTCCTATAAATTCTCTTTTCTTCTCTCCGCCTCCGTGCGGATCAAATAACTCTTCTGGTCCTCAAAAAGCCCGTCCACCTTTCGGGAAATCAGCACCACCACTGCCGCATACAGCAGCGAAAGGGAATCCGCCATAAAAAATGAACCGATGGAGCCCGGCGTGCCTCCAAAGAACAGACTGACAAGCCATCTTCCCAGCTGCGCTCCGCAAAACGCCGCTGCCACAAACACAAGCGTATAATGTACCTTAGATCTCACCGCCTCCTTACCCACCGCTTTAAAAAGCAAAAGGGCAATCAGTGCAAAGCAGTTGCCGATGCAGTATGTTACAAGCTGTTCCGCTCCGGCCCCCTGAGCCAGGCAGAAGACAACTCCCCCTGCCATAGCATGAAGTACCGCAAAGCCTCCCCAGCGCATCATGACAATACATAAAACAGCCACCAGCTGAGACAGAGTATAAAGCTCACCGGGAAACCATTTTGACGCCGCCATCACCGTAATATATTCAAATACGGAAAGGATGACCAGCCAGATCACAAGATCAATGGCCCTGTACCGCTCAAACGAATGATTCTTCATATTGTAATATGTTCTCCGGCAGCTATAGAAATATAGTAAAACTGCCCATCTTCGTATATAATTTGGACACTTTTCAATAATTTTTCATAATCCGAAAGTACCCTTGATTTTAAATATAACACTTTTTTGAATAATTTCAATCTTTTTTTATTAAAATTGCATAAAACAACACAAACCGACCGGATCCGACGTTTTACCTTACTGCTGCCCTGCACACCATTTTCCGTCCGCAGGCGGTAAGTTCTCTCCGCCGGTCAGATAAATCCTGTCAAATCGGGTGGCGGAGTAAAGTGCATGAATCCGCAGCATATGCTCGCCCGGCGCAAGCGCCTGCTTCCATACCGGCCCCCAGCGATACGCCTGCTCCGCGCAGAATCTCCAGATTCCTCTGCCGCCGCAAAGCTTTTCCGCCGGAAGCTCCTCGTCGTCAAGCGCCAGCATAAAGCGGGCATCCTCCCATTCGTTGCATTTTAAAAGGATCCAGACCCGGTATTCTCCCCCGGCACAGACAAAACGATAATTCAGGGTGGGATAATTTTCGGTAAAGGCAAGCCCCGGCTTCCTGATATATAACGCAAGCCCGGTTCTCCCGTAAGATTCACTGCTGCAGTAATCCCATGGATGCCCGGAGGTAAAGGCATACTCCGACTGAGCCAGCGCAGCGGCGGCATCAATACAGATCCCTCCGTTCCTTTCCTGAAAAGGAGCCCTTCCCTTATCCAATAAAGCCTCCGGCGTAACGGGCGCGGCATATTCCTTCTCCTCCACCAGAATATCCTCCATGGCCATGGCATCTCCGGAAGGCTCTACCGGGGCATAAATCTGCGGCCGGGGCCCAAGAGGAAGCTTTCCGTAAAACAGATTATCTTTAGGGTCCCAGTACTCTGGCAGGCACTCTCTTTCTTCCGCTCCCCCCCAGCATATTGTATTTGGCAGGCTTTGTGTAGATCACCCATCTGCTGAATCCAAAATAGCGATCCACCGCATAAAAGCTTAAGGTATGCCTTCCTTTGCTCAGCTCCGGCAGCTCCAGCGTCATCCTGTCCACATTGTCGCGAACGTTCCGCTTCCAGGTGCCCTTCCATTCATCTGTGGACTGTGACTCCATCAACAGCTTTTCCCGCCATCCACCGCACACAGGATTCGTATGCGGCCCACGGAATCCAGTGTAGGAAACCTATGAAGCTCCAGCAAAAAGCGCCCTGCCTTTTCTATATAGAAGGAATACTTCAACTCTGCCCCCTCTTTCCGGGCTTCCATCAGACTTCCTCCACCTCTGCCCAGCCTGGGGATCCGCTTCCAGCCGGCAAAAACGCCGGCCTCTCCGTTTTCGGCATCCTCTGCTGCAGCCCACAGGATGCCGCCGTCCTCTAAATGTGCCTCCTGCTCCTGTACGCGCCCGGCAGCGCAGCTTTCCATAAAGCGAGAAAAATCCGCCCTTACGGGAATTTCAAGACACTGCTCCGTCTCATCGCAAATAATCCGCAAAGCTCCTTCCAAAATCAGTTCCTCTTGCCCTAAGCTGCCGGCCGTTTTCTTCCACAGCTCTTTCTTCCACGGCTCTTCTTTCACCTGCACCAGGATTCTCTTTTCCGCCCCCACAGTCCCTTCCATCTCCGAAAGCCCCAGCCACCCTGGGGCTTCTATCCTGTATGCCAGCTCCCCTTCCCCGGCATTGGCCAGCTGAATCCATTTTCTAACCGGCTTTACAAAGTAAAGTCCCGGCTCTTCGTTCCAGCAGTCCGCCAGCAGCTTTTTTTCAAAGGAGCCAAGGGGCGGTACACAGGCCGGATACATGGCAGTTCTTGGCGGCGGATAATCCTCCGGTGTCAGGATTCCTTCCCACTTTCCTCCTGCCATCACCTTTCCGTAATATAGAAGCAGACGCCTCCTGGCATCATCAAATTCCCTGCAGTACCGGGTATACAGCTCAGCCGCCTGCCCCTTGCCCTGCCTTGCGCAAAGAGCGCTCCTGTCTCCATAATAAAACATGGCGTTGGTAAAATAAGCCGCATGAAGCTTCATCAGGCACAGCTGAAAAAAGGCATCCCGTTCCTCCTTCGGAAGCTGCTCATACACTCTGCCCCCGCGGGTACACAGCTCCCGGTATTGCTCCATTCGAGCGGAGGCTTCATCCCCGTATGCGGTCTGGGAAAAGGCATCCGTATCCATCTGCTCTACCTTACGCACGTTTGTCACCTGAGAAAAGGTATTCAGCACATCCGCCATCTCTGCCCCGTGATTTCCGGAAAACGTGGTATTGATCCACCACTCAAGGTAAGCATCCACATTCCGGGTCAGGGCATTCTCCTTTCCTGCCTCCCAGGCATACCGAAGATAAAACTCGATCTCCTGCTCCAACGGCTTCAAGGCCCCGATATTCATAACCCAGACCTTGCGGATGCCCTCCTGCCATGCCTTGTAAAGCTCATTTCCGGTATGGGCCAAAGGAATGGAACAGATAAACAGATACGAACCTCCCGGCGGCGCCCAATAGGAATTATGATAATAAAGTCCGTTCCCTCCCTTTCTCCTGCGCTCCTGCTCATTGGGATACCTTCTGATATATCCGTAATTATCGTTTGCCCAGATCAGGGTAAGCTCCTCCGGCACCTGGAGCCCGTTGTCATAAAGCTCCAATACCTCTTTATAAGGCACAAAGGTCTTCATGGTATTCTCACAGGCCTCTTCTCCAAGCGTTTCCGCAAGAATACGCTGCTGGGCGCCAATCACCTGCTCCAGCAGCTTGATCTTGGCCTGGATCAGCTCCTGACCGGATAAGCCCGCCAGGGATCTGGTTTCAAAGCCGCTGTCGTGAATCCCCCGCATACCCAGGGTATAGCTCACCTCAAAGTCCTGATTCTGAATCACGCTTTCACGCCAATATTCCTCCAGAATCTCACGGTTTCTCCCCGGAACGGAATAATCATATTCCACATCCCGGTAGCCCTTCTTTTCAAGCCAGGGCCTCCACTCCCTGTGATTGCTGCGCATCAGCATATCACAATGGGAGGTACCGGCCACAAGCCCCATGCGGTCCGCCAGCTCTCCGTTCTCCCGCTTCATATTAAAGGAATTTACGTGCATGGCCGGCCAGATATAATTCCCCTTCAGCCGAAGCAGCAGCTCAAATATCTTCTCATAGGTTTTTACGCCGATGGTTTCTTCTCCCATATGAAGCTTGACCCATTTTTCCAGCTCTTCCTCGTCATTGATAAAAACGCCGCGGTATTCCACACTGGGGTAATCCGTAAGCAGGCTGCCTTCCTCCAGAATCAGCTCTTCCTTTTCCCTGACAGGTACATCCGCCAAAAATACCAGGGCGAAACCCCCATCCACTGGCAAAAATCATAAATGGCATAAATAGTCCCGCGCCTGTCTGCTCCTGCCAGATATAAAATTCCTTCCCGCACGGTGCGCAAAAGACCTTCCCGGCAAAGCCTGCTCTTCTGCTCAGGCACAGCGCCGTCCTCGCTGTCTTCCATCGGAAGCAGCCGCTCCAGCCATTCATACCCCGGCTCTGCTCCGGCCGTATGAATATGAATGCGCAGTCCTTCTCCCAAAATCGGAATATCCTCATCGGCGTTCACAACCCGAACGGTTACTTTTGCATCCAGGACCTTCCTTAAGCCCGTCTTCAGATTTTCCGCGGCAATCCGCACCGCCTCCGTTTCCCCGCCGCTGTAGGAAATAATGATCTGCTCTCCCCTTTTTACTTTATATACCTGCTTCATATTAATATCCATGCCTTTCCACTACCTGCGAATTCTTGACGACGAAAAGCACAGGCTTTTTGTCGTATGGGCCGCAGGCACAAAATTTCTAACACAGGCCCATAACCGTCCCCATCCCCCGGACCAGAAAAGCAATTACCCAGGCGATGGCACACTGCGCAGCCACAATCCCGGCTGCGGCCTTTACCCCGCCCATTTCCCGCTTCACCGTTGCCACTGCCGCCACGCACGGCGTATAAAGCAGGGTAAACACCAGGAACACAATCGCCGTAAAGGGCGTAAATAAGGTGCTTAACAAGGATACGTCCCCGCCCAGAAGCACCGTCAGGGTGGAAACCATGTTTTCCTTGGCGGTAAACCCGGTGATCAGCGCGGTGGAGACTCTCCAGTCCCCAAACCCCAGCGGTGCAAATAACGGCGCCACCAGGCCGCCAAGCAATGCCAGCAGGCTTTCTTCTGCAGAAGCAGCAACATTCAGTCTAAGATCAAAAGTCTGCAAAAACCAGATCACGATAGAAGCCACAAATATGATCGTAAAAGCCTTCCTGATAAAGCCCTTTGCTTTTTCCACAATCAGCTGCAGCACGCTTTTAGCGGAGGGAAGCCGATAATTAGGAAGCTCCATGACAAAGGGAACCGGCTCTCCCCTGTATTTGGTCTTTTTCAGAAACAGCGCATATAATACAGCGCACAAAATTCCAAAGACATACAGGCCCACCATCACGAGAGCCCGATACCCCCTCGCGAAAAAGGCACTGACCACCATGGAATAAACCGGCAGCTTTGCAGTACAGCTCATAAACGGTGTCAGCAGGATGGTCATTTTACGATCCCGCTCGCTGGAAAGGGTTCTGGTGGACATGATGGCCGGTACGGAGCAGCCAAAGCCGATCAGCATGGGAACAATGCTCCTGCCGGAAAGCCCGATCCTGCGCAGCAGCCTGTCCATCACAAACGCCACTCTTGCCATGTATCCCGTATCCTCCAGGATAGATAGAAAGAAAAACAGCGTCACAATCGTCGGCAGGAAGCTTAAAACACTGCCCACACCGCTGCAGATACCGTCAATCACAAGGGAATGCACCACCGGATTCACCCTGACAGCCGCAAGCAGTCTATCCAAAAGTGTCACGATTGCCTCTACTCCCATGGTCATCAGATCGGAAAGGGCCGCTCCGATCAGGCTGAAGGTCATGGCAAAGATAAGCGCCATAATACCAATAAAGCAGGGAATCGCCGTATATTTCCCCGTCAGCACCCGGTCTATGGCCATACTGCGCTTATGCTCCCTGCTCTCATAGGGGCGCACCACAGTTTTGGCACACAGAGACTCGATAAAGGAAAATCTCATATCCGCAAGGGCCGCCTCCCTGTCCATCCCCGTTTCCGCCTCCATCACGGATACCAGATGCTCGAAGGCCTCTTCCTTTTCGGGCGTAAGCCTAAGCTTTTCGGCAATCAGATGATCATGCTCCACCATCTTCGTGGCGGCGAATCGAGCAGGCAGTCCTTTTTCCTTCGCGTCTGCCTCCAGGGTATGTATTGCCGCATGTATACAGCGGTGTACTGCCCCCACGGAATCATTTTCGTCCCCGCTTGCCGGGCAGAAATCCACCCGTCCGGGAAGCTCCCTGTGCCTTGCCACATGAATTGCATGGTCAATCAATTCCTCAATTCCTTCGTTTTTGGCCGCGGAAATAGGCACTACGGGAATGCCCAGAATTTCTTCCAATTCGTTTACCCGCACGGAACCGCCGTTTGCCCTGACCTCATCCATCATGTTCACCGCCAGCACCATGGGGATTTCCAGCTCCATCAGCTGCATGGTAAGATACAGGTTACGCTCCATATTGGTAGCGTCAATGATATTGATAATTCCGTTGGGGCGGGTGTTCAGCAGAAAATCCCTGGTAACGATTTCTTCACTGGAATAAGGGGAAAGGGAATAAATTCCCGGCAGGTCTGTCACCGTAGCCTCCTGATGATTCCGAATCACGCCGTCCTTGCGGTCCACCGTCACTCCGGGAAAATTCCCCACATGCTGGTTGGAGCCGGTAAGCTGGTTAAACAAGGTTGTCTTGCCGCAGTTCTGATTGCCGGCCAAAGCAAAGCGTAAGCTTTCTCCCTTTGGAATCTCACGGGCTCCCTCTTCAATACGACGCCCCTGGGCCCTGCCCAGCTCGCCTACGCCGGGATGGGCCACCGGCGCCTTTCTCTGCTCTGCCCTGGGCTTTTCCTGCTTTGTATGGATTTCTTCAATCTCTATCTTTCGTGCTTCCTCAAGCCGTAACGTCAGCTCATAGCCCCTCAGCTCAATCTGAACCGGATCCCCCATGGGCGCTATTTTTTGGAGCGTGATCTCCGTCTGCGGAGTCAGACCCATATCCAGCAAATGATGCCGCAATGTGCCGTTTCCTCCCACCGAACGAATATAAGCGCTCTGTTTCGGCTTCAATTCATCCATTGTCATCACAAACTCACCTCTTTTGCTCTTGTCAGGCAGTTACTGCTAACCCTGTTGTCTTTACTCTTCGTCCGTTTCCTCTGCTTCCATGCGCTTTCTTCGAATCAACCGCAGAATCAGATGGTAAATTCCCCTGATGATGGAAAAAACAAAAAACATACAGAAGAAGCCGAACACGCCGAAAACAATATCCGCAAATTCCATGACTCCCGTATTCGTAACCCGCTGCCCGATCTCAATGGCAAAGGTAATTACGATAATCAGAGTGAACACATAAAACCAGCTGATCACCATGGTATGATTATGCTTTACCAGCCACTTAAAAATCGGGTGAATGACAAAGATCATCGCCATTCCCAGCGCTCCGATAATCAGAAAATGCAGCTCCTTGTCGGAAAAATTGTACTCATAAGCATCATTCAGCTTTAACAGCCAGCTGTGCGCCTCCGCTATCCTTTCCACGATCCAGTATAAAAATCTGCTCATATCTTATGTATCTCCAATCCTCTTCAAATGCCTTCTTTACAAGGTATCCCTCCGTTCCCAGGTCATATTATACAAAATAATAAGGTAAATTACAATAAGGACAATCGCCCGGAAAATGGACCTTTCGCCGTACGTAAAAAGGGAGAGGCCGACACTCTCCCTTTTACACATTTATCATTATACCTTTAAAGCATCTTGATCTGCTCTTTTACCAGCTGCTCTTTTTCCGGCTGCTCTTCCTGCCGCTGCGCTTCCTTAATCTGTTCTTCTTCCAGCTGCGCTTCCCTGTCTTCCTCTTTGTCCTGCGAGACCCCGTCCACATCATTTCGCCGGTCAATCAGGTCCTTCACTTCTTCAGCAAGCTCCTGAGAGGCTTCGTCCAGCCTGCCCTGTCTTGCCTCACCAAGAGCAGCGGCAGCAGCAGACTGCGCCATGTTGTCTTTCGTACTCTGTAAATCCCTTAACGGGTTATTTGCAACATGCTGTATTCTGGCATCCCTGGTATCCCGCAGGACCTCCAGACCAAAGCTCCTGAAGTCCCTCACGTCTTCCAGACACTTCCCCATTCCGCTCTGAAAATCTTCCATCATCTCTGTGATCTGCTCATCCGTAAAGGCTTCCGGATCATCAAGCGCCGCCTTTATTCCTGCGCTTCTCTGCAGAACGCTTCGGGTAATGGAAGCCGCCGTATCAACATACCAGTTTCCGGAGTCTTCCAAAGCGTCCATCATTTCCTCCACACGCCACTCCTGATTCATGGAAGAGGTCATAAAATGCGTGGCTGAGCTTTTAATCACGTCGCCCACGGAGCTGTCCGTACCGGATGCACCGGCATCACTGCCGCCTTCCAGCCCTTCGCCGCCTTCCCGCTCTTCCTCCGCCTTTTCCGCTTCCTCCATGGTTTTCAGCAGAGTCGCCAGCTCCCGGTTGTTTTCGTCGATCTCGTCCTGATACCCTGCCGACTGCATGGCCATCTGCCGGGCTTCCTTTGCCAGTCTCTGACTTTCCTCCGCCTGAAGCTGCTTCTGATCCTCCAAGGCTGTCTTCAGCTTCTCCCGTTCCTCGACGGTTTCACTTATCATCGCCAAATTAGCAGGGCTGGCCTTGCTTTTGTCAAACCGGGCAAAAGAACTATTATATCCCTCTATTTCCTTTTCGATTTCATTCAGATTTTCCCGGTAGCTGTCTCTGATTTCCTTAGACAGCCGCAGCTGCTCTTCCTGACGAAGCAGTCTTCTTTCTCCCCTGACGCTCTGCGCATTCCCGGCATCCGTCTCCGTCTGTGCTTTCTGCTGCCTGCTTAAATTCTTCCCCTCCTGAGAAATCGTCACCCTGCACTCAGGCCCGAACTGACTGCCGTTCTCTGCCTGCACCTGATTGGCAGCCAAAGAATGATGTCCCGAAATCCCCTGCTTTGCTGCCGCCAAACCTGCCGCATTCACTGTAATTGTTTTGATCTGCATACTTTCTTTCCTCCATTCCGTTGAATACTTACTGCAATTCCATTTGCGCCGTATACATTCTTATTTTTATATCGGCTGATTTTAACTTCTTTTTAATGCCGGCCTGGCTCAAGACGGATTTCACTTTCAGCCGGCTTACTTCCTCCGGGCTCTTGTTCCCCTGAAAATAATCCTCCGCTTCCTCACTGATAATGGCAAGGATGGGCGCGGTGCGGACAGGGCTTTTCATGGGCACTCCTTTAAAAATAAAGGAATATGACACCGCCAAAACCAGCGCCATCACCACGCAGGCAAACACATTGACCTGCTTTTTCCGCACCACCCCCATATCCGCCACAATCCGAAAGCGCTCCAGCAGGCTTTTGGAATGATCCTCCACCAGCCCGGCAGCGCCTGTTGATTTGTCCGCCTGCCTGCTTTCACAAAAAGCCTTCAGCATCACATCCAGATAATTGGCCCTTTCTCTTTCCTGCAAATGTCCTGTTACACTTAAGTCACACCGGATTTCCATGCTTTGGTTTAAATCCTTTTTTAAGCAGTATACCAGCGGATTCCACCAATAGATCCCGCAAAGCACCCTGACCAGCAGTTTCAGCAAAAGATCCTGATGGGCAAGATGGGTGTACTCATGCAGCAGGATATAGCGCAATTCTTTCCTTTCATAATCCTTCGCCGGCAGGAAGATCCTTTTCCGGAATATGCCAATACAGCAGGGAGTTGTTATTCTTGCCGACTTCAGCACCTTTATGCTGCTGTTCCCGTCCACCTCATCTAAGAGCTCCTGCCCCAATCGGCTGTCCTCCTGGGGCAGTTCCCTAAAGTGATGCAGCGCCTTACGGTACTGTGCCAAATACCGGACTAAACTGATGAGCATTCCCATAAGCCATATAGCAAAAAGAATTTCATAAATCCGAACGGGACCAACTTTAAAGTTAAGCACTCCATGTATGCCGATATAAACTGCGCCCCCCGACACCACCTGAACCCAGGGCACTTCAAAAGGACATGCCAGCCGTATGGCACAAAACAGATAAATCATTATTACCGATGAGATGCTGCATATATGGAGCAGCCTCGTCCTGGTGCGCAAAAAGGAAAAAAACGCAATCAGCACACTGCTCCAAAGAATTGTCATCAGTACGGAAAAAATATTAGCCTTCATTCTCCTTTTCACCCGCTTTTCGCAACGCGTTAATAATTTCCTCCAGCTTAGCTATAACTTCCGTATCCCGCTCCTGATCGCTCTTATCCGCAACCCCCAGAAAGGCGGCGGTAATGCCCGGTATGGAGCTGCTGTCCAAGCCGCGCTTCATCATAACCTCCGCATAATATTCCGCCTTTGTCAGTGCAGGCACAAATTTCCGCGCATAACTCTTTCCACTCTTTTCCAGCCCTGCTACCTTCAGGTAACCCAGATTTGAAAGGGTCTGCACGGTTTTAAACACCGTGGCCTTGTTCCACCCCCCCTGCCCCAAACGCTCCACCATCTCGCCGGCCGTCAAGGGCTCATTCATTTCCCACAAAATATAAAGAAGTTCTTCTTCCCTCGCCGTCAAATAATTTTGTTTTTTCATACTTTCTCTCATTCCGTCTCAGTTATCAATTCTACTTTTTTTACAACCGTTATACTTATATATCGTCCGTTTTTTCTGTTTCTTAATATCAGCCTCTTAAACTTTACTGATTTTTTTATCAGGCTGCACCTGCTGTACAAAAACAGAGCCGCTGCTCCGGCAGTGATGATTCATCTACCCTTGCAGCGGCCCCATGAAAACAATTACTATTAAACTTATTTAATCTTCCGGCGTCTGTATCACAAACTCCAAATTTCCGGCGGCAATGCTGTATTTGGGGAAGCATACTACCACCCTGCCGTCCTCTCGAACATAGAAATCGGTATTTTCATCTACTGTAGTAAATCCCCCTTCGTCAGGTGCAAAGAATAAGTTGGCGTCATCGGCGCTTATGCGCTCATCAATCTGCCTCTGAATGGAGGCATTGCAGACGGAAACCCAATCCTCCCCCAGGAAATCACGCAGCACCAATTCCTGGTCCTTCGCAAAATCCAAATTGTAATAATAACGTTCCTCCTGAGCAGCCACCCAGCCCTCAGCAAAGTACACAATAAAGGAAACCTGTTCTTCTGTCTGGCTCATAATTTCATAATCAATGATAACGTCCATTTTACGGCCGCTCCACTCAGCCTCTGTACCGCCGGTGGCAAAAAACGCTTCGCGGTATTCCTCCCAGTCCTGCTGTGCTTTAGCCAGATGCTGGTCCACCTTTTCCTGAATGGCATGATTCACTTTTTCGGCCAGCATACTCTCGGCCTCCACCTCAGGGACAGAAATATTATAATCAATACCATCCTCGGATTTATCGTAATCCGTAAAGGTCAGCACCCGGAATAACCCTCCCAAAACCGGTACGTTTGCTGCGGCCTTAGCCAGAACAGGCGACAGATTCAGTCCTGCCAGCATCACACAGAAGCAGGCGGCAATCGCTGTCCATCGACGGATCCTTCGATTGCGCCGGCCTTGATAATGCGCCTTACCCTTCCCAATCCCCGCCAGAACACGGCCTGACAGTTCCGAAGGAATGATTGTGCTGTCATAAATTTCCTTAGCCTGTTTAAATTCATTCATAAAACTTCTGCTCCTTCCATTTGAACGCGTAATTTTTTCAAGCCGGCATACAGGCGGCTTTTCACTGTACTTAGATTCTGCCCTGTGATCTGACTGATTTCCTTCAGCGTCAGCTCTTCGTAAAACCGCAGTTTGATGACCGTCCCCACTTCCGGCGGCAGCGCTTCCACCTGCCGGGCCAGGGTATCGTCTACAGGCTCCGGATCTTCCGCGGAAAGCTCCAAATCCTCCGGCAGCGGGACCACTCTCGCCCGCTGACGAAAGGTGTCATTACAGGTGTTCAGCAGAATACGGTAAAACCAGGAACGGACTGCTCCGGTATCCCTGAGGCTGCCCTGCCGCTCCAGAGCGCGGCAGACGGCAGTTTGTACAGCGTCCAGGGCCTCGTCAGTGTTTTTTAAAATACTGTAGGCCAGCCGGTAAAACCCGGCTTGATTTTCAATAAGATACTGTGTCAATATTTCCTGTTTCGTCACAGCAATGTTCCTTTCTGCTTGTTTCTGCGAATCCGTAAATTCAACCCCGCCCTTTCCGGCCGGCAAAAAGCGGCGTCTGTATAATAGACGGAGAACCTTAAAAAAAAGTTTGAAAAAATTACCGCATTGGAAAAAACATTTCACTCTCTTCCTCTTACAATCCGATCGGAACCGCTGAGCATACCTCCAAATATATTAAACACACCGCCACAGACAGTAGCCGCTCCTACTAAACCCGGAGAGCCGTCATTGCGGCCAAAGCTGCACCTTCTCTCTGAACGTACTTGCAGAATTTCCCTCTATCAGGGACAACTGAGCACTCCCCATCATAAACCGGCCCGAATTTATACATATCCCCGCCGGCAGTTTTCCTGTTCTATTTTATCCTGTCAGCGCATTTTCAACAGCTTTCTTGATGACGGTGCTTGAATTTGTTGCCCCCGATACAGTGTCAACCTCTATTTTCTGTTCTTCCAGGATTCTGTCAACGACAACCTCTGCGGGGCCTCCGCGCCCGTTTTTATGCTCCAGAATATCAATGTCAGTAATTACTCCGTTTTGAACCGTTACCTTCACTTTGGCATAAACAAAATCCACATCATATTCTCCGACATAAACTCCGTCAGGAACATTGGAAATATCTAAATTACGAAACGTTGTTTCTTTTACTGCCCTTTTATAATCTGCCACACTTTTCAGATAAACCACCGTAAAGATCAAAACAATAAGCAAAACAAGAATTGCTGTAAATGACAGGGTTCTTTTTCGGGATGATTTCATTTCAGACACCTCTCAATCTTTGATTTGACAATTTCTCCGTTATCATCAATATAAATAAAATCAATAAAATTATTAAACAGGAGCAATAGATAATCACTTAAATCGTACCAATATTCAAAATCATGTATAAAGCTACTCATCTTTCCAAAAGAAAATAAATTAATCAGCTCGATCGAGCCGCAAAGACAGCAAATCCAAATATCTTCCTTATCATATTGCAATAAATCATCTATACTTTGAGACCTATGCTCAATCAATAACTTTGAAAAATCCGGTCTTAAGCAGCGGACTGGAAGTCCGTTCAGAAAAGAGTTGATTCTATCTGTTTCACCTCGATCAGCAAACCGATAGTATCTTGTAAAATCAATATGTTCAGAAATAAGGCGTTCTTTTTCATAAGCAACATACTTTTCATGTTCCCTCTGCTTAAGCTGTCTTTTCAGCAATTCCAAGCGCTTTTTCATATTTTCTTCCATAGCATTCCTCCTTAACAACGCAGTTCAATCCATCCGCTGGCTGTAGGGTTAGCACATTTTTTTCATTCATAATCATCACCCCTTTGTCGCAATCGCATGGTAAACAAGAGAAAAGCCATATTCCAAAACTTTATTTTAGATAACCCCATTGACTTATTGATATATTCTTCTTTGTTTGCGGCAAGCTGAATGATTCCGGAAAGCATACCCCAAAAGTTAAATATGGCCGGCATAATTTCCAAGTCCCTTCGTAAATCCCCTTTTTCCATACCGGATAATAAAAAGCTTTTTATCTTGTCATTTATTTCTTCCCCGATTTGATAAGTTTCCTTTTCTTCCGGCAGATAGTTTTTGCTCTCAAAATCAATATTGATTTTATCCAATACCATTTTGAAATAAAACGGAAATTCCTCCTGATACTGCACCAGCCCGCGGCAGATCAGGTCATATCTTGCTTTCGTAGCTTCCTGCCGCATCAGTGCAGAAGATATATAATCGTCAAGCTTTTTCATACTGTTTAATACCAAAATACCGACTATCTCTTCTTTATTTTCAAAATACACATATAGTGTTGCCTTACTGTATCCGGCAGCTTTCGCTATATCGTCCATAGAAGTCGCGGCAATTCCTCTTTCCATAAATAAAGCCGAAGCCGCAGACACTATATTTTCCCGATGTACGCTTCTGGGCTCTTTTTTTCTTCGTCCCATGTGTTCCTCCTTGCAATAATTAAACTTACAGTTTAATTATATGGGTAATATTTCGTCTTGTCAATAAAATTCTAAAATGAATGCCTGCCTGTCAAAAAGCTTGTGAACCCTAACTACGGGAATTTTACCCGCTCCAACATCGGAAAATGATAGAAAACCATCAAAAAACCGCTTATAATAACGCAAGCGGCTTTTTGTGTGCAAAGAAGTGTGAAAGGAATGAAGGAGCAGCAGGCTATCTTTTTCAATATCCATGAAGCGATTGTAGAGGACGCTGTTTTTATAGGATGCAGGAACTAAGTGCAAGTAACGCCGCCCTGCAAAGGCAGACCGACAAGGTATGTTCTCTGGCTTGGTATACTGTGCGGATTGCGGGAGCAATTTGCACTTCGCTGCTTGTAAAAGTTTTAACGGCCTGCAAGACCATTACCGCTGGTCCAACTATAAGAGCAACACGGGAAGCTGTACGGCGCACTTTATCCGCGAGGAAGTGTTAAAGCGCATAGAAACTTGGAAAGACGGTACAGCCCTTGTGATTGCGGCTATACCGCCTAATCTAAAATTAATTCCTTGTCATCGCAAACCTTGGGTTTTACGAGCTATCAAGTGTCATCTCTTTGACACTTTTCACGCCCCGAATAGGACTTGAACCTACAACAACACAGGCTAGGTCGAGTACCCTGCCATTGTATGATATGTAACTGGGACACATGCGGAAACTTTCTTACTCCAGCAAAATTTATTTTCTTATAGATTCCGTCCTTGATACTGTATTGTTACCACATAGACTGTTTTGTGTGCTTCATCAATGCGGAAAATAGCAATATAATTATCAATCAACAACTGTCTGTAACCCTTTCCGGCATATCTGCCCTCGTTACGCTCTTGGTGGGACTGCGGAAAGGTGGCTAGGCTTAAAACAGCTTTCTTAATGCGGTCGACTTGCCCTTTAGCATTTTCAGGAGCCAATTTCTCATTTGCAATATATTCGTAAATTTGGTCTAATTCACGGATTGCGTTGGGATTAACCTTTACCTAGTATTTATCCAAAATGTTTCTTCTCCAATTCAGCAAAAACTATCTCTGCATCAACTGCTTCTGCTCCGTTAGCAATTTCCTGCTCGGACTCGAAAATGGCTTGATCAATGCGATTCATTCTCGCAAATTTATCATACAATTCACTGCTCATTACAACCAAGTCGCTATATCCGTTTTTAGTAATAAAAATAGGCTCTTGTTCCTTGTGTGCAATATTGGAAATTTCGGTTGTATTGCGTAAATCCTTGATAGGCATAATAAGCGGCATAATGCTTCGCTCCTTTCTTTGACACAATTATAGCATAATTATGTCCATGCAACAATAAAAAATGCAGCATAATGCAAATTTAGTATATGTCATAGAATTAAAAAATCGAAAAATATATAGAATGGCAATACATAAATTATTTTCCAGACAATAAAGCCCCTCAACCCTTCTCCTGTGGTTTATCGTACTCCTGCAACGTCCGTACAGTCTGCCGATTGCTTCATCACGATAGCCAATAAAGTAATAAAGCAACAGAACTTCCTGTCTTAATTCCGGTAATCTTCATAATGCCGTTGCCAACCGTTCATCATCAACGATAACTTCCCTTCCCGACACAAGAAATACAGTCGGTCTGTCCTGCTTTTCAAAATAGCTGTCCATAGCAGACGGTTCAAAATATCTTTCGGACATCAGATAGTCGAGGGATATTTCCCATTCTTCTTTCCGCTTCAAATCCCGCCATGCGTTCATGGCTTCATGGCGCAGGACAATCTTGCAGAACGCATGAAACGCATACTCGATATGCTCCATGAACTGTTCAGAATATCTCATTTTCTCTCACCCCCAGACTTTCTTCCCAGTAGGGGGCTATTACAACAAACGCCCATACAGCATAAAGCGGTACAAGTCAATAGCTATCCGATTTTGTTGTTGACATACTTTGTATTTCATCACGATTTTCTTTATTAGCCGCAATATACAATCTGCCGACTTTATAGAAATAGCTTTCCTGAACATAAAGAGAGCCGACAAATCTGTGATTTTCTCGCAAAACTGTCGGCTCTGCGTCTTATATGCGTCTGGCTCTTAACATTATTCAAATTATTTCTTGATAACAGTTATATGTAATTCTTTTACATCAATCAAATTTTCCTGTTTACATTTCGGACAGTAAAGGGGAAAATTTTTCAGTTCTGTATCAAGCCGTCTGTTTTCCCGTTCATTTTCTATTTTTCTCCCGTTAAAGCATTTTCAACAGCTTTCTTGATGACGGTGCTTGAATTTGTTGCCCCCGATACAGTGTCAACCTCTATTTTCTGTTCTTCCAGGATTCTGTCAACGACAACCTCTGCGGGGCCTCCGCGCCCGTTTTTATGCTCCAGAATATCAATGTCAGTAATTACTCCGTTTTGAACCGTTACCTTCACTTTGGCATAAACAAAATCCACATCATATTCTCCGACATAAACTCCGTCAGGAACATTGGAAATATCTAAATTACGAAACGTTGTTTCTTTTACTGCCCTTTTATAATCTGCCACACTTTTCAGATAAACCACCGTAAAGATCAAAGCAATAAGCAAAACAAGAATTGCTGTAAATGACAGGATTCTTTTTCGGGATGATTTCATTTCAGACACCTCTCAATCTTTTTTGTTATCCGCTTTGGCAGTCCTTTCTTATTCTTTGCATTTGCACATACCACTTTTCCCGCCGGTTTCATGCCTGCGATCTTGAAAAATTCGTCCATACTGCGGATCGCCCCTCTGCTCTGTCCGAATATCCACGAAAAAGGCGCGGGAGTATTGCAGGAAGTCAAAATCATATATTGCTTCCCCCGTAAGCGTGGTTTTGGAAATGTATCTGTTTCTTCCATAGCCGTTCCCAACAATCGGTCAAATAAGTTTTTGACAGGAGCCGGAACATTCGCCCAATAGACAGGGGCGGCAAGGATAACAAGCTGACTCTTATGTAATAACAGAGCAATTTCCTGTATATCATCTTTCTGGATGCAAATATGCGTATCCATACAAATCCGGCAGCCTGTGCAGAAAGACAGTTCCTTTTCATATAGATTGATTTTCGTTACAGCATACCCCGCCTGTTCAGCTTTATGAACTGCCAAATTCAACATGGCGGCTGTCGTTCCGTTTGTATGAGGACTGCCTAAAATGGCAAGCACATTTTTTTCATTCATAATCATCACCCCTTTGTCGCAATCGCATGGTAAACAAGAGAAAAGCCATATTCCAAAACTTTATTTTAGATAACCCCATTGACTTATTGATATATTCTTCTTTGTTTGCGGCAAGCTGAATGATTCCGGAAAGCATACCCCAAAAGTTAAATATGGCCGGCATAATTTCCAAGTCCCTTCGTAAATCCCCTTTTTCCATACCGGATAACAAAAAGCTTTTTATCTTCTCATTTATTTCTTCCCCAATTTGATAAGTTTCCTTTTCTTCCGGCAGATAGTTTTTGCTCTCAAAATTAATGTTGATTTTATCCAATACCATTTTAAAATAAAACGGCAATTCCTCTTTCCATAAATAAAGCCGAAGCAGCAGACACTATATTTTCCCGATGTACGCTTCTGGGCTCTTTTTTTCTTCGTCCCATGTGTTCCTCCTTGCAATAATTAAACTTACAGTTTAATTATATGGGTAATATTTCGTCTTGTCAATAAAATTCTAAAATGAATGCCTGCCTGTCAAAAAGCTTGTGAACCCTAACTACGGGAATTTTACCCGCTCCAACATCGGAAAATGATAGAAAACCATCAAAAAACCGCTTATAATAACGCAAGCGGCTTTTTGTGTGCAAAGAAGTGTGAAAGGAATGAGGGAGCAGCAGGCTATCTTCTTCAATATCCATAAAGCGATTGTAGAGGACGCTGTTTTTATAGGGTGCAGGAACTAAGTGCAAGTAACGCCGTCCTGCAAAGGCAGACCGACAAGGTATGTTCTTACACATTCTCTCCGGCACATGCAAAAGAAAATTTTTGATCACTACCTCTATATTTATGCTTTATGGCACGGTTGAGTTAGCAAAACCTCATTTCAAATAGTCTGTTCCACCATCAACAGAGCAGCACCCACAACTGCAAGTTACAAAGTCATAGCGATATATTGATTCAATAATATCTCCACAATGATTACGTTTTATTTTGCACAAAATCAAAATAGCAATTAGAAAATCAAGCAATACATGTTATTCTTCCACTGCAAAAGAAATAATATCCAGCTTCCCCTGTTGTATCATCAGGCTTACCGTGCTATGACTGACACCTCCGGAAACATCAATTTTCATTTTTTCCCATCCTCTACAACAGAAGGACAATTCTCCCATTACCACATCATCAAATAGAATTTGTAAAACTCCCTGTCCTCTGGCTGTGACTGCAATATTTCTTACATTTGACAGATCAAAGTAGCGGTAGACCAGCTTTGTTCCTTTCTTTGCATTTGCCACAAAGCGCTCTGCCCCCTCGTGGCTTACCATTGGTATGTCCTTTCGCTGCTGATTGGCAATATGAGGCATATGACCGTTAGTCAGATGACAGCAGATGGCGGCAGGATAAATACCGTTTCCTGATAAATCACCCTGATTCAAGCCACAGAAAGTCATTTCCGCCTGCCGGATGGAGCCTCCGGGCAGGATAGTAATCTTTTCCGCGCAAGCCTGTCGTGAGTAGTCTGAACCATGGGTAAGACGATGATAAAACACATACCATTGACCATTGATCTTCTCAATGCTGCCATGGGTAGTGCCGGTGGCATTGGCACGGTCTTTATCTCTCCGGCCACCGATTCCCACGTCTCCGTTGCTCACCAAAACACCCCTGTAAGCGAAATCTCTATCCGGATAATGACTGACCGCATAGCATAATTCATGGTTCTTCTGAGATGAATAAATAAAATAATAATTATCGTTTATTTTGCGGATGGAACTGGCTTCAAAAAAAGCATGTCCCTTAAAGTCTCCCGTATCTGCCATACGTTTGGGGTTCTCTTTCAATGTCAGCATATCATCGCAGAGCTCCGCTGCGTTAGCTCCCAGCGGACCCGGGTGCTCCGTGAACGCTTTAGCAGGCCGGTCAAAAATTCCAGAATAGATCCGTCCCAGCAGCCATGCGTTCCATGGCTTCACACCTATATTGCGGAACGGCCCTGTACCAAAATAAAGCCGGATGGTTCCCTCATCATTCATCACAGCCGGATCAAAACAGACAAAGTCCAGGTGCGGCGTACCGTCCGGATTACGGACAACTCCATGGTATTGATACTTCCCGTCCGGCGAGTCGCAGACGGCCACACTGACAGGATTCGCATATCCGCCCGCCCCCTTCCATCCGGCCAGGCAATAATATAAATAAAACCTGCCATCGTTGCCCTGCACCACATCAGGGGCATACAAATATTTTGCATTCTCATCGTAAAGAGGGTCCTGTGCGGCAGAATAGTTGATGCCTTTGCTGCTCCAATCCGTCAGGTCATGGATCGGTGCCGAGAAAAATTCATAATTTTCCATGCAAAAACTCTCGCCGCCCTCCCGGTCATGGGAGCCGAATAAATATACCCTGTCTCCAAATACATGAGGTTCTCCATCCGCAATATAAACGTCCAGGGGCAGGAACGGATTAAAAATCTGTCTCATGCTATCCCTCCGTTTTCCAAAATAAAGCGATAAATATCTTCCGCTGCCTTCACTTTATAAGATCCGGTAAATACATGAGGCTGTCCATCATAAATCACCAATTCTGCGTGTTCAGGATATAGTTCATTGTAGTAGGATGCCAATTCCTCTGACATGGATCTTGGAACAATCGTATCCTCGGTTCCTTGTAAAATCAATACAGGACCGGTATACCTGTTAGCATCCAGAGATGCACCTTCAACCATAGCTTCAGGATTTAGATTAATAGCAGGATATTGCAAAATAATTCCCTGTATGTCTTCGCTGTGAGTCACAGCTGCAGTCGCTGCTGTTGCACCGCCCATGGAACTTCCCAGAAGATACATCTTTCCGGCATCCACAAAGTCCAGACTGCTTATCCGGCTTATTACCGCATTCAAGTCCTGTACCTGTCGAAGCACCTGCCGCTCATACGCATCATCCACACCCCGGGGGACATCCTTAAACCACTTTATTCCCTGTGGTCCCGTACTCCTGTCCGTCCATCCGTAAAAGTCAAATGTATAGCATACGATCCCGCTCATAGCAAGACTTTTCAGTGTGGTCATATCCGCTTTATAGTCCGCCTCAGCGCCATGCGCAAAAATAATGGCAGGAAACGGACCGTCTCCCTGGGGAATCAACACTTTGCCATAAAGCCGGATTTCGTCATGTTCCACATACAACTCCTGTATCTCATAGTCATATGCCTGTTCTCCCACACATTTGGGAATGCCAATAAAATAGTGCAGACAAATCATTGTAATTGCTGACAGAATTACAATCAGCAAAATAATAACTGACAATAAAACCTTCTGTTTTTTCTTCATCCGCAGTCCTCCAGAAAATCAAATGTCTTCTGCAGCGCCCGCCGCGCCTCCGGCATTCCGGTAAACACCTGAAATGCGTGACAGACGCCATGTTGTATATCCAATGCCGTCCTGTGTTTCTCCGCTTTCAGTTTCTCATAAAGCAGCCGGGAATCGTCCAACAGCGCCTCCGTATCCGATGCAGAAAGAAATACCGGCGGCAGGCCGGAATAATCCCCGTACAATGGCGATACCAACGGGCTGCGCAGAAATTTTTCATCCGGATTCCCGCCAAACGCTATCCGTATCCCACCCTCCGCCACAGAATTACGAAGCATATAATCGGTTTTGGCATTTGCCGTATGGGACGGCAGCGTTTCCGCATGGGTTACACAGGGCGAAAAAGCCGCAATCGCTTTCGGTTGAGGAAATTCCTTTTCCTTCAGCAACAGTGACAAAGACAACGCCAATGTCCCTCCTGCACTTTCACCCATGAAAACAATATGATCAGAAGAAATCCCGGTTTTCAGAAAATCCCGATAAGCCGTAAAGCAGTCGTCCAGCTCTGCAGGCCACAGATTTTCCGGTGCCAGCCGGTAGTTAATGGAAACACAATCATAGCCAAACCGGCTGCAAATGTACTGGCAGACGGCTCTCCGTTCTCTGGCAGATCCAACGGTATAACCGCCGCCATGAATATAAAATACAACCCCTTTCCTGTTTCCTGCTTTTGAGATCCGTTCCGCCGGCAGACCGGCCAGCGTCAGATGTTCCACTTTCACGCCCTCTGGCGGGCGGGGCGGCTTACGGTCATTGCGTTTTCGTTCCGCCTCATAATCATGGGGCTGCCCCGGCTTATCCTGGGGCATACAGCGAAAAACCAGATTCATTACATGAGCCTGTATACTCGGCATCTTCTTCACCTCCCTCAATTCATACTTCCAGTTCTGAAACGATCTTGGGATATTCCCTCAATTCATCGGAATCATGGAGAGGATTCCATACTTGCGCAAAAAACGGATCAACCTTAGCCCTCTGCCCATAGTTCCAGCTCTTGCGTTCACATTCATCACACCAATGGCCGCCCTCCAAAACCAGCCTGGGGCTGGCCTGAAAACGATGTCCAAAAGCGCATTCAAATTCCAGCCTGCCTTTCCAGTCGCCCTTTTCCATACAGGTGCTGAGTAATCTGCCTCCCCGAAATGCAGCCGCCTTTTGCATATCTTCCAAGGCTAATTCACTTTCCGGCTTACTCTCATCATAACCGTGGTCAATGGGCACAACCACATCCCAATCGGCAAAATGCTCCATATCCGACAGTTTCTCCGGTAAAGCCTCCCACTTCTTCCGGCTGCCCCAATATGCATCGATATGATCTTCCATGTTTTCCTCAATAAACCGAATGGTTCCATGCTCCGTCCGGGCAAGTTTGTCAAAACGCCCCCTCAGAATAGCCCCCATCAGACGCTGACCTCCCGGCATATGACAGAGCACTTTAGAAGCGACAGCCAGGGCTCCTAAATTTTTCAGGTAACAATCATAAAAATACTGCATGGAGTCACCTCTGAAATGCAGATAGTCCTCCAGCTTATCGCTGTCCAGATAATAATGTCCATGAAAATTCCTTGTGGCCTCCTTCCTGGGATTTAACATATAATCCAGATTTGTGATCCCGATTGCCCCGTACATGATTCGATACATTTCATAAGTGCTGATCCGGCAGCTTTCACCGCCGCCGATATTGTAAATGTGTCCCCAAAAGCCTTCGTCCAATGTACCGTCATGGAAAAACAAACACAAGTTTTTCATAGCCCGGGCAGAATCCCTGTCCGAACAATATTCCAGTACATTGTCAAAGCAATTATGGAACATGATGGCGTCCTCGATTTCACTCATGGCCTTACCAATAATCCCCGTCTGCCGCAGGGATACCCAATATTTCAGACCACTCTCAATTACCAGTCGTTCAGCCGCCACTTTGGAAACTGCATAATAGTCATACATGCTGGGCTTGATAGGGTCTCCTACTCTTCCCCAATGGATGGGCGGCATCCTGTCGCCTGTTTCCGCCACAGTACCGATGTACACCAGACGGGTCTGACTTTCCTGCCCCAATTCAAAAATGGCATTGATCAGATTCCTTGAAGAACCATAGTTGATCTTCATAGCCTGCTTTGGATGGTAATCTGCCGCAGGAGACACAAAAGCCGCAATATGCAGTACTAAATCACATCCTTCAACACACTTTTTCACGGTCTCATAATCCGTCAAATCGCCCCAGACAATCACAAGCCCCGCCATATCCAGATAAGGCGTCAGCATCTTCCGATTCTTCTCGGAGTCCCTGGCTAATATGACAATATCCTGTTTGTCTAAATCCTTCAGCATTTCCTTCAGACTGGCAAAGCCCATACCGCCAGTGGCCCCCGTCAGAAATACCCGCTGCTTTTTCATAGGCTTATTCTCCTTTGATCATTTTTTTCATTCCCCGCAGGAAATGTCCGTTGGCCATATCCAGCAATCCCTGCATCAGTCCCCCCTTCATGCCGCCGGAAATCTGCATACTGCGCAGGGGAGAACCGGCAGAGGAAGCCATCAGCATCCGAAATTCCGGGTTTTCATAATCCACCCTGCCTCCAAATCCTTTGGCAACTGTGGCCTCCACAGCTTTATACATGATTTTCATAATAAAGGAATCTTCCTTCATTTCCTCCACAGTGTTGTCCATGGTAAACTGACCCTTGACCAGCTTCATCGCTACATACGTCTTTCCCATCATGGTTTCCCATTCTTTCAGGGAGGGCTTACCCTGGCAGGTTTCATACCAGCTTCCCGGCTGCCAGGCGGGAACAGAGACGCTCCCACCTCTTTTTTCTATCACAGCGGACAGGCCGCCAACGCAGACGGTAAACTTACCCCCGGGAACCTTCCAGCCCTCCTGCCAGACAGCAAAGCTGCGTTCCTCCAGCACAAAAGATACCTTTGTACTCTCCCCCGGCTGCAAAAATACCTTCTGAAAGCCTTTCAGTTCTCGCACCGGGCGGTGCAGCCCCTCTTGCGGAGGGGCAATATAAAGCTGCACTACCTCTGCACCGGAACGGCTTCCGGTATTTGTTACCGTTATGGAAACATCGCAGGCTCCATTCCGGTCAGTTCCAATACTATTTTCAGCCTTTTCGCTGATTTCCAAATCACTATATGTAAAATCGGTATAACTCAATCCGTATCCAAAAGGCCAGCGAACCTTTACATCCGCTTTGTCATAATACCGGTAGCCTACATAAATACCCTCCTGATACAAGGCATCCTTGTATTTGCCGAAAATCTCCGAAGACGGAACATCCTCATAGGTAAGGGGCCAGCTCTCCGCCAGCCTGCCGCAGGGGCTGACCCTGCCATAAAGCAGATTGGCAATGGCCTCTCCCCCCGCCTGACCGGGCAGCCCCATGTAAAGGACAGCCTTCACCCGATCCGCCCAGGGACACTCCACCACACAGCCGCAGAGCAGTACCACTATTATGTTGGGGGTTGCCCTCGCCACAGCCTCAATCATGCGCAGATGCCCCTCCGGCATTTTCATATTCTCCCGGTCAAAGCCCTCGGATTCATAGCGGTCAGGCAGGCCGGCAAACACCACCGCGGCTTCTGCATTTTCTGCCGCCTTTACCGCCTCCGAGATCATGGCTTCGGAAGTGTCTCCCCTGTCATCACAGCCGGAGGCATAAACCGCACCGGGAATAAAGTCAAGGGGCTGGCTGACCTTCATGGGGTTAATATGGCTGGAGCCTGCCCCCTGATAACGCATTTTCTTTGCCATGGCTCCAATAACCGCAATCTTTGCGTTTTCTTTCAGAGGGAGTATCCCTCTCTCATTTTTCAGCAGCACCGCCCCCTGCTCCGCCGCCCTGCGGGCAAGGGCATGGTGACCGTCATAATCGCATTCCCTTTTCTCCTGCAAGGTCTTTTCAGCCCGAAACGCCAGTTTCAAAACACGGCGGGCGGAAGCGTCCACACTGCTCTCCGGAAGCGTACCCTCCTTTACTGCCCGCAGCACCTCCTTTTCCATATAGCTGCTGCCGCCGGGCATATTCAGGTCACACCCAGCACGGAAACCTTCCACCCGGTCATTCATGGCTCCCCAGTCCGTGACCACCGTGCCCTCAAAACCCCATTCCTCCCGGAGAATATCTGTCAACAGCTCCTTATGATCGCTGCAATGCACCCCGTTCAGCTTCGGATAAGCACACATGACAGTGGACGGCTTTCCCTCTTTGACTGCGATCTCAAAAGCGGTCAGATACAATTCCCGCAAGGTTCGCCCGTCCAGAATGCTGTCGGAATTAAACCGGCTTTTCTCCTGTGAATTGACGGCAAAATGCTTGAGGCTGCTTCCCACGCCCTGTCCCTCCACGCCCCGGATAAACCCTGCTGCCAGCTTTCCCGCCAGATAAGGGTCCTCGCTGAAATATTCAAAGTTCCTCCCGCACAGGGGATTCCGTTTCAGATTTGCCCCGGGACCCAGCACAAGCCCCACGCCCTGCTCTCTGGCTTCCTCGCCCACGGCTGTTCCAATGGCTTCCGTCAAACTAAAGTCCCAGCTTCCTGCGGTGGTCACCTCCGCAGGAAAACAGGTTGCCGGACGGGATTCGTTCACCCCCAGCATATCTGCGCCGTTTTCCCGCTCCTGCTTTCTGAGCCCATGAGGACCATCGCACATAAACAGCGATGGAATACCGTATTTTTCATATTTTTTTGTCTCCCAGAAGGATGCCCCGGAACAAAGGGCAATCTTGTCCTCCAGGGTCATCTGTTTTATTATTTTTTCAATATTCATCCTCAACCTCCATGTCTCATCCTTTTGCAGGCACGAACACAGCTTCTACCGTTCAATAACCCAAAATCTGTTATAATATATGTGTGCCGGGATTTATTTCCAGCGCATCCCTCCCCGGCAGGATCACCGTAGCGCTGCAGTTTTCCGGAACTACAACAGTGTAAGTGATTTTTCCACTTCCGTCAGCTTCACCGCTCCCGCTCTCCCGGTCTTTCTCTCTCTCCCAACCGCTCTCCACTTTCCCGTATACACTGTGATAGGACGCTTTTGCATAAGTAAAGTGTCCCCCCGGCCTGGGTGCAATGGTAAAATGATTCTCCCCGTCCACCCGTATGCCGCACATAGTATCGAACAGCCAGCGGCAGACAGCACCCTTGGAATAATGGTTCAGGGAGGCAATGCCGCCATTGACCGCCTCGCTGCCCTCCCAGGCTTCCCATACCGTGGTAGCGCCGTTTTTCGGCATAAACAGCCAGCCGGGCATTTCTTCATTCTCCAATAACCGATAAGCCGCCTCCAGATCCGTCTCCGTCAGCACATCCAGAATCAACGGCGTGGACAAAAAACCGGTTCCCAAACGCCAGCCGTAATGCTCCAATGCCTGCAGCAGCCTTGCCTGCGCATATTCCGCCTGATCCTGCTCCAACAGACCAAAGGCCAGGGGGCGCACCAGCCTTGCCTGCCTGTCGGTGTCCAGACTGTAAGCAGCAGTCTTCACCAGCGCCTGATAGGATTTCCGGCATCCGCCAGCAAAGCAGCGATACTCTTTGGCCTCTCCCGAATTTCCCAGCGCTGCCTCAATCTCCGCCATACAGTCCATCACATAAGCCGTATAAGCGGTGGCCACCTCCGGGTGGGGAACGGCGCAGTCCTTCCATGTCATATGATGAACCTCATCCGGTTCCGCCCACTCCCCATAAGCCTGACCATAGTTGGAAAGATACCTTCGATCCTCCCCCTTCAGCCCCGTCCGTTTTGCCGTGGGATACCATCTGCCGCAGCGGTTCTGCATAAAGGCGGCATAACGGCGCATTCCCGGCAGAAACTTTTGAAGGATTTCCGTATCCCCATACTGTTTCCACAATACATAAGGCATGATGACCCCGGCATCCGCCCATCCCACACTGCCGTCCATGGCCTTCATGTAAGCGTCCGTGCCGCCCTCCGGAGCAATCTGGGGCAGCTTGCCGTTTGGCTTCTGCCAGTCATAAAGGTCATGTAAATATTTCTCCCCAAAGCTTCTGTAATCGAACAGGAAGCTTGCCGTGGAACAGAAAATCTGGGCGTCCCCGCTCCAGCCGTGGCGCTCTCTGGTGGGACAGTCGGTGGGCAGGTCAGCATGGTTGTTCTTGGCGCTCCACACTGTATTTTCCACAAATTGATTTAACAGCGGGTTTGAGCTTTCAAACCAGCCCGTGCGCTCCAGATCCGAATAAACCGCAATAGCGGTAAAGTCCTCCGCACGGATCTGCACATCGGTTTCCACACACACAAACTGAAAGCCGAAAATGGCAAATGCGGTCTTATACTCGTTCATCCCCTCCCTGCAGGTATAGATGACATGCTGCAGGGGGGTAGTAATCTTTTTATTTGCACACTGGATATTTTTCTGGGTAAATTCCCCGTTTTTGTCCAGCAGTTCCCCAAAGCGTAAAGCTATCTTCTGCCCGGCCTCTGTCCTCAGGGAAAAGGACACATAGCCCGCAATATTCTGGCCGAAATCCAGCACGGTCTTCCCCCCAGGGGTCTTTATGAGTTTTGCGGAGAGCTGTTCGTGCTCCGTCACCGGCACATTATTAGAGGCAGTGGGCGTTACCCCATGAGCCGTCTCCTTTGCCTTTCCCTGATAACCGGGAACCATGCGGGCATCATACACCTCGCCGTCCTTGTTATCCGCAGACCGTATGGGGCCGTCATTGCTCCAGTCCCAGCTTTCGTCTGTGCAGATGGTCTGTACGAAGCCGTCCGTATGCGTAATCTCAAGCTGCGCCAGCAATTTGGTCTCTGTGCCATATTGGTTGCGTCGCCCCCACGCCCCGCAGCTTCCCCTGTACCAGCCGTCCGCAAGCCAGACCGTCAGGGTATTTTCCCCTTTTTCCAAAAATTCCGTCACATCTATGGTCTGGTACTGCACCCGTTTGCGGTAGTCCGTGATACCGGGGGACAGGACAAAATTCCCCGCCCTTTTGCCGTTCAGCCATGCCTCATACAGACCGCAGGCGGTAATATACAGCCGGGCCTTTTGGAAACCTAAAACAGAAAAACGCTTCCGAAAACAGTCCACAGGATAACGCATTCTTTTGTTTACCCTGTAATTTCCGGTAATCCACTTTGCCGCCCACCTGTGGATGCCGGTCTCAAATATCGCTTCCTGCCACTCTCCCGGATTCCGATCTTCATCCCAGAGACGGATTTTCCACCGCACCCTTGTTCCCGGCGGAATCGGTTTTCCGCCCCAGCGCACCCGCATGGAACTGCTTTCCACTTTTCCGCTGTCCCAAAGCGTCCTGTCCCGGTCGTCTGCCGCTATAATCTGCCAGGCTGTCTGTTTTTTCCCACCCTCACAGTTCCAGTACAGCCAGGGAGTCGCGGAATCAATGCCCACTGGATTGATAAGATATTCTGTTTTCAACCGGACTGCCTGCATACTACCCCTCCTTCCGCAAATGGTTTAAGTCATATTTTTCAATCAGTTCCTCAATCACAGGCTGGATATAATTTTCCATCCAGAGCAGCTGACCGTCATGGTTCAAATGAATGCCGTCCGGTCGAAACAGTTCCTGAGTATAGTCCCCATTGTCATATGTCATATCGGAGGCGTCCACAAAATAAAGGTATTCTGTCTGCTCACACAGTGCCTTTAGTTCTGCATTGATGCGCTGTGTCAATGCAGTGTATTCGCTGCGCCCGGGAAGCAGCAAACCACTCATGATCACAAACCTTGCATCCGGCAGCATTTCATGGAACCTTGCGAACATTTCGCGCTTGTATTCCATACAGGCGTTTACCTTTTCTTCATCCGTCCCGCTTAACGAAACATAATCATTGGAACCTGTCTGGAAAAACACAATATCAGGCTGGTATGGAAACAGCAGCACATCCGCATATTCTACAAGCAGTTTGTCGGTACTGCCTCCAAATCCATGGTTCTGAACTTTATAATCTCTCAGGTCATTCTCCATTTCCGTCCACATACGAAAATTGGAGGCGCCATAGAATATAATCTCATGCTGACGCTCTCCTGCGGAATACCGGGCCGCTACGGCATTCACCTCGCTGTCCCAGTCATACCAGCTCCCAAAAGGGCCCCATCCTGTTTTGATACCGCCAATCATCATACCTGCAAGAGAAGCCGCAAATAAAGTACCTACAGCGATACCGACAATCTTCATTGCTTTTTTCTTCTTCATCTTACCCCTCCCGTCTGGCCTGGATCTCCGCCTGCTTTTTGCCGATGTCCTTTTCCACACTGAGGAAAATCAAAAGTACCGCCAAAATAATGCCTGTAAATACCTCCAGCCCTACAAAGCCAAAGGTAATCACATTTTTCACTGTCTCTGTCTGTGCCGCCGCCACCGTAACGCCATCCACAAGCTCCGGCGCAATATATCCTGCATGGCTTAACAGACCGTTGAACAGTCCTGTACAGATTCCTACCATAGCCACCGCTATAATATTGTATACAGACATGGCAATTCCATCGGAGCGGAATCCCGTCTTCCATTCCAGGTGATCCAGCACGTCGGCAAACAACGCCATAAACACATAGGCACAGGGCAGACCTCCTATGTTTTTAATAAACTGTCCGATCAGCATGACCGTCATATTCGTTGGAAACATCCAGCAGACAGCCCCGCCCACAGCATAGAGGATAAAGCCTGCCAGTGTGACATTCCGTTTACCAAATTTCTTTGCCAGAGGCCAGACTGCAAAAATACCGATTCCCATGGGAATTCCTCCAATGACGGAAAGCATAGTTTGAGTAAAACCGTCATTATAGGTCCCCAGAACATAATTGCAGAAATAAACCAGGCTGATATTTTTAATGCTGGTGCCTGTTGTATAAATCAGAAAATACACATAGATGATCAACATATACTTATCAGTAAAAATGGCTTTGAGCTGTTTTCCGAAAGGCACGGTCCCATTTTCTCCCGCATTCTGTGCCTCCAGCGTCACCCGCTCTTTGGTAAAAAAGTACTCAAGCAAAGTCAATGGCAGCGCCAAAATGGAAAGCACACTCATAAGCACGATCCATTTACTTTGATCTACCCCCAGCATAGGCATGACCACCATAGGAAACACCAGAGCAACCAGAATGCCGCTCATCATAATGGTGGTGATCTGGTTAAATACGGATAATCCTCCCCGCTGCGTGGTATCCCGGGTGGACAGCGGCACCATCAGATTATGGCTCATATTGAAAATGGTATAAGCAAAAGAGTAAAACAGGTTATAGGATACCATGACCCAGATGATCTGAACCGTTTCAGAGGCACGGGGAACGGTAAACAAAAGGATGCCGGAAACCGTCAGCAAGGGAGCCGACAACAGCAGCCATGGTCTTGCCTTTCCCTCCGGTGTACGGGTGCGGTCGATCACATATCCCATGACTACATTGGTAACAGCGTCAATGATCTTGGACGCAATGGGAAAAATAACCAAAAATGCTCCGCCCCATACACTCCCCAGTTTCAAAACATCCGTATAATATACATTCAAATATGTAGCCAGCACTGCGTTTAAGAGCAGTGCCCCGGCGGGGCCCAGCAGATACCCCAGCCATTTTTCCTTAAAGGTCACATTGTCATTGCCGACTCTTGTTCTTGGAAACTGCAATCTTGTCTGCCTTTCTCGTGTCATATTGGAACCTCCCAAATTTTTGGGGATATTCCCCATAGTTTTGTTTATATCATACAGTACCTGTGTCACTCTGTCTTGTAATTCTGTCTTTTTTATGTTAAAATATGCAAAATGTTTCAGGAGGAATTGATATGGACTATGATTATCTGGCCAAATCCCTTGCAGCCCTCTCCGGCGTACCGGTACGGCTTTATGCAGATGGGCAGTTCACAGGACTTTATCATCACACAAAATTTAAACCTGATCTTGCCATTATGGAAGAGGTTAATATCTTTCGTAACCCCGGTAATGTCAGCTACTACATGGATGAAAATTTCCTTTACTATGGCTTATTCCGTTCCGTGAAGGACGGCGTTTCCCTGGTGATGGGTCCGGTGACACAGGTTACCGTAGACGGCACTATGGCGAAAAATATCCTCCGTACCATGGGAGAAAATATCAGCCGGGCAAGGGAACTGACAGACTATTTTGCAGCTATTCCTGCCTATCCCCTGCAGAATTTTCTCCAAATCCTCTGCACGATCAATTTCTTCCTTAACGATGAGAAGCTGGACGTCAGCCAGCTTCTGTTGACAGGAGAAGATCTCCCTGTCATTCCTCAGACTTCCAGCCGGGAAGCCGAAGAACCTCATACCATTTATAACACAGATGAAATTGAATCCATCATGCTCTCCTGCGTGGAACATGGGCGGGTGGATGAAATTAAAAAACTTTTTCAGCGCCCCGTAGCAGGACGCGCCGGCTCTTTGGCCTCCGATGCCCTGCGTCAGGAAAAAAATCTCTTTATCTGCACTACCACCCTCGTAACCAGAGCCGCCATCAAGGGAGGCTTAAGTCGGTCTATAGCCTTTTCTCTGAGTGACAGCTATATACAAAAGGCTGAACTGATGAACGACTATGCAAGCTTAATATGTCTGAATGCCAGAATGGTAGAAGATTTTACAAGGCGGGTAGAAACAGTAAGGTGCGGCGTCGGCACATCGCAGCTCATTCGCAGTGCAAGAGAATATATTCTACTGCACTTGGATCGGAACATTACCACTACAGAGCTTTCTCATGCCATGAACATGAACCGCACCTATCTGTGCAAACGATTTCTGGAAGAAACAGGCATGACAGTCAATCACTTTATTACTGCGGTAAAAATGGATGAAGCCAAAAGGCTTTTGGAAGTCACAAAGAAGACATCCGCAGAGATCGCCGAGGTTCTGGGATATTCCACTCAGAGCTATTTTCAGAATGTGTTCAAAAAATATACCGGGAAAACGCCCGTAGAGTATCGGGAGGAAAGCATCTGACAGTGGATACTTTCCTCACCCCAATTTACCATTGTATGATATGCACTACAGCATTGATAATCAGTTCACGAATGGCATCCGGCGGAATCTCATAAACATCCTGCCAATAAATACCTTCAAAAGTTACGCCCATGCGAATATTCCGCAGAACAAATTGATATGTCTATTCAATCTGTTCCCAAATCGGTCCTGTATATTCCCGGCGATCCACGAAAATCTCTTTTGTTGTTCTCTTAAATACTCCGCACTGAGTTGCCACATGCTCCTGTCTTCTTCCGTTTTCCTACTCGTTTTAATAGGATACGTATAACGGCACCACATCTTTAATGTCAGAAATGGTCATTTTGCGGATTATCATTATATAAATTCTTTCTTACTCTAGCCAAAATATGCTTTCTTATAGACTCCGTCCTTGATACTGTATGGTCACCACATAGACAATTTTTTGTGACTCATCAATACGGAAAATGGCGATGTAGTTATCAACCAGCAACTGTCTGTAACCCTTTCCGGCATATCTGCCCTCATTACACTCTTGGTGGGACTGTGGAAGGGTGTCCAGACTTAAAACCCCTTTCTTAATACGGTCAACTTGTCCTTTGACATCTTCCGGAGCCAATTTCTCATTTGCAATATATTTGTATATGTGATCTAATTCACGGATAGCTCTAGGGTTAAACTTTACCTTGTATTTATCCAAAATGTTTTTTCGCCAATTCGGCAAAAACTATCTCTGCGTCAACTGTTTCTGCTCCATTAGCAATTTCCCGCTCGGAATCGAAATAGCTTGGAATATTTCCTTATGAAGTTTTTAAAAATTTAGGCACAAGGTCAATATGTTTCAGTCGTTCCAGAGTTATCCAATACAAATGTTTATTATTCTGATTTGTACTGATACCACTGACTATCCTTATGTCTGCTTCCCCCATTAAGTAGAAAAAACAATTACCCGATGATTAGCATTGTCAACACTAAAAAAACGCTCTTCAATAAAAACTAATCTATCAATTTCAAAATGATACCCCGTTTCCTCATAACACTCCCTGATAACCGCGCCTTCCGAAGTTTCATTTTCCCGTATTCCTCCGCTGACAATATAAAAACAATGATATATCTTGCTCCTTTGACGTAAACGTCAAACCATGCGCCCCATAATAAAGCAACGCCGCTTTTCAGCGGCG